>DASVDC010000123.1:0-22962 GCA_036381275.1 Pseudomonadales bacterium | reverse complement strand
GGTATCGTAGACGTCGGGAAAGATCGAGGCCTCGATGCGGGCGCTGCGGTCGTCGAGCACCAGGAAGCACAGATCGCCGCCCCGGCGGCTGCGCAGCGTACGCGCCGATACCACCAGCCCCGCGACGAGCTGCGTGCCCTGATCCGCGCGCAGCTCGGCGATCTCGTTGGGGCAGATCTGCCGGATCTCGGCGAGATACTCCTCGATCGGGTGGCCGGTCAGGTACAGCCCGAGCGTCTCCTTCTCGCCTTCCAGGCGTTCGCGCCGGGTGAGCGGCGTCACCCGAACCCGCGCGGGCGACGCGCGCGCCGCGGTCTCCACGCCGCCGAACAGATCCATCATGCCGAGCGCGTCGTCCCGCGCTGCCTGCTCGGCGCCGAGCATCGCATCCGGCAGCTCCGCGAGCAGCCGCGCGCGCACCGCATCGCGGCTCTCGCCGTCCTCGGCGAACTCGTCCATCGCGCCGGCGCGGATCAGCGCCTCCACCACGCGGCGGTTCGCCTTCTTCGCGTCGACCCGGCGGCAGAAGTCCGCGAGATCCCGGAACGGGCCCTCCGCCTCGCGGGACGCGACCAGCGCGGCCACCGGGCCCTCGCCGACGCCGCGCACCGCGCCGAGCCCGTAGATCACTTCACCGTCGCGCCCGGTGAAGCGGTACTGGCTGCGGTTCACGCTCGGCGGCTCGAGGCCGAGCTTCATGCGCCGGACCTCGTCCACCAGCGTGACCACCTTGTCGATGTTCTGCATGTCCGCCGACAGCGTCGCGGCCATGAACTCCGCCGGGTAGTGCGCCTTCAGCCAGGCGGTCTGGAAGGACACCAGCGCGTAGGTGGCGCTGTGCGACTTGTTGAACGCATAGCCCGAGAACTTCTCCATCAGGTCGAAGATCTCGTTCGCGAGCCGCTCGTCGACCCCGTGCTCGCGCGCGCCGGTCAGGAACTGCTGGCGGACCTTGGCCATCTCCTCCGGCTTCTTCTTGCCCATCGCGCGCCGCAACAGGTCCGCCTGACCGAGCGAGAAGCCGGCGAGCACCTGCGCCGTCTTCATCACCTGCTCCTGATAGAGCATCACCCCGTAGGTGGTGGACAGCACCTCGGCCATGTCCGGGTGCGGGTAGCTCACCTTCTCGCGGCCGTGCTTGCGGTTGATGTAGTCGTCCACCGCGCCGGATTGCAGCGGCCCCGGACGGAACAAGGCGACCAACGCGATGATGTCGTCGAACCGGTCCGGCTGCAGACGCCGGATCAGGTCCTTCATGCCCCGCGATTCGAGCTGGAACACCGCCGTCGTCTCGGCGCGGCGCAGCAGCTCGAAGGTCTTCGGATCGTCGAGCGGAATGCGGTCGATCTGTACCGGCGGCGCGTCGGGCGGACGGGCGGCGTTGATCGCCTGCACCGCCCAATGGATGATCGTCAGCGTCTTCAGGCCGAGGAAGTCGAACTTCACGAGCCCCGCCGCCTCGACGTCGTCCTTGTCGAACTGCGAGACGAGCCCCCCGGACATCTCGTCGACGTACAGCGGCACGAAGTCGGTCAGCGCCGACGGCGCGATCACCACGCCGCCCGCGTGCTTGCCGACGCCGCGCACGATACCCTCGAGCTTGTACGCCATCTCCATGATCTCGGCGGCGTCCTCGTTCTCGGCGATGAACGCGGCGAGCTCGCTGCTCTGCTCCACCGCCTTCGCGAGGGTCATACCCACCTCGAACGGGATCAGCTTCGAGAGCTTGTCCGCGAGCCCGTAGGGCTTGCCCTGCACGCGCGCGACGTCGCGCACCACGGCCTTCGCCGCCATCGTGCCGAACGTGATGATCTGGCTGACCGCGTCCTGACCGTAGCGCTCGGAGACGTGCGCGATCACCCGATCGCGCCCCTCCATGCAGAAGTCGATGTCGAAGTCGGGCATCGACACCCGCTCGGGGTTCAGGAAGCGCTCGAACAGCAGGTCGTAGCGCAGCGGATCCATGTCGGTGATACCGAGCGAGTACGCGACCAGCGAGCCGCCGCCGGAGCCGCGGCCCGGCCCGACCGGGATGTCGTTCTCCTTCGCCCAGCCGATGAACTCCATCACGATCAGGAAGTAGCCGGCGAAACCCATCTGGTTGATGACGCCGAGCTCGTATTCGAGCCGCTCCCGGTACTGCTCCACCGGCAGGGTCAGCTCGCCGAGCTCCGCGAGGCGCTCGAGGCGCCGGGCGAGGCCGGTCCGGGCGCGCTCGGCCAGGTAGCCCTCGAGCGTCACGCCCTCCGGCACCGGGTAGTTCGGCAGGTAGTAGCGCCCGAGCGAGAGCTCGACGTTGCAGCGCCGCGCCACCTCCACGGTGTTCGCGAGCGCCTCGGGCAGATCGCGGAACACCTCGGCCATCTCGGCTTCGCTGCGCAGGTACTGCTGCGGGCTGTAGCGGCGCTCGCGGCGCGGGTCGTCGAGCGTGCGGCCGTCGTGGATGCAGACCCGGGTCTCGTGCGCCTCGAAGTCGTCCTCGCGCAGGAAGCAGACGTCGTTGGTCGCGACCACCGGCAGGCCGAGCCGCGCGGCGAGCGGCACCGACAGCGCGATACAGCTTTCCTCCCCGGCCCGGCCGGTGCGCGTGAGCTCGAGGTAGTAGCGGCCGGGAAACGCCGCCGCCCAGGCGCGGGCGAGGCGCTCGGCGCCGGCCGCGTCACCCTTCAGGAGCGCCTGGCCGACGTCGCCGTCACGGCCGCCGGAGAGCAGCAGCAACCCGGCGCTCGCCTCGAGCAGTTGCGCGCGGGTCACCGCGCCGCGTTCCACGCGCGCACCGGGCTCGCCGAGGTACGCGCGGGAGACCAGCGCGATCAGGTTGCGAAAGCCGGTCTGGTCGACCGCCAGCACCGTGACCCGGAACGTCTCCACCGCCTCGTTCGGCGACGCCGGCTCGTCGGCGACGATCAGATCCGCGCCGACGATCGGCTTGATCCCGGCCGCGAGGCAGCCCTGATAGAACTTCACCAGCGCGAACAGATTCGCGCGATCGGTCAGCGCGAGCGCCGGCATGCCGAGCTCCACCGCGCGCGCGATCAGCGCCTTCACCTTGATGATGCTGTCCGCGAGCGAATACTCGCTGTGCAGCCGCAGGTGCACGAAGCCGGGCTCCGGTGCGGGCGCGACCGCGGGGACGGCCGACATCAGAACAGCGTCCCGCTGACGGCCGCAGCCGCGTCCGGGTCGCGCACCGGCGCGAACGACCGGCGATGCAGCGGCGAAGGTCCGAGCCGCGCGAGCGCTTCCAGATGGCTCGCGGTGGCGTAACCCTTGTGGCTCTCGAGCCCGTAACCCGGGTAGTCGTTCGCGAGCGCCACCATCTCCGCATCCCGCGCCACCTTCGCGAGAATCGACGCCGCGCTGATCGCCGGCATCAGGTTGTCGCCGCCGACCAGCGCGACCGCCGGCACCGAAAGCGGCGGCACCAGATGACCGTCGACGAACACCAGCCGCGCGGGCACCGCGAGCGCCGCCACCGCGCGCTGCATCGCGAGATGACTCGCGCGCAGGATGTTCAGCCGGTCGATCTCGTCCACCTCGGCGCGGCCGAGCGCCCAGGCGAGCGCCCGCGCGCGGATCTGCTCCGCGAGCTCCTCACGACGCGCCGGCAACAGCTGCTTGGAATCTTTCAGACCGTCGATCGGGTCGTCGGGGTTCAGGATCACGGCGGCGGCCACCACGGGTCCGGCGAGCGGGCCGCGGCCCACTTCGTCGACACCGGCGGTGAGCCTCGGCAACGGACAGTCTTCGAACAACCTCATGGATGGCGCAGCGGTCCCCCTCGCATCACGGCCGCCGGCAGCGGCGGCGCGGCCAATCACCTCGAGCGGCGTGTCTCGAGCAGCTCGCTCACCGCTTCCGCCGCACGGGTGTCGGCGTCGCGCCGCAGCACCCGGTGCAGCCGCTCGAGCTCGCGGAAATATTCGGGGTCGGCCTGCGCTTTGTCCAGCGCCGCGAGCATCTCTTCGGCGAGCGCGTGCGGCGTCGCCCGATCCTGCAAGAGCTCCGGCACCAGCTCGCGCCCGGCGAGAATGTTCGGCAGCGCGACGTACGGCGTGCGCAGCAGCCGCCGCACGATCCGGTAGCTGATCGGTCCGAGCCGGTAGCTCACCACCATCGGCCGGCGCAGCAGCATCGCTTCCAACGTGCTGGTGCCGGACTTCACCAGCGCGCCGTCGCAGGCGGTGAGCGCGAGGCGCGCGTTGCCGTCGTACGCGGTGAGGTCGAGGTCCGCGAACTCGGCGCGCGCTCCGTCGAACCACGCACGGATCGCCGGACGCACGCACGGCACCACGAAGCGCGTACCGGGCCGCGCGCCGGCGATCCGGCGCGCGGCTTCGAGGAACGTGCGGCCGAGCAGACGGATCTCCGAGAGCCGGCTGCCGGGCAGCAACGCGACGAGGGTGCCCCCGACCGGCAGCCCGAGGGCCTCGCGGGCGCCGCGGCGCGCCGCGTCGCTGCCGGCGTCCGGATCGATCGCATCCGCGAGGGGATGGCCGACGTACACGGCGCGCACCGGTGTGCCCTCGTAGAACGCCGGCTCGAACGGGAACAGCGTGAGGAGCACGTCGGCGGCGCGCGCGACGCGGCGGACCCGACCGCGGCGCCAGGCGTACACCGACGGGCTCACGTAGTGCACGGTCGGCACGCCACGCCGCTTCAGGCGCCGCTCGAGCAGCAGGTTGAACACGTTGAAGTCGACGCCGACGAAGAGGTCGGGCGGCTCGGCCCGGTAGCGGTCGAGGAGCCGGTGCAGGATGCCGAGCAGCTCCGGCAGCCGCCGCGCCGGATCGACGAAGCCGTTCACCGCGAGCCGGTCCATCGGTACCAGGCTCTCGAGCCCCTCGGCGATCATCCCGGGCCCGCCGACCCCGACGAAACGCGCATCCGGATACCGGCGCTTCAGCGCCGCGATCAGGCCGCGGCCGAGGTTGTCGCCGGAGGCCTCGCCGGCGAGCATGCCGATGCGCAGCGGCTTCACGATCCCGGGGCTCGCCGGTCGCGGGCAGCCGCAGCGGCCGCCGCCGGCTCAGTCGCCGTCGCCGCCACGGCTGCGCGGCCGCACGATCCCCCAGCGCGAGGCGCGAACGCCGGCGACGAACGCGGCGACCTCGGGAACCTCCGCCGCCAGCGGATCGAGCCGCTCGCACGCCTGCTCGGCGGTCAGCCCGCTGCGGAACATCACCCGATACGCGTGGCGGATGTGCCGGATGGTCTCGGCGCTGAACCCGCGGCGCTTCAGCCCCTCCACGTTCGGCCCGGCGGCCGCCGCCGGGTTGCCGGCGACGGTCACGAAGTCCGGCACGTCCTTGATCACCAGGCTCATCGCCGCGAGGTGCGTGTGCGCGCCCACCGTGCGGTACTGGGCGACGCCCGCGTAGCCGCCGAAGTTCGCGTAGTCGCCGACCCGCACGTGGCCGGACACCGCCGCGTAGTTCGCGAGGATCACGTGATCGCCGAGCACGCAGTCGTGGGCCACGTGCACGTACGGCATCAGCAGGCAATGGTTGCCGATCACCGTGCGCCCCTGATCCTTGATCGTGCCGCGGTGCACGGTGACGCCTTCCCGGAACACGTTGCCGTCGCCGATCTCGAGCGTGGTGGGCTCGCCGCGATAGCTGATGTCGGGCGTGTCCTCGCCGATCGACGCGAACTGGAAGATCCGGTTGCCGCGCCCCATCCGGGTCGGCCCCTTCAGCACCACGTGCGGGCCGATCACGCAGTCGTCGCCGATCTCGACGTTGGCACCGATCACCGTCCACGGCCCGACGGACACGTTGGCGCCGAGCCGTGCGGACGGATCGATGATCGCGCGCGGGTCGATCACCGCCGGGTGGCGCGAGCCGCGGTGTGTCCGGGTCCCGATGCGATTCCCGGCATCAAAGCTCGCGCTCCATGCAGGTGATCTCCGACTCGCAGACGAGCTCGTCGTCGACGAACGCCTTGCAGTCGAACTTCATCACGCCGCGACGGTCCGCGAGGATGCGGCTCTCCATCGTCAGGCGGTCGCCGGGCACCACCGGGCGGCGGAAGCGGGTACGGTCGGTACCCGCGAGGTAATACGTGAAGCCGTCGGACGGGCGCCGGCCCTTGGTCTCGAACGCGAGCACGCCCGAGAGCTGCGCCATCGCCTCGACGATCAGCACGCCGGGCATGATCGGATGGCCCGGAAAGTGGCCGTTGAAGAACGGCTCGTTGATCGTGACGTTCTTGTAGCCGCGGATCATCTCCCCCGGTAACAGCTCCAGCACCCGATCCACGAGCAGGAACGGGTAACGGTGGGGCAGATACTCGAATAGCTCCGTTATGTTCTTCATGTTCGCTCTTGTCGTGAGCCCCTCGCCGGCGGCTCGATTCATTCGCGCTCTCGCAGCCGGCGCTCGAGCGCAGCGACGCGGCGGCCGAGCTCGTCCAGGCGGCCGAAGCGCAGCGCGTTGCGCTTCCACTGCAGACTGGGGCTGTGTAGCACCCCGCCCGAGTAAATGCCAGGCTGGGTGATGGAAGCGGAGACGTGGGTCATGCCGCTCACCACCACACGATCGGCAAGCTCGATCGGCCGGTCGCCGCCGATGCCGACGCCGCCGGCGAGCACGCAGTGGCGGCCGATGCGCGTGCTGCCGACGATGCCGACGCAGCCGCAGATCACGCTGTGCGCGCCGATCCGGCAGTTGTGCCCGATCTGTACCTGATTGTCGATCTTCACGCCGTCCTCGATGACGGTGTCGTCCAGCGCGCCGCGATCGATGCTGGTGCAGGCCCCGATGCTGACGTCGTCGCCGATGGTGACGCCGCCGAGCTGCGCGATCGCCTCGAGATGACCGTCCTCCGCCGGCGTGAAGCCGAAGCCGTCGGCGCCGATCACCGCTCCGCTGTGCACCACGCAGCGCGCGCCGAGCTTGACGTCCGCGTAGAGCACCACGTTCGGCATCAGCACGCTGCCGGTACCGATCCGGCAGTTCTCCCCCACCACCGCGTTGGCGTAGAGCCGCGCCTCGTCCGCCACCTCGGTGCCGGCGCCGATGACGACATGCGGCCCCACGCGGGCGGTCGGGCTGACCCGCGCGGTCGGGTCCACGCTGGCGCTCGGGTGGATGCCTTCCGCCAGCTCCGGCAGCCGCGCGAAGCGCTGCGACACGCGCGCGAACGCAAGATACGGGTTGTCGGTCACCAGCGCCGCGCCCGGCCACAGCGCCAGATCCGGCTCGGCCAGGATCAGCGCCGAAGCGCGGCAACGGGCGAGGAGCGGCCGGTACGCGGGGCTCGACAGATGCGAGATCTCCCCGGGCTCGGCGTGCTCCAGGCTGCCGATCCCGGTGATGCGCAGCGCCGGGTCACCACGGACCAGCCGAGCCCCCAGCGCGTCGGCGAGCTCTCCCAGCGTGAAGCCGGACGAATCCATGTCCGGTCGTGCCCTCAACGCGACGCGTCGCGTTTTTCGTTGAGCTTCTCCGTGACCTGCTCGGTGATGCTGTGCTCGGCCTTCGCGTAGATGAGGTCGGCCCGCTGCAGAATCAGATCGTAATCCTCGGATTCGACCAGATCCTTGATCGCGGCTTCCAGTTTCGGCCCCATCTGGTTCATCAGTTCCTGCTGACGATCCTGGATTTCCTTCTGCAACCGGTTCACTCTGTACCGGTAGTCGATCTGCTTGTCCTCGAGCTCCTTCTGGCGGCGACGCTGCTCGGCCGGGCTCATCACCTCGGCGTCCTTCTGGAGCGCTTCCTGCAGCCGACGGATCTCGTCCTGCAGCGCGTTCACCTCGTCCTGATCGGGCTTCAGCTCGGACTGCGCGGCCTGCATGAACTGCTGCGCTTCCTCGCTCGCCATGATGGCCTGCTGCAGGTCGAGGACGCCGATCTTCAGCTCCGCCGCCGCTGCGCCGCCTGCGACCAGCAGCAGCGCCAGCAACGACCCGGTCGAATACTTCCTGATCACGATTCACTCCTTCGCTGTGCGTTGTCTCGGAGTAACGCTGTCACGCGATTGCCAACGGGACACCACCACACGAATGCCCACGCCGGACCCCCCGATTTTCCCATACCGCCGGTACGTCGCCGGCGGACTCCCGTCTTATCGAGCGCGGGGATTCTAACTCAGAAGGTCCGGCCCAACTCAAACTGAAAAGACTCCGTCTCATCGAACTCGCCCTTGTTGAACGGCTTCGCGATGCCGAACGTCATCGGGCCGAGGCCGGTGAGCCAGGTGACCGACAGGCCGGCGGAGTAGCGAATCTCCCCGGCATCGAAATCCGAGCAGATCTCGCTGACCTCGGGGCAGTTGGTGTTGAACACGTTGCCGGCGTCGAAGAACAGCACCGGCCGGAACTGCGTGGTGTTCTCGACGAACGGCAGCGGGAAGATCAGCTCGATGCTCGCCTCCGTCAGCAGGTTGCCGCCGAACGGCGGCGGGTCGCGGCTGAAGATCGGATCCGGAATGCCGTCTCCGTTCAGGTCCACTTCCGGATCGGTGCTGCGGGGGCCGAGCGTGTTGGTCTCGAACCCGCGTACCGAGCCGAAGCCGCCGGAGAAGAAGTGCTCGTAGAACGGCAGTGCCTCGGTTCCGGCGTAGCCGGCACCGTAGCCGAGATCGGTGCGCATCCGCAGCGTCCAGCCGGAGAACAGCGGGAAGTAGATCTGCCCGTTGTAGGTGATCTTGTAGAACTCGAGGTCGCTGCCCGGCACCGCCAGTTCGAGACCCAGGCGCTGCGAGCGGCCCCGGGTCGGGAACAGTCCGCGGTTCAGCGTGGAGCTGCTCCAGGACAGGTTCAGCTTGTAGTTCAGCGCGTCGTCGCCGTTCTTGTCGATGAACTCCGAGATCTCCTGCGCCGGAAACGCGCCCTCCTTGATCTGGGTGTACTCGACCGTGCCGCCGAAGTTGATCCGCCGCGTCTCGCCGATCGGAAAGCCGAAGTTGATGCCGGCGCCGTACGAGTTGGTGGTGAAGCGGGCGATGTTCGCCTCGTCGTAGTTCGACTCGCGGAAGTACAGGTTGAAGCCGCGGCTGATGCCGTCGAGCGTGTAGTACGGGTTGAAATAGTTGAAGCTGGCCGAGCGCTGGAAGCGCGAGTAGGACAGACCGACGCCCAGGCTGTTGCCGGTGCCGAGCACGTTGTTCGCCTGGTAGTTGGCGCCGAGGATCAGCCCCCAGCCCTGGGAGTAACCGAGTGTCGCCGAGATGCTGGACGACGGCTGCTCCTCGACGGTGAACTCCACGTCGATCTGGTCGTCGGTGCCGGGCACCTCCGGCGTCTCGACGTTGACGCTGGAGAAGTAGCCGAGCCGCTCCAGGCGCACCTTCGACAGATCGATCTGCGCGGTCGACGCCCAGCCGCCTTCCATCTGGCGCATCTCGCGGCGCAGCACCTCGTCCTGGGTCACCGTGTTGCCCGCGAACGTGATGCGGCGCACGTACGCGCGTTTGCCGGCGTCGACGAAGAACTCGATGTCGACGGTGCCGTCGTCGTTGATCTTCGGCACGCCGCTCGCGGTCGCGAACGTGTAGCCGGAATTGCCGAGCGCCTGGGTGATCCGCTCTTCCGTCGCGGTGACCAGCGCCTGCGAGAACACCTGTCCCGGCCGCACGACGAACAGGCGGCGCAGGTCCTCCGGCCGGATGTCGTTCAGCTCCCCGACCAGATTCACGTCGTTCACGGTGAACTTGTCGCCTTCTTCGACGTTCATCGTGATGTACACCTGGCGGCGGTCGGGCGTGATGCTCACCTGGGTGGATTCGATCTCGAACTCGACGTAGCCGCGGTCCTTGTAGTAGGACTCGAGCTTCTCGAGGTCACCCGCCAGCTTCTCGCGCGAGTACTTGTCGTCGTTGCGGTAGAACGAGAACAGGCTCGGATGCTGCAGCTCGAGCTGTTCGAGCAGCTCGTCCTGGGGGAACACCTCGGCGCCGACGACGTTGATGTGCCGGATGCCGGAGGTCTTGCCTTCCTCGATGTCGATCTTGATGTTCACCCGGTTGCGCGGCAGCTCTTCCACCTCGGTGCGGATGCTGGCCCCGTACCGGCCCTGCGCGACGTACTGGCGCTCGAGCTCGATGCCGACGCGCTCCAGCGTCGCCTGCTTGAAGATCTCGCCCTCCCGGAGCCCCTGCTGACCGAGGCCCTCCAACAGCGCCTCGGTCTTGATCGCCTTGTTGCCCTCGATCTCGATGCTCTCGATCGCCGGACGCTCGTCCAGCGTGATCACCAGCACGTCGTCGTCGCGGGCCATGCGGATGTCGTCGAAGTAGCCGGAGTCGAACAGGATCCGGATCAGGTCGCGGATCGCGACCTCGTCGACCGTGTCGCCGACGTTCACCGGCAGCAGGTTGAACACGGTGCCGGCGCTGACCCGCTGCAGCCCCTGCAGCCGGATGTCGGAAATCGTGAAGGTATCCGCCAACGCCGACCCCGCCAGCAACAGCAGGCCCCAGGCCAGGCCCAGAGATCGCCTCATATCCTCCCCTCGTCTCGCTCGGCGGCGCCGTGCCCTATCGACTCGCGCAAGACCGCACCGGCTCAGAACAGTCGCGAAATGTCGTTGTAGAGTGCCAGCATCATCAGCCCGGCCACCAGGAACAGGCCGATCTGGGTGCCCACCGCCTGAGCCCGCTCGGACACCGGCCGCCCGGTCGCGGCCTCCGCCGCGCAGAACAGGATGTGGCCGCCGTCCAGAATGGGGATCGGCAGCAGGTTCAGCACTCCGAGCGAGATCGACAGCAGCGCCAGCACGCTGAAGTAGAAGCGGTAACCCGAACGCGCCGAATCACCGGCCACCTTGGCGATGGTGATCGGGCCGGACAGGTTCTTCATCGACACGTCGCCGGTGACCATCTTGCCGAGCAGCCCGAGGGTCAGCGCGGTCTTGTCCCAGGTCTCCGCGAGGCCCCGCGGCACCGCCTCGAACGGCCCGTAGCGGATCTCGTTGGTGTAGGGGGCGACGCCCACGTAGCCGATCGTCCCGCCGGCGCCCGACTGCGGCTCCGGCCGCAGCGTCAGGTTCAGCCGCCGGCCGTCGCGCGAGATCTCGACGTCGAGCGGCCGTTCGGGCGCCTGCTGAACGACCTCCACCCAATCGAGCCAGCTCGCCACCGGCTCACCGTCGACGGCGACGATCCGATCGAAACGCTGCAGTCCCGCCTGCGCGGCCGGACCGCCCGGCAGCACCTCGCCGACCAGCGGCGGCAACGCCGGCACCAGACCGAGCGAGCCGAGCAGATCGGGCTCGTCTTCGCCGCGGTGCCAGCTCTGCACGGTGAGGCCCACGTCGCGCACCGGCTCGGTCCCCGGCTGACGGGTCGTCAGGCGGATCTCGCCGCTGTCGCCGAGCCGCGCGGCCAGCGCCATGTTCACTTCCTGCCAGCTTCGCGTGCGCGTGCCGTCGATCGCGACGATCTCGTCGCCGGGGGTCAGCCCGGCCTGCGCCGCCGGCGAGCCTTCCGGCGGCTCGCCGAGCATCGGCGCCGGGGTGACGCTGCCGACCACGAACAGCCCCCAGTACACCAGCACCGCGAGCACGAAATTGGCCGCCGGCCCCGCCGCCGCGATCGCGACCCGCCAGCCGACGGACAGTTCGTTGTAGGACACGTCCCCGGGGCGGCGCTCGAACGGCACCGCTCCCGGCTCGCGCTCGTCCAGCATCCGCACGTAGCCGCCGAGCGGAATCGCGGCCACCGCATACTCGGTGCCGCGGCGGTCGAAGCGGGACCAGATCGGCTTGCCGAAGCCCACCGAGAACCGCAATACCCGCACCCCGGACAGCCTCGCCACCAGGAAATGCCCGGCCTCGTGGAACGTCACCAGTACGCCCAGGGTGACGATCAGCGCCAGCGGATAGAGCAGTACGTCAAGCACGTAGATCAGACCCTGGGTTCACGCGTTGGGTTCCGGCCGCTCGTACGCGAAGGCGCGGATGATAAACGATCGATCCCGCCCGGTCGTCCCCCGGTTGTAGCGAATCCACCGCCGGGTTCGCAACGGCCCACAGCCGCTCGAGAGGCGGCGCGGCCGTGGGGCGGGTTCGCGCTGTTCGCGAGGCATTTGCGGAGTGAGGGAGACCGCGGGCGAACCGAACGTTCGCTGAGGCGAGCTTCGCTCGCCCGAGCGGCCGAGCGTGGTCAGCCGAGCCCGTTCCCGGCCGCCGCCGACACACCCTCTCCAAGGGGGGCTTCACCCCAGCGAGTTCGCCGTCAGGAGACAGCTCCACCGGAAACGGCAGCGGACAACACGAGAGCGAAGACCGGCAGCGCCGCCACCACCGAGTCGATGCGGTCGAGCATCCCCCCGTGCCCCGGCAGCAGCGCCCCCGAGTCCTTCACCCCGCGCTTGCGCTTCAGCACGCTCTCGAACAGGTCGCCGAACACCGAGACCACCACCAGCAGCACGATCACCGGTGCCCACCAGGCCGCGAGCGCGCCCATCGGCGCGAGCATCAGGAGCGCGATCACCAGGCTCACCGCGATGCCGCCGAACAGCCCCTCCCAGGTCTTGCCCGGGCTGACCAGCGGCGCGAGCTTGCGCCGGCCGAAGCGGCGGCCGACGAAATAGGCGCCGATGTCGGCGCTCCACACCAGAAACAGCAGCCACAACACCCAGCTCGGGCCGCCCCGGTCACGGATCACCACCAGCGCCATCCACGCGGCCCACGCCACCACCACGCCGGCCGGGATCGCGAACGCCGGGTGCACCGCCCAGTGGCCGCCCGTCGGATAGGCGATCACCGCGACCGCGGCGAGCGCCCAGAACGCGACGCCGAGCCACAGTACCAGCGACCAGCGCTCCGGGAACTGCCACGTCACCAGCGCCAGCACCGCCACCACGCCGACGTACGCGATCCGGCTCGCGGCGCCGCTCATCCCGGAGAGGCCCGCCCACTCGTAGGCGCCCGCGGCCCCGATGAGCCAGAAGAACACGGCGTAGCCGGACAACGGCAACAGATAGATGGCCGAAATGACCAGCGGAGCGAAGATGAGCGACGTGATGACCCGGGTGCGCAGCAAGCGGGCGTCTACTGGCGTCGCCCGAAACGGCGCTGCCGCTCCCGATACCAGGCCATCGCCGCCGCCAGGTCGTCGCCGGTGAAGGCGGGCCAGAAGCTTTCGGTGAAGTACAACTCGGTGTACGCGAAGTCCCACAGCAGGAAATTGCTGATGCGCGCTTCCCCGCCGGTGCGGATGCACAGATCCGGCGGCGGCAGATCACCGAGCGACAGGTAGCGGCCGAAGCGGGTTTCGTCCACCTCGTCGGGGTGGAGCCTGCCGGCCGCGACGTCCTGCGCGAGTTGCCGCGCGGCCCGGGCGATGTCCCAGCGGCCGCCGAAGTTCGCGGCGATGTTCAGCGTCATGCGCTCGTTGTCCCGGGTCAGCGCCTCCGCCCGGTTCATGCGCATCTGCAGGTCCGGCGCGAAGCGGCTGCGATCACCGATGATCCGGAGGCGCACGCCCCGCGCATTGAACTCGTCGACGTCGTTGTCGAGCATGTTCCGCATGAGGTCCATCAGCAGATTGACCTCGCGGCTCGGCCGTTGCCAGTTCTCGGTGCTGAACGCGAACAGCGTGAGGATCTCGATGCCGCAGTCGGCGCAGGCCTCGGCCACGGGGCGCACGTTCTTCGCCCCGGCGCGATGACCCGCGGCTCCGGGCAGGCGGCGGCGCTTCGCCCAGCGGTGATTGCCGTCCATGATGATCGCGACGTGCCGGGGCAGGCCGTCGTCGCGGTCCGGCGCGGCGGAGCGGTGCTCCGAATCCTTGTTCAGCGTTGCTCGTACTTCCGCCATACCTTCCCGTCGAATTCCCGCCCGAGGCCCCTGGCGATCCCGCCATCGAGTGTAGCGTCAAATCGCCATCAGGTCGGCTTCCTTCGACCCCAGCAGCTTGTCGACCTCGGCGATGCGCTTGTCGGTGAGCTTCTGTATCGCTTCTTCTGCCCGGTGCGCATCGTCCTCCGCGACCTCTTTCTCCTTCACCAGCTCGCGGATGTGGTGGATCGCGTCCCGGCGGATGTTGCGGATCGCGACCCGGGCGTTCTCGGCCTCGTGGCGGGCCTGCTTCGCGAGGTCGCGGCGGTTCTCTTCGGTCAGCGCCGGCAACGGCACGCGGATCACGTCCGAGCTGGCGTTGGGCGTGATGCCGAGATCGCTCTTCAGGATGGCTTTCTCGATCTCCGGGATCAGCTTCTTCTCCCAGGGTGAGATCACCAGCGTGCGCGCGTCCTCCACGCTGATCGACGCAACCTGGTTCAGCGGCGTGGGCGTGCCGTAGTACGGCACTTCGATGCCCGCCAGCAGCGACGGATTGGCGCGACCCGTGCGAATACGCCCGAAGGCGGCGTGCAGGGCTTCGATGGACTTGCCCATGCGTTGATCGGCGTCGGCTTGAATCTCGTTGATCATGACAGCCTCCTCTCCCTCAGCGCTCAGTCGGCCCGAACCCGCGTTCCCACCTTCTCACCCTTCACCAGACGAATCAACGCGCCCTCGGCGGCCATGTCGAAGACCACCAGCGGCATGCCGTGGTCCCGGCACAGGCAGATGGCGGTGAGATCCATCACGCGAAGCTCGCGGGCCAGCACCTCTTCGTAGGTCAGCTCGTCGAACCGCGACGCCGACGCATCCAGCATCGGGTCGGCGGTGTAGACCCCGTCGACCTTGGTGCCCTTCAGCACCGCGTCGGCGCCGATTTCGATGCCGCGCAGACAGGCGGCGGTATCGGTGGTGAAGAACGGGTTGCCGGTACCGGCGACGAAGATCGCCACCTCCTTTCGCGTGAGCGCCTCCACGGCGTGATCGCGATGGAAGCGCTCGGCGACGCCCGGCAGCTCGATGGCCGAGTACAGGATCGACGGCACGCCGGCCTGGCGCAGCAGATCGCGGAACGCGAGCCCGTTCATCACGGTCGCCAGCATGCCCATCTGATCGCCGGTGACCCGGCCGAGCCCCGCGGCCTGGAGCGCGGCGCCCCGGAACAGATTCCCGCCGCCGAGCACCAGCGCCACCTCGGTGCCGAAGTCGCGGGCGGCGGCGATGTCCCGGCACAGCCGTGCCACCACCGCCGGGTCGATGCCGAAGCCCTCGCCGCCGGCGAGGGCTTCACCGCTCAGCTTCAGCAGGATCCGCTGCATCGGCGGGTCGGGCCGTGCCGGGGCGCTCAGGACGAGCTCCCTTTGACCTGCGCGGCCACCTCGGCCGCGAAGTCGGTCTGCTCCACCTCGATGCCCTCACCCACCTCGAAACGCACGAAGCGGCGGCACTCGACGCCGGCGTCCTTCAGCAGCTTGCCGACCTTGACGGCCGAGTCCTTCACGAACGGCTGGTCGACCAGGCTCACCTCCTCGAGGAACTTGCGCACCCGGCCCTCCACCATCTTCTCGACGATGTTCGCCGGCTTGCCGCTTTCGGCCGCCTGGGAGGTGTAAATTTCCCGCTCCTTGGCGAGCACCTCCTGCGGAACCTGATCGGACGTCACCACCATCGGATTGATCGCGGTGACGTGCATGGCCACGTCACGGCCGAGCTCGGCGTCACCGCCGGAGAGCTCCACCAGCGCGCCTTTGCGGCGGTCGCCGTGCAGGTACGACGCGATGCGGCCGTCGGCGGTCTCGAAGAACACCGCGCGGCGCACGCTGATGTTCTCGCCGATCTCCTGCACGAGCTCTTCCCGCCGCCGGCCGATCTCGCCGCCCTGCAGCTTCCCGACGTCGGTCTCGCCGCTGTCGTAGACGGCGGCGAGCACCTGCTCGACGAACGCGATGAACTTCTCGTTCTTGGCCGCGAAGTCGGTCTCGATGTTCACTTCCACGAGCGCCGCCTTCTTCGCGTCGTCGGCGACCGCGAGGCCCAGCAGCCCGTCGGCCGTGGTGCGGCCGGCCTTCTTCGCCGCCTTGAGCGCACTCTTCTTGCGCAGCTCCTCGATGGCCAGCTCCATGTCGCCGGACGCCTCTTCCAGCGCCTTCTTGCAGTCCATCATGCCGAGCCCGGTGCGCTCCCGGAGCTCCTTCACCATTGCTGCCGTGATGGCCATGTTCACTCCTCCGTCTGACGCTGCGCCTCGCGCGGCTCGTCGCTGATCTCGACGAACTCGTCCTCGCTGACGTGGCCGGCCGCCTGATCCAGGCCTTCCTGGATCGCGTCGGCCGCCGCGGTCACGTACAGCCGGATCGCCCGGATCGCATCGTCGTTGCCCGGGATCACGAAATCGACACCGTCCGGATCGCTGTTCGTATCGACGATGCCGAACACCGGGATGCCCAGCTTGTTGGCCTCCTCGACGGCGATGTGCTCGTGCATCACGTCGACCACGAACAGCGCGTCGGGCAGACCGCCCATGTTCTTGATGCCGCCGAGGCTGCGCTCGAGCTTGTCGAGCATGCGCTGCTTGGACAGCGCCTCGCGCTTGGTCAGCAGCTCGAAGGTGCCGTCGGTGCGCTGCGTCTCGAGCTCCTGCAGGCGCTTGATCGACTGGCGGATGGTCTTGTAGTTGGTCAGCATGCCGCCGAGCCAGCGCTGGTCGACGTACGGCATGCCCACCCGCGAGGCCTGCTCGCGGATGGTCTCCGCGGCGGCCCGCTTGGTACCGACGAACAGGATCTTCTTGCCGGACGCGGCCATCCTGCGCAGCTCCTCGAGCGCGCGGTTGAAGGCCGGAACGGTCTTCTCGAGGTTGATGATGTGGATCTTGTTCCGGGCGCCGAAGATGTACGGGCTCATCTTCGGGTTCCAGAAGCGGGTCTGGTGGCCGAAATGCACGCCGGCGGCGAGCATGTCGCGCATGGTGATGTTCATGTTGTCCTCCGGGTTGCGCCTCCGCCATCCCCATGCTTCAACCGGGCGGCGCGTCGGCGGACCGATGCGGCGGGCCCGGCACCCGGAAGCACGTGCCGGATGACGTGAGTGTTGGTTCGGTTTGGTTCGAGACTTACGCCCCGGAGCGCGCGGTCGCGTTGCCCCGGAGCGGCGCGCTTTATACCATATCCGGCTCAGCGCTGGAACACGCCCCGCTCCGGCCCCCGACGGTCCCCTTCCGATGGTTGCACGAGTTCAGTCCGAAGCCGAGATCGAGAAGATGCGCACGGCCGGCCGACTGGCCGCGAGCGTCCTCGAGATGATCGAGGAGTACGTCGTGCCGGGGGTGACCACCGGGCGGCTCGACGAGATCTGTCACGCCTACATCGTCGACGAGCTGAACTGCGTGCCGGCGCCGCTGAACTACACCAACGGCGTCGCACCGCCGTTCCCGCGGTCGATCTGCACGTCGGTCAATCACGTCGTCTGCCACGGCATCCCGTCGGACAAGAAGGTGCTGAAGGACGGCGACATCCTGAACATCGACGTGACGGTGATCTGCGACGGCTACCACGGCGACACCAGCAAGATGTTTGTCGTCGGCAAGCCGAGCGTGCTGGCGGAGCGGCTGATCCGGGTCACCCAGGAATGCCTCTATCGCGGCATCGCGGCGGTGCGCGCGGGCGCCCGGCTCGGCGACATCGGCCACGCGATCCAGAGCCATGCCGAGGCGCACGACTTTTCGGTGGTCCGGGAGTTCTGCGGCCACGGCATCGGCCGTACCTTCCACGACGAGCCCCAGGTGCTGCACTACGGCCGCCCGGGCACCGGCCTGGTGCTGGAAGAAGGCATGACCTTCACCATCGAACCGATGATCAATGCGGGCAAGCGCCACGTGAAGATCCTGCCGGATCAGTGGACCGTGGTGACCAAGGACCGGAAGCTCTCGGCGCAGTGGGAGCACACGGTGCTCGTGACCGGCAGCGGCGCCGAAGTGCTCACCCGGCGCCGCGAGGAGGCGCTGCCGTAACCGCCGGGGCGTCCGGCCGCCGGCAGACGAGCCGATGAGCGCACCAGGCGCAGAGCGCGAAGCCCCGATCCGGCACTTCGGGAACGGACCCCGAGCGCTGGTGAACGAGCTGCGCCAGCGCATCGCCGACAAGGACGCCGAGCTCGCCGAGCGCTACTGGCGCAACGACGACGTGGACCGGCTGGTGGCCGAGCGCGCGGCGTTCTTCGACGAGCTGATCCGCACGATCTGGGAGGCACGCGTTCCGCCGGAGGCGCGGCGCGATCTCGCGGTGTTCGCCGTGGGCGGCTACGGCCGCGGCGAGCTGTTCCCCCACTCCGACATCGACCTCTTGATCGTCGCGCGGCGGCCGCATCGCCTGCAGCGCGTGATCAGCGATTTCCTGCACGACCTGATCGACCTGAACCAGACGCTCGGCCACAGCGTGCGCACGCCGCGCGAGTGCCGTCGCGAAGCGGCTCGGGACATCACCGTCGCGACCGCGCTGTTCGAACGGCGCAAGCTCGTCGGTTCGCCGGAGCTCGCCGCGGACCTGCACAAGGCGCTGTCGTCCTCGCGGCTCTGGCCGGCGGAGGCGTTCTTCATCGCCAAGCGCGACGAGCAGGAGCGCCGCCACCGCCAGTACGACAACGTCGAGTACGGGCTCGAGCCGAACGTGAAGACCTCGCCGGGCGGGCTGCGCGATCTGCAGACGGTGCTCTGGGTGATGGAGCGCAAGTTCCACACCACCGACCTCGGCGATCTCGAGAAGCTCGGCATGCTGACGCGCCAGGAGCGGATCTGGCTGGAGGACGGGCGGCGGTTCCTGTGGTGGGTACGCTTCGGGCTGCACCTGCTCGCGGGCCGCAAGGAAGATCACCTGCAGTTCGAGTACCAGCGCGCGCTGTCGCAGCGGCTCGGTTTCGCCGACACCAGCGCGAAGCTCGGCGTCGAGCGCTTCATGCACCACTACTACCGGCACATCCTCGAGCTGCGCGAGGTCAACGACATCCTGCTGCAGCACTTCGACGAGTCGATCCTGCGCGCGCGCGAGAAGCCGCGCATCCAGCCGATCAACGAACGCTTCCGCATCCGCAACAGCTACATCGAGGCGGTCTCGCCGGACGTGTTCCGCGAGTGTCCGAGCGCGCTGATCGAGATCTTCGTGATCATGGCGAACCGCACCGACATCTCCGGCGTGCGCGCCGAGACGATCCGGGCGATCCGCGACAACCTGCACCTGATCGACGACGAGTTCCGCCACGACCCGCGGAACACGAAGCTGTTCATCGAGCTGCTGAAGGCGCCGTACACGCTGGTTTCGCAGCTCACGCGCATGCGCCGCTACGGCGTGCTCGGCCGCTACCTGCCCGAGTTCGGCGAGGTGATCGGCCAGATGCAGCACGACCTGTTCCATATCTACACCGTCGATGCGCACACGATGTCGGTGATCCGCAACATGCGTCGGCTGCACTACCGCAGCGCCGACGAGGATTACCCGGTGGCCGCGCACTGCGTGCGGAACCTCCCGAAGATCGAGCTCCTGTACATCGCGGGCCTCTACCACGACATCGGCAAGGGCCGCGGCGGCGACCATTCCGAGCTCGGCGCCCGCGACGCGGAGGCCTTCTGCCGCCGGCACGGGCTCTCGGACGGGGACACGGAGCTCGTGACGTGGCTGGTGCGCCAGCACCTCCTGATGTCGAGCACCGCGCAGCGCAAGGACATCTACGATCCGGACGTGATCCACGAGTTCGCGTGCGAGGTGAAGTCGGAGATGCGCCTGAACTACCTGTACGCGCTCACCGTCGCCGACATCACCGCGACCAACCCGACCCTGTGGAACAGCTGGCGCGCGACGCTGCTGCGCATCCTCTACGGCGAGACGCGCAAGGCGCTGCGGCGCGGCCTCGAATCGCCCGTCGACCGGGAAGGCAGCGTGCGCGCGTGCCAGGAGAGCGCGCTCGAGAAGCTGCTCGCGCGCGGTCTCACCGAAGAGGAAGTGCGCCGCGTCTGGCAGGTGCCGGGCAGCGACTTCTTCCTGCGCCACACGCCGCGCCAGGTGGCCGACATCACCGAGCGGATGCACCAGCACGACCTCGCGTCGGGGCCGCTGGTGATGCTGCTCGACCTCGGCGGCATCGGCCCCAGCGAAGGCGCCACGGAGATCGTGCTCTTCACCCACGACCAGCCGAACCTGTTCGCGGCGAGCGTGGCGACGCTGAGCCAGCTTCAGCTCTCGGTGCACGACGCGAACATCCACACCTCGGAGAACGGGCTCGCGCTGAACACCTATGTGGTGCTCGAAGAAGATTCGACGCCGCTGACCCGGGAGCCGCGGCGGCGCGCCGACATCGTCGCGACGCTGCGCCGCGAGCTGCAGAATCCGGCCGATTTCCCGCGCGTCGTGAAGCGCCGCACGTCGCGCCGGCTGCGTCAGCTCACGCGGGCGAGCGAAGTGCAGATCCGGAACCCGGCGGGCAGCCGCTACACCGAGCTCACCATCAAAGCGTCGGATCGCCCGGGCCTGCTCGCGGCCATCGGCCGGCTGTTCCACGAGCTCGACATCGCGGTGCAGTCGGCGCGCATCAACACGCTGGGCGACCGGGTCGAGGACGTGTTCGACATCACCGACCGCAGCGGCCAGCCGATCCGCGACAGCGAGCGGATCTACCTGCTCGAGAATACATTGCGCCAACGCCTCGACAGCCAGATCACCAAGGTACTGTGAACCCGCATCTCGACCGCCTGCAGGACTACCCGTTCGAGCGTCTGGCGCGGCTGAAGGCCGGCGTCGCGCCGCCCGCCGAATACCCGCCGGTGATGCTCTCGATCGGCGAGCCGAAACATGCACCGCCCGATTTCGTCGTCGAGCTGCTCGCCGAGCGGGACGGCCTCGCCCGCGATCTCGCCGGTTACCCGGCCACGCGCGGCTCGCTCGAGCTGCGCGAGGCGATCGCCGGCTGGATCGCCCGCCGCTACCGCGCGCAGGTCGACCCCGAGACGCAGGTGCTGCCGGTCGCGGGAACCCGCGAGGCGCTGTTCTCGTTCGGCCAGGCGGTGCTCTCGGGCGAGAGCGGCTCGCTCGCGGTGCTGCCGAACCCGTTCTACCAGATCTACGAAGGCGCGGTGCTGCTGCGCGGCGCCGAGCCTTTCTTCGTGAACTGCACCGCGGCCACGGGCTATCAGCCGGACTACCGGTCGGTGCCGGACGCGGTCTGGCGCCGCTGCGAGCTGCTCTACCTCTGCTCGCCCGGCAATCCGACCGGCACGCAGCTCGATCTCGACACCTTCGCGTGGCTGCTCGAACAGGCGGACCGTCACGACTTCGTGATCGCGTCCGACGAGTGCTACTCGGAGATCTACTTCGACGACGCCGCGCCGCCGGTCGGCCTCCTGGAGGCGGCCGCCGCCACCGGCCGCAGCGACTTCCGCCGCTGCGTCGTGTTCCACAGCCTCAGCAAGCGCTCGAACCTGCCCGGGCTACGCTCGGGCTTCGTCGCCGGCGACGCGCAGGTGCTCGCGCACTACTACCGCTACCGCACCTACGAAGGCTGCGCGCTCCCCAACCACGTGCAGCGCGCCAGCACGGCCGCCTGGCAGGACGAAGCGCACGTCGTCGCCAACCGCGCCGCCTACCGCCGCAAATTCGAAGCCGTTGCCGCGAACCTCGAACCCGTGCTGCAGCTGCGCGCACCGCAGGGCGGGTTCTACCACTGGGTGGAAACCCCGGAGAACGACGAGACTTTCGCCCGCGCGCTGTTCGCCGAGCGCAACATCACCGTGCTGCCCGGCTCCTACCTCGGCCGCCCCGCCCACGGCGTCAACCCCGGCGAGAACCACGTGCGCATCGCCTGGGTCGCCGCCGAAGACGAGTGCATCGACGCGGCACGCCGGTTGGCGGAGTGGATTCGCACGCGGGGCTGAACGGGTCGCCGCGGAACTGACCTGGTCGCCTGCAGGAACCTTCGTTCAGCTCTGCAACATCGCCCGAATCAAAGGCCAGAGTTCGCCGCTCGCCCAAAGTGGGAATGTCCCCTTGGGATCGGGTGCTGGGCCGCAGGCTCGAGAGCGGCGGTTGTGATGAGGTGGTGTTCGCTGCCTGGGAGTCGCGCACGAACGCGACATCTCTGTCGGCGCCGAGGCGGGCATACCTATCAGCGTGGAATACATCGCCCGAATCAAAGGCCGGCGATCGAGCCAACTCGGCATCAGCGCCGGCACGCGCGCCGGCGACGTCGCTGTGCGCGATCTCGCACGACACCTTCAGCCTGGGCCGACATGAGGATCGAACAGCGCCCCAACCAATCCGAGGTCGTACGACGGTCGCCGCTTCATTTGATTCCGGCGATGTTCGTCGATCGCAGCCGGACCCAACCTGCGCGGGAACCGGCCCTCGACCATGCGGCGGCCAACCGCGGCCAGTCGCAGGGCCACGCTCGCCTGCGCATGGATGTCGGCGATGTCACGCGGCACTCGAGGCTCGACCGACATCGGAATCGAACAGCGCCTGAATCAATCGGACAGCTCACCCGGCGCCGCCGGAAGCGTGAAGGCAGATGGGCCGAGCCTCAGGCTGCGAATCGGCTTTTCCGCGATTCAGAGCCAACAACTTCGCGCGCTTTGATTCGGGCCATGTTGCGGATTGATTCGGGCGATGTTCCGGTCGGATGGCGACGATCTCGCACCGGACCTTCAGCCATCGCCGGCATCGCCGCAATGAACAGCGCCCTAATCTGGGCGCATGACAAAGGCGTGCAGACGGCGACCGAAGCAGACCGAGCTGGTGCTGATCCCGTCGGGTCGCGGCGGCTGGCGGCCTGGCGCGGGACGGAAGGCAAGACCCAACGCGCGCGTGCTGCACCGGCGCCGCGAGGCGATCCCCGGCCACTGCCCGGTGCACGTCACCGTTCGCCTGCAGCGGGGCTTGCCGAACCTGCGCAGGAAGCGCTTCGTCTCGGCGTTCCGGCAAAGTCTCGCCCAGTGCGCCGAGCGCCCGGGCTTTCGGGTGGTGCACTACTCGATCCAGCACAACCACCTGCACTTTCTGATCGAGGCGCAGGGGAAGCGCGCGCTCGCGTGCGGGATGAAGAGCCTCGCGGCGCGGGTCGCGCGCTGCGTGAACCGGGTGTTCTCGCGGCGCGGTAGTGTGCTGGACGGCCGCTATCACCACCGGCTGCTGCG
>DASVDC010000122.1:0-13467 GCA_036381275.1 Pseudomonadales bacterium | reverse complement strand
CGCCTGATGGACTTCCTCGAGCAGCGCCACGACCTGCTCCTGAACGGGATCGCGGGTGACGGCGGGGTCCTCGAGAAGCGCACGATACCTGGCTTGCGGTGACATGGGGGCGCACTTTAGCGTCTCCGCCGCCGCGGTGGGAGCGCACCTTCCTCGTGGGGGCGGCCTCCGGCCGCGAATCAGGCTACCGTTCGCGGCCGGAGACCGCTCCCACAGTCGTCAACTCCCACGCCCACGGGGTTTCTGCTAACGTCCGCGCCATGCGCGAGATGATCCGATACGTGCTCCTGCCGGCGCTGGTGGGCGGGATCGTCGGGCTCGTGGTGATGGTGGCGGCCCGCCTCGGCACCGACGCGCCCGACAAGCCGGGCTACGCCGACGCGGTGAAGCGCGCCGCGCCGGCCGTGGTGAACATCTACTCGAGCAAGCTGCTGACGCCGCCGATCTGCGAGCTGCCCCGTTTCCGGGAGTGGTGCGACCGCTATTCCGGCTCCGGCCCGAACCACATGCAGAGCTCGCTCGGCTCGGGGGTGATCGTCCGCGAGGACGGCTACATCCTGACCAACAACCACGTGATCGCCGGAGCGGACGAGATCCTCGTGGCGTTCAACAACGGTCAGGCCACCACCGCGACCGTGGTCGGTTCCGATCCCGAGACGGACCTCGCCGTGATCAAGGTGGACGCGCAGGGGCTCCGTCCGATCCCGCTCGGCGCCTCCGACCGGGTCGAAGTCGGCGACGTCGCCCTCGCGATCGGCAACCCGTTCGGCATCGGCCAGACGGTGTCCTCCGGCATCATCAGCGCGAAAGGCCGCACCGGCATCAGCCGAAGCCCGTACGACGATTTCATCCAGACCGATGCCGCGATCAACCCCGGCAACTCCGGCGGCGCGCTGATCGACGCGTTCGGCAACCTGATCGGCATCAACACGCTGATCTTCAGCCGCTCCGGCGGCTCGGAAGGCATCGGCTTCGCGATCCCCGCGCAGCTCGCGATGTCGGTGCTCGACGAGATCATCGAGACCGGGCGGGTCACCCGCGGATGGCTCGGCGTCGAGCTCGCGAACACGCCGGAGCCGGGCATGGCGGTCGGGCTCGCCGTGATGCGCGTGCTGCCGCAGGGGCCGGCGGATCGGGCCGGCGTCCGGGTGGGGGATCGGATCGTCGCGATCAACGACCAGCCCGCGGTCAGCTCCGCGGTGGTGAGCCGGCACATCGCGCTCGCCGCGCCGGGCTCGGAGATCGAGCTGGAGATCCTGCGCGGGCGCGATCAGCTCACGGTCACCGCGCAGTCCGGGGAGCGGCCGGTGCCGAATTGACCACGCTGTGGAGCGGCGGCTTCTCGCCCAGCTCCGGCCGCGAGACCGGACGCATTCGCGGCCGGAGGCCGCTCCCACAGTGTCATTCGCCGCTCCCGCAGGGTCATTCGCCGCTCCCGCAGGGCTCCGTCTACTCGTTGTGGTCGAGGTTGCGAAGCCGCGCTTCGGCGGCGCGCGCGTGCGCTTCGAGACCCTCCCCGTGGGCGAGCGTGGCGGCCGTGCGGCCGATCACCTCGGCGCCGCCCGGGCTCAGGCGGATCACCGAGCTGCGTTTCTGGAAGTCGTATACGCCGAGCGGCGACGAGAACCGCGCGGTACCGAACGTCGGCAGCACGTGGCTCGGGCCCGCCGCGTAATCGCCCATCACCTCCGGCGAGTGGGCGCCGACGAAGATCGCCCCGGCGTGGCGTATCCCGGGCAGCAGCGCGTCCGGATCGGCCACCGCGAGCTCCAGGTGCTCCGGTGCGATCCGGTTGGCGATGGCCACCGCCTGCGCGAGATCCCGCGTGCGGATCAGCGCGCCACGCCGCGCGAGCGACTCGCGGATCACCGCCGCGCGCGCCCGTCCGGCCAGCAGCCGCTCCATGGTCTGCGCCAGCGCGTCGAGGTAGTCCGCGTCCGGCGACAGCAGAATCGCCTGCGCCGCGGCGTCGTGCTCCGCCTGGGAGAACAGGTCGAGCGCCATCCACTCGAGCGGCGCCGAGCGGTCGGCGATGATCAGCACCTCGCTCGGGCCGGCGATCAGGTCGATGCCGACCGCGCCGAACACCAGACGCTTCGCCGCGGCGACGAACGCGCCGCCCGGCCCGACGATTTTGTCCACCCGCGGGATGCTCGCGGTGCCGAACGCGAGCGCCGCCACCGCCTGCGCGCCGCCCACCGCGAAGCCGCGCGACACACCGGCGACGTGCGCCGCTGCGAGCACCAGGGGATTGCGCCGGTTGTCCGGGGTCGGCACGGTCATCACGACCTCGCCGACGCCGGCGACCCGCGCCGGAACGGCCGTCATCAGCACCGTCGACGGATACGCCGCCTGACCGCCCGGCACGTACAGCCCCACCCGCTCCAGCGGCGTGATGCGCTGACCGAGCCGGTTACCCTCGGCATCCTCGAACTCCCAGTCGGTCTCGAGCTGACGGCGGTGATAGGCCTCGATCCGCGCCGCGGCTGTCTGCAGCGCGTCCCGCTCGAGCGCCGGAAGCGCCTCGTAGGCGGCGCGGAAATCGCTCGGGTGCAGCTCGAGGTCCGCCGGGCTCGCCGGCGCCCAGCGATCGAACCGCGCGGTCAGCTCGAGCAGGGCCGCGTCGCCGCGGCGGCGCACGTCGCCGATGATCTCCGCGGCGATCCGGTTCACCTCGTCGTCCTCGCCGACGTCCCAGTTGAGCAGCGCGTCGAGCTCCGCGGCGAAACCCGGGTCGGACGCATCCAGGCGGCGCAGCCGCAGCGTCATGGCCGCGCCTCGCGCAGCGCGTCGATCAGCGCCTCCACCTCGTCGAAGCGGGTCTTCATCGACGCGCGGTTGACGATCACCCGGGCACTGATCTCGGCGATCGTGTCGAGCGGGACCAGGCCATTGGCCTTCAGCGTGTGGCCGGTGTCGACGATGTCGACGATGCAGTCCGCGAGGTTCATCAGCGGCGCGATCTCCATCGCGCCGGACAGCGGAATGATCGTCACGTTCCGGCCCTGCGCGTCGAAGTAACGGCGGGCCGAGCGCACGTACTTGGTCGCTACCCGCAGCGGCCCGTTGCCGCTCGCGCAGAAGCCCGCGGGCGCGGCGGTCATCAGCCGGCAGCGCGCGATCCCGAGGTCGAGGCGCTCGTAGAAGCCGCTGCCGCCGTGCTCGAGCAGCGTGTCCTTGCCGACGATGCCGACGTCGGCGGCGCCGTATTCGACGTAGGTCGGCACGTCCGCGCCGCGCATCACGACCAGCCGGTGCCCGCCTTCCACGGTGTCGAACACGAGCTTGCGGCTCGCGCGCGGATCTTCCGCCGGACGCAGGCCGGCCGCCGCCAGGAGCGGCAGCCCCTCGTCCAGAATGCGGCCTCGATTCAGCGCGATGGTGAGTCCTGCCACGTCTGCTCCCGAACCGTCCGGCCGATCAGCCGCGCTCCGCGCGGCGCGGCGCACGGCTGCCCGGCGCCCGGGTCCCCGGCGGCCGCGACACCCGCTGCACGTCGGCGCCGATCTGTGAGAGCTTCTCTTCGATGGTCTCGTAGCCGCGGTCGATGTGGTAGATGCGGTCGATCAGCGTCGTGCCCTCGGCCACCAGCGCCGCCACCACCAGACTGAACGACGCGCGCAGGTCCGTCGCCATCACCGGCGCCGCCTTCAGCTTCGGCACGCCGTGCACGAGCGCCTGCGAGGCGTTCGCGAGCACGATGTCGGCGCCGAGCCGGTTGATCTCCTGCACGTGCATGAAGCGGTTCTCGAAGATCGTCTCGGTGATCCGGCTGTCGCCGTCCGCCACCGCGTTCAGCGCCAGGTACTGAGCCTGCATGTCCGTCGGGAAGCCAGGGTAGACGGCCGTCTCGATGTCCACCGCGCGGGGCCGGCGCCCGTGCATGTCGAGCTCGACCCAGTCTTCGCCGGTGGTGACCTCGGCGCCGCTCTCGCGCAGCTTGTCGAGCACGGCCGTCAACGTGTCCGGCGCCGCCCGAGTCATCCGCACCCGCCCGCCGGTCGCGGCGGCCGCGATCAGGTAGGTGCCGGTCTCGACCCGATCCGGCATGATCCGGTAGCGGCACCCGTGCAGACGCTCGACGCCGTGCACCTCGATATCGGGCGTGCCGTGCCCGCTGACCCGGGCGCCCATCGCGTTCAGGAAATCGCCGAGGTCCTTCACCTCGGGCTCGCACGCGGCGTTGCGGATGCGCGTGACGCCCCGCGCGAGCGTCGCCGCCATCAGCAGGTTCTGGGTTCCGCCGACGGTCACCAGATCGAAGCGGAAGTCGGTGCCGGTCAGGCCGCGGGGCGCGTGCCCGATCACGTAGCCGTCCTGCACGTCGATGTCGGCACCGAGCGCCTTGAACGCCTTCAGATGCTGGTCCACGGGCCGGGCGCCGATCGCGCAGCCGCCGGGCAACGACACCTCGGCCTTACCGAAACGCGCGAGCAGCGGGCCCATCACGACAAAGGACGCGCGCATCGTCTTCACCAGCTCGTACGGCGCGCGGAGCTGCGTCAGGTCCCGGGCGCTGACCTCGACGCACATCTTCTCGTCCACCACGACGTCGGCGCCGAGGCAGCCGAGCAGCTCGAGCATCGTGGTGACGTCGTGCAGGTGCGGGAGGTTCTCGAGCACCACCGGCTCCTCCGTCAGCAGCGTGGCTGCGAGGATCGGCAGCGCCGAGTTCTTCGCCCCGGAGACCCGCAGCGTGCCGGAGAGCCGCCGGCCGCCGGTGATCAGCAGCTTGTCCACGCGCGCCTAGGCCTCCTCGGGGGTGAGGGCGCGGATCGACACGGCATGCAGCGTGCCGTCGCTGATGAACGGGCCGACCGCCGCATACACCGCCTGCTGGCGCTTCACTCTCGACAAGCCGTCGAACGAACGGCTGATCACGGTGATGAGCGCGCGGTTGCCGTCCACCTCGACCTCGACCTCGGCATCGGGCAGGCGCTGCCTGATCGCTTCCGCGATGGCCGCGTTCATCGACCCTCCTCCGCCGCCGGCTCCGCGCCGGCCTCGTCCAGCGGCAGCACCTCGGTCAGGCCGGACAGATCGATGATGTCCTGCAGATCGACCGGCACGCCGACGAAGCGGATCGACTTGCCCCGCTGCTCGGCCGCGCGATACCACGCGGTCAGCAGCGCGACCGCCACGCTGCTGCCGTTCTCGAGACCAGAGAGGTCGATCACGACGCCGTTCGCGGCCGCCTCGATCGCCGCCTCGCCCTCTTCGCGGTACTTCATGAAGTTGCTGAACTGCACCCGACCGCTCAGGCGGTAGTCGCTCCCGCCCGCGCGGGTGCCGTTTCGGTCCGCGGCCGGATCGCGTGCGGGCTCGTTGCTCACGAAGCCCCCGCGCGGGCGTCCTGCTCCGGATCCGCCGCGTCCTGACCGGCTTCGTCCGGGGCCGCCCCAGGCGCGGCCGGCCCGGTCTTTTCGTCGATCAGCGGCGCCTGCTCCCGCACGAGCCCGCCCCAGGCGTCGATCACCTTGTCGAGGTCGCCGCCGTACTTCGGATCGTTCATCGCGCTGGCGAACTGGTTGCGGTAGGTGAGCCCCATGTTCACGCCGTTGACGATGAGGTTGCGCACCTTCCACTCGCCGCTGTCGTCCAGCGCAACCGAGTACAGCACCGGATAGACCTCGCCGGTCTTGGTGTGGATTTCCATCTTGACGGTCTGGCGGTCGGGGTTGCGGGGCGGCCGGTCCGGCGGCACGACCACCACCTTGCCGTCCTCGAAATCGGTGAGCGCCAGCGCGTAGGTGCGCACCAGCCCCCACTTGAACGTCTCCGCGAAGCGTTCCTGCTGCTGCGGGGTCGCCTTGCGGAAGTGCACGGCCATCACGCTGCGGGCGAAGCTCTGGAAATCCACCACCGGCGACAGCAGCGCCTCCACCTCACGGTAGAACCGCTCGGGGTCCTGTTTCGCGTAACCGCGCGCCCGCTCGATCAGCTCGAGCACCGCGTCGGAGGTCTCACGCACCATCTCGGTGGCGTCCTGCTGCGGCTCGGCCCCGACCGCCGCCGGCAGCCAGCCGGCGCCTGCCAGCACGATCAGCGCGACGCCGAGGCGCAGCATGCGCGCGACCCGCCCCGGGGCGTCCGATTGCACGACCATGTCACGAACCTCCCAGCCGTGTGATGAAGTCCCCGATGAGATTCTCGAGCACCAGGGCGCCCTGCGTGTCGGTGATGAAGTCGCCTTCCTTCAGCATCTCGGTGTCCGCACCCGGCGTCAGCGCCACGTAGCGGGCGCCGAGCAGCCCCTCGGTGAGGATGCGGGCGCCGGTGTCCTGAGGCAGCGGCCAGATTCGATCGTTGATCTCCATCGTCACGATGGCGACGCCGTATTCCGGGTCGACATCGATCTGCGACACCCGGCCAATGGTAACACCGGCCATGCTGACCTTCGCCCGGACCCGCAGGCCCGCGACGTCCGGGAACTCGGCCTTCAGCAGATGGGCATCGGCGCTCCCGGACAGCGACACGCCGCTGACCTTCACGACCAGCACCACCACCGCCAGGATGCCGGCCAGCACGAACGCGCCGACGCTGATCTCGATGGTTCGCATCCGCATTACTTGAAGTCTCCGTACATGCCGAGGGTCAGCAGAAAGTCGAGCGCCAGCACCATCACCGACGACATCACCACCGTGCGCGTCGTCGCGAGACCGATGCCCTCCGCGGTGGGGACGGTGTCGTAACCCTGATAGACGGCGATCCAGGTCACCACGACCGCGAACACCACGCTCTTGATCGAGCCTTTACCGACATCCTCCCACAGCTCCACCGCGTCCTGCATGCCCGCCCAGAAGCTGCCGGGATCGCTGCCGAGCCACTGCACCGCCACCACGCTGCCGCCGTAGATCGCCACCACGTTGAAGATCGCGGCGAGCAGCGGCATGCACAAGAGGCCCGCCCACAGCCGCGGCGCGACGATGCGGTGCAGCGGATCGACCCCCATCATCTCCATGCTGGAGAGCTGTTCGGTGCTCTTCATCAGACCGATCTCGGCGGTGATCTCCGAGCCGGCCCGGCCGGCGAACAACAGCGCCGTCACCACCGGGCCGAGCTCGCGCAGCAGCACGAGCGCGAGGCCGAGACCGACCGCGTCCTCCGCGCCGAAGCGCGAGAGCTGGGTGTAGAACTGCAGCGCGATCACCGCGCCGATCGAGAACGCCGACAGCACGATGATCACCAGCGACAGCACCCCGACGTGGTAGATCTGCCGCACCAGCAGCGCGAAGTCGCCGCGCCGCGGCAGCCCGAACATCGCGATCACCCACATCATGGAGGCGTCGCCGAGGCTGGCGAGGCGATCCAGCGTGCGGATCCCCAGTGCACGTACCAGCGCGATCATCGGGTCGATCCACCCAGCACGTCGAACTTCAGATCGTCCGCCGGATAGTGGAACGGAACCGGCCCATCCGGCGAGCCGTGCATGAACTGCTGCACCCAGGCCGACTCGGCCTGCTTCAGCTCCTCGGGCGAGCCTTTGCCGATCACCCGGCCGTCCGAGATGATGTAGAGCTTGTCGGCGATGCTCGAGGTCTCGTGGATGTCGTGCGAGACCACCACCGCCGTCGTGCGCAGCGCCCGGTTCAGGTTCTTGATCAGCGTCACCAGCACCCCCATCGAGATCGGGTCCTGACCGGTGAACGGCTCGTCGTACATCAGGAGCGTCGGATCGAGCGCAATGGCCCGTGCCAGCGCCACCCGCCGCGCCATGCCGCCCGACAGCTCGCTCGGATACAGATCGCGCGCCCCCCGCAGACCGACCGCGTTCAGCTTCATCAGCACCAGATCGCGGATCGAGTCCTCCGGCAGCTCGGTGTGCACGCGCAGCGGAAACGCCACGTTCTCGTAGACCGTCAGGTCGGTGAACAGCGCCGAGGACTGGAACAGCATGCCGATGTCCTTGCGCAGCTCGAACAGCTCGTCGCGCGACAGCCGGCAGACGTCCTTGCCGTCGACGATCACCTGCCCGGCGTCGGGGCGTACCTGGCCGCCGATGATCTTCAGCAGCGTGGTCTTACCGGTGCCGCTCGGCCCCATGATCCCGGTGATGCGCCCGCGCGGAATGCACATCGACAACCCGTCGAAGATCTTGCGGTCGCCGCGGGAGAAATGCAGATCGTGGATCTCGATGAACGCGTCGTCCGGCAAAGCGGCTGAGCCCGAGTGACAAAACGGGCGCAACTATACCATCCGCGCCGCGCTTGCGAGCGTTTCCCGAAGGGGGATCGCCGGACCTCCGTACGCGCTCGGCCGCAGTCCCCGGCGGCCGTTTTGCGGATTGCTGATGCGCAAGCTTGTTGGCTGGGGCGCGTTGCGTCTAAAGTGGGCCCCTTTCGTGCCGGTAGTCGAGTCGCCTCCGCGTCCACTTCTTCATGCTGATTCCGCTCCTCGCCATGGTCGTCGGGTTCATCGCGCTCGTCTGGGGAGCGGACCGTTTCGTCTCGGGTGCGGCCAGCACGGCGCTGCATTTCGGCGTGTCGAAGGCGGTGATCGGCCTGACGGTCGTCTCGCTCGGCACCTCCATGCCGGAAGTACTGGTATCCGTCGCCGCGGCGCTCGACGGCAATCCGCTGCTCGCGGTGGGCAACGCCATCGGATCGAACATCGTCAACATCGGTCTGGTGCTGGGCCTCACCGCGATGGTCGTGCCGCTGCCGTTCTCGCGCGGGGTACTGCGTACCGAGCTGCCCTGGCTGCTGATCGCCACCGGCGGCACCATGGTGCTGTTCTTCGATCTCGAGCTGTCGCGCATCGACGGACTGATCTTTCTGGCCGGCCTCGGCTACGTGATGTACCGCCTCGCCCGCTCCCAGACCCGGCCGGACGGCCAGGTCACCGGGGATCTGGCCGAAGAGCTCGAGGAGCTGCCCGACCTCGGCCGCGGCCAGGCGCTGTTCTGGCTGGCGGTGGGTCTCGCGGTGCTGCTGGTGAGCGCCCGGGTGCTCGTCTGGGGCGCGGTCGAGATGGCGCTGCGGCTCGGCGTCAGCGAGCTGGTGATCGGGCTCACCGTGGTCGCGGCCGGCACCAGCCTGCCCGAGCTCGCCGCCACCTTCGGTGCGGCGGTCAAGGGCCACACCGAGATCGCGATCGGCAACGTGGTCGGTTCCAACCTGTTCAACCTGCTCGGCGTGCTGGCCATCCCATCGCTGCTGAGCGCACCCGGGATCGGCCCGGACGTGCTCTGGCGGGACTGCGGGATGATGCTGGCGATAACCGTCGCTCTCGCGCTGTTCGCGTACGCGATCGGCTCACGGCCGGTGATCACCCGCTTCGAGGGCGCGGTGCTGCTGCTCGGCTGGGTCGGCTACACTCTGCTGCTGCTGGAGCAGGTTCCGTCATGACCTTCCCGGCCTCCATCCTCGAACGCGCCCGCGGCGTCGCGCTGGTGAGCTTCGACGTCGACGGCGTGCTCACCGACGGCCGCATCGTCTACGGCGACGATGGCCGGGAAATCAAGGCATTCCACGTGCAGGACGGCAGCGCGATCAAGATGCTGCAGTCCGCGGGGATACGCGTGGCGTTCATCACCGGGCGCTCGTCACCGGTGGTGGAGCGGCGCGCGGCGGAGCTCGGGGTCGCGCACCTCGTTCAGGGCGCCGCCGACAAGGCCCGCGCGCTCGACGGCATCCTCGGCGAGCTCGGCCTGGCTCTGCCGGCGGCCGCCCACGTCGGCGACGACCTGCCGGATCTGCCGCTGTTCGACCGCGTCGGTCTCGCGATCGGCGTGCCGAACGGCCACCCCGCTGCGCTCGCGCGGGCCCACTGGGTCACCCGTCTCGCCGGCGGTCAGGGCGTGGCTCGCGAGGTCTGCGAGCTCCTGCTCAGAGCCCGGAACCAGTGGCCTTACGACTGATCCGGCGTGCCGCGCCGACGGACGGACGCGGCGGCCGCTACACCCGCGCCTGGATCATGCTGGTCCTGGTGCTGGCGGTGGCCGTGGTGGCGCTGGTGGGAATCGACCGCAGCGCCGGTCCGGCCATCCCGCCGCTGCCGAGCCGGCCGCTCACCGGCGAGCCGGACATCTACATGGAGTCGCCCGAGGTATCCCAATTCCGCACGGACGGGAGCCTCGAGTACCGGTTGCTGGCGGCCAACGCGCAGCACTTCCAGCCGGATGCCCGCACGCTGCTGCGCGCGCCGGATCTGACCCTGTTCCGGGCCGACGCGCCGCCGTGGAGCGTGCGCGCCGACCGCGGCACGCTGCAGCGCCCGCCCGGCGCCGCCGAGGAAACGGTGCTGCTCCAGGGCGGCGTGGTGCTGCGGGCAACCCGATTGAACGGCGACCCGATGCGGCTCCTGACCGAACGCCTGACCCTCTACCCCCGGCGACAATTCGCCGAGACGGATCAGGATGTTATGATCCAGGGCCGATTCGGCCAGACCACGGCCACCGGGCTGGCCGCGGATCTGCAGCTCGGGGTCATCCGCCTGTTCTCGGCCGAGGACCGTCCGGTGGTCACCGTGCTGGAGCCGGAGCAATTCAAATAGTGACGTCCGCCACTTCGACCTGCGTTCGAGCGCTTCGCCGCCGGATCCTCGCGGCTGCCGCGGCGGGAGGGCTCTCCGCGGTCGCGCCCGCGGTGCTGGCGCTGCCCGAGGATGCGAACCAGCCGATCCGGATCGAGGCGGAGCACGCCGAGGTCGACCAGAACGCCGGCACCGTCGTCTACACGGGCTCGGTTCAGGCGCAGCAGGGCACGATGCAGGTATCCGCCGACCGGCTCACGATCGAGGTCGAGGACGAGAAGGTCGTGCGCATCACCGCCGAAGGCGAGCCCGCCAAGTACCAGCAGATGCTCGACGAGGAGAAGGGGCTGGTGAAGGCGGACGCGCGGACCATCGTCTACCACACCCGGCAGGAGCGCGTGGATCTGAAGGGGGATGCATTCCTCGAGCAGGGCGGCAACGAGATCAGCGGCGAGCTGATCCACTACGACATCGTCGCCGGCCGGGTGCAGGCCGAGTCCGGGGACGACGATCGGGTGCGCGTGATCGTCCAGCCGGCCACCCGCGAGAGCGTCGAGCCGTAGTGCTCGGGCCCGCTGCCGTCGGGGCGTGAGGATGTCGACCCCCACCCTTTCGGTCGAGGCACTGCGCAAGGCTTACCGCACCAAGGTGGCGGTGGAGGACGTCAGCCTGCACGTGTCCGGCGGCGAGATCGTCGGCCTGCTCGGTCCCAACGGCGCCGGCAAGACCACCACGTTCTACATGATCGTCGGCCTGATCCGCACCGACGCCGGTCGGATCCGGCTCGACGGGATGGATCTGACGTCCGCGCCGATGCACGAACGCGCCCGGGCGGGTATCGGATACCTGCCCCAGGAGGCCAGCGTGTTCCGCAAACTCTCGGCGGAGAACAACATCCGGGCGATCCTCGAGCTGCGCCGCGACCTCGACCGGGACGCGCAGCGGGCGGCGCTCGAGTCGCTGCTCCAGGAATTCCACCTGCAGGGCGTGCGCAAGACGCTCGGCGAACGGCTCTCGGGCGGCGAGCGCCGGCGGCTCGAGATCGCCCGCGCGCTGGCGATGGACCCGGCGATCATGCTGCTCGACGAGCCGTTCGCCGGGGTCGATCCGATCTCGGTCGCGGAGATCAAGGAGCAGGTCCGAGCTCTGTCGAAACGGGGCATCGGAGTGCTGATCACCGACCACAACGTGCGCGATACCCTGGACATCTGTGACCGCGCCTACATCGTCAGTGCGGGCCGGATCATTGCAGATGGCGATCCTGGCGTCATACTTGCTAATAAAACTGTGCGAAGTGTGTATCTCGGAGAAGGATTCAGGCTTTAATTGTCCTCCCGGCACATTCGCAACGGGGGTTCCAAGCGACCGAGTGCAAGCCAAGGACGTGCAAGCCAAGACGCTCGCCACTGAAGCAGTATGAAACAGACACTGTCCCTGAAGCTGGGCCAACAGCTCACCATGACGCCGCAGTTGCAGCAGGCGATCCGGCTGTTGCAACTCTCGAGCCTGGACCTGCAGCAGGAGATCCAGGCTGCGCTGGAATCCAACCCGATGCTGGAGCTCGACGAGGAGACCGAAGGCCTTGCCGAGGAGGAGCTCGAGGGGCTCGAGCGGGAACCCGTCGAGGAGCCGGCCGCCGAGGCATACGACGACGACCTCGACGACGCCGAGCGCGCGGAGCTGAACGGTGAAGGGCTCGACAGCTTCGACGCGGTCGATCCCGAGTACGAAGGCGAGACGATCGCCACCGCCGCGGACCCGGACGACGGTGCCTGGGACCAGCCGATTCCCGAAGACCTGCCGGTGGACACCCAGTGGGACGACATCTACCAGGGCAGCTCCACCAGCGCCGGCCCGGCGCCGGAGGAAGACTGGGACCTCGATTCCCGCAACAGCGCTGCGGAAAGCCTGCGGGACCACCTGATGTGGCAGCTCAATCTGACGCCGATGTCGGACGTCGACCGCGTGATCGCCACCTGCATCATCGACGCCATCGACCCGGACGGCATGCTGAGCGTCCCGGTGGAGGAGATCGCCGAGAGCTGCGGGCCCTTCGAAGACGAATCCCAGGTCATCGAGGTGGACGAGGTGGTGGCCGTCCTGAAGCGGATCCAGCAATTCGATCCGGTGGGCGTCGGCGCGCGGAACCTGGCCGAATGCCTGGCGCTGCAGCTCAAGCAGCTCCCGGCGGACACGCCGTGGCTCGACACCGCGCTGGTGCTCGTGGAGCAGCACCTCGATCTGCTCGGCGCCCGGGACTTCGCGGCACTGAAGCGCAAGCTCAAGCTCTCGGAATCCGAGCTCGCCCAGGTCGTCCAGCTCATCCAGTCGCTGAACCCGCGGCCGGGCTCGAGCGTGGCCTCCGAGCCGCCGGAGTACGTCGTGCCCGACGTGCTGGTGACCCGCAAGAACGGCCGCTGGCACGTGGAGCTGAATGCCGAGGCGACGCCGCGCCTGAAGATCAACGACACCTACGCGAACCTGGTGCGGCGCGCCGACAACAGCACGGACAACACGTTCCTGCGCGACAACCTGCAGGAGGCGCGCTGGTTCCTGAAGAGCCTGCAGAGCCGCAACGAAACGCTGCTGAAGGTGGCCACCAAGATCGTCGAGCACCAGCGGGGCTTTCTCGAGTACGGCGAGGAGGCGATGAAGCCGCTGGTGCTGCACGACATCGCGGAGGCGGTGGACATGCACGAGTCGACCATCTCCCGGGTCACGAACCGCAAGTACATGCACACGCCGCGAGGCATTTTCGAGCTCAAGTACTTCTTCTCGAGCCACGTCTCGACCGCGTCCGGCGGCGAGGTGTCGAGCACCGCCATCCGCGCGCTGATCAAGAAGCTGACCGCGGAGGAAAATCCGCGGAAGCCGTTGAGCGACAACAAGATTGCGGCAATACTGGCCGACCAGAACATCAACGTCGCTCGGCGCACGGTGGCGAAGTACCGCGAGTCGATGTCCATCCCTCCGTCGAACGAGCGTAAGCGGCTG
>DASVDC010000121.1:0-17381 GCA_036381275.1 Pseudomonadales bacterium | reverse complement strand
CATCGACCTCTGCGCCGACATCCACCGCGCCGAGTACCGCCTGCTCACGCTGATCCGTACGCTCGACTCCTTGGAGGGCTGGAACCCCGAGATGCCGAGCTGCGCGCACTGGCTCAGCGTCACCTGCGGCCTCGATCCGGTGAGTACGCGGCCGGTACCACCGCAGCCCAGGTCGAGCAGTACGTGCGCCGGCTCCGCCAGGCCGAGCGGCTCGCGGACGCGCGCGCCGCGCTCGAGGCGTATCGGGCCCGGCACTTCACCTGCCACACCACCGAAGACGGCTCGCTCGTGTTCGAGGGCCGCCTGCCCGCCGAGCAGGGGGCGCTGCTGTGCCTCGCGCTCGAGCGCGCGATGGAGTGGGTATATCGGGAAGCCGCCCAGGAAGTGCGGGAGTCCCCCACCGCGCCGGACCCGGCCCGACCGCGGCGACGCCGCTGGCGCCGCGACGAGCACCCGTTCCGGGACGTCCCCTACGCGGCGCGTCAGGCCGATGCGCTCGCGGCGCTGGCGGAGCGGTTTCTCGCCGCGCCGCCGGCGGCTGAAGAAGGATTGTCTTCTGCGGATCGATACCAGGTGGTGGTGCACGGCTGTTCGCTACGCGAACAGCTGGGCAGTTTGCTGCGCAAACTGCACGCTTCCGCGGAATCGCTCGTCGAGCACGGCTACGTCGACGGGGACGAAGCCCCGCATATGGAAGACGGTCCGGTGCTCGCGCAGGAGAGCGCGCGGCGCATCGCCTGCGATGCCGCAATCGTGCGGCTGCTCGAGACCGGAGCCGGGGAAGTGCTCGACGTCGGGCGCAAGACCCGGGTGATCTCACCGGCGCTGCGCCGGGCGCTGAAGCGCCGCGACGGCAAGTGCCGCTGGCCGGGCTGCACGAACGCCCGCTACTGGGAGGGTCACCACTGCATCCACTGGGCGGACGGCGGGGCGACGAACCTGGAGAACGTGGTGGCCGTGTGCCGCTTCCACCACCGGCTGCTGCACGAGGGGGGCTATTTCGTGGTGAAGGACGGTGAGGACTTCCTCTTCTGCCGTCCCGACGGCTCGATGATCCCGCCGGTGGACGAATCGCTCGAGAAGAGCATCGCCCGCGCGCAGCGCGACCTCACCGTCTGCCGCATCGGCCGCGGCGTGCAGGAAGCTCGGGCCGTGTATCGGATCAACCCCTCGCTCGAGGGCGTGCACGATTCCGCGGAATCGCTCCGCGCAAACCCGCTATTCCAACGCGCCCGTGACGAGCAGCTCGGCGAACTGCTCGTCGCTGTAGCCGAGTATCGTCGTGAGAACCTCGTAGGTGTCGCGGCCGAGGGTCGCGGCGCTGCCCTCGCACTGCGCCGGTGTACGCGAGAGGTGGGTCCGGCAACTCTCCACGACGGTTTCGCCGCCGTCCGGGTGCGGCAGGCGGATGAAGTGGCCGAGATGCGCGAGCTGCGGGTCGCGCACCAGCTCCCGGCTGTTCTGCACCACGCTCGCGGGAATGCCCGCAGACTGTAAGGTCTGCTCGATCGTCTCGGCGTCCCGGGTTCGGGTCCAGTCCGCGAGCCGCGCGTCCAGCGCCTCGACGGCCGCGAGCCGCTCCTCCCGCTGCGCGAAGCGCGCTGCCAGCGGCTGCAACGTGTCGACGGTCGACGCGAGCGATTGCCAGTCGCGGTCGTCGCGGCAGGCGATCGCGACCCAGCGGTCCTCGCCGGCCGCGGGATAGACGCCGTGCGGCGCCATGTGGAAATCCCGGTTACCGCGACGCACCGGCACGCGGCCGTTGGCGGTGTACTCGAGCACGGCCGGCGCGAGGAAGTGCATGGCCGCTTCGGCCTGAGCCATGTCGATGTACTGACCTTCGCCGGTGCGGCGCCGATGCTCGAGCGCATCGAGGATCGCGATCGCGTTGTAGCGGGGCGCGATGTAGTCGGTGTACGCGCCGTACGGTCCGGCCGGCGGCCGATCCGGCCAGCCGGTGAGATCGAAGAAACCGGAGATCGCGGCCGAGAGATTGCCGTAGCCGGCGAAGGCCGCAAGCGGACCCGTCTGGCCCATCAGACACGTGCTCAGCATGATCAGGTCCGGCCGCAACCTGCGCAGTGACTCATAGTCGTAGCCGAAGCTCTTCATCGCCCGCGGCGAGAACGACTCGCAGACGACGTCCGCCCAGCGCACCAGATCGTGCACGAGCCCCCGCGACGCCTCGTTGGTGAGATCGATCGTCAGCATCTTCTTGCCGACGTTCAGCGTATGGAACAGCGCGGACTGGTCGGGGTTCTCTTCGCCGTTGACGAACGGCCGCACGGTGCGGCAGGCGTCCGGCCGCGACGCGGTCTCGATGCGGATCACCGTCGCGCCGAAGTCGGCCAGGTACTTGGTCGCACCCGGCCCCGCGATGGCCCACATGAAATCGAGAATCCGGATACCCTGCAGCGGCCGCGCCGGATCGGCGCCGGCACCCCAGCCGATCGCTTCCCGCCGCACACGCTCGGCCACGGGCGTGAGGCGCTCGAGCTCGGCGAGCACCTCGGCGGTATGCTCGCCGATCGCCGGCGGCCGCCGCGTACGCCGCAGCGGCGTCGCGCTGAAACGCGCGAACCGCCCCGGGTAGCGCACCGAAGCCGCCGGGCCGTCGCCGAGCGGCCGCACCAGGTATTCGCGTGCGGTGAGCTGCGGGCCGTCGACCGCGTCGGCGATCGACGCGACCGGCGCGAGCAGCAGGCGCCGCTGCATCGCCGCCTCGAGCAGCTCCGCCTTGGTCTTCGACGCGGTGCACGCGGAGATGCAGTCCTTGACCCGCTCGAACTCGGCGATCGGCTCGCGGCCGTCCGCCAGCATCAGGCCGTAGCCGATCCAGTCCTTGTCCCGGGTCGCCGCGTCGCAGAATCCCTCGTCGTAGACGTACTCCATCAGCCGCCGGGTGGCGGGACCCATGGTTGCGCCGAACACGTGGGTGATGGACACGAAGCCGTCGCGCGCCGGCCAGGTCAGACGGATGCGGATGTCGCCGGCGCGGATGCCGCCGGCGGCGCGCTCGGCCTGGGTGTCGCCCACGGCCTCGGCGACCACGTTGCCCTGGGTCGCGATCGTCACCGCCTGCTGCGCCGACACGTCCACTCGTTGGCCACGGCCGGAGCGGGCGCGCTCGTACAGCGCCACCATCGTCCCGGCTGCCGCTTCGGCCGCCGCGTGCAGGAATCCCTGCGGGACGCTGACCCGCACCGGCGGGCGATCGGCATCGCCGGTGATCGCGAGCGGCCCGCCCGCCGCCACCGTGATCAAGTCACTCCACGCCCAGTGCGCCTTCGGCCCGGTGCGGCCGAAACCGGTCATCGATACGTGAATCAGCGCCGGGTTGATCGACTCGAGCGCCGCGTCGTCGAAGCCGAGCGCGTCGAGCCGGCCCACCGGCTCCGACTCGACCAGCACGTCGGCGGCGGCGATCAGGCGCCGCAGCGTCTGCCGTCCGTGCTCCGATTCGAGGTCGAGCACCATGCTGCGCTTGCCGCGGGCGTACGCCCACCAGGCGAGCGAGCGCTCCGGATCGACCACGTCGCCATGGAAAGGCCCCACCTGCCGGCCAGCCGCGCCGCCCGGCGGCTCCACCTGAATCACATCGGCACCCAGGTCGGCGAGGATCTGGGCACACAACATGCCGTACTCGGTGGTCAGATCGACCACGCGCAGCGTATCGAGTGGCATCGCTCCCTCCCCCTGCGACGCTTGCTGCGTTCCGGTTTCAGCTCCCCGCCGGCGCGCCCTGACGGCCGCGGATCAGCCGACCCGGCAGCGCCTTCAGCGCCTCGCCGTCCCGGTAGATCACCCGACCCGACTTGACCGTCGCCACGTAACCCTCGGCGTCCTGCATCAGCCGGCGCGCGCCGGTCGGCAGATCGTAACGCATGTACGGCTTGCCGAGCGCGAGCCGGTCGAAGTCGATCACGTTGAGATCGGCCAGATGACCGGGCGCCAGCACGCCGCGATCGAACAGCCCCACTGCGCGCGCGGTGTCGCTGGTCTGCCGGCGCACCGCCTCGGTCAGCTCGAGCTTCGGGCCCCGGATCCGGTCACGGCACCAGTGCGTGAGCATGAACGTCGGCAAGCTGACGTCGCAGATCGCACCGACGTGCGCCCCGCCGTCGGAGAGCCCGTACAGCGTGTTCGGGCTGGTGATCATCTCGTACACCGCGTCTAGGTTCCCGTCGGTGTAGTTGTGCATCGGGAAGAACAGGAACGCGCGCCCGTCGTCCTCGAGCAGCGCATCGTAGATCAGCTCGTCGGGATGCACGCCGAGCCGCTCGGCCTCGGCGGCGAGGCTGGTGTGGGGCTGCGGCTCGTAGTCGACCCGCTCGCCGATCCGGAACATCTTGTGCGGCGCGCCGGCGAGCGCGTTCACGAACGGATGGCCGCGCAGCGGCGCCTCGGCGAGCAGCCGCGCCCAGAACGCCGGATCGCGCATCGCCTGCACCTTCTCCGCGAGAGGCCGGTCGGCAATGGAGGCCCAGCTCGGCCGGCTGACGAACGGGTGCACGGACCCCTGCAGGCCGAGCATCAGCCCGACCGGACGGCCCGCCACCTGCGCCTTGATCGGATAGCCCTCCGCCACCGCCGCGTCGAGCCCATGCATCAGCTCGCGCCACTGGTTCGGCACCACGTCGGCCTGCACCATCGAGAAGCTGAGCGGCTGGCGGGCGATCCGGGTGAGGTCGCGCACCAGCGCGAACTCCTCGTCCATCGGCCGGAAGTCGGACACCCACTGGATCACGCCGGAGCCGGCGTCGGCGAGGCCCCGAGCGATCGCTTCCATCTCCGCGCGCTGCGCGTGGATGGTCGGCGTCAGGTCGCCGTCGGCGGTGCGGTGCACCATCGTGCGCGTCGTGGAGAAGCCGAGCGCGCCGGCGCGGATCGCGTCCGCCACCAGCGCGCGCATCCGCGCGTTCTCGTCGGCGCTCGCCGGCTCCCGGTTGGCACCGCGCTCGCCCATCACGTACACGCGCAGCGCGCCGTGCGGCACCTGCACGGCCACGTCGATGTCGTGCGGCAGGCGCGCCACCGCGTCCATGTACTCCGGAAAGCTCTCCCAGTCCCAGGTGAGACCCTCCGCGAGCGCGCTGCCCGGAATGTCCTCGACACCTTCCATCAGCCGGATCAGCAGGTCGCGGTCGCCCGGGCGGACCGGCGCGAAACCGACCCCGCAGTTGCCGACCACCACCGTCGTGGCGCCGAGCGTCGACGACGGGTCGACTCGCGATGCCCAGGTGATCTGGCCGTCGTAGTGGGTGTGGATGTCCACCCAACCGGGCGTCACCAGCAACTCGCGCGCGTCGATCTCTTCGCGCCCGCGGCCGCGCACCGTCCCGACGGCCACGATGCGGTCGCCTTCGACCGCGACGTCCGCCTGCCGCGGCGCCGCGCCGGTTCCGTCGATCACCAGGCCGTTGCGAATCACCAGGTCGTGCATGCTTCCCTCCGCGCGGTGCCGCCGCCGCTACTTCATCCGGTAGCGGATCGGCAGCGTCTTCAGCCCGCCGACGAACGTCGAATGAATGTACTTCGGCTCGCCGGCGAGCTCGATCGACTCGACCCTGTCGAGCAGCTCGCGGTAGAGCGCCTTCATCTCCATCCGCGCCAGGTGCTGACCGAGGCAGACGTGCGCGCCGAATCCGAACGCGAGCTGTTTCGAGCCTTTGCGGTCGACGCGGAACCGGTACGGCTCGTCGAAGATCTCCTCGTCCCGGTTCGCCGACGGATACCAGAGGATCACCGACTCGCCTTTGCGGATGACCTTGCCCCGCAGCGGGTAGTCCTCCGCCGCGGTGCGCATGAAGTGCCGAACCGGCGTCACCCAGCGGATCGCCTCTTCCACGGTGGAAGACAGCAGTCCCTCCGGATCCGCCCGCAGCTTCGCCATCTCGTTGGGGTTCTCGAGCAGCGCGAGCAACCCGCCGGCGGTGGACGCGCTGGTGGTGTCGTGGCCCGCGGTGGCGATGATGATGTAGTAGCCGTTCGACTCGAGCTCCGGAATCGGCTGGCCGTCGATCACCGCATTGGCGATCAGCGTCGCCGCATCGTCCGTGGGGTTCGCGCGCCGCTCGGCCGCGAGCCTCGTGAAGTAGTCCTCGAATTCCTTCACGACCTCGAGGAAGTCCTCGTCGCTGAACGAGCGCTGATTGTCGGGATCGGACGGGCCGAACAGCTCCCGGGTCAGCTTCAGCATCAGCGGCTCGTCCTCGGGCGGTACGCCGAGGATGTCCATGATCACCCGGAGCGGATACCAGAGCGCGACGTCCTTCACGAAGTCGCACTCGCCGCCGAGCTCCGCGAGCCGGTCGACGTACATCTTCGCGAGCTCGTCGATCCGCCCCTGCAGTTTCTGCAGGTTCTTGCCGAGGAACCAGGTCTGGGTGAGCGCGCGGTACTTCGAATGATCGGGGTCGTCCATCTGCACCAGCGAGCGGACTAGGTGCTTGCGCCCGGTGAGCGCCTGGATCGCTTCCATGGTGCCTTTGTTCGCCAGGGTCGGCCGCGGATCGTTCAGGAAGATCGTCTTCTTGCTCTCGATCTCCTTGATGTCGTTGTACTTCGTCGCCGACCAGAACGGCTCGAATCCCGGCGGCTCGAGCCAGCGCAGCGGATCGTTGTTCCTGAGCCACCGGAGCTGCTCGTGAATGCCCTGCTCGTCCGCCCAGCAGGCCGCGTTCACCAGCGTGTTTTCGATCTCCGGAGAGGTGGTCTTCACTTCCATCGTTGCCCTTCCAGCAGAACAGCGCGGCGGCCCGCTCAGCGCGCCATGTTGATGATCTTGAGCTGGGTGAACTCCTCCAGCCCTTCCTGACCGAGCTCGCGGCCGATGCCCGACTGCTTCGCGCCGCCGAACGGAATGCTCGGATCGAGCTCGGCGTGCTTGTTGATCCAGACCGTGCCGGCCTGCAGCTTGTCGGCGAGCGCGTAGGCGCGGTCGAGGTTGCCCGACCAGATCGAGCCGCCGAGCCCGTAGCTCGAGCGGTTGGCGCGCGCGATCGCGTCCTTCTCGTCGTGGAAGCGGATCACCGGCAGCACCGGGCCGAACTGCTCCTCGTCCACCAGACGCGTGCCGTCGTTGATGTCGCGCACGATGGTCGGGCGGATGAAGTAGCCGGGCCGATCCGGAATCTCGCCGCCGGCCGCGATGGTGCCGTGCTTCGCGGCGTCTTCGAGCAGATCCTTCACCTTCTCGTACTGCATGCGGTTGTTCAGCGGCCCGAGCTTCGTACCCTGCTCGAGGCCGTCGCCGACGATCGTCTCGTCGGCGATCTTCGCCAGCTCGTCGACCACCGCGTCGTAGATCCGGTCGTGCACGTACAGGCGCTTCATCGCGATGCAGACCTGGCCGCTGTTCTGGAACGCGCTCTGGAACAGCTTCGGCGCCACCGCCGCCGGATCGACGTCGTCGAGCACCACGCCCGCGTCGTTACCGCCGAGCTCGAGCGTGATGCGCTTCAAGAGCCCCGCCGCGCCGGCCATCACCTTCGCGCCGGTGGCCGACGATCCGGTGAACGAGATCTTGTCCACGCCCGGATGCGCGGTGAGCGCCGCACCGAGGTCGTTGGCGTCGGTGATGATGTTCACGACGCCGGGCGGAACGATCTCGCGGATCAGCTCGCCGAGCCGGAGCGTCGTGAGCGGCGTGGTCGGCGCCGGCTTCAGCACCAGCGTGTTGCCCGCGATCAGCGCCGGCGGCAGCTTGAACGCCATCAGGATCATCGGGAAGTTCCACGGCACGATCGCGCCGACCACGCCGAGCGGCTTGCGGTGCGCTTCCACCCGCCGGCCTGCGCTGTCGTCGAGCACCTGCACCGGCAGGTCGAGCGTGGTGAAGTAGCGGAAGAACGCGGCCGTGCCGTAGATCTCGCCCGTGGCGTCCGCGAGCGGCTTGCCCTGCTCCTGGGTCAGGAGCTGCGCGAGCTCCTTGGCGTTGGCCTCGATCACGTCCGCGATCGCGGCGACCACCGCCTTGCGCTCACCGATCGGCGTGGCGCTCCAGGCCGGGAACGCCGCCCGGGCCGCCGCCACCGCACAGTCGAGCTGCGCTTCCGAAGCCCGCGGGCAGACGGCGAGCACCTGCTCCGTAGCCGGGTTGATCACCTCCATGGTCAGATCGCCCTCCACCAGGGCGCCGTCGATCAGCAGGCGGTAGTCGCTCACGTCGTGTCCTCCATGCCCGAAACCGTCGGGCGTGGCGCTTACCCTACTGTTTCGGCAGGAAAATTTGAACTCGTTTCAAGTTGTGCCCCGGCTGGGGGAGCGGCCTCTGGCCGCGAATGGGCCGAGGCATCGCGATCTGGAGATCGCTCCTACGGCGTCGGTGCCGGCTTCAGTCCGGCTCGTAAGGAAACGGCTTGGTGATCGTGCGCTGCTCGCGATGCCGCTCTTCCCACGGCTTGCGGCCGCGGAAGTCGTGCCGGCCGTGGAACCGGTCGTCGAAGCGCGGGGCGAACAGATACGGGTGGGTCACGTAGCGATCCTGGTAGATCACCTGCGGGGCGGGCTCCGGCTGCGCCGCGCGGGCCGCGGCACGCGCTTCCGCCCGGGCCTTCTCCCGTGCCAGACGCGATTGCTCGAGCGCTTCGGCCACCTCCAAGGTCTGACGGATGCGCCGCTCGAGTTCCTCCGGCGCGTCGGCCGGGGGCACCGTCGGGTCGAGCGGTACCCGCTCCGCGCCGGGCACCGCCTGGTCGGTGAAGCTCAATTCGCCGTGCTCGCCCCGATGCACGTACACCTCGGCCGCGGCCGCGGCGGTGCCGAGCGTGGCGAGGGCGGCAATGATCAGGGCGGATCGCGCGTTGCTCATCGAACGGTCCACGCGCCGGCGGCGCGCTCCTTTGCCTATCGACTTCGACCCGCCTCGAAACCCGAAGATTCCGCGGATCGCAGAGCCGAGACTACCCGATTTCGCGCGCCGCGGGGCTGTGGACCCGGGTGCAGCCGCTGGGCTACGCTTCCGGCCACGAGACTCGTCGAGGGGGGAGCGTGCAGGCGCTGGTGACAGGCATCCGCTGGCTGCTGGTGCCGGTATCGGCCGTGGCGGTGATCGCGGCCAGCGTCGTCGCGGGGCGGGCCGCGGTGGCGCTCGCCGACCGCCGCTGTCCGACGGAGAGCCTGATCGGCGGCTCGTGCGTCGAACCCTGGCACACCTCGGTGGTGGAAGCGGCCATCTACGGCGCCGTCGCCGTCTGCGTGGCCGGGCTCGTGATCCTGCCCGCGCGGATCGCCCCGCAGCTCCAGCGGACGGTGGCGGTGCTGCTGTTCCTGGCGGCGGTCGGATGCGCCGGCGCGGCCTTTGTGCTGACCGGTTGGGCGGATCTGCTTCGCCCGCTGCTGGTGGCGGTGCCCGTCGGGGCACTCGCGCTCTGGTGGGTCTGGTCGAGGAGGCCGGCACGATGAACGGCCTCGGTCGAGTTCTGCTGCTCGGTTCGGCGCTGACCTGGCTCGGCACTGCAGCCGCCCACGAGATCCCTCGCCTGCCCGACGGCAAGCCGGACCTGAGCGGCGTCTGGCAGGTGCTGAACACCGCCAACTACGACCTGCTGGCGCATCCGGCGAAGCCGGCCCTGGCGCTGCGCGAAGGCCCGTTCGGGCCGGTCCCGGCGGCGGAAGTCGTCGCGCTCGGTGCGGTCGGCGCGGTGCCCGCCGGGATGGGCGTGGTGGTCGGCAACGAGATCCCGTACAAGCCCGAGGCGCGCGCGAAACAGCTCGAGAACCAGCGCAACTGGCTCACCGCCGATCCGGAGATCAAGTGCTACCTGCCCGGCGTGCCGCGCGCGACCTACATGCCGTTCCCGTTCCAGATCTTCCAGAGCGAGAGCGCGATCTTCATCGCCTACGAATACGCGAGTGCGACCCGCAACCTCTACCTCGAGGATCCGGGCGAGGCGCCGGTGGACTCCTGGATGGGCCAATCGTACGCCCGCTGGGAGGGCGATACGCTGGTCGTCGAGGTGACCGGGCAGAACGACCGCACCTGGTTCGACCGGGCCGGCAATTACCACAGCAGCGCGCTCAAGGTCACCGAGCGCTACACGCTGGAGAACCCGCACGTGCTGCAGTACGAGGCGGTGATCGAGGACCCGGAGGTGTTCACGCGGCCGTGGACGATCCGCATGCCGATCTACCGCCGGGTCGGACCGGACGCGCGCCTGATGCAGTTCAAGTGCGTGGAGTTCGTCGAAGAGCTGATGTACGGGCACCTGCGTAAGGACCCGCTGCCGGGGAGACCGTCGCCATGAAACGCCGCCGGCTTCGGCCGCTCGCCGTCGCGCTGCTCGCCGCCGCCTTCACGGCGGGGCCCGCCGCGGCGGATCCGGGCGGCTACACGGTACCCCGTACGCACTGGGGCGCACCCGATCTGCAGGGCGTCTGGACCAGCGCGACCGTCACCACGCTGGAACGGCCGTCCCGCTTCGACGGGCTGGTCATCAGCGAGGCCGAAGCCGCCGCGCTCGAACGGGAGATGGCGCAGATGATGGCGTCCATCGACGAGGTGCCGGAGGGCGGGCTCGAGGCCGGCGACGACGTCGGCGGCTACAACTCGTTCTGGATGGACCCCGGTACCCGCGCGCTGCGGGTGAAGGGCGAGATCCGCAGCAGCATCCTGATCCATCCCGAGGACGGCCGGCTGCCGTTCCGGCTCGGCGCCCGGGCGAAGCTCGGCGAATTCCTGCTGCGGCTGCAGGGCGCGTTCGACGGCCCGGAGCAGCGGCCGCTCGGCGAGCGCTGCATCGTCGGATTCGGCTCCACCGGCGGGCCGCCGATGCTGCCCGTGCTGTACAACAACAACTACCAGATCGTGCAGTCGCCGGGGCACGTGATGATCCTGGTGGAAATGAATCACGACGCCCGCATCGTGCGGATCGGCGCCGAGCACCTGCCGGCGAACGTGCGGCCGTGGCTCGGGGATTCGATCGGCCGCTGGGAAGGCGACACGCTGGTCGTCGAGACCACCAACTTCAACCCCGGGCAGAGCTACCGCGCCGCGATCCGCCACCAGTTCTACATGACGAAGGACGCGGTGGTCACCGAGTGGTTCACGCGGGTCGCGGACGACGAGATCGTCTACCGGTTCGAGGTCGACGATCCCGGCGCCTACACCGACGTCTGGCGCGGCGAGCTGACGCTGCGCAGCACGCCCGGTCCCATCTACGAGTACGCCTGCCACGAAGGCAACTACGCGCTGCCCGGCATCCTCGCCGGGGCGCGGGTGCAGGAGCGTGACGCTGCCGGCGGCGCGGCCGAGGACAGCGCCACGCGTTGAGCCGGCCGCACGCGCCGCCCCGGCGGCCTTGTCCTACACTGGGTCCAACGGACGAGGGGATCTCGGCGCGTCGTGTCTCGGCAACGTCACATCGGCAACACCATCGAACGTCATCCCGGCGGCTTCTATCTGAACGTGTTCGACTACCGCCCCGAGACTCTCGACCTGATGGAATCCCAGGGGCTCGGCGGCGGGGGGCACACGTGGCTCGGCCTGCTGAGAGCGGCGCTCGAGCTCGAATCGCCGGCGACGCTCGAGCAGATCGACCTCGACGACGAGCCGGATCTGCTGCTGGTCACCGCGCCCGAGCGCGGTCCGCTCGAGATCGTGCAGACCTACGTCGCGCTGCTGATGAGTGACGAGAACTTCCTGCGTCAGTGCCTGGCGCACGCGCGGGACGGCGGCTACCTCGAATGATCAGCGCGCCGGCGGACACGCCGGCGTGCCCTTGTCGAAGACCACCCGCCAGGCGCCGTCCGCCTCGCGGCGCCAGACGGTGTGGAACCGGGCGACCTCGGCGCCGTTCGGATCGAACACCGGGCCGCTGGTGAGCGCGAGCGTGCCGGACGCGAGCACCTCCACCGTGTCCGGGTCCCAACTGAACGGCGGCTCGGCGCCGTCGAACAACGGCCGCCAGCCGGCGGCGACCGCGTCGCGCCCGCGGAGCACCTCGCCGTCGCCGAAGAACACCGCCTCCTCGGCGAGAAAGCGCGTGAACGCGGCGTGGTCGCGGTCGGCCATCGTCGCGGCGAACGCCCGCTCCGCGGCCAGCACCTCGGCCTCGAGCCCGGCCGCCGGTTCGGCGGTGCGCGCGGCATCGCCGGTGCCGGCACAGCCGGCCGCGAGCAGCAGCCACGCCGCCGTGATCCACCCGAGCCCGATCGAAGCCGTTCGGTGGGGCATCAGCCTTCCCTCAGTTCCGCCGCTTCCGGCAGATCCTCGTCGACCCGGCGCACCGAGGTGGTGAACAGCGCGAGCGCCAGCACCACCAGCACGAACACCACGCCGGCCACCTCGAGCGCCACGCCGACCCCGTAGCGCTCCGCGATCAGGCTGATCGGGATCACCCCGATGGGCATCAGCCCGTGGGACATGATGTCGATGCTGAGAATCCGGCCGCGCATGTGGCCGACCACCTGCATCTGCAGGAGCCCGCGGTTCAGCGACATGTTCCAGGCCGACAGCCAGCCGATCGCCCCGACCAGCAGCACGGCGAGCCACATCACCTGCGCGGAGCCGAACGCGGCCGTGAACGCGCCCCAGCCGACGCAAGTGGAGATCAGCCAGGCCGCCTTGTTGCGCAACCCGCCCATCGACGCGAGCATCAGCGAGCCGAGAATCGCGCCGACGCCCATCGACGACATCAAGAGGCCCAGGTCCTCGGGTCCGCCGCCGAGCACGTCCTCGTTGAACGCCGGCAGCAGCGTGTTCAGCGGCATGCCGAACAGGAACGGCACGATCGACAGCAGGATCAGGCCGAACACCGGCGGGTTCGCCCAGACGTACTTCAGTCCGTCCACCACGTCGTGCAGCGGGCTCTTGTCGTCCGGCTCTTTGATGTTGCCGCTCTGCGTGATCAGCAGCATGGTCACGGCCGAAACGAAGTAGAGCGCGGCGATCATCAGGAACACGATGCCGACGCCGAAATGGGACGACGTGTCACCCGCCGCCACCCACGCGATCAGGAAGCCGGCCAGCGCCGGTCCGAGAATGCGCGAGAGGTTCCAGCTCGTGGTGTTCAGCGCCATCGCGGTGAAGATCAGCCGCTCGGGGATCAGCTCCGGCACGAACGCCTGGCGCGCCGGCATCGACATCGCGAGCACCGTGCCGTTGAACACGCCGAACCAGATGAAATGCCAGAACGTGATGCTGCCGGTCAGGATGATCACGGCCATCAGCACCGTCGCGACGCAGTTCAGCGCCTGCGCGCCGACGATGATGCGCTTCTTGCGGACGCGGTCCGCGGCGACGCCGCCCCAGAGCGAGAACGCGACCTGCGGCACCATGAACGACAGCGTGACCCAGGCGAGGTCCAGCGCGGACGCGGTCAGGTCGTAGACCAGCCAGCCGCGGGCGATGATCTGCATGTTCATCGCGAAGGACGACGCGAGGCTGCCGATCCACAGCCACCGGAAGTCCGGCACCCGCAATGCGCTGTAGATGTCCCGGCTGGCCAACGTTCCTCCTCGCGAAGCCGGCCATTCTAACACGGCGCTCTGCGGGCGCCGGATGACGCAGGGCTTCTCTTGTATAATCGCGCGCTCGCCGGAGCCGCCGCTCCGGCACCGCCACGCACACGAGGTCCGCTTGCCCCCGATCATCGAGCCGAGCCCGGCGCCGCCGGCGCACGCCCGCTGGCTGCTGTTCGCCGCGCTGGTCGCGGTGGGCATGGCGCAGACGATCGTGTTCGCGGTGCTCGCGCCGCTCGCGCGCGAGGTGGGGCTTTCCGAGGTGCAGGTCGGCGGCATCATCTCGGCGTCGTCGATCACGTTCTTCTTCGCGAGCCCGATCTGGGGCCGGATCAGCGACCGCTGGGGAAGGCGCCGGGTGATCCTGGTCGGGCTGCTCGGCTACACCGGCGGCACGCTGATCTTCGCGTCGGTGTTCGAAGCCGCCCTCGTCGGTCTGCTCGCGCCGATGCCCGCGTTCATCGCGCTGACCGCCGCGCGGATGGCGCAGGCGTCGGTGATGTCCGCGACGCCGCCCGCGTCGAGCGCGTACATGGCCGACATCACCGACCGCCGCACGCGCACCCGCGGCATGGGCGCGATCGGCGCGGCGAACAACACGGGCGCCGTGATCGGCCCGGCTCTCGGCGGCTGGCTCGCGGTGATCTCGCTGCTGACGCCGATCTGGTTCGCGGCCGGCGTCACGCTGGCGGCCGCGCTCGCGGTGGCGTTGTGGCTGCCGGAGCCGGCGCGGCACACCACGATCAAACCGCGCGAGCGGCTGCGTTACACCGACCGGCGCATCCTGCCGTTCATCGTGGTCGGCGTGGTGATGTTCATGGGCATGGCCGTGGTGCAGCAGACGCTGCCGTTCCGGCTGCAGGACGTGCTCGCGCTCTCGGGTCAGGAGACCGCGCGCACCTTCGGCACCGCGATGATGCTGATGGGCGGTGCGTCGCTTGCCGCGCAGCTCCTGGTGGTGCAGCGCTTCGACCTCGCCCCGTTCACGCTGCTGCGGGTCGCGATGCCGGTGCTGCTCGGCGCGTTCGTCGTGATCAGCCTGGCGGAGAGCCGCGCCGTCTACCTCGGCGCGATGCTGCTGCTCGGCTTCGGCATGGGCCTCGCGGGCCCCGGCTTCATGGCCGGCGCGTCCCTCGCCGTGGCCGCGGAGGAACAGGGGGCCGTCGCCGGGCTCGCGAGCTCCTGCGGCCCGCTCGGCTTCACCGTCGGGCCGCTGCTCGGCACGGCCCTCTACCAGGTGGACGGCCAGTTGCCGTATCTGGTGACGGTGCTGGTGTACGTGCCGCTCCTGGTCTTCACGTTCGTGGTGAAGCCGGGCCGCACGCCCGTGGAGGAGCCTCCCGCCGACGATGTCGGCGCTGCGGAGCACGAGCGTCATTGACGCAACAATTAACCTCGATGTTAAATAGTTGCCCGCACTGCAACGGAGCACGGTCATGGCGGACTGGCGTCCCGAACTGGTTTCGGCCCTGGTGTATCGCGATCCGAAAGCGGCCCTTCGCTGGCTCGAGGAAGCGTTCGGCTTCGAGCCGTTCATGCTGATCGAAGACGACGACGGCAATCTGGTGCATTCCGAGATGCGCTTCGGCAACGCCGCGATCATGGTGGGCACCGAGTGGAGCGACGATCACCGGAGCCCGGCGTCGATCGGCGGCAAGAACACCCAGAGCGTGCACATCAAGATCAGCGGCGACGTCGACGCGCACTGCGAGCGCGCGCGGCGTGCCGGTGCCGAGATCGTGATGGAGCCCGAGACCCAGTTCTACGGCGACCGCACCTACCGCTGCCGCGATCCCGAAGGACACATCTGGACCGTCGGACAGACCGTGCGCGAGGTCAGCCGCGAGGACGCGGAAGCGGCCAGCGGCCTGAAGATCACCGGCTGGATCTGAGCGGCATGGCCAGACCTGCGCCGCGCGGCCGCGCCGCCGTCGATCGCACGCTCGCGGCGCTGGCGGACCCCCACCGGCGGCGGGTGGTGGAGCTGCTCGGCGAAGGCCCGCGGCCGGCCGGGGAGCTCGCCCGCCTGGTGGGCCTCAGCGCGCCGGCGATGAGTCGGCACCTGCGGACGCTTCGCGCATCGGGCCTGGTCACCGAATCGCACCCGGAGTTCGATGCGCGGCTGCGCATCTACGAGCTGCAGCCCGGGCCGATCCGCGAGCTGAAGTCGTGGCTCGAGCGGAGCGAGCGGATGTGGACCGAGCAGCTCGCGGCGTTCAAGCAGTACGTCGAAGGCTCGGGCGAGCGATGAGCTCGCGGGTGCTGGTGGCGATCCGGGTCGAGGTGCCGCCGGAGCAGGCGTTCGATGCGTTCGTGAACCGGATCGGCGCCTGGTGGCGGCCGAACGGCTTGTTCCGCACCGCGCCGTTCGGCGCCGGTACCTTGGCGTTCGAAGGCGGCGCGCGCGGCGCGCTGGTGGAACGCTCGCCCGACGGGCAGACCTGGACGCTCGGCCGCGTGCTGGAATGGCAACCGCCGCACCGGTTGGTGTTCTCCTGGCAGCAGCCGGATTTCCCTGCGGACCTGACCACCGAGGTGGAGGTGCGCTTCGACGCGGCCGGGTCCGCCTCCACCCGGGTCAGCGTCGAACACCGCGGCTTCACCCGGGTGCCGCCGGAGAGCAAAGCCCGCCACGGCTTCCCCGACAGCGCGCTGCAGATGCGCCTCGCGGAATGGTGGCGCGACCTGCTCGGCAACCTCGCGCGAGCGTGCGTCGCGGGTGAGCGCCGCGATGGCTGAACGACTCCGCGCCGCGACGCTGCTGTCGGTGATCCTCACCGTCGGCAGCGCGTCGGCCGCCGAGCCGATCCCGCCGGCGGAGCTCGAGCGGCCGCTGCGGCTGATCGAGGCGATGGAACCCGGGCCGCTCGCCGAGCGTCTGCGTGCCTGCCGCGCCGGCCCGTTCCACCGCACCCGCTTCGCGATCGGCCACCGCGGCGCACCGCTCGGGTATCCGGAGCACACACGCGAGTCGTACCTCGCCGCGGCGCGCCAGGGGGCCGGCATCATCGAGTGCGACGTCACGTTCACCCGCGACCGGCAGCTCGTCTGCCGCCACGCGCAGTGCGACCTGCACAGCACCACGAACATCCTGCGCACCGACCTCGCGGCGCGCTGCCGCGAGCCATTCCGGCCGGCGGACCCGGCCACGCAGCAGCCGGCCGGCGCGCGCTGCTGCGCGAGCGAGCTGACGCTCGGGGAGCTGCGCACGCTGTGCGGCCGCCGGGACCGCGTCGATCCCGCGGCGCGCTCCGTGGACGAATACCTCGGCCCGCCCGACGACGACGCGAACGCGGTCTGCGGCACCTTGATGACCCATCGCGAGAGCATCGCGCTGTTCGACCGGCTCGGCGTCGACATGACGCCGGAGCTGAAGGCGCCGGAGGTCGCGATGCCGTTCGACGGCGAATACACGCAGCAGGACTTCGCGAGCGCGTTGATCGACGACTACCGTGCGGCGGGCATCGCGCCGAACCGGGTCTGGCCGCAGTCGTTCGATCTCACCGACGTGCAGTTCTGGATCGACCAATATCCCGAGTTCGCCGCGCAGGCGGTGTACCTCGACGGCCGCGTCGACGAGCCCGGCTTCGATCCCGAACGCCCCGAGTCGCTCAGCCCGACGTTCGACGAGCTGGCGGCGCGGGGTGTGCGCATCGTCGCGCCGCCGCTCTGGGCGCTGCTGACCGTGCGGGACGGGCGCATCGTCCCGTCGCCCTACGCGCGCGCCGCCCGCGAGGCGGGCCTCGAGATCATCACCTGGACCCTCGAGCGCTCGGGGTCACTGGGTGACGGCGGCGGCTACTACTACCAGAGCGTCAGCGAGCTGATCGACGACGACGGCGACGTGTTCACGGTGCTCGACGTGCTCGCGCGCGAGGTGGGCGTGCTCGGCGTGTTCAGCGACTGGCCGGCAACGGTCA
>DASVDC010000120.1:0-3094 GCA_036381275.1 Pseudomonadales bacterium | reverse complement strand
GCGAGACGCTGGCCGATGCCGAACTGGCTCGCGAATCCGGCCAGCGCGTCGATGTCCATCCGGCTCGCCATCGTGTAGAAGTAGACGTTCGACGAACGGTAGATCGCCCGGTGCATGTCGACCCGGCCCTGGCCGCCGGCGTTGCCGGGCCTCCAGCTCCAGTCCCGATAGATGCGTTCCTGCCCCGGCAGCCGGAACCAGCCGTTGTCGACGATGGTCTCCGACCAGCTGGTGACCCCGGCGGTCAGCGCCGCCAGCCCGACGATCGGCTTGAAGGTGGAGCCCGGGGCGTACTGGCCGTTGATCGCCCGGTTGAACAGCGGCTTGTCGCGCGAACTCACGAGCGCCCGGTACTGAGCTTCGCTGATGCCCGTGACGAACAGGTTCGGGTCGTAGCCCGGCTGGCTGACCATCGCCAGCACGCCGCCGGAACGCGGATCCAGCGCGACCACCGCGCCGCGCCGGTCGCCGAGCGCCGCCGCGGCGGCAATCTGCAGCCGGCTGTCGAGGTGCACCGTGATGTTCTGCCCGGCGATCGGCGGGTTGGTGTCGAGCACCTGCCGGATGCGGCCGTGGGCGTCGGTCTCGACCTTCTGATAGCCCACCTCACCGTGCAGCGACTGCTCGTAGAAGCGCTCGACGCCCTGGCGGCCGATGAACCGGGTGGCGCTGTAGCGCACCGGGTCGATGCGGCGCAGATCCTCCTCGGTGATGCGCCGCACCGAGCCGACCGCGTGCGCCATCAGGCTGTCGAACGGGTAGTAGCGCACGAGCTCGGTCGCGATCTCCACGCCCGGCAGCCGATAACGGTTCACCGCGAGGCGCGCCACTTCCTCTTCCGTCAGGTTCACCTTCAGCGCCACCGGCTCGAACGGCCGCCGCGTACGCGCGAGGCGCTGGCGGAACGCCTCGATGTCCTCGTCGGTCACGCTGACCAGCCGCCGCAGCTCGTCGAGCAGCGCCGGCATTTCCTGCACCCGCTCCTGGACCACGGTCAGCGTCGACACCGGCCGGTTGCTCGCGAGCAGCTCGCCGTTGCGGTCGTAGATCAGCCCGCGCGGCGGCGGCAGCGGCTGCACCTGAATGCGGTTGCGTTCCGAGCGGGTCTGATAGGTCTCGTGCTCCCAGACCTGGAGCTGCAGCAGGCGCAGCACCAGCGCCCCCACCAGCGCGAGCGCGATCGCGCCGAGCGCGCCGGCACGCGCGGCGAAGATCCGGCGTTCCCGGGATTCGTCTTTGATCGCGAGTCGGGGAGACACGTCAGCCGCCGCGGTGGTAGGGATGACCGGAGGCGACGGTCCAGGCGCGGTAGAGCTGCTCGGCCAGCACCACGCGAACCAGCGCGTGCGGCAGCGTCATCGCGGACAGCGACAGGATTTCGTCCGCGCGGGCACGGCAGGCGTCGGCGAGCCCTTCCGCGCCGCCGATCAGGAACGTGACGTCTCTTCCCTGCATACGCCAATTGTCCAGTTTCTGCGCCAGATCGAGCGTGCTCCAGGTCTTACCGTGCTCGTCCAGCGCCACCACCCAGTCCGTGTCCTTCACCTGCGCCAGCAGCCGCTCGCCTTCCGCCTCACGAATCTGCCGGACGGCGCCGTCGCTCGCGTGGCGAGTGCGTCCCTTGCTGCGGGTTGCGGGGGAGAGTTCGACCAGCTCCAGCGGCATCTCGCGCGGCAGCCGCCGCGCGTACTCCGCGAACCCTTCCTTCACCCATTCCGGCGGGCGCGTCCCCACCGCAATGAGCCGGAGTTTCACACGCTGGCTTCGGGGGAGCGGCGGTCGCCGGCCCGCGCCGGCCGCCCCTCGGCCGGCAGCTCCGACCAGAGCCGCTCGAGATCGTAGAAATCGCGGGTCTCGGTCTGCATCACGTGCACCAGCGCGTCACCCATGTCCACCAGCACCCATTCGTTGGTGTCACGGCCTTCCACGCCGAGCGGGACCACCCCCGCGTTGGCGGCGGCCTCGACCACTTCATCGACCAGGGCTTTCACATGGCGGTTGGAGGTACCGCTGACGACGATCATGTAATCCGTGACATCGGAAATGGCGGCCACGTCCATGGTGACCACGTCTCGACCCTTCTTCTCTTCCAGCGCTTCGACTATGAGGTTCCGCAAAGCTTCAGGGGTCACTAACCACTCCGTACAAGTGATACCTCTTAATATAGGTGTAGACCGCCGGGCTGAGCAAATCGGCAACCGACGGGTCGCCTTCGGCCAGCGCGCGGCGAATCGCGGTCGCGGAGACGGGCAGCATCGGCAGGTCGAGGATCAGGACGCCGCCCGCCGGTTGCTCCGGAGGGCCGCTGACGCGGCGCGCTTCGGTCAGCGCGGCGAGCTCGTCCGGCAGATCGAGCGGCGCCCCGGGCCGGTGCAGCACCACGAGGTTCGCCAGCTCGAACAGATCCTGCCAGCGGTACCAGGTGGGAATCTCACGATACGCGTCGCTGCCGACCACCCAGGCGAGCACCTCGGCCGGCGCGGCGCGCCGCACCTCCTGCAGCGTCTCGACGGTGTAGGAAGGCCGCCCGAGGGCCTGCGCCCGCCGGACCTCGATCGCGTCCGGTATCAGCCGGGGGTCTTCCGCGCAGGCCAGCTCCAGCATCACCCAGCGGTCGGCGACGCTCGCGCCGGTCTCGCCGCGGTGGCCGGGACGGGCGGAGAGCACCAGGCGGATCTCAGCGAGCCCGAGCGCGTCGCAGACGCTGCGCGCCGCGTGCACATGGCCGACGTGCACCGGGTCGAAGGTGCCGCCGAACAGGCAGATCAACGGCGCCGGATCTCCCCGTGCCCGAGCACCACGAACTTCTGTGTCGTGAGGCCCTCCAGGCCCACCGGCCCCCGCGCGTGCAGCTTGTTGGTGGAGATACCGATCTCGGCGCCGAAAGCGTCAACTGGCTCGAGCATCATTTGCGCGAATATCCGGGCGCCATCCTGATCGTTACCCATGACCGCTACTTCCTCGACAATGTGACGGGCTGGATCCTCGAGCTCGATCGCGGCCGCGGCGTTCCCTACGAAGGCAACTACTCGGCCTATCTGGGTCAGAAGGCGAAGCGCTTTGCCCAGGAAGCGCGCGAGGATGCGGCCCGCCA
>DASVDC010000119.1:0-42174 GCA_036381275.1 Pseudomonadales bacterium | reverse complement strand
CTCCTCCACTAATCACCCCCAAATCCATCTGATTCATAGCAAAACAGAAACTCAACCCCGCCTCCGGATCATGAAACGCCAACGACCCCCCAGCCCCCGCGTGGCCGAACGCGCCATGCCGTACGCCGACGGGCGTTTCGTCGTGATGGAGCATGAAGCCGAGGCCGAAGTGGGTGACGCTCTTCAGCACTTCGTCGGGGCCGATCGAATGGGTCTTGGTGGCCGCCTGCAGCACGTCCGCTGACAGCAGCGACCCGAGGCGGTCGTACATCGTCGCAACGGCCCTGGCGGTGCCGTGGCCGTTCGCGGCGGGAATCTCCGCCTGCCGGAACTCGCGGGAATTCGCGTAGCCGGCGCCCAGGGCCGGGTTCTGGAACGCCGCGCCGGTCGGCGTCGCGAGGTTCGTGTAGTCGCGCATCATCTCCTGCGCCGCCGGCGGCAGCCGGCTGAGGTCGCCGGGACGCATGCGGGCAGGCAGGATCTCGGCGCAGCGCGCCAGATCCTCGTCGGGCAGGCCGATGGCGAAATCGAGCTCGAGCGGCTTCGCCACTTCTTCACGAAACCATTCTCCGATCGTTCTCCCGGTGCGACGGCGGAGTACTTCCCCGAGCAGGAAACCGAACGTGCGCGCGTGGTAGCCGTGGCGGGTACCTGGCTCCCACCAGGGATATTCCGCCTCCAGCGCCGCGATCGTGTCGTCCCACCGGTACAGCAGGTCGCGCTCGACCGGTTCGTGGAATCCCACGAGGCCCGCCTGGTGGCACAGCACCTGGCGCAGCGTGATCGTTTCCTTGCCGTTCTGGGCGAACTCCGGCCAATACGTGGCCAGCGGCGCGTCGAGGTCGAGTAGCCCCCGATCGACCGCCTGCAGGATGCAGAGCGTGGTCATCGCTTTCGTCACCGAGAACATGCAGACCAGCGTGTCCCGCCGCCAGGGCTGCTGGCGGCGGCGGTCGGCGTGACCGTGCCAGAGATCGACGACCACCTCGCCATCCAGGATCACGCAGACGGCGGCGCCGACGTCGCGTCCCGCGGCGAACCCTTCGAGGAACGCTTCCCCCACCGGCTGAAACCGCCGGTCCAGATACCCTTCGATGTCCACGGGCTTCTCGACGCCTGCCACCGCGGGCCGTCGATGGTGAGGAACCCGCGGTGCCGGCGCAAGACGTCGGGCCGCAGGCGCAGTGGCCTTCGACTTTTTGACATCCGGGCGTCAGCCCATAAACTGCGGCGTCCTTCCTACATCGTCCGATGACCGCACGCGATCTCACGCAAGGGCCGGTGGCTGGCTCGTTGTTCCGCCTGACGGCGCCCATGATGATGGGCGTGTCGAGCAACATCCTGGTGTCGATGGTCGAGATCGCGTTCATCGGCCAGCTCGGCACCGAGCAGGTGGCGGCCGTCACCTTCACGTTCCCGCTGGTGATGATTCTGAACAGCATCGCGCTCGGAATCGGCATCGGCACCTCGTCGGTGATCGCCCGCAACGTCGGTTCCGGGCGCCGGGAGGAGGTGAGACGGCTCGGTACCCACGCGCTGATGCTGGTGGCGGGATCAATGGCCGTGCTGTCGCTGCTCGGCTGGGCAACCATCGATCCCGTGTTCACCGGCCTCGGGGCCACCGCCGAGCTGATGCCGTACATCCACAGCTATCTCGACATCTACTACCCGAGTGTCGTCGTCTTCACGGTGGCGATGGTTGCCGGCAACGTGATGCGGGCGAACGGCAACGCCGTCATTCCCGGCACGGTCATGACGGCCGGGGCGGTGTTCAATCTGGTGCTGGCGCCGTTCCTGATCTTCGGCTGGGTCGGGATACCCCGGCTCGAGCTCGCCGGAGCCGCCGCGGCCATGGCGATCTCGCGGCTCGCCGTCGCCGTCGTGCTCCTCTACTACGTCGCCCGCGGCGGGCTCGTGTTGCTGCACGACGTCGGCCGGAACTTCATCGCGTCCTGCCGGAGCATTCTGCACGTCGGACTGCCTGCGATGGCGACCCAGCTCATCGGGCCCGTCAGCGCGGGCGTGATCACGCACCTGCTCGCCGGGCATGGGGAGGCGATCGTCGCCGGGTTCGGCGTTGCAACTCGGGTGGAGGCCGTGGCCGTGATGCTGCTGTTCGCGCTGTCCGGCAGCATCGGGCCGTTCATCGGGCAGAACTGGGGAGCCAACCGGCCGGAGCGGGTGAAGGAAGGGCTCTACGTCACCTACCGGTTCTGCCTGATCTGGGGACTCGTCGCGGCCGTTCCGTTGCTGCTGTTCGGCAGCACCATCGCCGGTTGGGTGGACCCCACACCGGAGGTCACCGACACCGCCGCGTTCTACCTCGCCGTAGTACCATGGAGTTACGGGCTCTGGGGGGTGCTGATGATGTCGTCTGCATCATTCAACGCACTCGGCAAGCCACTGCCATCGACCACGCTGTCGTTCACGCGGATGTTCATCCTGTACATACCCATGGCCCTGCTGATGAACCGGTTCTTCGGGCATCACGGGATCTTCGTTGCAACCGCCATCAGCAACTCGGTGATGGGATGGCTCGGCTACCAGTGGTTCCGCCGAACCTACTTCACCCGCGCGAACTAAACTTCGGGATCGGACCGGGATTCGTCATGAAACGCGACTGGAGCAAGCAGATCACTCGCTACTACGCTGCGGCCGAGGAGGGAGCAGGCGTGCTCTGCCCGCTGCTGGCCGTCATGAGCGTGATTCCCGAGCTGGCGTCACTCCAGGGCGTCGCCCTGCTGTCGCTGTGGATCGGCTGCGGCCACACGCTGCTGCACTTCTACGACCTCTGCCCACGGGTGCGCTACCGGCCGTTCTTCAAGGGTCTGTTCGCCTTCGGCGCCGGTATCTGCTGGCCGCTCTGGTTCCTGCCCCAGAAGCCCGTCGGCCGATAGGCCGGGCTCAGTCCGGCGCTGCCGTCGCCTCCGGTCTCGCTCGCGCCGCCAGCCACGACAGCAGGTTGTCCTGCACCAGCGCATGGGCGGGGGTGGGCTCGGTATCCACGCGCCGAATCAGGTAGACCGGCCGCTCGATCACCGGTGCCGCGCGCACGCGGTGCAGCCGCCCGGCGTCGAGGTCCTGTCGTACGAGCGGCCAGGGCAGGTAAGCCGCGCCGCCCCGGCTCGCGAGGAACTCGTAGGCGAGCTCCGGCGAATCCACCCGCAGCGCCGGGTCGGGCAGGTCCGGCAGCGTCCGCGCCACCGTCATCGCGAACGGCACACCCCAATCGACCAGCACGTAGTCCGTCAGCGACTCGTCCGCCCGTAGCCCCGGCCGGTCCGCCACCAGGACGAGTTGCACCGTCGCCACCGCCTCCATCGCCAGATCCGTCACCCTCGGCGGTTCGTACAGAAGCCCCAGGTCGAGGGACTGCTCGCGCACTCCGGACACCACCGCCTGGGTCCCTAGCAGCTCCACCTGCAGCACCAGGCCGCTGAGCACGTCGTAAGCCTGCGCGAGCCACCCCGGCAGCAGCACGCTCCAAATGCTGTGCAGGCTGCCGAGGGTCAGGAGCTCCAGGTCCGGGGGGCTGGTACCGACGCTGAGTTTGGCGCGGTTCCAGCTCCGCAGCATGTTCTCGGCGTGGGGCAGAAAGCGCTGCCCCGCCGCGGTCAGGCGGATGTTGTTGCGGCTGCGGACGAACAGGCGTGAGCCGAGCTGTTCCTCGAGCAGCCGCACGCGTGCGCTGACCGCCGCCGGGGTCACGAAAAGGTGTTCCGCCGCCCGGGAGAAGTGGCGTGTGCGGTTCACCTCGAGGAAAGTGCGAATCAGCTCCGTATCCATCTTTGATCAAATTCTGTTTATCAAGATGGCAATTTAATATTGATTCATTTGTTCTAGAAAGCCTCTATTAATGGGGTACGTGCGCTTCATCAGTACGCGCGCCGTTTGGATCACCCAGGAAATGAAACACCAGTTCAACCCCGACGATCTGGACCCCGAGTTCGACGATTTGCCCCAAGGCGTCTCGGCGCACATCGAGCACCTGAGCCGCAAGTGGGCGGAAGACGCGGAGCGCCAGAACCGCCATCAGCGCCACGGTCCGACCCGCCGGCGCATCGAGGACTGGCGCGAAGAGCGTGAGCTGCGACGCCAGTTCGACGACGATATCGAGCTGGAGTAACGCCCGTCCGAGCTCGCCGGCAGGACGCCGCGGCGAGCCGAGAACGCCTGCTCGCCATCCGTACGCGCTGCGCTTGATTCGGCGTGCGGCTGGGGTCAGAGTCCCTGAGGCGTTCTTCTAGTCAGGGGCATCCCATGAGCGACCTGGTCTTCCGGTCCGCCACCGAACTCGCGCGCGCCATTGCCGACGGGGAGCTGTCGAGTCAACAGCTCCTCGAGGCGTACCTGGAACGGGTGAATCGCCATAATCCCGCCCTGAATGCGGTGGTCGTCCAGGTGCGCGAGCGCGCCCTGGAACGTGCGCGGGCCGCCGACGCGGCGCGTGCGCGGGGCGAGTCGTGGGGGCCGCTGCACGGCGTGCCGATGACGATCAAGGAGTCGTACAACCTGACCGGTACCCCCACCACTTGGGGTAACCCGGACTGGAGGACCAACATCGCCGCCGAGGATGCGGTGGCCGTCCGCAAGCTCGAGGCCGCCGGCGCCGTGGTGTTCGGCAAGACCAACGTGCCGCTCGCGCTCGCCGACTTCCAGAGCTACAACGACGTCTACGGCACCACCAACAACCCCTACGATCACAGCCGGGTGCCCGGCGGCTCCTCCGGCGGCTCCGCCGCCGCGCTCGCGGCCGGGCTGACCGGGCTCGAGATCGGCTCGGACATCGGCGGATCGATCCGCAATCCGAGCCATTACTGCGGGGTGTTCGGCCACAAGCCCACCTGGGGCCTGCTGTGGATGCGCGGGCACTCCGGCCCGGGCGACATCCGGGCGATGCCGGACATCTCGGTGATCGGGCCGCTGGCACGGTCGGCCGACGATCTCGACACCGCCGTCCGGATCCTCGCCGGACCGGATGACATCATGGCCCGCGGCTACCGGCTGGCGCTGCCGGAGCTCGCGCGCGAGTCGCTCGAGGGCCTGCGCGTCGCCGTCTGGGCGGACGACGAGCTGTGCCCGGTCTCCGGCGCGGTCCGCGAGCGGGTGGAGCGCGTGGCGGGGCTGCTGCGCGATGCCGGCGCGTCGATCGATCCCGATGCGCGTCCCGATTTCACCGCCGAGCACACCCACGAGGTCTATCAGCACCTGCTGCAGGCGACGATGGCGACGCGGATGCCTGAGCAGGAATACCGCAGCCTGCAGCGCCACGTCGCCGAGCTCGACCCGGACGACGTCAGCCCCACCGCGCGGGTGCTGCGCGCGCAGGTCTCGACCTTCCGCGACTGGTCCGCCAGCAACGAGGCACGCCACAAGCTGCGCTGGCGCTGGCACGAGTTCTTCCAGCGCTACGACGTGCTGCTCACGCCGATCATGCCGACGTCCGCGTTCCCGCACGACCACCGCCGCTTCGGCGAACGCACGATCCGGGTCGACGATCGGGAGTACCCGTACTTCCAGCAGGTGTTCTGGGCGGGTCTGACCGGCGTCGCCTATCTGCCGTCGACGGTGATCCCCACGGGCCTCGACGAGCAAGGGCTGCCGATCGGCGTGCAGATTGCGGGCCCGGAGTACGGCGATCTGATCACGATCGGTGTCGCCCGGCTGCTCGAGCGGACGGGCTGCCGGTTCGAGCCGCCGCCGGCGTACCGCTGAGTGGCCGCGTGCGCGCCGTCGCCCACGCTCATCCGAACATCGCCCTGATCAAGTACTGGGGCAAGGCCGCCGGACCCGGCAACGTGCCGGCGGTCCCGTCGCTGTCGATCACGCTCGATACGCTGACCACGACGACCTCGGTAACCGCGAGCGAAGCGGACGACATCTGGCTGAACGGGCGCCGTGTAGACGACGCGAAGATCCGCGCCTGCCTCACCGACCTGCGCGAGCGCTTCGACATCCCGCCGCTCACCGTGCGCACCGACAACTCGTTCCCGACCGCGGCGGGCCTCGCCTCGTCCGCGTCCGGCTTCGCGGCACTGATCACCGCCATCGACCGGGCGTGCGGGCTGAAGCTCGACGCGACCGAGCGCTCGGTGCTGGCACGCCGTGCGTCGGCATCGGCGGCGCGGTCGATGTTCGGCGGCTTCGTGACCCTCGCCGGGCCCGACTGGCATGCGGAGCCGCTGCTCGAGCCGGACGGGTGGCCGCTGCGAGTGGTCATCGCGATCACCGAAACGCTGCCGAAGGCCACCTCGTCGTCCGCCGGCATGCGCCGCTCGGCCGAGACCTCGCCCTACTTCGCGCCCTGGGCGGAAAGCGCCGCGGCCGACTTCCACGCCGCCGTCGAGGCGGTGCGGGCGCGCGACTTCGCGGCGCTGGCGGAGCTCGCCGAGCACAGTTGCCTGAAGATGCACGGCCTGATGCTGTCGAGCCGGCCGGGGCTCCTGTACTGGAACGCTGCGACCGTCGCGTGCCTGCATCGCGTCCGAGCGCTCCGCGAAGCGGGTGCCGCGGTGTTGTTCACCGTCGACGCGGGGCCGCAGGTGAAAGCCGTCTGCCTGCCGGCGGACGAGGCGCGGGTCCGGGACGCGCTGCAGAGCGTGCCCGGCGTCCAGCAAGTGCTCACTACCGGCCTCGGGCCCGGTGCCTGGGCGGCCGCGTCGTGATCACCGGATCGGCGCCCGGCAAGGTCGTCCTCTGGGGCGAGTACGCGGTGCTGACCGGGGCGCCGGCGCTGGTGCTGGCAGTCGACCGCTACGCGCGCTGCACGATCGCTCCCGGCGGAGACGCCTGGCGGTTCTCCGCCGCGGGTCATCACGCGGCGGAGGTGAGCATCGGCCGGCAGCAACTGCTCGGGGCCGCGCCGCCCGCCGCGGACGCGGTCTGGGCGATCGCCTGGCACGTGCTGCAGGCGCTCGATGCGCCGGAGCTTCCCGCGGGCGGCGCCGTGCGCTTCGACACGGAGGCGTTCTCGCTCCCGCAGGTCGGGAAGCTCGGCCTCGGCTCGAGCGCGGCCCTCTGCAGCGCCGCCTGCGCCGCGTTCGCCCGCCTGCTCGACCGGCAGGCACCGCTCGATTGCGCGTTGCGCGCCCACGCGAGCTGGCAGGGCGGGCACGGCAGCGGCATCGACGTGGCCGCCGCGTGGCTCGGCGGGTTGCTGCGATTCCAGCGAGCGGCCGACACCGGCGCCGTCGCCGCCGCGCCGTGGCCGCTGCCGACCGGCTTGCTCCTTCGCTTCGTGTTCAGCGGCCGGTCCGCCCGTACCCGCGATCACCTGGAACGGCTGCGCCGCTGGCAGCGGGCCGGCGGGCGGTCCGAGCTCGATGCGCTCGCAGAGGCCGCCGCGGCGCTGTTCGAAACCGCGCGGCCGCTCGATGCCCTCGACGCGTACGTCGCCGCGCTCGAGCGCCTCGACCAGGCCGCCAGCCTCGGCATCTTCAGCGAGCCGCACCGCCGGCTCGCGCGGCTTGCCAGGACCGCCGGAGTGGTCTACAAACCCTGCGGCGCCGGCGGCGGCGACATCGGAGCCGCCTTCGCCTGCGACGCCGCCGCAGCCGACCGGTTCACCCGCCTGGCCGCGGACCACGGTTTCCTGCCGTTAGCTCTGGAGACAGCGCCCCATGGCATCGAAGTCACCGGCTGAGGGTCCCGCCGAAGGCGGTGCCCGCATCCCGAACTTTTTCCGGATGAGCGTCGCGGAGCGCATCGCCGCGCTGCGCGAGCGGGGACTGCTGTCCGAGGCCGACGTGCGGGCGCTCGCGACAGGCGAGCACACGCTGCGTCTCGGCATAGCCGACAAGATGATCGAGAACGTGGTGGGCGTGTTCGGCCTGCCGCTCGGCTACGCGCTGAACTTCCTGATCGACGGCCGCGACTACGTGGTGCCGCTGGTGGTGGAAGAACCTTCCATCGTCGCGGGGCTTTCCGGCGCGGCGCGCATCGCAAGGCTCAGCGGCGGCTTTCAAACCGAAACCACCGAGCCGATCCTGATCGGCCAGGTGCAGGTGGTGAACGTCGACGATCCTCGCGAGGCCGAGGCACGGCTGCTCGCCCGCCGCGAAGAGATACTCGCGCTCGCCAACAGTCTGCATCCGAAGATGCAGGCCCGCGGCGGCGGTGCGCTCGACATCGAGGTGTTCCATCACACCGCGCCGGCCCACGAGGCACCCGGCGACGGGCGCCGGATGCTCGTGCTGCACCTGCTGGTGGACACCCGCGACGCGATGGGCGCGAATCTCGTCAACACCATGTGCGAGGGCATCGCCTCGCTCGTCGAGACGATCACCGGCGGCAAGGTGTTCCTGCGCATCCTGTCGAACCTGACCGACCGCGCGCTGGCGCGGGCGTCGGTGCGGATCCCGCCGCAGAATCTGGAAGGCAAAGGCTTCAGCGGCGAAGAGGTTCGTGACGGCATCATTCTCGCCAACGACCTGGCGCTGGTGGATCCGTACCGTGCCGCCACCCACAACAAGGGCATCATGAACGGCGTCGACGCGGTGGCGATCGCCACCGGCAACGACTGGCGCGCTATCGAGGCCGCTGCCCACGCTTACGCCGCGCGCTCGGGCCGCTACCGGGCACTGACGCGCTGGTACCGGCACGAGAGCGGCGATCTGGTCGGCGAGATCGAGATACCGATGAAAGTCGGCACGGTGGGCGGCTCGCTCGAGACCAATCCCACCGTGCGCATCAACCACCGGCTGCTGGGCTCGCCGAACGCACGGGAGCTCGCGGGCGTGATGGCGGCCGTGGGGCTCGCGCAGAACTTCGCGGCGCTGCGGGCGCTCTCCACCGACGGCATCCAGCAGAATCACATGACGCTGCACGCGCGCAGCGTCGCGAGCTCCGCGAACGTGCCCGACGAGCTGTTCGACACGGTGGTCGAAGCCTTGATCGAGTCCGGCGAGATCAAGGTCTGGAAGGCGCGCGAGATCGTGAAGAACCTGGTACGGCGCAGCGTCGTGCCGGGTGCGGCGGAGCGCAGCTCGGCCTGCGGCAAGGTGATCCTGCTCGGCGAGCACGCCGTCGTGTACGGTCGGCCCGCGATCGCGCTGCCCATTCCGCTCGCGGTGGAAGCCGTGGTGCGCGAAGGCGGCGACGGCGTCAGCCTGATTATTCCCCGCTGGGGGCTCGAGCAGAAGATCCGGCCGGCGAACGGACAGGGGCTCAGCGGCATTCTGCATACGCTGCTCGAGCGGCTCGGGCTCGCCGATCGCGCGATGACCATCGAGGTGATTCCGCACGTGCCGCGCGCGATGGGGCTCGGCGGTTCGGCCGCGCTCGCGGTGGCGGTGATCCGCGCGCTCGATCGGCGCTTCGCGCTCGGGCTCGACGATGCCGCGGTCAATGCGCTCGCCTTCGAAGGTGAAAAGGTCGCCCACGGGACGCCTTCCGGCATCGACAACACCATCGCCACCTACGGGATGCCGCTGCTCTACCAGCGCAGCTCCACCGATCCGTCCGGCCCCGCCGACGGGCGAATGGAAGAGCTTCGACTCGGCGAGCCGGTGCCGCTGGTGATCGGTATCACCGGCCGCGAGAGTCTCACGGCGAACACCGTCGCACGGGTGCGCCGTGCCTGGAGCACCCACCAGGCACGCTACGACGCGCTGTTCGATCAGATCGCCACGCTGACCCGCGCCGGCGTGACGGCGCTGCGTGACGGCCAGTTCCGGGAGCTCGGCGAGCTGATGAACCTTTGTCAGGGCTACCTCAACGCGCTGCAGCTCTCGACGCCGGAGCTCGAGGAGCTGGTGCACCTGGCGCGCGAGCACGGTGCCCTCGGCGCGAAGCTGACCGGCGGCGGTGGCGGCGGCTCGATGATCGCGCTCTGCCCGGACACCCAGGATCAGGTCGCCGAGGCGATGGAACGTGCCGGCTATTCGGCATTAAAGGTGACTGTCGGCTGAAGCCTGGACGCATCGCCAGCGTGCGATCGCCCCTGCACTATTGACTGATCGCGTCGCGCGGGTAATCTCGCCCCGTTGACGAGCCGGAGATCGCGCCCGGCGCGATGGAGGGGTTTCTCGCGCGGCTCGCCGGAACAACATCGCTTCCTTTTCGCATCGATGCACCGCGCGTCTGGTAGGGCAACGCGCGGGCTTTCTCGCCTGTTTTCCGCAATTTTCCGAAGTTCTCGAATCATGTGAGGTAATGCATGGTTGCCAAGATGTCCAAAGGGATCTGGATTCCACTACTCCTGCTGGTCGGCGGCGCAAGTTTCTTTTCGGCGCCGGGTGTCGCCGCCGTCACCGTCCGCAACGGGGTGGCCATCTACACCCCCTCCGCACGCGAGTCCCAACAGGCCGGGCCGGTCGATTTCGTCAACGCCCGGCCGATGGAGCTGCCCCGCACCTACGCTTCCACCGCGCCGTCGTATCGCGACGGCATGGTGGAAGCGCTGCTGACGCCGTCGAGAACCACCGGGAGCGCCACGTCCGGCGCCGCGCCGCGCGTCGTGCCGGGCGCTCAGGGCGACGGAAAGACGAGCCCCGTGTTCCTCGGCCGCCCGAAGGTGACGAGCGCGGACCTGCGCGCCGATCTCGAGGTCACGACACAGGAGTCCGGGACGCTGAATCATCCGTTCTCGACCGCGCGGGCGGACGCCTATCAGGGCAGCACCCACACGCAGTTTCCGTATCGCGCGTCCGGCAAGCTCTTCTTCAAGGTCGGCACCGAGACCAACGTCTGCACCGCATCACTGATCCGCAGGGGGATCATCGTGACGGCCGCGCACTGCGTCGCGCCATTCGGTCGCGGCTTCTTCTACAAGAACTTCCGCTTCGTGCCGGGCTACAAGAACGGCCACGCGCCGTTCGGTGTCTGGTGGGGAACCCGGGCCGCGGTGCTCAACTCGTGGCGCAACGGCACCGACCGCTGCTCCGATGCCGGCGTCGTCTGCACCAACGACGTGGCGGTGATCCGCCTGGCGGCGAAGAACGGCAAATTCGCCGGCCAGCACACCGGGTTCTACAGCTACGGCGTGAACGGGTTCGGCTTCGTCGCCGGAACCACCCACGTGACCCAGATCGGCTATCCGGTGTGTCTCGACAACGGCAACCTGATGGAGCGCAACGACTCGCAGGGCTTCGTGCATTGGCCGAGCTCCGGCAACACCATCATCGGCTCGCTGATGTGCGGCGGGTCGAGCGGAGGGCCGTGGCTGCTCAACTTCGGCCGCCGCCCGAAGCTCACCGGCACGAGCAACGGAACGGCATTCGCGGCCAATACCGTGATCGGCGTGACGAGCTGGGGTTACGTCGGCGGCGGGCCGAAGCAGCAGGGCGCCAGCCGCTTCACCGGGGCCAACATCGGCAAGCTCGCCACGATGCTCTGCGGCGGCTCGCCGAATCCCTGCTGACGTTTCGGATCAGCGTTTGATACGAAGCTGTCCGAGGAAGTCGCGCTTGCCGACCGGTACGCCTTTCATGCGCAGGATGTCGTAGGCGGTCGCCGCGTGGAAGTACAGGTTCGGCAGCGAGAAGCTCAGCACGAAGCTCTCGCTGCTGAACGGAATCTTCCGCTCGCCGAGCTCGAAGACCACGTCCTTGCCCGACAGCCCGTTGACCTCGTCGGGCGAGACCCGCTGCAGCTCGTCGCGCGCCTGCGCGACCCGTTCCTGCAGCGCGGCGTAGCCGAGATCCGGCGTGCTCGGGGGCGGCTGGAACAGACCGGATTGGATGCCGCGCAGCGCGCCGAGCGAATGGTGCACCACCGAGACGAGCTGGAAGCGAAACGGCAGCATGTCCTCGTACAGGCGCGTCTCCACCACCTCGTCGACCGGGATGCCGCGCTCCTCGAAATGCGCGCGCCCTTTGTCGAGAAAGCCGGCGACCGCGCCGAGGCACTGCAGGTACGAGGCAACGCTGATGTCGTAAAAGGAAGCACTCATGGCCACTCACCCCCGGAGAGTTGCCCCGCATTCTCCACGAGCCGGGTCAGCCGGTCGAGAGCATCACCGGCTGTGGGCGATGGCGATGGCTGCCACCCGGTTCCAGATCGCGACCCGGATCGGTTCGTCATTCGTCATCGACGAGCGTCAGATGTGAGACGTCCGGCGCCGGCGGTGGGGCCGCGCGCTCCCGCGTATCGAGATCGGCGCCGGGTTCGGCGACGTCGAACGCGATCGCGTCGACATCCACCGCCGGGCGCCGCGGCGCCGGCGCTTCCGGCCCGAGATTCTCACCCGGTTCGGCGAGGGTCAGATGGCTGACGTCCGGAGCCGGCACCGGCGGTGACACCTGGGCCACGACGTACTGTGCGCCGTCGAGCTTCAGATGGCTCGTGTCGATCTCGCGCGGCCGCCACGGCGTGCGCTCGTCGTCGCGCAGCACGGGCGCACCGGGCGGCAGCAGCGCGAGACCAGCCTCGCTCGACGGCTCGGCGGCGGCCGTCGACGCGGGCGCCGACTCGCTGTCGGAATCGTGCGCCGCAGCCGCCTCCGCCGGCACGACCCTGAGCCGTGCGCCCGCCTTCTTGAACAGCACCTGAAACCGCGCCGCCGTCGCGCGATCGGCCTCGCGCTTCAGTACCACGGGCCGGCCGGAAAAGAGCCGGTCGAGCGTCGCCTCATCGAACGAGGCCGCCTGCGACAGGCGCCTGCGCACGACGGCCGGATGCTGGCCCGGCAGCACCTCGCCGCGAAAGATCAGCCGAAAACGCTCGCTCATCTCGCGAAGTCTAGCCCATGCCCTCGGCCCGGCCGAATCGGTACCGCGGCCGTTGCGTCACGGGAGCCCCGGCGTCAATATCGGGTCATCGCCAACGCGGGGGGAGTCACCATGGGAACACCTGCTCGAGTGGTCGTGCTGCCGAAGGAGACCTCGGTCCTGCGCGTCGAGGAGGTCGAGCTGCCCGACCCCGGGCCTACTCAGGTCGTGATCAAGCAGTTCGCATCGGGCATCTGCCACTCGCAGCTTCACCAGATGCACCGCCCCCGGCAGAGCCCGGTGATCCTCGGGCACGAATCGACCGGGGTCGTGATGAAGACCGGCTCCGATGTCCGCCACGTGCAGGAGGGGGACACCGTGCTGGTGACCTGGGTGCCGCGCAATGCCGCCGCGGCCAGCGCGCCGCCGGTGCGCGCGACGCTGCAGGTGAGCGACGGCCTCGCGCAGTCCGAGAACGTGTTCACGTGGGCGGACCACACGCTGGCCGACGAGCAGTACGTGGTGAAGGTGGACGCCGGCATCCGCACCGACGTCACTTCCATCATCGGCTGCGCGGTGATGACCGGAGCCGGCGCGGTGATCAACACGGCCAAGGTGCAGCCAGGACAGAGCGTCGCCATCTTCGGTGTCGGCGGCGTCGGTCTGTCGGCCGTCGTCGGCGCCCGCGTGGCCGGTGCCGAGCCGATCATCGCCGTCGACCTCTCCGACGAGAAGCTCGAGTTCGCGCGGCGCTTCGGCGCGACCCACCTGATCAACGCGAGCCGGGAGGATCCGGTGCAGGCCATCCACGAGCTCACCCGGCGCGACGGCCAGTTCACGATCCTGCACACGCCGGTCAGCGGCGTCGACTTCGCGTTCGACTGCATCGGTATCAGGCAGACCATGGAGCAGATCGTCCCGGCCTGCCGGACCGGTCATTTCGGTGCCCGCGACGGCGGCACGGCCGTGCTGGTCGGCGTGCCGATGACCCCCGTCGAGCTGAACGCGATGGACGTGCTGCTGAACGAGAAGCACTTCATCGGCAGCCTCGGCGGCTCCTGCGCGCCGGACCGGGACTTCCCCCGGTTCCTCGAATGGCACGACAACGGCGATCTCGATCTCGATGCGCTGGTGACCGCGCGCTACTCGATCGATCAGATCAACGACGCGACCGCCGCGCTGGAAGCCGGCCGGATCTCCGGGCGGGCGATCCTCGAGTTCTGATCCGTGACTCCCGCCGGGACCCGATCCATCTGTCGCCAGAGAGAGACACCCGGTGTCACAGGCGGTGACACCCTTGCCCGACGTCCGCGGGCAGACGTTGGCGGCCTAGTCAGAAGATGCGGGTATGTCATTGCAATATGGGCACAAACGCATACAAAAGGCCATTTCCTATGGTATCGTCTGCGCCTCGATCAACAGCCACCAAGAAGAGGCTCATCGTGAAAAAATTTGCAATCGCGCTGATCGCAACTTTTGCCATCGCTGGATGTGCAGCCCAAGGGGAGCAGGCGGACGCACTCGAGTCTCGCCTGAGTCAACTCGAAAGCCAGGTGCAAGCGGCCGCCGACGCTGCTGATCGAGCCGCTTCTGCCGCCAATCGCGCAAGTCAGGAAGCGAGCGCCGCCCAATCCGCCGCCCAGCGCGCCCTCGACTCCGCGAACCAGGCCAACGAGCGGGCCCAACGCATTTCCGATACCTGCTGCGCGCGCAAGTAACCGGAGGCTCCGTCAGATCCTGGTCGGGATCCCCGTCGGGGATTCCACCAACGCTTCGATCCGCGCCCAGTCGACGTCGACTGCGGCGCGGTTTTTCGTTGCGGCGTCGATGAGCTTGCGCAGTTCCTCGGGATCCGCCGGCTCGTAGACGCCGCGGTGCACCTCCACGTAGAGCTGATCGTCACGCCAACCGACCTTGAAGGGTTCGTTCACGATCCGCACCGGCGTACCCTTGCGGGCCATCTCCGCCAGCGTCGCGATGTGCGGCTCGTACAGACGGATGCAGCCGTGGCTGACCATCTGGCCGACGCCGAACGGCTGATTGGTGCCGTGGATGAAGTAGCCGGGCACGTCGAGCTGGAGCGCCAGCGAACCGAGCGGGTTGTCCGGCCCCGGCGGCACCACGGGCGGCAGCGGATTGCCCATCGCCGCGTGCTCTGCGCGCGACGACGGCGTCGGCGTCCAGGTCGGATTCTCGATCGCGGTGACGATCCGGGTGCTGATCAGAGGTGTGCGGAAGTCGTCGCGGCCGAGGCCCACCGGGTACGTGATCACCATGTCCCGGTTCGGCGGGAAGTAGTAGAGCCGGTACTCGGCGACGTTGACGACGATGCCCTCGCGCGGCGCGTCGGGAAGCACGTAAGCGGTCGGCAGCACCACCTCGGTGCCCTCGCCGGGCAGCCACGGATCGACCTCCGGATTCGCATCCACCAATTCCCGGTAGCCGAGTCCGTAGGCCTGTGCCACGGACGCGAGCGTGTCCTCGTAGCGCACCCGCACGCTGGTCACCGCGCCGATCACCCGCTCACCGTCGGGGGGCAGCGAATAAGCCGCCGCCAGAACCGAGACCGGCGCGAACAAGGCCGCCAGCAGCATACCGAGCCGAACCGCGAGGCCCTCTCGAAACATCGAAGGCACCGTCATCCTCATCCATCCGTTGAATCTGTGGGAGCGGTCTGCGACCGCGAACTCCAGCCCGCCACGATGAGCGCGCCCCCGCAGCGTGGGCATCTCATCACGACAAGCATAGGATTTCCACATGACGTCGACACGAACCGATGACGAAGACCGCGCGGCCGCCACGCTGTTCCGCGCCGAGACCGGCGCCGAGTACTTCTTCGAGGAAGGCTGCTTCATCCTCGAGCACCTGAACGACCCGGCGGATCCGCAGGCGTCGATCGCCCGCGCCCGGGTGCCGGTGGGCGGGGCGACCCGCTGGCACCGGCTGACCGGCATCACCGAGCGTTACCTCGTGCTGCAGGGACGCGGGCGCGCCGAGGTCGGCGGCCGCCGGTTCCGGATCGAGCCCGGCGACGCGGTGCTGATCCCGCCGGACGTCCCGCAGCGCGTGATCAACACCGGTCCCGGGGATCTGGTGTTTCTCGCGATCTGCACGCCGCGCTTCCGCCCGGATTGCTACCGCACGGACTGAAGACCCGCCGCTACGGGATCGGATGGGCGTCGAAGCCGTACGCCCGCTCGTAGGCGGAGCCCGCGCGGATCAGCGTCGGCTCGGCGAGACGACGGCCGATGAGCTGAAACGCCTTCGGCAACCCCTCGGGTGAGAGCCCCGCCGGCAGCGTGATGGTGGGATGCCCCGAGTAGTCGAACGGCGCGGTGAACGTGATGAACTCCGCCCGCCCGTCGTCGTCCGCCACGCGGGTGTCCATCAGCGCGAGCGGCGGCGGCAGCATCGGCATGCACGGCGCGATCAGCACATCGACTTCCTCGAGCAGCGCGTCGAGCTCGTGCGTGAACCGCTCGCGAAGCCGTTCCATTGCCTGGTAGTCGGCCTCGGTCGCCGACAGTCCCGCCTCGATCAGACCGGCCAGCACCGGCCCGTATTCGCGCTTGCGGGCCGGGTAATAACGCCGATGCGCACGCGCACACTCCACGGCGCAGGTCACGCTCCAGCCGTGAACCAGTCGCTCGGTGGTCGGCGGCATGGTGACTTCGCGCACCGTCGCGCCCAGCTCCGTGAACCGCCCGAGCGCCTCGCGCACCGTATCGACCACCGCCTCGTCGACGCCCCGGCTCACGTACTGCCAGTCGACGCCGATGGTCAGGTTGGCCACGCGCTCGGCCAGCATCGCCGGATAGTTCGGTACCGCGTCGCGCAGCGTAGTGGGGTCGTAGCGGTCTTCGCCGGCAATCACCTTGAGCAGGATCGCCGCGTCCTCGACGCTGCGCGCCATCGGACCGATGTGGTCGAGCGACTCCGCGAGCGGGAAGGCGCCGAACCGGCTCACCCGCCCATAGGTGGGTTTGATGCCGACCAGCGCACAGCTCGCCGACGGAAAGCGGATGCTGCCGCCGGTGTCGGAACCGAGCGCGCCGTACGCGAGCCCCGCCGCCACCGCCACCCCGGAGCCGGACGACGACACCCCCGGCCAATGATCCCGGTTCCACGGATTCTTCGGCGCCTCGACCTCCGGGTGGTGCGCGCCGAACGCGCCTTCGGTGAGCTGCGTCTTGCCGACGATCACCGCGCCGGCCTCCTTCAGCCGACTCACCGCGGTCGCATCCTGATCCGGAATCCGATCCTTCATCACGACGGTGCCGGACGCCGTCGGTACGCCGCGCACGTCCAGCAGATCCTTCACCGCGATCGGCACGCCGTGCAGCGGCGGCAACGGCCGCCCCTGATGACGCTCGCGGTCGAGGCGCTCGGCCCTCGCGAGCGCCTGATCCTCGAGCACCAGCGCGTAGCTCGAGAGCTCCGGCTCGAGCCGGCGTATCCGCTCGAGGCAGGCTCTCGTGACCTGAGTCGAGGTGAGCTCGCCGCTCTTGATGCGTCCAGCCACCTCGTGCAGTGACTGATAGTGCAGTTCGCTCATGCTGCCTCCTCTCCCGAGGCGGGATCCAGGTCGAAGATCTTGTTCGGGTTGAGCAGCCCCTTCGGGTCGATGGCCCGCTTCAGGGTCCGCATCAGCGCGACTTCCACCGGCGAGCGCGAGATGGACAGATACGCCTTCTTCTCGAGGCCGATGCCGTGCTCCGCCGAGACCGAACCGCCGACGCCGGCGAGCGGCCGGTAGACGCACTCCTCCACCCGGTGACGGACCTCGGGGGTCACCTTGTCGACCCCCACCACGACGTGCAGATTGCCGTCGCCGAGGTGGCCGAACACGTAGCAGCGGTGCGGCCCGAGCGCCGCCGCGAGCGCCGAGCGGACTTCGGCGACGTAGGCTTCCATGTCCGAGACCTTGAGGCTCACGTCGAAGCCGATGGTCGGCCCGTCGCGGAAGCACTGCGCGACGTCGTCGCGCATCGCCCAGAGCTGCCGGCGCTGGCTCTCCGACTGCGCCAGCACGGCGTCGACGATCAGCGCCTGCTCGTAGGCGTCGGCGAGCGCCGCCTCCACCGCCGCGTCGTCCGCGCCCATCGCTTCCACCAGCACGTAATACGGGTAGTCCTGCGGCAGCGGCGGCTGGTTCTGTGCCGGGGCGGTGGTCACCAGCCGGTAGAACTCGTTCCACATGACCTCGAACGCCGAGAGCGTGCCGCCGAGCGCGGCGTCCATGTGCTTGAGGAACGCGGGCAGACGCTGGAAGCCGTCCACCGCGACGAACAGCGTCGCCTGGTGCTTCGGCCGCTCGCGCAGCCGCAGCACCGCGCGGGTGACGATGCCGAGGGTCCCCTCGGAGCCGATGAAGAGCTGCTTCAGGTCGTAGCCCGCGTTGTTCTTGATCATCTGGTTCAGGCTCGACAGCACGGTGCCGTCCGGCAGCACCGCTTCGAGCCCGAGCACCATGTCGCGCGTCATGCCGTAGCGGATCACCCGGTTGCCGCCGGCGTTGGTGGAGATGTTGCCTCCGATCGTGGCACTGCCCCGGCCGCCGAGGTCGAGCGGGAACATCAGACCCGCCTCCTCCGCCCGCTCCTGGATCTGCTGGAGCACGGCGCCCGCCTGCACCAGCATCGTGCGGTTCACCGGGTCGATGTTCTCGATCGCGTTCATCCGCTCGAGCGAGATCACGACGTCGTCGGGACCGGTGAGCGCGCCGTTGACCAGCCCGGTGAGGCCGCCGTGCGCCACCACGGTCTGGTCGTGCTGCCAGCAGATGCGCATCGCGCGGCTGACGTCCTCGGTGCTGCGGGCACGCACCAGCGCCTTCGCGAGAATGGTGTCGCGGCGCCAGATGCCGGCCTGGCGCTGATGGACCTGGTCGCCGGTGAGCACGGCGTCTGGACCCAAAGCCTCGGTGAGGGCGCGGATCACGTCGTTCATTTCGGGATCTCCCCTGCAGATTCGCCCCCCGCGCCGGCGGTGCAGCCCGGCCCGGGCTACCCCCGATGATGTGAGGACGCCGGCCGCCTTGCAACACGGAGATCGCCGCGCGGTGCCGGGCACCGCGCCCGGGCGACACGGTACCATGGCCGGATGCCGCAACGATTCGACAAGACCTACTACGACCGCTTCTACCGAAACCCCGCAACCCGCGCCGCGACCCCTGCGGGCGCGCGCCGACAGGCGGCCTTCGTCGCCGCGTATCTGCGGCATCTGCGGGTGCCGGTGCGCCGGATCCTCGACGTCGGCTGCGGCGTCGGCACGACGCTGCGCGCCCTCGGCCGGGAGTTCCCGCGCGCATCGCTGCTCGGGGTAGAGGTGAGCGACTACCTGTGCGAGCGCTACGGATGGACCCGCGGCTCGGTGGTCGATTTCCGGAGCGCGAGGCCGTTCGACCTGGTGGTCTGCCACGACGTGCTCGCCTATCTGGACGACCGCCGCTGCAGCCGCGCGATCGACAACCTCGGGCGTCTCTGCCGCGGCGCGCTCTACCTCGGCGTGCTCACCGCCGACGACGCCGAGCTCTACGACCCGCGCCGCACCGACCCGGACCAGTACCGGCGGCCGGCCGCCTGGTATCGGCGGCGGCTCGCGCGGCACTTCATCGCCGTGGGCGGCGGTCTGCACCTGCACCGCAACGCCGACGTGGTGGTCTGGGCACTCGAGCGGCTGTGATCGCGGCCGGAGGTCGCTCCCGCTCCCACGGGCCCGGCGGCAGGCGCTACAGCCGCATCAGGTTGTCGTCCGGGTTGCGGTCGATCATCTTGTTGTAGGGATCGATACCCACGCGGGCGGGCGGCTGCGCGACGCGGAACTTAAGCACCTGCTCGCCGCTGACGATCCGGCGCTTCTCGAGCTTCAGCGGCTCGGGCAGCACGTCCGCGGGCGCGTCCGGCGGATCCGCCGGGAACACCGCAACGTCGAGGGGGTAGTCGAGCGGCGCCTCTTCCTCCCGGCCGCTGCCGTCGGCGTAGAGCTTGCGGGCGACCACCGTCACATCGACCTCGTACGCGTCGCCGGCCGGCCGCACGCTCGCCCCGGTGACCTTCAGATCGAACAACGTGATCCGCTCGAACAGGTCCGTGATGAGCTGCTGCTGATCGGCGGACGCCTCGGCACGAAACTCCTCGACCAGGTCGCGAGCGGTCGGGAACGGCGGCCCCTGGAACGCATAGCGGTCGAGAAACCGGCGCAGCGCCCGGTTCACCGCCGCCTCGCCGAGGTAGTCCTTCAGCGCGTACATCACGAGGCTCCCCTTGCGGTAGTGGACGTAGCCCTGGTCCTCGACGTACAAGAGCGGCAGCTCCTCGATGATCTCGCCGCCGCGCGAGCGCAGATAGTTGTCGAGCTCGTACTTCAGGAACCGCCGCATCTGGTGTGGGCCGAACGCCTTCTCCTGAACCATCAGCGCCGAATACTGCGCCAGCGTCTCGACGATCACCGTCGCTCCCTGCATGTTCGCGCCGACGACCTGGTGCGCCCACCACTGATGGGCGAGCTCGTGCGCGGTCACGTAGAACACGTAGTCGATGTGCTCCTCGTCGCGCAGGTCGGCCACGAAGCCGATCGCCTCGGAATACGGAATGGTGTTCGGGAACGACTGGGCGAAGGTCTCGTAACCGGGGAACTCGATGATCCGGAACTGCCGGTACTGATACGGCGAGAACTCCCGCGTGAAGTACTCGAGCGACTCGGCGCTCGCATGCAGCATCGCCTGCACGTTGTAATCGTGCTCCGGGTGGTAGTAGACCTCGAGCGCCACGTCCTGCCAGCGATCGCGCGCCACCGCGTAGCGCGCCGACGAGAACGACACGTACGGCCAGATCGGCTCGTCCATCGCGTAGACGAAGTGCCGCCGGCCGTCTTCGGTCCATTCGCGCTCGAGATAGCCGGGGGCGATCGCGATCTGGTCCGCGGCGGTGCTGATGTGGGTCCGGAAGCCGCTGCGCCGGCTCACCTGGAGCTGGTTCACGTCGAGCCACGCCGGATCGCCGAGCTTCGGCATCCGCACCACCGGCGGCAACCCGTAGCGGCGGCGCACGTTGTTGTCGGTGAGCTCCCGCCTGTACACGTAGCCGAGCTGCGGCATGATCTCGGTGTTGTCGACGAAGGTGCCGTTGTGGACCACGCGCGTGCTGGACCCCGAGTTCTGGAACCCCGGATTCGCCCAGGTCAGGTCCCATCGCACCCCGCGCTGCTCGCCCGGCGCGAGCGGGGGCTCGAGCCGGTAGCGGTAGTAGCCGAGCCGCTCGTCGGACGCTTCGAGCGTCGCGTCCGGCACCTCCAACGCGTTCACGGTGAGCGCGCGGGCCAGCGTGACGTGGAGCTCGCCGATCGGCTCCGCGTGGATGTTCTCCAGCACCGCGCTGCCGCGCGATTCCAGCCGACGCTCCTCCGGAAACAGGTGAACCTCCGCGTCGATGTCGACCACGGCCGGCATCGGCAGCGCCGCGAACGCCTTGTACTGCTTCTCGTAGTCCGCCTGCGCCCGCTCCCGATCGTCCTCGGTCTCGTAGTCGTTCAGCACGTTGGTGTTGTAGTAGATCCAGCCGCCGAGCAGCACGAACGCGATCGAGAGCAGCGCCGAGGCGCCGCGCAGCCCCGTGGAGAAGCGCCCCCGCGCGAGCACCAGCCGATCGCGCCAGCCGGCCAGGATTCCACGCGGAAACAAGAGGTGCGCGACGATCAGCAGCAGCAGGCCGAAGCACAGCCAGTAGGCGCCGAACGCGACCGTCGGCTGCACGAAGTGGCCGTAGCCGTTCATGTCGGAGTACGGCGCCGCCGGCCCCGAGAACAGATAGAGGTTATGCTCGAATCCGAAGTTCGGCAGCGCGTACAGCGCGAGGAACACCACCAGCACGACCAACATGCCGACGAACTTGCCGGGCGACAGCACCTGCACCAGCACTGCCGGAATGCACCAAAGGTAGTACCAGAAGCCGATCATGCCGAAGAGCCCCGCCAGATAGACCTCGAGCTGATAGCGGTAGTAGCCCTTCACCGTCTGCACCACGATGGCGGTCAGCATCACCACCGTGAGCAGCGCGGTGATCACGAACCACAGTGCCCCCACCTTGGCGACGGCCATGATCCACGCCGGATAAGGCGTCGCATCGACGATCTCGGCGACGCCGGCCGAGCGTTCGCCGTGCACGAGCTCACCGGAGTAGAAGATCACGATGAGCAACACGACGAACATGAACGAGTCTGCCACGGCGTCGATCATCGCCCCGGTGTGGGGCAGCACCGGAGTGCCGTACAGCTCGCTGTCGACGACGCCTCCGATCACGTTGAACATCCCGAACGCGAGCAGCACGTAGAACGGCTTGCTGCGCACCACGCCGCGGACGTCCATCCGAAGCTGCGAGCCGAGCCGCACCAGATTCGCGCGCCAGCCGTGTCCGGACTCCACCGGACGTAGCGTCAGGGCAGCGAGCGGCGCCGCGTCGGCGCGCTGCGCGCGCCGGCGACGCGCGAACAGCCGGCGCCGGGGGCTCTGCAGCCGGAACCGGAACGTCAGCACGGTGACCAGCAGCGCAACGAAACCGATCCCGAGCCAGATCAGCCGGTTGTAGAGCAGCACGTCGGCGAGCGCGGGTACCCGCAAGTTGCGGTCGTAGACGGTCCAGTACCGGGTCAGCTCGCCGAACGCGGTCATCCCGAACGGGTCCGCCAGCGCGACCAGGCGGGCCTTCTCGGCATCGGTCACCGCGACCAGCACGACCACGGCCACCATCAGTCCGAGCGCCGCGACGTACGCGGCCATCATCGACCGCGTCCACGCGGCGACCGCGAAGAACAGCGCGCAGACCACGAACAGATTCGGCAGCAGCACCGCCCAGAGTGCGAACAGGTACGGCTCGAACGTAAACGGCCCGAGCCGGAGCGGGTCGAGCCACGGCATGAAGGTGCCGATCAGAATGCCGACCAGCCCGCAGCCGACCGCGAGCGTCGCGAACAGCCAGCCGCCGAGGAAGCGGCCGAGCACGTAGTCGCGCTCGCGCAGCGCCGTCGTGAAGAAGATCTCGGCGGTCTTCAGCTCCACGTCACGGGTGATCGCGGTCGCGACGAAGGCCACCGCGGCGAACATGCCGACGACCGTCAGCACGTACTGGATCTGAATGATCGCGAAGCTCGCGTTCAGGTTCAGGTTGTCGCCGAGCCCGCCGACAGTGACGGATTCCGACGCGGTGATGAGGAAACCGAGCAGAAAGAACACCACCGCCACGGCCAGGAACAGCGGCGAACGGGTCTGATGCCGGCTTTCGAAGCGGAACACTTCCCACATGAGCGCGGCCCTACTCGACGTTCAGGCCGTGCTGGAGCAGCGTCGCGAAGTAGACGTCCTCGAGCGTCGGTTCCGCGGACTCCCAGCCGTCACCCGGCGGCGCCTGCGCGACGATGCGCAGCTCCACCTCGCCGGCGATCAGCCGCGTCGAGACCACCGGCAGCGTGCCGCGCAACCGGTCCGCCTGCTCGGCGGGCACCAGCTTGCGCCACAGCCGCCCGGCGAGCTCCGCGATGAGCGCCTGGGGGGAGCCCTCGACCAGGATGCGGCCCTGGCCGAGGATCGCCATCCGCGGGCAGAGGTCCGCCACGTCCTCGACGATGTGGGTCGACAGGATCACCACCACGTCTTCCCCGATCCGCGCGAGCAGGTTGTGGAAGCGCCGCCGCTCGGCCGGATCGAGGCCCGCAGTCGGCTCGTCGACGATCACCAGCCGCGGATCGCCGATCAGCGCCTGCGCGATGCCGAAGCGCTGCCGCATCCCGCCGGAGAACGTGTCGATGTTCTTCCGGCGAACGTCCCAGAGGTTGGTCTGTACGAGAAGCTGCTCGACCAGCTCGCGCCGCTCCCCGCGCCGGGTGATGCCTTTCAGCGCCGCGATGTGGTCGAGCATCACCAGCGGCGAGGTCCGCGGATAGGTGCCGAAGTCCTGCGGCAGATAACCGAGCGTGCTGCGCAGCCGGTCGGGTTCGCGCAGCACATCGATGCCGTTCAGCCGGATGCTGCCCCGATCCGGACGCTGCAGGGTCGCCACCGTGCGCATCAGGCTCGACTTGCCGGCGCCGTTCGGGCCGAGCAGCCCGAACATGCCGGCCGGCACGTCGAGCGTCACGTCATCGAGCGCCCGCACGCCGTTCGGATACGTCTTCGACAGCCCGGAAATGCTCAGCATCGATTCCCCCGTTTCGAAGCCACGGCGGCGAGCATAGCAACCGCCGGGCCAGCCCGTCCTGGCCCGTGGGATCAATGGGTTACGGGCGCGACCAGGATCCAGCCGGGTTGATCGGACGATTGGTTGGCGAATCTCGCCAACCGGGCGCCCGGCTGCGGTACTGCTGTGGGAGCGGCCTCCGGCCGCGAATGGTTTGAAGAGTTCGCGGCCGGAGGCCGCTCCCACAAAGCAAGGCCGCTCCCACAAGGCAAGGCCGCTCCCCCCGTGCATCGATCGCGGCGCTACAATGGTCCACCCGCAGCGTCGGCACAGGACCGTGAGCGAGCTGATCTTCGAGAGCGCCGCTTCGCTGGTGGCGGCCATGCGCCGGGGCAAGCTCTCGGCGGTCGAGCTGATGAACGCCTGCTACGACCAGATCGAGCGGGTGAACCCGACCCTCAACGCGATCGTGAACCTGCTGCCCCGAGACCGGGCGGTGGCCCTGGCCCGTGAGGCGGACCGGGCGCAGGCCGCCGGGGCCCGGCTCGGGCCGCTGCACGGTCTGCCGATGGCGCCGAAGGACTGCGTCGAGGTCGAGGACTTCCCCACCACCTGGGGCTTCGTGCCGTTTCGCGACCGCATCGCCCGAGCCGACGACGAGCTCGCGGCGCGGCAACGGGCCGCCGGCGCGCTGTTCATCGGCAAGACCAACATGCCGGAGCTCGGGCTCGGCTCGCACACGTTCAACCGCCTGTTCGGCACCACGCGGAATCCGCACGACCCGACCCGCAGCGCCGGCGGCAGCAGCGGCGGCGCAGCCGCGGCGCTGGCCGCCGGCCTGCTGCCGCTCGCGGACGGCACCGACATGGGCGGGTCACTGCGCAACCCCGCCTCGTTCTGCAACGTGGTGGGTCTGCGGCCGTCCATCGGCCGCGTGCCCGCGGCGCAACGGATGGGCTGGCTCGCGCGGCTGTCGACGCCGGGTCCGATGGCGCGCACGGTGGCAGATGCCGCGCTGCTGCTGTCCGTGCAGGCCGGCCCGTACCCGCCCGATCCGCTGACGCTGGCGCAACCCGGGCACGCGTTCGCCGGCACACTGGCCCGGGACTTCCACGGTCTGCGCATCGCCTGGACGCCGGATCTCGGCTTCCTGCCGGTGGAGCCGGAGGTCGCCCGAGTCGTGGAAGCCGCGGCGCAGGTGTTCCGGGGCTTCGGCTGCGTGGTCGAGCCGGCCTGCCCGGATCTCACCGACGCGATGGCCGTGTTCCAGGTCGAGCGCGCGGCGGCCATGGCGGTGCTCGGCCGCGAGCTCGACCGGACGGTGCCCGACTGGCGGCGGCACGCGAAGGACACGCTGCTGTGGAACGTCGAGCAGGGCTTCGCGCTCACCTCGGAAGCGTTGCTCGACGCCGAGGTGCGCCGCACCCGCATCTATCGGGAGGCGGTGGAGTTCTTCTCCCGCTACGACGCGCTGCTGCTGCCCGCCGCCCAGGTCGCGCCGTTTCCGGTCGAGCAGGAGTGGGTGCGCGAAATCGACGGCCGGCCGATGCAGACCTACATCGACTGGATGAGCGTCTGCTGCGCGATCTCGGTGACCGGGCTGCCGGCGCTGTCCGTTCCGGCCGGATTCACCCCGGCCGGTCTGCCGGTCGGGCTGCAGATCGTCGCCGGGCCCCACGACGACCTCGGCCTGCTGCAGCTTGCGCACGAATTCGAGCAGGCGACGCTGTGCCACCGGCGCCGGCCGGTGCTCGCGCTGGAAGGCACCGCGTCCACCGGCTAATCACTCCGGAGCCGATGCGCGATCTTCGTCACGCGTCCGGAGGCGGCCGCTGCTACAATGGGGCCGTCAACGAATCGGGAGTGAGATGAAACCACGCTTCAAGACCGCACGCTGCATTCTGTACCGCGGCGACGAATACCTGCTCGCGGTGCACAACCGCTACTGGCCCCGCGCCGAGCGGCGCTGGGGACTGCCCGGCGGCCAGGTGGAATGGGGCGAGTCGGCGAGAGACGCGGTCGCCCGCGAGCTCGAAGAAGAGCTGAACCTGTACGTTCCGCACCTGATCGAGGTGGGCGCCTACACCTACAAGCGCGCCGAGCACATGGTGTTCGCCGCCGAGGTCGAGCAGGACATCGACGCCTTCGACACCGCCGAGCTCCTCGACATCGGCTGGTTCAGCGAGCAGGACGTGGCGAGGCTGCACGCCCGCGCCGCGCTGCACGCCGATTACGAGCTGGACGCCATCCGGCGCCTGCGCGGCCGCCTCGAGCGCACCTCCCCGATCGCCGCCGCCGGCTGAGCCGGACCACCGGCGGCCCGCGGCCGCCGATCCCCCGAAAAATCCACCCGCCGCTGTCGGGGTTGCCGCGGCTGGATCGTCTTCGGAGTACCATCACGACGAACGGAGACGATCATGCGCTACCTGCTGCTGATCTGGGAGAACGAGGCGCTCTCCGCCGCGCGGAGCGATCAGGAAAACGAAGCCGTCATGGCCGAGTACATCGCGCTCACCCGGGACATGCGCGAGCGCGGCGTGTTCCGCGCCGGCGACCCGCTGCTGCCGTCCGAGACCGCCACCACGGTCCGGGTGCGTAAAGGCGAGACACTGACCACGGACGGACCGTTCGCCGAGACCCGCGAACAGCTCGGCGGCTACTACATCGTCGAATGCGAGACCCTGGAAGAAGCCTGCGGCTGGGCCGCGCGGATACCCACCGCCCGCGACGGCGCGATCGAGGTGCGGCCGATCCTGGAAATCGATGGCTGAGCTCGGTGCCAACCGGGACCGCATCGCGCTCGAGCTGCGCGCTGCGGTCCCGGGCGTACGCGCCGCGCTGATCGGGCGGCTACGCGATTTCGATCTCGCCGAGGACGCGCTCCAGGACGCGCTGCTGCGGGCCTGGGAACGCTGGCCGGCGGCCGGCGTTCCCGAGCGCCCGGACGCGTGGCTCCATCGCGTCGCCGTGCGCCGGGCGCTGGACCGCTGGCGCCACGAGCGCATCAGCGCCGGCGCCGGGCTGAGCGACCCGGACGAGCACGAGAGCCGGGATCCGGAGCTCGCCGATCTCGCCGAGCGCGGCACCTTCGATGACGACCTGCTGCGTCTGATCTTCACCTGCTGTCATCCGGCGCTGCGGCCGGACGCCCGGGCGGCGCTGACCCTGCGCACCGTGCTGGACCTCGGCCTCGACGAGGTGGCGCGCGCGTTCCTGGTCGACGCCCGCACGATGGAGCAGCGCCTGGTTCGCGCGAAGCGCCGGATCCGGGAAGCGGGTCTCGAGTGGTCGGTGCCGCGCGGCGACGAGCTGGCAGGCCGTCTGGACGACGTGCTGCGCGTCGCCTACCTGATCTTCACCGAAGGCTACAGCGCCACGGCCGGCGACACGCTCACCCGCCCCGACCTGTGTGCGCTCGCGATCAGCCTGATGCGCCAACTCGACCGCCTGTTGCGCGGTCAGGCCGAGGCGCTCGCGCTGCTCGCGCTGATGCTGCTGCAGGAGGCCCGCAGCGACGGCCGCATCGACGCCGCCGGCCAGCTCGTGCTGCTCGAGGACCAGGACCGGAGCACCTGGAACCGAAGCCGGATCCGCGAAGGTACCGTGCTGCTCGAGAAGGCGCTGCAGCTTCGCCAGCGCCCCGGCCCGTACCAGATTCAGGCGGCGATCGCCGCGCTGCACGCGACGGCGCCGAGCGCGCGGGAAACCGACTGGCCGCAGATCGCGGGGCTCTACGATGCGCTCTGCCGGGTCAGCGACACGCCCGTGGTCCGGCTGAACCGCGCGGTGGCGCTGGCGATGTGCCGGGGCGCCGCGGCCGGGCTCGCGGAGCTCGACCGGCTGCGCGGCATTCCGGCCCTCGAGGGCCATCATCCCTACCACGTCGCGCGGGGCGCGCTGCTCGCGCGCCTCGGTCAGGTCGACGCGGCGCGGGAGAGCTACCGGCGTGCGCTCGGGCTCGCGCGCAACGCGGCCGAAAGCGGGTTCATTCGCGAGCGGATCGCGCAGCTTGCGCCCGCTGCAGAAAGTCCTCGGTCGTGTTGACCCGCGGGTAGGGCTCGTCCGGCACCGGACAGCCGAGAAAGCGGCAGAGCGGTTCCCAACCCTGTGCGGCTTCGAACACCAGCAGCCGATCCCGCGGCGCATGGCGCTTCACGTAGTCGTTGTGCGCTTCGAACACGTCGATGGCGTGCTCGCGGTCTTCGAAGCGGCCGTGGAACGTCCCTTCCCAGACCAGCTCGTACACCATCTCGGCCCACCGCCGCATCGCCGGGTCCTCCGACTCGAGCGTCCGCAGACTGGCCGGGTAGATGGTCGTGCGTACGCTCTCGTACCACCGCTCCGGGTCGCGCTCCGTCAGAATCACCCGCGCGTCGGGGAACTGCCGAAGCTGGATCTCCCAGAAATTGCACGACGGCCAGTCCACACTGGCCCGATAACCCTGGTACAGGGCCGCCCAGTCGATCGGCTCACCGCGCGTCGCGAGCTGCCACCACTCCACGTGGTGCGGATTCTGAACGAGCTCCATCATGTGGTAGCAGCGCCCGAATCCGAGCTTCTCCAGAGCGAGCTTCAGCGACAGCGTGCCGGTGCGACCGAAGCCGGCGCCGATTACTTCGAGGCTCATCCTTTCTCCGACCTCCAGTCCCTGCACCGCGCAGGGCAGCGAGAGCGCGATTCTAGCATTCCGCGTGCCAGCAACCGGAACCGGCGTCCTCCCACGCTTTCTGTGTTAGGCTGCCGCGGTCTCGGATGGGGGATATGGGATCGTGGATCTGCTCCGCCGCAAACCGGTCGAAGCCGACCTCGCGCGCGATACCGGCCTGAAGAAGGTACTCGGGCCGATCGATCTCACGATGATGGGCATCGGCGCCATCATCGGCACCGGAATCTTCGTGCTGACCGGCATCGCCGCCGCCGACTACGCCGGTCCTGCGTTGGTGCTGTCGTTCCTGCTCGCCGGGCTGGTGTGCACCGCCGCGGCAATGTCCTACGCCGAGCTCGCCTCCTCGATCGGCGGCTCGGGCAGCGCCTACGCGTACGGGTACGCCGGCCTCGGCGAATTCCCGGCCTGGATCATCGGCTGGATGCTGGTGCTCGAGTACACCATCGCGATCTCGGCCGTCTCGGTCGGCTGGTCCGGCTACGTCAGCAACGCGCTCGCCGCGGTCGGCCTCGACCTGCCGGTGGAGCTGCAGCGTTCGCCGCTCGATCCGAGGAATCCGGGGATCATGAATCTGCCCGCGTTCCTGATCATCGCCGCGCTCGGCGTGCTGCTGGCGGGCGGCGCACGGCTGTCGGCGCACTTCAACGCCGTGATGGTGGTGATCAAGGTCGCCGCGATCCTGCTGTTCATCGGCGTAGCGGTCTTCCACGTCGAGCCGTCCAACTGGGTGCCGTTCCTGCCGGAGCGGGGGCTGAACCCGTCGGGGCAGCCGGCCTACGGCCTCACCGGCGTCGTCGCCGGTGCGGCCATCGTGTTCTTCGCGTACATCGGCTTCGACGCCGTCTCGACCGCGGCGGAGGAGACCCGCAACCCGCAGCGCGACATGCCGATCGGCATCCTCGCATCGCTCGGCATCTGCACGCTGCTGTACATCGTGGTGTCCTTCCTGCTCACCGGCGTGATCCCCTACCAGGAACTGAACACGCCGTCGCCGGTGTCGTACGCGCTGTTGCAGGTGGGCGTGGAGTGGGCGGCGGGGCTGATCGCACTCGGCGCGATCGCGGGGCTGACCACGGTGATGCTGGTGCTGTACTACGCGCTGACCCGGATCCTGTTCGCGATGTCCCGGGACGGTCTCTTGCCGCCATACCTGTCGCACATCAGCGGGAAGTCCCGCTCGCCGCGGCGCGCGGTGGTGATGATGGGCGCGATCATGGTGCTGCTCGCCGGCTTCATCCCGCTCGGCGACCTGGCGGAGCTGACCAACATCGGCACCCTGGGTGCGTTCACCGTGGTCTGCCTCGGCGTGATCGTACTGCGCCGCACCCACCCGGATCTGCCGCGCGCGTTCCGGACACCGGCGAGCCCGCTGATACCGGTGCTCGGCGTGATCGGCTGTCTGCTGCTCGCGTTCAACCTGCGCGCTACCACCTGGGTGGCGTTCCTGATCTGGAACGCGGTGGGTCTCGCGATCTACTTCGGCTACTCGTACCGGCACAGCAGTCTGAACCGCGCCGGCGGGGTCGGCTCGCCCGCCTCGTCGAGCTGACCACAGAATGGGGGAGCGGCCTTCGGCCGCGAATCTGCGGAGGCACCCGATGCACAGCGCGATCCTGATCAGCGCCCTGCTCGCCGCGTCGGCGGCAGCCGACCTGCGCCTGTACGTCTTCGACTGCGGAAGCCTCTCCTTCGACGACGTGAGCGCGTTCGGAATCACCAACGACGAGACTCCGGTGCGCGAGCTGTTCGTGCCCTGCTACCTGATCGAGCACCGCGGCGAGACGGTGCGCCGGCTGCTGTTCGACGCCGGGCTGCCGCAGAACGTGGCGGGCCGTGGCGATGTCGAGATGGAGCCGGGGGCGCGCATGCGTTACGACCGGAGCCTCGCGGATCAGCTCGCCGACCTCGGCCTCGCGCCGGACGACATCGACTACGTCGCGTTCTCCCACCTGCACTTCGATCACGTCGGCAGCTCGGCGCTGTTCGCCGGCTCGACGCTGCTGATCCAGGACGCCGAATACCAGGCGGGCTTCGTCGGCACGCCGCTCGAGGTGTACGTGCCGGAGCTCTATCTCGGGCTCGCCGACGCGCCCCGGCAGCTCCTCGAGGGCGACCACGACGTATTCGGCGACGGCCGCGTGCGGCTGATCCGCACGCCGGGCCACACCCCGGGTCATCAGGCGCTGCTGGTGCGACTCGCCGAGACCGGCCCGGTGCTGCTCTCGGGCGACATGTATCACTTCCGCGAGAGCCGGCGGCTGCGCCGCGTACCGACCTTCAACACCGACCGCGACCAGACCCTCGAGTCGATGGATCGGATCGAAGCGCTGATCGACAAGGAAGGCGCGACGCTCTGGATCGAGCACGACAAGGCGCTCGCCGACACGCTGCGCAAAGCCCCCGAGTTCTACGACTGAACCGCCGTACTTGTGGGAGCGGCCCCCCCGTGGGAGCGGCCTCCGGCCGCGAACGCCTGATCGCCAACCTACCGGCATTCGCGGCCGAAGGCCGCTCCCACATCGGACCCCGGCCGATCGCGGTCGGGAGAGCGCTCCTACGGTTCCCGCACGGTGATCGTGATCACCTCCGAGCGCACCGGCGGATCGTGCGGCACGTGGAGGTAGTTGCCCAGCATGAGCTGCAACGTGTGCCGTCCCGGGGGCAAGGTCAGTTCGGTTTCGGTCTGGCCGGCGCCGAAGTGACGCACCTGCTCCGTCGTCGGCAGCGGCTGGTCGAGCGCCGGCTCTTCGTCGAGATCGATCAGCAGATGATGGTGGCCGGTGTGCGGCTGGTCGACGCCCGCGGGTGCCACGCCCATGCCGCGCAGACCGAACTTCACGGTGAACGTCGGCGGCACCACGTCACCATCCTGCGGTGCAATGAAGTACGCGGCGGCACCGGCCGGCGACGGCGAGCGCGGCGTTTCCGCGGAAGCGTCCGCGACGACGGCCGCAAGCAGCAGACCGAGCAGGCGGGCGGAATGGATCGTACGCAAGATGACCTCCTTTGTTGTTCGAGTTGTGCCGATGAGTCGGCTGCGCGAGAGCTGTGGGAGCGGCCTCCGGCCGCGAATGCCGGAGTTCGCGGCCGGAGGCCGCTCCCACAGATCTGCTCTCCCACAGCGTCTGCTCCCACACAATGCTCAGCTTCCCAAGCGATAGACCTCGACCGCCGTATCGTGGAACAGCCGCTGCTTCTCGGCCTCCGATGCGTCGGCTACCAGCTTCTTGAACGCATTCCAGAGTACGTGGTACGAGCAACTGCGCTTGTCCACCGGGAAGTTGCTCTCGAACATGCAGCGCTCGACGCCGAAGCAGTCGATCGCGTGACGGTAGTAGCGACCCGTCGCCTCGACGATCTCGTCGGATGTCGCGGGCCGGTCGCGCTTGTGGAATTCGAAGCCGTTGACCGGCATCACCAGGCCGCCGAGCTTCGCAAAGACGTTCGGGCAGCGCGCCAGCGCCGCCACGTCCTTCTGCCATTGGGCGAAGATCTCCTCGCGCCGCCCCTCGTACGGGCCGATCCCGAGCGGCCCGCCGAAGTGGTCGAACACGATGGTCACGTCCGGGTGCGCCCGTGCCAGATCGGTCAGCTCGGGAATCTGCGGGTGGTAGAGCCACGCATCGAACGAGAGCCCCCGTTTCGCCAGCTCCTTGATGCCCTCGCGGAACGCGGAGTCGAGCAGCAGCCCCTTCGGCGGATTGGTGTGGGAGTTGCGCACGCGCTCGTCCGCATCCCAGCCGGCCGCGTGGCGGATGCCGCGGAAGCGATCGCTGCGCGCGAGGTGCCGGTCGAGCACCTCGCCGACGCGCGCGCCGAGCGTCAGATCCGCGAAACCGACGATGCCGGCGCAGGCGCGGGTCGCGCCGTAGCCGCCGCTCGCGCTCATCGCCGCGATGCCGTTCACGAACTCCGTCTCGCCGACCGGCGCCAGCTCCGGCGGTGCGTCCGCCCGATACATGCTGGCGCATTCGACGAACACGGTGGCGACCACGTTGTGGCCGCTGTTCACGTCGGCGAGCAGCTCGTCGAGCAGGTAACGCGAGTCGGGAAAGTCCCAGAGGTGGTGGTGCGGATCGACGATCGGACGGTCCGGGTCGATGATCGGTTCCCGAACCTGAGCGAGCCAGTCGTGTTGGTTCATAGCGTGCTCCGCGTTCAGAACGTACGAGCTTCGGGGATGTCGGCCTGCTCCGCGCCGTCTGCGAACGCCAGCTCCGGCGGACACGTTCCGGGTGTTCCCGGGATGAAATCGATCGGCGCGTAGTAGCCGAGCGCGTAGTTGGCCATCGTGTAGCCGAGCAGCGCGCGCAGCTCCGGATCGAAGTGCGCCGCCACCTCCGGCGGGCAGCTCAGGTACTGGTTCTCCTCCTGCCGCAGCCAGGCGTTGCTGTAGGTCAGGTTCATCCCGATCCGCTCGGCGGCGGACCGGTTCGCGCCGCCGCCGTGAATCACGCTGCCGGTGTAGAACAGCACCGATCCCTTCGGCATCACGGCCTGAACGACTTCGCTCGGCTGCGGCTCGCGATCCCAATCCCACCGGTGGCTGCCGGGGACCACGCGGGTCGCACCGTTCTCGGCGGTGAAGTCGGTCATCGCCCAGATCGTGTTGAGCTGCGGCTCGATGTCCCGCGGGAGCTGCCGGCCCCAGATGAACCGGTCGCGGTGCAGCGCCTGGGCCGGCTGGCCGGGCATCAACCGGATGATCTGGGTCAGGTTGAGCTGGATCTTGTCCGTGTACGGCTCGAGGAACGACGTCGCCACTCCGAGCATCCGCGGATCGACCAGCAGTTCCCTGACACCGCGCGAACGTGCCACCAGTCCGCCGGTCCGGGCGGTCTGGTGCCCCGAGAAGTCGTCGGGGAACGGAACGGTGTTGCGGATGTAGTAGTCGAGCTCGACCAGGATGCCGTCGACCCGGTCCGCGCTCAGGTAGCTACGGACGATCACGCCACCGTCGCGTTCGATGTGCTGCAGAATCTCCTGGACCGTGGCGTCCGGATCGAGCGAAGTCAGTTCCACAACGGAGCCTCCCCTGGAGACGGTTCCGTTATAGATGAAATGAAACGGAAGGTCGATGCGCCGGCGAGCCATCTGGCACGGAAATCGCTCATTCGCAGCGCGCATCGCTCAATCGGTCTGGAATCGACGTGGGGACCTTCGTCAGGGAGTCCGTTCCGGTCATCCTGTTCGCGCTCGCCCTGCTGTTCCTCGGCTACGTGGCGGGCTCGCTGACCACGCTGTCCGACACGTTTCCGTCCCAGTACGTACGCCACGCCTACCAGGCGGCGGAAGCCTTGCGCCTGAAGCGCGCCTACCTCGACGATCAGTACGGGTCGAATCTGTGGGAACCGGAGCGCAGCTCGGCGCGGGGCGTCACCGTGCATGTGCCGGGGCGCGCGCAACCGGGCCTGACGCTCTTTACCTCGGGCCACGGCCCGAGCGCGCTGCTGATCGACCTGCAGGGCCGCATCGTCCACGAATGGAAGCGGCCGTTCCGCGACGTCTGGGACGAGAGCTCGCCGGTCCGCGATCCGGTTCCGGAGAAGCAGATCTACTTCGAGAAGGCGCACGTGTTCCCGAACGGGGACCTGCTCGCCGTCTACGTCGGGATCGGCGATACCCCGTGGGGCTACGGCCTGGTCAAGCTGGACCGGCACTCGAACGTGATCTGGAAGAACCTCGCGCGCTTCCACCACGACGTCGACGTGACGGAGGACGGGCGCATCTTCGGCCTCACCCACCGGTTCCGCGACGAGCCGGTCGACGGGTTTCCGAACCTGCGTCCGCCGGTGCTCGAGGACCGTCTCGTCGAGCTGACGCCCGGGGGCGAGGTGCGGCGCGAGATCTCGCTGCTGGAGGCGGTCACGCGGTCGCGCTACGCGCGCAAGCTGTACCGCATCCTGCCGGGGTCGCTGTGGGACCCGCTGCATACCAACGCGGTCGACGTGCTCGACGAAGCGCGCGCCGCGGCACTCGCCCGGAAGGTTCCGCAGGCGGCGCCCGGGCAGGTGCTGCTCAGCTTCCGGGAGCTCGACGGCGGCACCGTCGCGCTGCTCGACCTCGAGCGAGAGGACATCGTCTGGGCGCTGTCCGGCTCCTGGAAGTCGCAGCACGATCCCGACATCCTGCCGAACGGCAACATCCTGCTGTTCGACAACCTGAGCAACTTCAGCGACGGCGGAGAATCCCGCGTGGTGGAGGTCGACCCGTCCCACGGCGGCGTAGTCTGGAGCTACGAAGGCAGTCCCGAGAAGCCGCTCCGCAGTTACTGGCGCTCGGCCCAGCAGCCGCTCGCGAACGGCAACGTGCTGATCACCGAGTCCCAGGGAGCCCGACTGCTCGAGGTCGACCGCCGCGGCGAGATCGTCTGGGAGTACGTCAATCCGGTGCGGGCCCGCCAGCGGCCGACCCAGGTCGCGATCGTGAACTGGGCGACGCGGATCGATTCGGCGGCCTTGGACGAGAGCTTCCGGCGGGCGATCGCGCAATCGTCACGCGCCACGACACCGTAGCGGTTCCGGGCTCGACGCGATCCGGTTCGCGGCCGGAGCCGGGCGGGCCAGCCGCCGCTCCCACAGCGGGCCTCCCAGAGCGGGCCTCCCAGAGCGGCTTGCCGACTCCGCCGGTCAGTAGACCACCACCGAGCGGATGCTCTCGCCCCGGTGCATCAGATCGAACCCCTCGTTGATCTGCTCGAGCGTCAGCGTGTGGGTGATCAGGTCGTCGATGTTGATCTTGCCGTTCATGTACCAGTCGACGATCTTCGGCACGTCGGTGCGGCCCTTCGCGCCGCCGAACGCGGTGCCGCGCCAGACCCGGCCGGTGACGAGCTGGAACGGGCGCGTGCTGATCTCCTTGCCGGCGCCGGCGACGCCGATGATGATGCTCTCGCCCCAACCCTTGTGGCAGCACTCGAGGGCCTGGCGCATCACGTCGACGTTGCCGATGCACTCGAACGAGTAGTCGACCCCGCCGCCGGTCAGCTCGATGATCGCCGCGACCACGTTGTCGACTTCCTTGGGATTGATGAAGTCGGTCATACCGAACTTCTCGGCGAGCGGCCGCTTCGACGGATTCACGTCGACACCGATGATCCGGTCGGCGCCCACCATGCGCGCGCCCTGGATCACGTTCAGGCCGATGCCGCCGAGGCCGAACACCGCGACGTTCGAGCCCGGTTTCACCTTGGCCGTGTTGACCACCGCACCGACCCCGGTGGTGACGCCGCAGCCGATGTAGCAGACCTTGTCGAACGGCGCGTCCTCGCGGATCTTCGCCACCGCGATCTCGGGCAGCACGGTGTAGTTCGAGAACGTCGACGTGCCCATGAAGTGGTAGAGCGGCTTGCCGTTCAGCGAGAAGCGGCTGGTGCCGTCCGGCATCACCCCGCGTCCCTGGGTCTCGCGGATCGCGCCGCACAGGTTGGTCTTGCCGGAGAGACAGAACTTGCACTGCCGGCACTCGGGCGTGTAGAGCGGGATCACGTGATCGCCCGGCTTCAGGCTGGTGACGCCCGGCCCCACCTCCACCACGATGCCCGCACCCTCGTGTCCGAGGATCGACGGGAACAGGCCTTCGGGGTCGTCCCCCGACAGCGTGAAGGCATCGGTATGGCAGATCCCGGTCGCCTTCAACTCGATCATCACCTCACCGGCCTTCGGCCCTTCGAGATCGACGGTTTCGATCACGAGCGGCTGTCCCGGCCCGGTGGCCACCGCAGCACGTGTTTGCATGGCGTTCGTCCTCCCGGTTGTGATGGCCGATGTCGTCCTGTGAATCGGCCGGCGGCCGGAATGCGGGAGAGGTCGCGGCCCCGAGGCTCCTCCCACAGAGCCGGCGCTTTCGTGGGTAGAATGCCTCACCCGGCCGAGCGATTCATTACGTTGCAGATCGAGCTCAAGGTCAAGAACTGGCAGAGCTACGTCCCGATCCTCGGGGTGATCAGGCGCTACCAGCGCGAGGACCTCCAGCACGATCTGCTCGCCGGCCTGATCCTCGGCGTGGTGACGATTCCGCAGGCGATTGCCTACGCGTTCCTCGCCGGGCTGCCGCCGGAAGCGGGTCTGTACGCCAGCCTCGCGCCAGCGGTCCTGTATGCGGTGCTCGGCTCGTCGCGGCAGATGGTCGTGGGGCCGGTGGCGATCACCGCGCTGATGGTGGCCGCCGCGGTGGGTGAGTACGCGCCGCTGCACGGCTTCAGCTACCTGGAAGTCACCGCCGTGCTGTCGCTGCAGGCGGGCATCATCCTGTGGCTGCTCCGGCTCTCGCAGATGGGCGGTCTGGTGAACCTGCTGAGCCATCCGGTGATCACCGGCTTCGTGAACGCCGCGGCGATCCTGATCGTCGTGAGCCAGTTGCCCGCGCTGACCGGAATCGGCAGCGGCAACGCGAGCGACCCCTTCCACCAGCTGCTGACGATGGCCGCGCACCTTCGGGAGCTGAATCCCGCCGTGGTGCTGATCGGTGCCGCGGCGCTGATCGTGCTGCTGCTGGTGCGCGACTACGGCGTGCCGATGCTGCGCCGGTTCCGCCGCGACGTCTCGGACGAGCATCCGATCAGCCGCATCGGTCCGATGCTGGTGACCGTGCTGGCCGCCGCCGCGGTGGTGCTGTGGAATCTCGACACCGCCTACGGCGTCGCGGTGATCGGCCACCTGCCGTCCGGGCTGCCGGAGGTCACGCGGCCACCGTTCGACTGGGCGATGTGGCTCGACGTGGCGCCGGCGTCGGCGATGATCGCGCTGGTCGCGTACGTCGAGAGCTATTCCATCGGCGCCACGCTGGCGACCCGGCAGCGCACCCGGATCAACAGCCACCAGGAGCTGATCGCGCTCGGCGCCGCCAACGTCAGCGCCGCGTTCACCGGCGGTTATCCGGTGGCCGGCAGCTTCTCCCGCTCCAGCGTGAACTACGAAGCCGGCGCCCGTTCCCAGGTGAGCGCGCTGATCTGCGTGCTGCTGATCGTGCTCGCGCTGCTGCTGCTGACGCCGGCCTTCGAGCGCCTGCCGCACGCGGCACTGGCCGCGATCGTGGTGGTGTCGGTGATCGGCCTGATCGACGTGCGGAGCCTCAGGCGCCACTGGCGCATCCACCGCGAAGACAGCATCACCGAGCTCGCCACGCTGATCACGGTGCTGCTGGTCGGCGTCGAGGCGGGGCTGCTGACGGGTGTGGCGCTCTCCATCGCGTTCTTCATCCGCACCTCGAGCCGCCCGCACATCGTGATCGTCGGACGCATTCCGAACACCGAGCACTTCCGCTCCGCGCGCCGCTACGACGTCGAGACCTTCCCGCACGTGGCGGCGATCCGGATCGACGAGAACATCTACTTCGGCAACGCGAACCAGATCGAGAACAAGCTGCTCAAGATCATCCAGCGGCGCCCGGGCACCCGGCACGTGCTGCTGGTGATGAACGCGGTGAACATGATCGACGTGAGCGGCCTGGAAATGCTCTACCGGCTGAACCAGAACCTCGAGTCGCTCGGCATCAAGCTGCACCTCTCCGAGGTCAAGGGGCCGGTGATGTCGCAGCTCGAGGTGACCGACTTCACGATGCGCCTGACCGGCAGCGTCTTCTTCACTACCGACCAGGCGATGCGCGACCTCGCCGAGCGGACGTGACCCCCTTGTGGGAGCGGCCTCCGGCCGCGAATTCCGCTCGTTCGCGGCCGGAGGCCGCTCCCACAGCGCCACCGCTTCTACAACAGCGGGCCGGGTTCTGGCAGCATGACCGGGTGAGCCATTTCAGAGGGGACAGACCGTGAAGCTGGGTCTGATGCTGGGTTATTCGGGCGCGGAGCTGCGCATTCCGATCGAACAGGTGAAGCTCGCCGAGCGGCTCGGCTACGACTCGGTATGGACCGCCGAGGCGTACGGCTCGGACGCGATCACGCCGCTCGCGTACATCGCCGCGCACACCGAGCGCATCCGCCTCGGCACCGCGGTGATCCAGCTCGCCGGCCGCACGCCGGCGAACGCGGCGATGGCTATGGCGACGCTCGATCAGATCGCCGGCGGCAACCGCGTGATCTGCGGGATCGGCATGTCCGGGCCGCAGATCGTCGAGGGCTGGTACGGCCAGCCGTGGGGCCGGCCTTACTACCGGCTGCGCGACTACGTGACCATCATGCGCAAGATCTTCGCGCGGGAGGAGCCGGTCACCCACGACGGCCGGGAGATCGCGCTGCCCTACACCGGCGACGGCGCGCTCGGTGTCGGCAAGCCGCTGAAGTCGATCCTGCACATGAACCCGAAGATCCCGATCTGGCTCGGCACCGGTATGGAATCGACCGTACGCCTCACCGCGGAAATCGCCGACGGCTGGCTGCCTCTCGGCTACGTGCCGGAATCGGCGCACCTCTACGAGGGCTGGATCCGTGAGGGGCTCGAGAAGGCCGGCAAGCGCCGCGAAGACTTCGAGATCCAGGCGATGACCCAGGTCATCGTGACCGACGACGTCGCGGCGGCGCTGCGGCGGCTGAAGCCCGGCATCGCGCTCTACGTCGGCGGCATGGGCCACCGCGACAAGAATTTCCACAAGGAGATGATGATCCGGCGCGGCTTCGCCGACGCGGCGGAGCGCATCCAGGAGCTGTATCTGGCCAAGCGCAAGGACGAGGCCGCGGACGCGGTGCCGGACGAGTTCGTCGATCAGGGCGCACTGGTCGGGCCGGAGGCGCGCATCCGCCAACGCTTCCGCGCGTGGGAGGACGCGCAGATCACCGGCCTGACCGTCTCGGGCGACGAACGGGCGCTGCGCCTGATGGCGGACTGTGCGCGGCTGAACGTCGATCCATCGGCCTGACGAAGCGAGAACAGGGGAGGCCAACGCATGTATCCAGGCAAGTGGGCAAAGGCGTTTCCCGACAAGCCCGCGGTGATCCACGCCGCGACCGGCGAGACGATCACGTTCCGTGAGCTGAACGACCGCTCGAACCAGCTCGCCCAACTGATGTGGCGCAAGGGTCTACGGCCCGGTGATCACGTGGCGATCTTCATGGAGAACCACCTGCGCTACTTCGAGGTGGTCTGGGCCGCGATGCGCTCCGGCCTCTACCTCACGACGATCAACCGCTACCTGACGGACGAGGAAGCCGGCTACATCCTCGACGACTGCGAAGCGCAGGTGCTGATCACCTCGAAGTACCTGGGCGAAGTCGCCGGCGCGCTGCCGCGTTTCGCGCCGCGCTGCCACACCTGGCTGATGGTGGACGGCACCGCGCCCGGCTTCGTCTCCTACGAGGATGCGATCGCCGCCGAGCCGGCCGAGCCGCTCGAGGACGAGCCGGCGGGGCAGTTCATGCTGTACAGCTCCGGCACCACCGGCCGGCCGAAGGGCATCGTCCGCCCGCTCCCCGGCCACAAGATCCACGAGGACGCCGGGCCGGTTGGCGCGTTGCAGCGGGCGCTCTGGGGATTCGACGAGAACTCGGTCTATCTGTCGCCCGCGCCGCTCTATCACTCGGCGCCGATCGGGTTCACCACGGCCACGACCGCGCTCGGCGGCACCGTGGTGATGATGCCCCGGTTCGACGAGATCGGCGCGCTGCAGGCCATCGAGCGCTACCGGGTGACCCACAGCCAATGGGTGCCCACCATGTTCACCCGGATGCTGAAGCTCCCCGAGGCCGAGCGCCGACGCTTCGATCTCTCCTCCCACCGGGTCGCGATCCACGCCGCCGCCCCGTGCCCGGTGGCCGTCAAGCAGCAGATGATGGACTGGTGGGGGCCGATCATCTACGAGTACTACGGCGGCACCGAGCTGAACGGGTTGACCCATTGCAATCCCGAGGAGTGGCTCGCGCACCCCGGTACCGTCGGGCGGCCCGTGATCGGCACGCTGCACATCTGCGACGAGAACGGCAAGGAGCTGCCGCCCGGTGAGCCGGGACTGGTCTACTTCGAGCTGCCGGAGATGCCGTTCCGCTACCACAAGGACGACGCGAAGACGAAGAGCGCCCAGCACCCGGAGCATCCCAACTGGAGCGCGCTCGGCGACGTCGGCTACGTCGACGAGGAGGGCTACCTGTACCTCACCGACCGCGCCACGTTCATGATCATCTCCGGTGGCGTGAACATCTATCCGCAGGAGGTCGAAGATCACCTGATCATGCACCCGAAGGTGGCCGACGTGGCGGTGATCGGCGTGCCCGACCCGGAGATGGGCGAAGCCGTCAAAGCGGTCGTTCAGCCGGCCGACGGCGTCGAGCCGGGGCCGGAGCTCGAGGCGGAGCTGCTCGCCTACGCGCGCGAGCACCTGGCGCACTACAAGTGCCCGAAGAGCGTCGACTTCCGCGACGAGCTGCCGCGGCTGCCCACCGGCAAGCTCTACAAGCGGCTGCTGAAGGACGAATACTGGGGCAAGGGCCGCTCGCGGATCGTCTGAGCGAACCCTGTGGGAGCGGCCTCCGGCCGCGAATCTCCGCTCGTACGCGGCCGGAGGCCGCTCCCACAGCGGGCGGATCGCGGTCTGGAAACCGCTCCTACAGCGCCCGCAGGATGCCCGCCGCCTCCTCCAGCGAAACCACCTCCCCGTATTTCGCCTGGATGTCGTACAGGTTCGCTTCGTGCGGCTCGGGCGCCCGGTCACCCACCGCCTCGCGCACCACCAGCGGCACGAAGCCGTGCTGCAGCGCATCCACCGCCGTGGCGCGGATGCAGCCCGAGGTGGACACGCCTGCGATCACCAGTGTGTCGACGCCCTGCACCCGCAGGGCCGATGCCAGGCTGGTGCCGAAGAACGCGCTGGCGTACTGCTTGGTGATCACCAGCTCGCCGTCCCGCGGCTCGAGGCCGGGCGCGAACGCGGCGAGCGGCGAGCCGCGCTGCAGGCACGCGAGCGCAGGCACCTTTCGGTAGAAGAGACCGCCGTCCACACCGCCCGGCAGGTACTCGACGCGGGTGTGCACGACCGGCACGCCGCACTCCCGCGCCACGGCCATCAGTTCCGCGGCGGCCGCCCGGACCGACTCGACGCCGGCGAACAGCGGTGAGCCCGCGTCGAGATACGCGCGGACGAAATCGACGCAGAGCACCGCCGGCCGCTCGCCCGGCGCGAGCCGTCCCCCGAAGGGATCGCCGCCAGTCTGGTCGCCCATCGCTGCGGCTTCAGTCGGCCGCCGCGCGGCGGGCCTGACGCGGGAAGATCGGCGTACGCGGCGGCTCGAGGCCGGTCTCCTCCCGGCAACGCGCCTTGATCTCCTCGATCGTGCCCCCCTTGTCGAACAGGCGGATCTCGCCACGCTCTGCGCGCATCCGGTCGCGCAGAGCCTCGGTGGCGGCCAGGTCGATCTCGCCGGCTTCGTTGCAGACGACACCGTAACGGCGCGCGCCGGCGACCGTCACCAGCCCGCGCTGCACGTCCTTCGCCACCCGTTCCGGCTCGCGTTCGAGCGGATCGCCGGCGCCGCCGCCGCCCCAGGTGTCGAAGTACAGCAGGTCACCGGCGCGCACGTCGATGCCGTCGCACTTCGCGGGCAATACCTCCTCGGTGCCGTCGGCACGCACCAGCCGCTTGCTGCCCCGCCCGCCGGGCAGACCGCCGTTCACGCCCCACGGATACGTGAGCCAGCGATCGTCGTGAATCGAGATCCGGCCGTCCTCGAGGAACCGGTACGCCATCCGGATGCCGTTGCCGCCGCGGTTCTTTCCCGGGCCGCCGGAATCGGGAATCGTCTCGTAGGTTTCGA
>DASVDC010000118.1:0-31296 GCA_036381275.1 Pseudomonadales bacterium | reverse complement strand
GTTACTTGTGATAGGAGGGCATGACACGCCCAAGCCCGGCGCGGGTGAGCTGATCGCGCATGAAGGACTGAACCTCCTCTGCGGTCGCCATCCTGAGCACCCGCGCCAGCATCCGCCGCGCCTCCCGGTGCCGGACGTTCCGGATCACCCACTTCACCTTCGGCAGGTTGGTCGCGTTCATCGACAGCACGTGGTAGCCCATCGCCATCAGCAGCACCGCGCCGATCGGTGAGCCGGCGAGCTCGCCGCAGATGCCGACGTACGAGTTCTCGTAGTGCGCTGCCCGCGCCACCTCGCGCAGCGCGCGCAGCACCGCCGGATGGGTCTCCTGATAGAGGTCCGCGACGCGCGGGTTGTTGCGGTCGACCGCCAGCATGTACTGCGTGAGGTCGTTCGAGCCGACCGCGAGGAAGTCCACCCGGCGCGCGAGCTCGCGCGCCTGATAGACGGCCGCCGGCACTTCGACCATCACCCCGACCAGCGGCTGCTTGACCTGCACGCCTTCCTCGAGCACCTCGATGTAGGCACGGTGGATCAGCGCCTTGGCTTCCTCCACCTCCGAGAGCGTCGAGATCATCGGCAGCATGATGCGCAGCTCGCCGCGCAGCCCCGCGTTGGCCTTGATCATCGCGCGGGCCTGCACCATGAAGATCTCCGGGTGATCGAGGGTCACCCGGATGCCCCGCCAGCCGAGGAACGGGTTCTCTTCGACGATCGGAAAGTACGCGAGAGCCTTGTCGCCGCCGATGTCGAGGCTGCGCATCGTCACCGGACGCGGCTCGAACGCCTCCATGTGCTCACGGTAGATGGCCCGCTGCTCCTCCTCGGTCGGGAAGCGGTCCTTGGTCATGAACGGCACTTCCGTGCGGAACAGGCCGATGCCTTCCGCGCCGCGGTCGAGCGAGCGCGAGATGTCGCCGGTGAGGCCGATGTTCACCCACAGCTCCACCCGGATGCCGTCGAGGGTCACCGACGGCAGCTCCTTCAGGTCTTCGAGCTCGATCGCGAACTCGCGCTCCTCGCGGATCAGCGTCTCGTAGCTCCGTGCGAGCTTGGCCGACGGATTCAGGAACACTTCGCCGTAGTACCCGTCGACGATCAGCGGCTGCCCGTCGAGATCCGCGAGCGGCAGGTCCATCGCACCCATCACCGCCGGGATGTCGAGCGCGCGGGCGAGGATCGCCACGTGCGAGCTGCCCGAGCCGCGCACCGACACGATGGCCTTCAGCGACTCCGGCGGCACGTTGGCCAGCATGCTCGGCGTGACCTCGTGGCCGACCAGGATCGTGTCCGGCGGAAACTGGGTCTTGCGGCTGCGGATGTCCTGCAGGTACGCGAGGATCCTGAGGCCCAGGTCCTTCACGTCGGCGCCGCGCTCGCGCAGGTAGGAATCCTCCATCGCCTCGAAGCGCCGCACGTGCTCGCGGATCACCTGCTTGAGCGCCCCCTGCGCCCACTGGCCGCGCCGCACGCGCTCGCGGATGTCGCCGCCGAGCGCGTCGTCGTCGAGCATGTGCAGGTACGCGTCGAACAGCGCGAGCTCCTCGCGCGGCAAGCTCTGCGCGTACTCGCGGCCGATCCGGCGAATGTCCTCCCGCACCGCCTCGAGCGCCCGGTCGAGGATGATCAGCTCCGTCGTGACGTCCTCGGCTTCCCGCTCCGGCACGCCCTCGAGGCTGGCCGGCGGCTGCATCACCACCGCGGTGCCGATGCCGATCCCGGGCGCGCCGGCGATGCCGCGGAACATCACGTCGGTCGCTTCCGAGACCTTGCCGGTCAACGCATCGAAGATCTTCTGGATGTCGCCGGTGGCCTCGGCGTGCGCCATCACCGTGGCGAGCTGCGCCGAGAGCGTGACCAGGAACGCTTCTTCGCTCTCGTCGAAGCGGCGCTTCTCGCGCTGCTGTACCACCAGCACCCCGAGCACCTGACGGTGATGGATCACCGGCACCCCGAGGAACGCGTTGAACGGCTCTTCGCCGATCTCGGGTATGTAGTGGAAGCGCGGGTGCTGGGTCGCGTCCTCCAGGTTGATCGGCTCGGCGCGCTCGGCCACCAGCGTGGTGAGCCCCTGGCCGAGCTTCAGCGACAGCTTGCCGACGGCCGCCTGGTTCAGGCCGTCGGTGGCGACGAACAGGTACCGGTCCCCCTCGGGGCTCAGCAGATAGATGGAGCAGACCTCCGTCCCCAACGCCTCCTTGACGTTGCGGACGATGATGCGCAGCGCCTCCTGGAAGGTGCTCGCAGCGGCGACATCCTGAACGATGCGCCGAAGGGTGGTCAGCATCCAGCGGCTCCGGAGGCGGACGAGCGCGAGCGCGGCATCGGCCAGCTCGCGTGGTAAGGCAGGTGCGGGGCCAACTCCTTCAGGGCCCGGCGGTACACCTCCCGCTTGAAGTCCACCACCTGGCAGACCGGGTACCAGTAACTGACCCAGCGCCAGCTGTCGAACTCGGGCTTGGCGGTCAGGTTCATCTGCACCAACTCGTCGTCTGCCAGCATCCGGAGCAGGAACCACTTCTGCTTCTGGCCTTTGAACCCGGGGCTCGAGTTGTATCGGCGCAGCCGCTTCGGCAAGCGATAGCGCAGCCAGCCGCGGGTCCGGGCCAGAATCTGCACGCTGTCTGCCGCGAGGCCGACCTCCTCGCGCAGCTCCCGGAACAGCGCTTCTTCCAGGGATTCGTCCTCGTTGATGCCACCCTGGGGGAACTGCCAGGCGTCGTGGCCGCCCACGCGGCGTGCCCAGAGTACCTGCCCCCGGTCATTGGAGAGGACGATCCCGACGTTCGGTCGGAAACCGTCTGCATCAACCACTGTCGTCAGTCCAAGAAGTCCTTGATTCGATTGAACATCAAAGCCGGGGAAAATACCAACGGCGGCTGCGGCGTCCCGTGCGGGACGTTCGCGCCCGTCCCGGAACGGTGTCACCATGAGGGCCGAAGAGGTCGCGAGGAGGCCCGAGATGCGCAACCGACTGGCCGACGAGACCAGCCTCTATCTGCTGCAGCACGCTGACAACCCGGTCCACTGGCAGCCCTGGGACGACGAGGCGCTGGCGCAGGCCCGGGCTCGGCAGCGTCCCGTGCTGCTGTCGATCGGCTACTCGGCCTGTCACTGGTGCCACGTGATGGCCCACGAGTCGTTCGAGGATCCGGCGGTGGCGGAGGTGATGAACCGTCATTTCGTCAACGTGAAGGTCGACCGGGAGGAACGGCCCGACCTCGACCGCGTCTATCAGATCGCGCACCAGCTCCTGACCGGCCAGCCCGGCGGCTGGCCGCTGACGATGTTCCTCGACCCGGACACGCTGGTGCCGTTCTTCGGCGGCACCTACTTCCCGAAGACGCCCCGCTACCGGCTGCCCGGCTTCGTCGACCTGCTGCACCGCATCACCGAGATCTTCGACACCCGACGCGACGAGCTCACCGCCCAGAACGACAAGGTGCGCGGGGTGCTGGCCGGCCTCGCCCAGACCTCGGGCGGCTCGGCGCTCTCCGATCAGGCGCTGCTCGACGCGGCCCGGCAGCAGCTCGGCGAGCAGTACGACAGCGTGTACGGCGGCTTCGGCTCGGCGCCCAAGTTCCCGATGCCGGCCACCGTGGAGCGGCTGCTGCGCGGCTGGGCGGCGAGCCGCGACCGCGGCGACCCGGATCGGGACGCGCTCGAGATGGTGACGAACACGTTGACCAAGATGGCGCGCGGCGGGATTCGCGATCACCTCGGCGGCGGGTTCTGCCGCTACTCGACCGATCGGCAATGGATGATCCCGCACTTCGAGAAGATGCTCTACGACAACGCTCAGCTCCTCGCGCTGTACAGCGACGCGCTGGCGCTCGGCCCCGATCCGCTGTTCGAGGAGGCCGTGACCGGCACGGCCGAGTGGCTGCTGCGCGAGATGCGCCACCCGGGCGGCGCGTTCTACGCGGCGCTCGACGCGGACTCGGAGGGCGAGGAGGGCCGGTACTATCTGTGGCGCCGCGACGAGGTGAAGCGCCTGCTCACCGAGGACGAGTACCTGGTGGTCGAGACGCTCTACGGCCTCGACAAGCCGGCCAACTTCGAGGGCCGCTGGAACCTGCACCGCTACGACGCGTGGCGCTCGGTGATCGCGCGGCTGTCGCTGACCCCGGAGCGCGCGGATGCGCTGCTCGCATCGGCGCGGGCGAAGCTGCTGGCGGCGCGGGCCGAACGCACCCCGCCGGCACGGGACGAGAAGATCCTCACCGCCTGGAACGGCCTCGCGCTGATCGGCCTGACGCGGGCGGCGCTGCGTCTCGGCCGGCCCGACTGGCTCGCGGCCGCGCAGCAGGCGGCCGACTTCCTGCGCGAGCAGGTGTTCGTCGACGGCACGCTGCACGCCACCTGGCAGAGCGGACGCGACGGCCGCGGCGGGGCGCGCTTCGCCGGCTACCTCGACGACCACGCGTTCCTGCTCGCAGGCCTGCTCGAGCTGCTCGGCGCGGAATGGCGGGATGCGGATTTCGACTTCGCGCGCCGTCTCGGCGAGCGGCTGCTCGAGCGCTTCGAGGACGCCGACGCCGGCGGCTTCTACTTCACCGCGCACGACCACGAGCGGCTGATCCACCGCCCGAAACCGACCCAGGACGACGCGCTGCCGCCCGGCAACGGCGTCGCGGCGCTCGCGCTCACGGAGCTCGGGCACCTGCTCGCGGACCAGCGCTGTCTCGACGCGGCGGAGCGAACGCTCGCCTGGGCGCGGCCGCTGATGGAGCAGTACCCGGCCGGGCACAGCACGCTGCTGACCGCGCTCGAGGCGCGCCTGCACGGAACCGAGCAGATCGTGATCCGCGGGCCGCGGGATGCGCTCGAGCCCTGGCTCGAAGCGGCGCGAGCCGGTTGCCACCCGTGGCGGCGGGTGTACGGGATACCGTACGAAGCCGAGCACGTGCCGCCGTACTTGCCGCAGCCGGCCAGCGCTGATGCACAGCGACGCGTGATCGCGTACCGCTGCGAAGGGTTCGCCTGCTCGGCGCCGATCGAGTCGCTGGAGGCGTTCCGGGAGGCGCTGAAGTGATGCAGTTGTGGGAGCGGCCTCCGGCCGCGAATTCTTTCCTGCACCGGAAGATTCGCGGCCGGAGGCCGCTCCCGGTACGGAGCCGGTCACGTCGTGGCGGCGGCGTCCGGTGTCGGCTCGTCCCAGGTGAGGTCCAGCTCGCGCGCGGCTTTCACGTCGTCGAGGCGCCGCACCGGCAGCGTGTACGGCGCGCCCCTCACCAGATCCGGCTGGGTCTCGGCCTCCTGCTGGATGGCGACGAGCGCATCGACGAACGCATCCAGCTCCGCCTTGGTCTCGGTTTCGGTCGGCTCCACGAGGAAACACTCCGGCACGAGCAGCGGGAAATACGTCGTCGGCGAATGGATCCCGTAGTCCAGCAGGCGCTTCGCGAAATCCATCGCGTTGACCCCGAGGCGCTTGGCCTGGTCGGCGAAGGTCAGAATGAACTCGTGGCTCGCACGCCGCTCGGGATAGGCGAGCGCGAAGCCGGCCTTCTCGAGCCGCCGCGCCAGGTAGTTGGCGTTCAGCGTCGAGTACTGACCGACCCGGGTCATGCCGTCCCGGCCGAGCAGCAGCGCGTACGCGAGCGCGCGCAGCAGGATGCCGGCGTTGCCGGCGAATGCGGAGAGCCGCCCGATCGACTGCGGCCGCTCCCGCGCGGTGACCCAGCGGTAGCGCTCGCCGTCCTTTTCCACCAGCGGGGTCGGCAGGAACGGCAGCAGGCGCTCGCCGACGCCCACGGGGCCCGCACCCGGACCGCCGCCGCCGTGTGGCGTCGCGAAGGTCTTGTGCAGGTTCATGTGCAGCACGTCGAAGCCCATGTCGCCGGGCTTCACCTGGCCGAGGATCGCGTTCAGGTTCGCGCCGTCGTAGTAGAGGAGGCCGCCCGCTTCGTGCACGGTCCGGGCGATCGCCTCGATCTGCCGCTCGAACACGCCGCAGGTGGACGGGTTGGTCATCATCAGCCCGGCCGTCTGCGGCCCCACGGCCGCCTTCAGCGCGTCGAGGTCCACGTCGCCGCTGCGGTTCACCGGCACCTCGGTCACCTTGTAGCCGCACATCACCGCGGTGGCCGGGTTGGTACCGTGCGCGGCGCTCGGCACCAGGATCTCGGTGCGCGCGTGGTCGCCGCGGGCGAGGTGGTACGCGCGGATCATCGCGACCCCGGCGAACTCGCCCTGGGCGCCCGCCATCGGCGTCAGCGACACGCCGCGCATGCCGGTGACGTCCTTCAGGATCTCCTGCAGATCGTACAGGCAGGAGAGAAACCCCTGGCTCACCGACTCCGGCGCGAGCGGATGCCGCGCGAGGAAGCCCGGCAGCATCGCCGCCGCGTGCGCGCCGCGCGGGTTGTACTTCATCGTGCAGGAGCCGAGCGGGTAGAACTGGGTGTCGATCGAGAAGTTGCGCCGCGACAGGTTCGTGTAGTGGCGCACCACCTGCAGCTCCGAGACCTCCGGAAGCCGCGGCGGCTCGGTACGCAGCAGCCCTTCCGGAATACCGGCGAACGCCTCGGCCGCGTCCGGTGCGGACACGCGCTGCGCGCCGGCGCGCCGGCCCTCGCGGCCGAGCTCGAAGATCGTCCGGCCGGCCGCGCCTTTCGTGACCCCGGTCATGCCAGCACCTCCTCGAGCGCGCGCCCGTAGCGTTCGATCTCCTCGTCGGTACGCTTCTCGGTGGCGCAGACCAGGAGCGCCCGCTCGTGGCCGGCGTAGTGCTCGCCGAGCGGCAGGCCCGCCAGGATGCCGCGCGCGAGCAGCGCCTCGGCGACCCGCGCCGCGTCCGCGGGCAGCTCGAGCACCGCCTCGTGAAAGAAGCCTTCGTCGTACCGACGGCCCACGCCGTCGATGGCGGTCAGCCGCGCGACGAGCTTGCGCGTGTTCGCCGCGCTGGCCCGCGCCACCGCCGCCAGCCCGTCGGCACCGAGCAGGCTCATGTGGATGGTCGCCGCAGTGACCAGGAGGCCCTGGTTGGTGCAGATGTTGGAGGTCGCCTTGCCGCGGCGGATGTGCTGCTCGCGAGCCTGCAGGGTCAGCGTGTAGCCGACCCGGCCTTCGAGATCCACGGTGCGGCCGATGATCCGCCCGGGCATCTGCCGCACCAGCGGTTCCCGGCAGCAGAAATAGCCGAACGACGGCCCGCCGGACGACATCGGGACCCCGAACGGCTGCCCGTCGCCGCAGGCGATGTCGGCGCCGGCCTCTCCCCATCGTCCCGGGGCCTTCAGCACCGCGAGGGACAGCGGGTTCGCCGCCGCGATCACCAGCGCATCCCGGGCGTGCGCGCGGTCGGTCAGCGCGTCGACGTCCTCGAGCAGCCCGAAGAAGTTCGGCTGCTGCACCACCAGCGCGAGCGGCGCCGGCGCGGCGTCGACCGCGGCCGGATCGATCCGGCCCCGCTCCGTCACCGGCAGGGTGACGATCTCGACGCCCTGCGGCGCGACGATGTTCTGCACCGCTTCGCGGTAGTGCGGATGGACCGTCTCGGCAACCAGCACCGTGCGGCTGCCCTTCACCTTGCGGTTGCCGCGCACCGCCATCAGCACGGCCTCGGCGAGGCCGGACGCGCCGTCGTAGACCGACGCGTTCGCGACGTCGAGGCCGGTCAGGTTCGCCATCATCGTCTGGAACTCGTAGACGAGCTGCAGCGTGCCCTGGCTCGCTTCCGCCTGATAGGGCGTATAGGCGGTCATGAATTCCCCGCGCGCGGCGATGTCCCACACCGCCGCCGGCACGTGATGGTCGTAGCAGCCCGCGCCGAGAAAGCACACGCCCGCGTCGTCACGCGCCGCGCGGGACTCGAGGTCCCGCAGCATCTCCATTTCGCTGACGCCGTGGGGCACGTGGCGCAGGACCCCGGCGCGGAGCCGGGGCGGAATCTCGTCGAACAGCGCTTCGATGCTGTCGACGCCGATTTCGGCCAGCATCAGGCGTTCTTCGTCCGCGGTATGCGGGATGAAGGGCATTCGATGGCTCCCAATGAATGAATCACGCCGTGGGAGCGCTCTCCAGAGCGCGATTCCAGATCGGAATTCGCGGTTCGGAGAATCGCGATCTGGAGATCGCTCCTACGGCAGAGTCGCGTCAGTGCTCGTCGCTCTCGAGCACCTCGGCGTAACCTTCCGCGTCGAGCAGGTCGTCCAGATCGGCAGCGTCGTCGGGCTGCAGGCGGAAGAACCAGCCGTCGCCGTACGGATCTTCGTTGACCTTCTCCGGGGAGTCCTGCAGCACGTCGTTCACCGCCACCACCGTGCCGGAGACCGGCGCGTAGATGTCGGAGGCGGCCTTCACCGATTCGACGACGCCCGCTTCTTCCCCGGCCGCCACCGGCGCCCCCACCTCGGGCAGCTCCACGAACACCACGTCTCCGAGCGCGTCCTGCGCATGGTCGGTGATGCCGACGGTCACCGTGCCGTCTTCCTCCAGGCGCGCCCATTCGTGGCTACGCGCGTACCTGAGCTCCGTGGGAATATCGCTCATCGTTCGCTCCGCGTTCGGCGAAAAGGCCCCGTCATTGATGCGCTTTGGCGCCCTTGCGCACGAACGGCGGCTTCACGATCCGTGCCGCCTTCGGCTGACCGCGCACCTCGACCCGGCAGTCGCCCTTCGCGGTGCGCGGCACTCGCGCCAGCGCGATACTGTACCCCAAGGTCGGGGAAAAAATACCACTGGTGACCACGCCCTCACCGGCCTCGGTCAGCACCCGCTGGCCGTGGCGCAGCACGCCGCGTTCTTCCATCACGAGCCCCGTGAGCCGGGTGGCCGGCTTCGCGGCCCGCTCGCGCGCGAGCGCCTCCCGGCCGATGAAGTCGCGGTCTTCCGGCTCCCAGGCCACCGTCCAACCCAGGTTCGAGACCAGCGGGCTCGTGGTCTCGTCCATGTCCTGGCCGTAGAGGTTCAGCCCCGCCTCGAGCCGCAGCGTGTCGCGCGCACCGAGCCCGGCCGGCTGCACACCGGCGCCGAGCAGTGCGTGCCACAGGCGCACCGCCTCGTCCGGCGGCAGCATCACCTCGACGCCGTCCTCACCGGTATAGCCCGTGCGGGCCACCGTCCAGCCGTCCTGCTCGCGTGCGCTGAACGGCGCGATGCCGGAGACGTCGCGCCAGCCGGACGCGGCCTCGAAACGCTCGATCGCCTCCGGCCCCTGCACGGCGAGCATTGCGAGGTCCTGCCGTTCCTCGATCACCGCGCGTTCGCGGTTCTGCTCGGCGAACCACCCCAGCACCCGCTCGCGGGTCGAGGCATTGACCACGGCCCGATAACCCGAAGCGCGCCGGTAGACGATCAGGTCGTCGATGATGCCGCCGGCGTCGTTCAGCAGCACACCGTACAACGCCGCGCCCGCGGCCTTCAGCTTGTCGACGTCGTTCGCGAGCAGCCGGCGCAGGAAATCGCGGGCGCCGTCGCCCGTCAGATCGATGATCGTCATGTGCGAGACGTCGAACACGCCGGCGGACCGGCGCACGCTGTGGTGCTCCGCGATCTGGGAGCCGTAGTGCAGCGGCATCTCCCAACCGGCGAACGGCACGAGCTTCCCACCGGCCTCCCGGTGTGCGTCGTGGAGCGGAGTACGGCGAAGGGCGTCGGACATGATCACCTCGTACGGCAGGCGCGCATTGTACGGCCCGCACCGGCGCGGTGCTAACGCACGGCGGCGTGTGCGCGGCCGGCGCTCCGCCCGAGGCCGCGGCTCACCGGCCCGAGCCCCATCGCTTCCACGATGAGCTGCCGCTTCACCGGCGTGGCGCGGTCGAGCCAGCCGACCCCGGTGTTGCGCAGCCACTGCGTCAGCGGATCGCCGCGCGCATAGATCTGCCGCAGCCCGCCCATCACGGCGATCATGAGCTGCGACCGGGTGCGCCGCCGGCGGTCGAACGCGCGCCACAGTCCGGCCGTACCCGGATCGGCGCCGGGGCCGAGATCGGTCAGCACGTCGAGCACGTCGCGCACGTCCTCGAAGCCGAGATTGGCGCCGTGCCCGGCGAGCGGATGCACCACCCGCGCCGCGTCGCCGATCAGCAGCACACGCGGGTGCGGATTGAACGAGGCGGCGAGCTGCTGGCGCAGCGGGAACACCAGGCGCCGATCCACGGCTTCGACGGCGCCGAGCCGCGACTGCACCGCCCGCTCGAGCTCGACCGCGAACTCGGCATCGTCCTGGAGCGCGCGGCGGTCGGCCTGCTCGGGCGATTGCGACCAGACCACCGAGCAGACGTGCGGGTCGGGCGTCGGCAGGAGCGCCACCGGGCCGTCCAGCAGGAAGCGCTGCCAGGCGGTGTCCTCGTGGGGCCGCGCGGTGCGCACGACCGTGGCGAGCGCCATCTGGTTCACCTCGAACGGGCGCACCGCAACCCCCAGGCGCTCGCGCACCGCGGACTGGGCGCCGTCGGCGCCGATCAAGAGATGCGCAGAAACCCACTCGCCGGCGAGCTCCAGGTCGACCCGGTCCGGTTCCGGGCGCACTTCGCTCACGCCCGCCTCGCGGACCGTCACCGACTCCTGCCGGGAGAGCGCCGCCCACAGCTCGACCACCGCCAGGCTGTTCTCGACGATCCAGCCGAGCTCGCTGCGCGCCACCTCCCGCGCATCGAACGTGATCGCCCGGGTGCCGCGCTCCTCCCAGACCTCCATCCGCCGGTACGGCGCGGCCGTCAGCGAATTCCAGACGCCGAGCCCGTCGAGCAGCGCGCGCGACGCCGGCGACACCGCCAGCGTGCGCAGGTCGAAGCCGAGCCGCCCGCGCGAGCGCTCCGGCACCGACCGCTCCACCAGCAGCACGCGAAAACCCCGCTGCGCGGCGCCGAGCGCGACGGCGGCGCCGATCACGCCGCCCCCGGCGACGGCCAGATCGTAGCGAGGCTCGGCGGAAACGGCTTCAGCCATGGCGGCGCCTCCTCATCACGCGATGGATATCCGCTACGGTCTTCGGCGCATCGGCGGTCAGCACCTCGGCGCCGCCGGCGGTGATCAGCACGTCGTCCTCGATCCGCACGCCGAGCCCGCGCCAGCGGGCCGGCACGGCGGCACCGAGCCCCGGGGGCAGATAGATGCCCGGCTCGATGGTGAGCACCATGCCCGCTTCGAGCTGCCTCGGGGCACCGCCGATCCGATAGTCGCCGACGTCGTGCACGTCGCTGCCGAGCCAGTGCGAGGTGTTGTGCGGGCAGAACGGCCGGTGCGCGCCGCTCTCGATCAGCTCGTCCACGTCGCCGTCGAGGAGCCGCAGCGCCACGAGGCCCTCGACCATCACCCGCAGCGCCGCCTGGTGGGGTGCGGTGAACGGCGCTCCGGGACGGCACGCGGCGATACCGGCGCGGTTCGCTTCGAGCACGACTTCGTAGAGCGCCTGCTGGGGTGCGCTGAACCGGCCGTTCACCGGAAACGTGCGGGTGACGTCCGCCGCGTAGTGCCGGTACTCGCAGCCGGCATCGATCAGCACCAGATCGCCGTCCTTCAGCACGGCGCCGTTCTCGGTGTAGTGCAGTACGCAGGCGTTGCGGCCGCCTCCGACGATGCACGGATAGGCGGGCGCCCGCGCGCCGTTCGACAGGAACTCGTGGACGATCTCGGCCTCGAGGGCGAGCTCGGTCATGCCCGGCCGGCACGCGGCCATCGCGCGCCGATGTGCGCGGCAGGTGATGCGCGCCGCCTCGCGCATGATGCGCAGCTCCGCGGCCGACTTGAACAGCCGCTGCTCGTGCAACAGGTGCTTCAGCGAGACGAACTCACCCGGGGGCACCGCACCGCCGGCTTCCCGGGCGCGGATCGCGTTGACCCAGTGCAGCACCTTGTTGTCGAGCTCGGGGTACTCGCCGAGCGTCAGGTAGATGCGTTCGCGGCCCTCGAGCATGCCGGGCAGGATGTCGTCCAGATCGGTGATCGGAAATGCATCGTCGACGCCGAGCGCGGCCACCGCGCGCTCCGGGCCGAGGCGCTCGCCGTGGTAGAGCTCGGCGCGAGGGTCCCGGTCGCGGCAGAACAGGATCACCTCGCCGTGCTCGCGGCCGGGAGCCAGCACCAGCAGCGCGTCCGGCTCCGTGAAACCGGTGAGGTAGAGGAAGTCGCTGTCCTGACGGAACAGGTATTCGGTGTCGCGATTGCGCAGCCGCACCGACGCGGCGGGGACCAGCGCGATCGAGCCGCTCGGCATCATGCTCATCAGCGCCGCGCGCCGGCGCTTGTACTCACTCGGCCGGATGCTCGCCGTCATCGCCCGACTCGTCGGCGTCATCCTCGGCGAGCGTGCTCGAGATCAGCAGCGCGCCGACCTTGACGAACTCTTCCAGCTCGACGAAATCCTGCTCCGCCGCCTCGCGACGCTCGCTCGATCCCTGCGCATCACCGGCCGATCCCGACGGGTCGACGGTCGACCCTAACGGGTCGACTTGGGCGATCGCCGCGAAGTCGCGCACGATCTCCTTCACCTCGTCGGGACAGCTGTCGAGCGTGCCGACACCGCGGCGCGCGAGGCCCGCCGCGAGCCCGGCCAGGAAGCTGGCGCACCACTGACCGAGCGCCTCGAGCCGGTCCTCGAGCGCCACGTCGTCTTCCGGCAGCAGCGGCATGAAGCTCATGTCCTCGGCGGCGAGGTCCGCGGCCGCGGCACTGACGAACTCGCGCACAGCGGCTTCGTCGGTGAGCGAATCGACCCCGAGCAGCGCGACCACGTCCTCGATCGGCACGTCTTCACCGTGGCAGGCCGCGAGGCCGCAGACCGCGCCGTGCAGCTCCGCCACCGGGAGCTGGTGCGCGGCGTTCAGCGCGAGGGCAGTGAGATCGGGCAACGCCAAGAACCTTCCACGGCAACCGCTGGTCTATGCTAACAGAATGACGGGTGCGCAGCGGCCGGCACGCCGGGCCGCGTGCTTCACATGCCGTAGCATTCAGCGCACACTAACGAAGCGGAATTTCTGTCAGGCCTCCTTATGCCGAGTCCCGAATCGACGAGCCCGGAATGGGCGGCGCTGGAGCGGAAAGTCTCCGAGCTGATCGAGCTCTGCGCCATCCTGAGCCGCGAGAACCGGGCGCTCCGAGCGCAGCAGCAGAACTGGACCACCGAACGCGCCAAGCTGATCGAGAAGAACGAGCTGGCGAAGAGCCGAGTGGAGTCGATGATCACCCGCCTGAAGGCATTGGAGCAGGATTGACGGAGCGATGAGCGAAACCACCACCGTCAGCGTGAAGATCCTGGACAAGGAGTATCAGGTCGCCTGCCGGCACGACGAGGTGGACGCGCTCGCGGCCTCCGCCCGCTACGTCGACCAGCAGATGCGCAAGATCCGCGAGTCCGGCAAGGTGTTCGGCCTCGATCGCATCGCCGTGATGACCGCGCTCAACCTGGCGAACGAGCTGCTGCAGAAGCGCCACGCGGAAACCTCGGTGCAGCGCGAGGCGGACACGATGGTGCGCGTGTTGACCGACCGCATCAGCGCAGCGCTCGCGGAGCACAAACAGCTCGGCTTCTGAATGCCATCCGGATCGGCCTGTCAATATCTGGCCGGGACGGGCTTTCGGCTATACTCCGGCCGTCTCCTGGGATGTTCGCCAGTCGGTAGTCGTCCTTGAGCCGTTAGAAAAATCCCAGGGAGTCAATGGCGGGCGCCTGTGAGCAAGCCCGACGCCGCGCGAGCGGGTTGGGAAGCCTGGGGCACCCGTCAGAGACTCCCGCCTTGAACCGAACGGTTCAGGGCAATATCGACAGCGGCATCTTGGGAGATCTTTCCCTCGCTCCGGTAGCACCGATGGTCTCGAAGGATTCGAAGCGTCCCGGCCGAAGCACCGGTCGACGCGGGCTGCGCCGCCGTTTCCGCGACCGGCGCCGGCTGCTCTCGGCCGAGGAGCAGGCCCAGCACGCCGAAGCGGTAGCCCGGCTCTTCTTCACCAGCGGCCTGGTCTGCCGGGGCCGCACCATCGGTCTGTACCTCCCGAACGACGCCGACGGCGAGCTCTCCACCGAGCCGCTGCTGGCGCGCCTGCTGCGCGCGCGCAAACGCGTGGCGTTGCCGGTGGTGAGCCGGGCCGGGACGATGCGTTTCCACCGCTATCGGCGGGGCGCACCGCTCGTCACGAACCGCTACGGCATCCGCGAGCCCGCGCCCGGCGCCGCGCCCGTGTCGCCGCTCGCGCTGGACCTCCTGCTGATGCCGCTGGTCGCGTTCGACGACCGCGGGGTACGCCTCGGCATGGGCGCCGGGTACTATGACCGCTACCTCGGCCGCCTGCCGCCGGCGCTGCGCCCGCGCCTGATCGGGCTGGCCCACGAAGTGCAACGCAGCGCGAAACCGCTGCCGCGGGCGCAGTGGGACGTGCCGCTCGACGGCGTGCTGACGGAGGCGGGCCTGCGGTCGTTCATCTGAGGATTCCGGAATCGGGCAATGGCGATACGAGAAATCATCCGAATGGGTCATCCGACGCTGCGCAGCCGCGCGCGGCCGCTCAGCGACGAGGAGATCGTCAGCCCGGAGATCGCGCGGCTGGTCGAGGACATGGTGGAGACGCTGCACCACGTCGGCGGCATCGGCCTCGCCGCTCCGCAGGTGAACGAGCCGGTTCGGCTCGCGATCGTCGACGTGCCCGGCGGCGCGAGCCGTTACGGCGACATTCCGGCCATGCCGCTCACGGTGTTCGTGAACCCCGAGATCGAGGTGCTCGACGATGCGCGTGCCGGATACTGGGAAGGCTGTCTCTCGGTGCCGGGCCTGCGGGGGTACGTGCAGCGCCCGCAGCACGTGCGCGTGCGCGCGCGCACGCTGCAGAACGAACCGCTCGAGCTCGAGCTGAAGGGTTTTCTCGCCACCGTCGTGCAGCACGAGTTCGACCACCTCGACGGGCGCCTCTACATCGATCGGATCGAAGACACGACCCTCCTGATGTTCGACGAGGAGTTCGAGCGCTTCGTCGCCGCGAAGTCCTGACCGTCAGCGCAGGAACAGCCGGTACGCCGGGTTGTCCGTCTCTTCCCAGTACCGGTAGCCGACCCGCTCGAGATACGCGGTCAGATGGCGCCGATCCGCCTCGGCCGCCTCGAATCCCACCAGCACCCGGCCGAACGCGGCACCGTGATTGCGGTAGTGGAACATCGTGATGTTCCACTGATTGCCGAGCACCGACAGGAACTTCAGGAGCGCCCCGGGACGTTCCGGGAACTCGAACCGGTAGAGCAGCTCGCTCTTGCCGCCCAGCGTGCGGCCGCCCACCATGTGGCGCACGTGCAGCTTGGCCGCCTCGTTCTCGGTCATGTCCTGAACGCGATAGCCGGCCTCTTCGAGCTCCGTGATCACCGTGCGCCGGTCGTCCGGCGCCGAGACCAGCAGCCCCACGTAGACGTGGGCTTCGTTGTCGTTCGCGTACCGGTAGTTGAACTCGCTGACCGAGCGTCGCCCGAGCGTGCTGCAGAAGCGCCGGAAGCTGCCGGGCTCCTCGGGAATGGTCACGCCCAGGATGATCTCGCGCTGCTCGCCCACCTCGGCGCGCTCGGAGATGTGCCGCAGCCGGTCGAAGTTCACGTTCGCTCCGCTCACCACCGCCACGAGACTCCGGCCACGCTCGTCGCCGGCGGCTTCGACGTAGCGCTTCATGCCGGCCACCGCCAGCGCGCCCGACGGCTCCGCTATGGCGCGTGTCTCGTCGAACAGATCCTTCACGGCGGCACAGATCTCGTCGGTGCTGACGGTGATCACCTGATCGACGCAGCGGCGTGCGACCTTGAAGGTTTCCCGGCCGACCTGCGCGACCGACACGCCGTCGGCGAACAGGTCCAGCGACTCGTAGGGCAGCTTGACCCGGCGGCCGGCCTTCATCGCCGCCGCGAGACACGCCGAGCCTTCACACTCGACGCCGATCACACGGGTGCGGGGAGAGAGGTATTTCACGTACGCCGAGATACCGGCGATCAGCCCGCCGCCGCCGACGGGCACGAAGATCGCATCCGGCGCGCGGGCGTGCTGGTTCATGATTTCCATGCCGACGGTGCCCTGGCCGGCGATCACGTCGACGTCGTCGAACGGGTGCACGAACGTATAGCCGTGCCTGGCCACCAGCTCGTCGGCGTGCGCCTTCGCTTCGTCGAACCCGTCGCCGTGCAGCACCACGCGGGCGCCGAGCTCGCGCACCGCGCTCACCTTGATGCTCGGCGTGTTGCGTCCCATCACGATCACGGCCTTGAGCCCGAGCCGGCGCGCGGCCAGTGCGACCCCCTGCGCGTGGTTGCCGGCGGACGCCGCGATCACCCCGCGCGCCTGCTCCTCCTCGGAGAGGTGCGCGATCTTGTTGTAGCCGCCGCGGATCTTGAACGAGAACACCGGCTGCATGTCCTCGCGCTTCAGCAGCACGTGGTGGCCGAGCCGGGCGGACAGCCGGGGGGCCGGCTGCAGCGGTGTTTCGATGGCCACGTCGTAGACGCGTGACGAAAGTATCTTCTTGACGTACCGTTCGAGCATAGTCCGCAGACGATCGAGCAAACGGGGTAGTATGAAGCAAGATCAGCAGAAGCGCAGTGCCGCCGCCGCGGCGCTCGCCTACGTCGAGCCGAAGCTCGAGCCGTCCACCGTGCTCGGCATCGGCACCGGTTCGACCGCCAACCACTTCATCGATCTGCTCGCGGGCCTGCGTGGGCGCTTCGATGCCGCCGTCGCGAGCAGCGAGGCGAGCGCCGAGCGGCTGCGCCGGCACGGCATCAACGTGCTCGACCTGAACGCAGTGGACGGCGTGGCGATCTACGTCGACGGTGCCGACGAAGTCAACGCCGCCCGGCAGATGATCAAGGGCGGCGGCGGTGCGCTGACCCGCGAGAAGATCGTCGCCGAGGCGGCCGCCGAGTTCGTCTGCATCGTCGACGAGTCGAAGCGCGTTCCGGTCCTCGGGACCTTCCCGGTCCCGATCGAGGTGATCCCGATGGCCCGGGGGCTCGTCGCCCGCGCGGTCCGCCGCCTCGGCGGCCACCCGGAACTGCGCCACGACTTCGTCACCGACAACGGCAACCTGATCCTCGACGTCCACGGCTGGCAGCTCACCCGCCCGGTCGAAATGGAACAGACGCTCAACAACCTGGTCGGCACCGTCTGCAACGGCATCTTCGCCGTCCGCCCGGCGGATATCGTCTTCATCGCCTCGTCGGAGGGCGTCTCCTCCTTCTAGCGGCTTGGTTGGTGTGGTCTTTGAGTTCGCGGAGCCGACGACGGGGTGGGCGGAACGCCTCGCGGGCTTCGCTCAGCCGCTCGGGCGAGCGAAGCTCGCGAAGCGCCGTCCGCCCGCAGCCGCCAACCCCGCGGCGCCGATACCTCACCCCCCGGATACAGGAGGAAACAACTTCCCAGGATTCATGACACCGCGAGGATCGAAGACCGACTTCAAGGACCGCATGAGCGCAATCTCCTCCGCCGAACGGCTGTAGGAGAGGAAGTCGCGCTTGAGAAGGCCGACGCCGTGTTCCGCGGAAATGCTGCCGCCCCGCGCGGCGACCGCCGCGAAGATCTTCGGGCTGATCGCATGACAGCGCCGGTAGAAGTCCTGCTGGCTCATCGCCGCCGGCTTCAGGATGTTCAGGTGCAGGTTGCCGTCCCCGATGTGGCCGTACCAGCAGACCTCGAAATCGGGATAGCTCGTCTGGACCAGCGCGTCGACCTCGTCGAGGAACTCGGGCATCCGCGAGATGCGCACCGACAGGTCGTTCTTGTACGGCGTGTAGCCGGCGATGCTCTCGGAGATCCCTTCGCGCAGTTGCCAGAGGTTCTGCGCCTGGGTCTCGGACTGGCCGAGCACCCCGTCGGTGACGAGCCCGTCGGCGACGCAGCGCTCGAACGCCTGCATCGCGCGCTCGGCCGCGCTCTCGTCGAACTCGATCAGCGCGTAGAACGGCGCCGGATCGGCGAGCGGCCGGGCGAGGCCGCGGTGCGCGGTGACCTTCTGCAGCGCGAGCTCCGAGAAGAACTCGAACGCCGACACGGTCAGCACCCGCTGGAAGGCGGCCAGCACGGCCAGCAGATCCCGGAACCGGCCGACGCCGAGCACCATCACGAGCTGCGGCTCCGGCGGCGCGGCGAGCAGCACGTCGGCTTCCACCACGCAGCCGAGGGTGCCCTCGGAACCGATGAACAGGTGCCGCAGGTCGTAGCCGGTGGCGTTCTTCACGAGCCCGCCGTTCAGCTCCAGTACCTGACCCGCGCCGGTCACGACCTTGAGCCCGGCGATCCAGTTGCGGGTCAGGCCGTAGCGGATCACCTTGATGCCGCCCGCGTTCGTCGCGATGTTGCCGCCGATCTGGCTCGAGCCGGCGGACGCGAAGTCCACCGGATAGAAGAGCCCGTGCTCCGCCGCGTACTGCTGCAGCACCTGCGTCACCACGCCCGCCTGGCAGCGCACCAGCCGGTCCGCCGGATCGAAGTCGAGGATCCGATTCATCCGGTCGAACGAGACCACCACCTCGCCCGCACTCGCCACCGCGCCGCCGGAGAGCCCCGTCCGTCCACCCGACGGCACCAGCGCGAATCCGCCCGCGTTCGCGGCGCGCACCACCTCGACCACGTCGTCCACCGATTCCGGAAACACCACCGCGCTCGGCGCGACCTCGTAGGCACGGGTCCAGTCGCGGCCCCAGTGCGCGAGCGTGTCCGGATCCCGGTGCACCGGAATTGAAAGGCGCTCATCGAGCACGTGGGACATTTTCGTCTCGGCCGGAATGGGGCCTGCTAGTATAGGCGCCCTTCCGATTCGGGACCCAACACGCCGTGCCCACCACCTCGTTCGACAGGGACAAGATCCGCATTCTGCTGCTCGAGGGCATCCACCCGTCCGCGGCCGAAAACCTGCGAAGCGCCGGCTACACCAACGTCACCGCGCTCGGCCACGCGCTGCAGGGCGAGGATCTCATCCGGGCGATCGCCGACGTGCACATGCTCGGCATCCGTTCCCGCACCCAGGTGGATGCGGCCGCGATCGCCGCGGCGCGCCGGCTGATCGCCATCGGCTGCTTCTGCATCGGGACGAACCAGGTCGACCTCACCGCCGCGATGCTCGCCGGGGTGCCGGTGTTCAACGCGCCGTACTCGAACACGCGCAGCGTCGCCGAGCTGGTGCTCGCGGAAGCCATCCTGCTGCTGCGCGGCGTCCCGGAGAAGAGCGCCCGGATGCACCGCGGCGAGTGGCGCAAGTCCGCCAAGTCCTCCTACGAGGCACGCGGCAAGACGCTCGGCGTGATCGGCTACGGCAACATCGGCTCCCAGCTCGGCGTGCTGGCGGAAAGCATCGGCATGCGCGTCGTGTTCTACGACGTCGTGAAGAAGCTGAACATGGGCAACGCCCGCCAGCTCGAGAGCCTGCCGGAGCTGCTCCGGACGGCGGACGTGGTCACGCTGCACGTGCCCGCTACGCCGCAGACCCGCAACATGATCGATGCGGAGATGCTCGCGCTGATGAAGCCCGAAGCGGTGCTGATCAACGCCTCCCGGGGCAACGTGATCGATCTCGACGCGCTGGCGGCGCGGCTGAAAGCGGGGCAGCTCCTCGGCGCGGCGATCGACGTGTTCCCGCAGGAGCCGAAGTCCAACGACGAGCCGTTCGAGTCGCCGCTGCGCGGGCTCGACAACGTGATCCTGACGCCCCACGTCGGCGGCAGCACCCAGGAGGCCCAGGAGAACATCGGGCTCGAGGTCTCCGACAAGCTGGTGCGCTACAGCGACAACGGCTCCACGCTGTCGGCCGTGAATTTCCCAGAGGTCGCGCTGCCCGAGCACCCCGGGCAGCACCGCCTGCTGCACATCCACCACAACGTGCCCGGCGTGATGTCGGCGATCAACCAGGTGCTGGCGGACCACAAGGTCAACGTGGCCGGGCAGTATCTGCAGACCAACGCGCGCATCGGCTACGTCGTGGTGGACATCGAGGCCGCGTACTCCGAGCCGGTGCTGAAGTCGCTGCGCGAAGTGCCGTCGACCATCCGGGCGCGCGTGCTGTTCTGACCGAGCGGCAGGCGCCGGGTCAACCGGCTGCGCGGCGCTTCGGCCGCTCCGCCACGGCCGGCGCCGGGCGACCGACGTGGTAGCCCTGCGCGTAGTCGATCCCGAGCTTGGTCAGCAGCGCCATCACCGCGGCGCTGCCGACGAATTCCGCGACCGTCTGCTTGCCGAGCGAGCGGGCGATGTCGGCGATCGCACGCACGATGACCTGGTCCACCGGGCTGTCCATCAGGCGGCCGACGAACGCGCCGTCGATCTTGATGTACTGCATCGGTAGCTGCTTCAGGTAGTTCAGCGAGCTGTAGCCGGCACCGAAGTCGTCGATCGCGAACTCGAAGCCGAGCGCCATCAGCGCCCGGATCTGCCGGGCCGCATCGGCGAAGCTGCCCACCGCCACCTGCTCGGTGATCTCGAACAACACCGCTTCCGGCGGCAGGTCGCACGACTCGAGCTCCTCGCCGACGAACGTGTCGAGGTGCCCATCGGCGAAACTCGCGCCGGAGACGTTGATCGCGAATCGCAATCGGGGACGGCTGCGTCGCAACTGCGCCAGCTCGGTGAACGCACGACGAATCACCCAACGGTCCACTTCCGGCATCAGGCCGAAGCGCGCCGCCGCGGGCAGGAAGCTGCCCGGCTCGAGCAGCACGCCGTCGTCGTCCAGGCGCAGCAGCACTTCGTAATGGCTGATCTCGCCGGAGGCCAGGTGCACGATCGGCTGGTAGTACAGCACGAAGTGATCCTCGCGCAACGCGCGCTTGAGCTTCTCGAGCTGGCTCAGATCGGTCTCGAGAACCTGCACCGCACCCGCGTCGGGCTCGAACACGCGGATCGTGTTGCGGCCGTCCGCCTTCGCCTCGTGACACGCCAGATCCGCCTGCGCGAGCAGTTCGTCGACCCGGTACGGCCGGCGGATCAGCGTCAGGCCGATGCTGGCGTGCAGGCTGAACGAGCGGTGTTCGCAGACCACCGGGTAATCGGCGATCTCCGCGAGCAGCCGCTCGGCGATCTGCATCGCGTGCGCCGCGTCCACCTGCCGCAGCAGCAGCATGAACTCGTCCCCGCCGAAGCGGGCCACCACGCCGTCGTCATCGAGCGCGGCTTCGAGGCGGGACGCCACCTGCCGCAGCACCAGGTCGCCGGCGGTATGGCCCAGGGTGTCGTTGATGTACTTGAAGTGGTCCAGGTCGAGGAACAGCAGCGCGCCCGGACGCGTTTCGTCGGCCGGCAGGATCAGCTCCGCCGCCAGCAGGTCCTCGAAGTGGCGCCGGTTCGGCAGTCCGGTGAGTGCGTCGTAATTCGCGAGCCGCCGGAGGGTCCGGTCGCGCTGGCGGATCCGCGACGCCGCCCGCCGCACCGCCCGCGCGATGGCGATGATCTCGCGGTGGTGCGAGGCCGGCACGTCTATCCGGGACGCACCGTCGGCGAGCTGCTGCAGCGGCGCCTGCAGGTCGACCAGCGGCTGCATCGCCCGCCGCAGCAGAATCCAGCCGGTGAGCATCAGCAGCAGAAAGGTCGCGGCGGTGACGGCGCTGCCGGTCAGCACGCTGTCGGCGAGCTGCCGGTCGTAGCGGGCGTAATCGAGCCCGAGCTCAACGAAGCCCACCACCTCCGAGCGAAGCTCGGCCTGGTCGAGGGTTTCGACGTCGAACAGGCCGTCCGACGCCATCGAGGTCACGCGGATCGCGCCGCAGAGGCGCACCAGCGGCGCGAGCGACGTCTCGTCGTACAGATAGGCGTCGTCCAGCGGCCGCGCGCGCAGGGCCGCCAGGGCTTCGGCGGTAAGCGCCGGAGTCCCGGCCAGCACGGCGTCCGGACCGTCCGCGAAGCGCACGGTACCGTCCGGCTCGTAGTAGCGCACGAACGCGATCTCCGGGAACTTGGCCACGTACCGTTCGATCTGCAGGAAACGGTCGGGCTCCTCGGCGAGATACAGAGTGGCTCCGAGTGTGTCGAGCTCCTCGATCCACTGCTGCGCCCACGTCGAGAGGTTGTCCCGCACGACCCAGCTCGCCACCGACCAGACGCTGACGACCGCCACCACGCCGACCACCGCCGCGAACGCGAGCTGGGTCAGCAGCAGCTCGCCGACCAGCGTCCGGTGGCGCCGGCGGGTGCCGCGGCGTGCCTGCTCTTCGTGCGCGGATTCGGCCGGCGCCGTCATTGCCCGCTGCCGCGGCTCGGGCCGGCGCTCTGCAGTCGTACCCGCTCGAGCGGCGTCTCGCCGGTGCCGCCGGCGTCGAGCGCGAGCACCACCTGCCGCGCGACTTCCGCCGGATCGACCGTCGCGAGCAGCGCCGCTCCCAGCTCGAAGATCGGCCGGTTGTAGGTGAGCACGCGCACATCGTGCTTCGCCGCGTACGCGAGCAGCTGGCGAATCGCCCGCGGGCTCAGCACGCTGGTGTCGGGGTACAGCAGAAAGCCGTCGAGCTCCGGGACCATCCGCCGGAACAGGAACAGCAGCTCGCGGTCGGAGCGCGCCACGGCGTGGTGGACGGTGATCGCGCGGGGCGCGGCCGCCGATTCCAGCTCCGCGACGATCCCGCCGTGCGCGGTGCCGGTGATCACGCCGATCACCTCGAGATCCGGTTGCAGCCGCCGCCAGGCATCGAGCTGCGCGCCCCAATCGGGGAGCGCGGCCACGCCGCGGTGGCCGGCCCGCAGCTCCGGCGGCGCGTCGAAAACCTGGCAGTACGCGATGTCGAGCGGCTGGTTCGCCAGCAACGCCAGCGCCTGCTGACCGATCGCGATCGCCCGACGGGCGCCGCTCGCGCGGAGCGCCGCGAGCACCTCCGGGCCGTTGTCCGCCGTCAACACGAAACGCCGCCACTCCCCGTCGCCCAGCGCGTCGGCGACGGAACGGTAGGGTGCGGTATCCGCCGACAGCACCACCGCCACCGGCGGCTCCGGCTGCGACGACTCGGCGATCACCGGCGCGGGCACCGGCGCGGGCACCGGCGCGGGCGTCGACTCCGGCAGCACCGGGCCATGGCGTGCGGCCGAACGCGTGGCCAGCCCCTGACAGCCCGCGAGCAGCACCGTGAGGGAGAGCGCCACGGTCGCGGTCAGCCGAGCGCACGTGCCCGTTGGTCGGCTTCCGATCGTCATGGGCGAGCCGCGAAGAGATCCGAACCCGACTATAGCAACCCGCCACACGGCCACTGCGTGACGCACGTCGCAGTTCACCCGCCGAGGCCGCCACCCTACAATGCCGGGACCGATCAACGTCTCACCGGGGGAGAAGAACGAGATGAGCACCGTAACCGCCCGACCGTCGCTGCGGTCACGCGTCACCGTGACCTTCGCCGCGCTGGCTCTCTTGACAAGTCTGCACACGCTGACCGGCGCGTTGCCGGCCGAGGCCGCGGCCGCGCCGCTGCCCACCGTGAAACCGGAGCGGGTGGGTCTCTCGGCCGAGCGCCTGAAGCGGATCGACGAGCTGACGCGCCGCTACGTCGACGAGGGCAAGCTCGCCGGCGTGGTCACGCTGATCGCCCGGCACGGCAAGGTCGCGTACTTCGACGCGGTGGGCAAGGCGAATCTCGAGACCGGCGCGCCGATGCAGAAGGACACGCTGGTGCGCATCTACTCGATGAGCAAGCCGATCACCGCGGTCGCGGCGATGATGCTCTACGAGGAGGGCCGCTTTCAGCTCTCCGACCCGATCTCGAAGTTCCTGCCCGAGCTCGCCGAGCTCGAGGTGCTGACCGCGGACGGCCAGCGCGTGCCGGCGAAGCCGATCACGATGCAGCACCTCCTGACCCACACCGCCGGCTTCAGCTACGGCTTCGGCCCGAACGACCCGGTGGACAAGCTCTACCGCGAGTCGAACCTGCTGCAGGCGCGGGACCTCGACGAATTCGTCGCGCGGCTCGCCGAGCTGCCGCTCAAGTTCCAGCCGGGTGAGCAATGGCACTACAGCGTCGCCGTCGACGTGACCGGCGCGGTGGTGGAGCGGATCAGCGGCCAGCGCTTCGACCGCTTCCTCGCCGAACGGCTGTTCGCACCGCTCGGCATGGACGACACGTTCTTCGACATCCCGGACGAGAAGGCCGCGCGGTTCGGCACCAATCACCGCTACGATGCGAAGACCGGGAAGCTCGAGGTGCTGCCCGTGCCCGAGTACCCGCTCTGGAAGGACACCACGTTCTTCTCCGGCGGCGGCGGCCTGGTCTCCACCGCGGAAGACTACGCCCGCTTCTGCCAGATGCTGCTGAACGGCGGCGAGCTCGACGGCCAGCGCATCCTGTCGCCGAAGACCGTCGAGTTCATGACCATGAATCACCTGCCCGCGCTGCTCGAGGCGACCGGCGCCGGCGAGCGCCCCGGCCTGATCGGCAGCCGCTCCGGCAGCGGCTTCGGCCTCGGCTTCGGCGTCGTCACCGACGTCCCCCAGGCCGGCGTGGTCGGCTCCGTCGGCGAATACAGCTGGGGCGGCGCCGCCGGCACCGTCTTCTGGATCGACCCCGTCGAAGACCTGTTCGTCGTCAGCATGATCCAGCTCATGCAGTCCCCCTGGCCGCTGCGCCAGGAACTGAAGGTCCTCACCTACCAGGCCCTCACCGAGCTCAACCCCGCCGTCGGCCAGTAACACCGCGGCCATCCGACCACGGGCGCCGCGTCCCGGCGCCCAAGCCCCACGCGACGGCGAGGGGAGGGGGCCGTCGCAGTCGAAGCGCGTTGCAGTCGAACAGCCGGCGAGCGGTGGACGCCACTTGTGGACGGCACCTACGAGCAGCCGTCGAACCAACGAACGCGCGGCCGGCAGGTAAAGACGAAGCCTCGAAGGCGCGCCGTCCGGCGACACCCCCTATCGAGAACCCGTCTTACAAACAGCCGAGCAGCGTCAGGATGAGCGGACGAGGTGTTCCGAAGCAGCTCCGATCCCAAGTTCTCCGTCGATCGCCTGAAAGATCTGCGCCCGAATCGCCGGCACTTCATTGACCAGGTGATGGCGCGCCCCGGGAATGTAGAAGATCCGCGGCCGGAAGAGCCGCTCGATCACCCGCATGTTGTAGCGCCAGTCCACCGTCATATCGGCCTGCCCCTGGATCACCAGCGGCGCGATGTCGCTCGGCGGGTAGCGCTCGAACCGCTCGCGCCACGCCACCATCGCCGTCACCCACTGCACCGGCAGCACACGCGCCTGCAGCGGATCCCGGTCGCGCAGGAACTCGAGGAACTCGCGGTTATCGGTGTTGCTGCGGAACACCCGCGGCCGTTCGCGGACGAAGCGCCGCGCGATCGCGTAGACCAGCCGGTTAACCGGCCAGCGGTACGGGCGCACCAGCGGCGCGAGCAGCACGACCGATCGGAACGGTGAGGTCTCCCGGGTCATCCGGTTCGCGAGCAGCCACTCCATCGCGACCGCGCCGCCGGTGCTCTGGCCGATCAGGTGCCACGGCCACGGCAGATGCGCCTCGAGCGCCGCCATCGCCGCCTCGAACGCTTCCACGTAGTAGTCGAACGTCTCGATGGTGGCGGGCTCGCCGGACGAGAGCCCGTGGCCGGGCAGATCGAAGCACATCACCGCGAGCCGGCGCTCGAGCAGGTGACGGATCAGGTGTACGTACAGCCCGGTGTGATCGTAGTAGCCGTGAATCACGGCCGCGGTGCCTACCGCGTCCACCGGCTGCCAGAAGTGCACCGCGAGGCGGTGCCGCCCGCTGTCCACCGCGCCGAAATGGTGTCGTGTCTCGGGAAACTCCTCGACGAAGCGGATGCCGTAGTGACCGAGGTACGCTTCCTCGGCCGGGGTCGGCGCGACCGGCTCGGCCGGATCGAGCGTGCGCAGACCCTCGCGCAGTGCCGCCGGGTCGAACGGTGCGTCGAACGCTGCGCGACTCAAGCCGGGGCCCGGTGCGTCAGCCGTCGGCCCGGTGGGCCAGGATCGCCACCGCCGGCAGCGTCTTGCCTTCCACGAACTCGAGGAATGCGCCGCCGCCGGTGGAGACGTAGGAGATGCCGTCGCCGACCCCGTACTTGTCGATCGCCGCGAGCGTATCGCCGCCGCCGGCAATCGAGAACGCGTCGCTCGCGGCAATCGCTTCCGCGAGCACCCGGGTACCCTCGCCGACCTGATCGTGCTCGAACACGCCCACCGGGCCGTTCCACAGGATCGTGCCGGCGCCGGCGAGCCGCGCGGCCCAGCGCCGCGCGGTCTCCGGACCGATGTCGAGAATCATCTCGTCGTCCGCCACCTCGCCGAGCAGCCGCACCACCGCGGGTTCGTCGTCGGCGAGGCGCTTGCCGACCACCACGTCGCTCGGCAGCGGCACTTCGACCTGCGACGCGATTCGCCTGGCCTCTTCGACCAGATCCGCCTCGTAGAGGCTCTTGCCGACCGGGTGGCCGGCGGCCGCGATGAACGTGTTCGCGATGCCGCCGCCGACGATGATCTGGTCCGCGACGCTGGCCAGCGCGCCGAGCACGTCCAGCTTGGTGGAGACCTTGGCACCGCCGACGATCGCGATCAGCGGCCGCTTCGGATCCGCGAGCGCCCGCTCGAGCGCGGCGAGCTCCGCCGCGAGCAACGGGCCCGCGCAGGCGACCTTCGCGAACTTGGCGACGCCGTGCGTGGACGCCTGTGCGCGATGCGCGGTGGCGAACGCGTCCATCACGAACACGTCGCAGAGGTCCGCGAGCTCCTTCGCGAGCGCATCGTCGTCCTTGGATTCACCTTTCAGGAAACGCACGTTCTCGAGCAGCGCGATCTCACCGGGCTGCACGTGCACGCCTTCCTTGCGGAAGTCGCGGATCAGCGGTACCGGCTGGCCGAGCAGCTCGGAGAGCCGCTCCGCCACCGGCTCGAGCGAGAACTGCGGGTCGAACTTGCCTTCCTCGGGGCGGCCGAGGTGCGACATCACCAGCACCGCGGCGCCGGCCTCGAGCGCCATCCGCAGCGTCGGCAATGCCGCGCGGATGCGCGCGTCGCTCGTCACGCGGCCGTTCTTGATCGGTACGTTGAGGTCTTCGCGGATCAGCACGCGCTGGTTCTTCAGCGCGAGATCCGTCATCTCCTTACGGCGTTGCCTCGGGGATGCCATTCACGAGCCTCCTCTTGCTGTCTCGATCACCCGGCGCACGGCCGCGACCACGTTCTCCTCGGTCATGCCGAGCGCCTGCATCGCCACGGGGCCCGGCGCCGAGAGGCCGAAGCGGTCGATGCCGACGACCTCGCCGTCGAGACCGACGAATTTGCGCCAGTAGTCCGGATGGGCCGCTTCCACCGCCACCCGCGCGCGGAGCGAGGGCGGCAGCACCGCGTCCCGATACGCGGAATCCTGTGCAAGAAACGTGTCCGTCGACGGCATCGACACGACCCGCACCTCGATGCCTTCGTCGGCGAGCCGCGCCGCCGCCGCCATCGCCAGAGCGACCTCCGAGCCGGTGGCGATCACCACCGCGTCCGGTCCGCCGGCGCGCGCCTCGGCCCGCAACACGTAGCCGCCGCGGGCGATCGCCGCGAACGCGGCCTCGTCGCGCGGCTGCGGCTCGGTCTTCTGCCGGGTGAAGATCAGCGCGGTCGGGCGGTCACGGTTCGCGACGGCGGCCTCCCACGCGAACGCGCTCTCCACGGTGTCGCACGGGCGCCAGACGGACAGCCCCGGGGTGGTGCGCAGGTTCGTGAGCTGCTCGATCGGCTGGTGGGTCGGGCCGTCTTCCCCGAGCGCCACCGAGTCGTGGGTGTAGACCCAGATGCTCGGAATCCGCATCAATGCCGACAGCCGCACGGCGTTGCGCGCGTATTCCATGAACACCAGGAACGTGCCGACGAAGGGTCGAAGGCCCCCGTGCAGCACCATGCCGTTCGTGATCGCCGACATGCCGAACTCGCGCACCCCGAAGCTGAGATAGCGCTCGTCCGGCGCCCCCTTCCAGCGCGTGCCGTTCGACCCGGTCAGGTCGGCGGAGCCGCCGAACAGCTCCGGCAGCGTCTCGGCCAGCGCGCCGATGCAGCGCTGCGACGACTTGCGGGTCTCGAGCGGCTCCATCGCCGCCTGCGCCTCCCGGGCGAGCGCGCGCAGCGGCTCCGCCCAGCCGTCCGGCAGCTCGCGGGCCATGCGCCGCTCGAGCTCGGCCGCGAGCTCCGGGTGTGCGCGCCGGTAGCGTTCGAACAGCTCCTGCCAGGCGCCCTGCAGCCGGGCGCCGCGTTCGCGGCCGTCCCACTCGCGGTACAGGTGCTCGGGGATCTCGAACGGCGGCGAGCCCCAGTTGAGGTTCCGCCGCGCGGCCGCGACTTCGTCTTCGCCGAGCGGCGAGCCGTGTACGTCCTCGGTGCCCGCCTTGTTCGGCGCGCCGTGGCCGATCACGGTACGCGCGATGATCAGGGTGGGGCGCTCGCTCTGACGCATCGCGTCCGCCAGTACCCGCGCCACCGCCTCGCCGTCGTGGCCGTCGAGGTCGCGGATCACCCGCCAGCCGTACGCCTCGAAACGCGCGCCGACGTCCTCGGTGAACCAGCCCTCCACCCGGCCGTCGATGGAGATGCCGTTCTGGTCGTAGATGCACACCAGCTTGCCGAGCCCGAGCGTGCCCGCGAGCGACGCGGCCTCGTGGGAGACCCCTTCCATCAGGTCGCCGTCCCCGGCGATCACCCAGGTGCGGTGATCGATCACCGGATACCCGTCGCGGTTGAACGTGCGCGCCAGCAGCCGCTCGGCCAGCGCCATCCCGACCGCGTTCGCGAACCCCTGGCCGAGCGGGCCGGTGGTGGTCTCGACGCCCGGGCATTCGCCGTATTCCGGGTGGCCGGCCGTCGGGGAGTGCAGTTGGCGGAAGCGCTTGATGTCGTCGATCGAGACCGGATAGCCGGTCAGGTGCAGCACCGCGTAGAGCAGCATCGAGCCGTGGCCGTTCGACAGCACGAAGCGGTCGCGATCGATCCAGCGCGGATCTGCCGGATTGTGCACGAGCACTTCGCGCCACAGCACCTCCGCCACGTCGGCGAGCCCCATCGGGGCGCCCGGATGACCCGATTTGGCAGCCTCCACCGCATCCATCGCGAGGGCGCGGATGGCGTTGGCACGTTCGATTCTGGACGACATGAGAGCCCTCGGGATGGCGGCGGCGACGAAAGGCCGGCTATTGTCCCCGCTCGCCCCGGGCACTGCAATTGCGCCGCCGGGACACAGACGCGCTGCAATTCCCGGACAATCGGCTGGCAATCGGCTTTCGGGCGACAGGCGCGGCTGCGGCGGGTGGTGGGTTACAATGCGCGGCTCCGCAAGCCATGCCGCCATAAAGGAACCGTATGAGCGACTACAGCCTGTTCACCTCCGAGTCGGTTTCGGAAGGCCACCCGGACAAGATGGCCGACCAGATCTCCGACGCGGTGCTCGATGCGATGTTGGCCGTGGATCCGGAATCCCGCGTCGCCTGCGAGACGCTGATCAAGACCGGCATCGTGGTGCTGGCTGGCGAATACCGTTCCAGCGCGGAGCTCAATCTCGACGCGCTGGTGCGCCGGGTGATCCGCGAGATCGGCTACGACTCCCTGGCGGTCGGCTTCGACCCGGAGGAGTGCACGGTGATCAACGCCCTCGGCCGCCAGTCGGCCGACATCGCGATGGGCGTCGACGAGAGCGACGGCCACGAGCAGGGCGCCGGCGACCAGGGGCTGATGTTCGGTTACGCGAGCAACGAGACCGACGTGCTGATGCCGGCGCCGATCACCTACGCGCACCGGCTGGTCAAGCGCCAGGCCGAGATGCGCCGCACGCGCCTGCCGTTCCTGCGCCCGGACGCGAAGAGCCAGCTCTCGTTCCGGTACGAGGACGGCCAGCCGATCGCGGTGGACGCGGTGGTGCTGTCGACCCAGCACGATCCGGACGTCAGCCAGAAGGATCTGCAGGAAGCCGTGATGGAGGAGATCATCAAGCCGGTGCTGCCGAGCAACTGGATGTCCGCCGACACCAAGGTGTTCATCAATCCCACCGGCAAGTTCGTGATCGGCGGGCCCGTCGGCGACTGCGGGCTCACCGGCCGCAAGATCATCGTCGACACCTACGGCGGCATGGCCCGCCACGGCGGCGGCGCGTTCTCCGGTAAGGATCCGTCCAAGGTGGACCGGTCCGCCGCGTACGCCGGCCGCTACGTCGCAAAGAACATCGTCGCCGCCGGCCTCGCCGAGCGCTGCGAGATCCAGGTCAGCTACGCGATCGGCGTCGCCGAGCCGACCTCGATCAGCGTGAACACGTTCGGCACCGGCAAGCTGCCCGACGAGAGAATCGTTCAACTGGTGCGTGAGCATTTCGATTTGCGGCCGAAGGGACTGATCGCGATGCTGGACCTGAAGCGGCCCATCTACCGGAGCACCGCCGCCTACGGTCACTTCGGCCGCACCGAAGACGCGTTCAGCTGGGAACGCACCGACAAGGCGGAGGCGCTCGCGGCCGCGCTGTAACCGCGAAACGTGAGTCCGAGATGCCAGAGCCCGCCACCCGCGCGCCGTCGCTGCGCCTGAGCTTCGAGTTCTTCCCGCCCCGCACCGCGGATGCGCAGGAGAGCCTCGAGCGGGTGGCTTCACGGCTCGCGGAGCTCGAGCCCGAATTCTTCTCCTGCACCTACGGCGCCGGCGGGTCGACCCGGGAAGGTACCCGGGAGACCGTGCGCCGGCTTCTCGAGCTGGGGCTCGCGGCGGCGCCGCACCTGTCCATCGGCAGCGACAGCAAAGCGGACATATTCGCGCTGCTCGACGCCTACCGGGACATGGGGGTGCGGCGCATCGTCGCGTTGCGCGGCGATCTGCCGTCCGGTTCCGGGCGGATGCGCTTCGTGCACAACGCCGAGGAGCTGGTCGGCTGGATCCGCGAGCACTCGGGCGACTACTTCCACGTCGAGGTCGCCGCGTATCCGGAAGTGCACCCCGACGGACGCTCGCCCGAGGACGATCTCGCCTGGTTCTGCCGCAAGGTCGCGGCGGGCGCGAACGGCGCGATCACCCAGTACTTCTACAACCCGTACGCGTACTTCGACTTCGTGGAGCGCTGCGAGGCCGCCGGCGTCACGATTCCGGTGGTGCCGGGCATCATGCCGATCACCAACTACGAAGGCATCATCCGCTTCTCGAACAACTGCGGCGCCGACGTGCCGCGCTGGCTGCAGAAGCGGCTCGAGGCCTACCGGGACGACGAGGAGAGCCTGCGCCGCTTCGGCGTCGATGTGGTGACGCGCCTCTGCGAAGACCTGCTCCGCGGCGGCGCCCCGGGGCTGCACTTCTACACGCTGAACCGCTGGGGCGCGAGCATGGCCATCTGCCGCAACCTCGGGCTCGACCGGCGTGGCGGCTGACGGAACCCCTGTGGGAGCGGCCAGCGGCCGCCAACCC
>DASVDC010000117.1:0-14328 GCA_036381275.1 Pseudomonadales bacterium | reverse complement strand
TCCGCCCTTCGATTTCACGGATAGCCCCTCAGGCCAAGGCTGATAAAGTTCGACCCCACCCTCCGCGGTGCAATCAACCCATAAACCCCCGACCGGTGATGCACCCGCGTCACCAGACTCACGCGCGGAAACCTGGAAAGTCCCCATTCCAATTCATAAGCGTTGTAGTTCTGAAACCTATACCGCTCCTCCGGATCATCCACCGGGCCGTCTTCGTAGCTCGGCGTCCCGAAGGCATAGGAAACCCCCAAGCTGAAACCGAAGCGCACACACACCGGTCCCAGCGCCGCGTACGGCGAGCGAATCGCGTACGCAAAATCCGCCTCCCAGTTGCTCTGCAGACCCCGGTGCTTGACAGCGACGAGCTCGATGCCGGTCGTCGCGTCCCCCATGTGCACCCAGTCGAACAAACGAGCCAGCGGACGCGGCGTTATTGTGCCATATCGATAGCCCAATGCGGTGAAGTAGCTTTCGTCCCACTCCACCGATCCGCGCACCAGGTCGCCGGGCAACTCCAGCAGGTCCTCGTCGACACCGTGGCCGTGATAGAGCGTCAGGCTGTGTCTCGAGACAGCCTGCTCTGCGTGAGCAGCCGGAATAGCGGTAAGCAGTAGCAGCGTAGCCAGGAGACGAACGTTGCAAAGTCGCTGGAGTCGTGTCAGCAACCGCAACGCTGTCAGCAAACCCACCTCCTGTAGTTGCCGTCCCTGGCGATTCGTCCCTGTCGATCGGCCACTGGCCGGTCACCCTAAGTGTAGTCCAGGATTTCGAACGTGCCGGCTGTGGCAGAATCCGGCACGGATTTGAGCGATTCCGGCACGAGGCAATTCAGCCAATGATGCGGGTTGGCCTACCGTCCCCGGCAGATCGGCGTCGTCGGGTTCGACGTCTCGGCGCGGTGCGGCGCCTCGCGCCGTTCGTCGGGGCGGTCGGCGCGGCGTGGCTGCGCACGCACGTTCGGCGGCGGCTCCGGAACGATGGCGATGGCCCGGCCGGGTTCTTCGTGCCGCTGGCGTGGGTAGAGGCCGTGTGGGGGCCGCTGCCTGAACGGCGGCTCTCGCCCGAGGCGCCTTCGACGATCCTGGCGGACTGGGTCGAGTGCGGGGGCGTGATGCGCATGACCACCGACTACTTCCTGGGCCGCGGCGATTGGGCCGATCTCGTCCGCTCCACCGACGGCGACCCGGTTCGCGAAGAAGCCCGGCAACTGGCCGCTGCCGGGCTCGAGTACCGGCAGACCGAGGCTTATCAATCACTCATCGACGCGTTGCACCGTCCGGGTCCACGTCCGCAACGACAGGGCCGGCTGCTCGACACGGAAGCGGCCGTCGACGCCTACTTCGAGCGCTTCGTCCGCCTGTTCCATTCGATCGAGCGGCACGGCGTGCTCTCGCAACCGGCGCTGCGCGAGCGGGGTATCCGCTTCAACGACGACCGCGGGCTCGGCGTGGCCGTCGACGCGAGCGGCCGGCTGCATCGCCTGCAGGGGGGCAACCACCGCTGGGCCATCGCGCAGGTTCTGGGAGTTCCGGAGGTGCCGGTGGAGCTTCGGCTGATCCACGCCGCGCAGGTGCCGGACGACGTGGCGAGGTACCTCGGTCTATAGGCCGAGGCCGAGGGTCACGGCCGCATCCCGAACCGTACCGGGCCGGTGAGCGTCTCGAGCTGCGGCTGGATCCACTCCACCCATCGGCAGAGGCGCGGGCGAGTCTCCCGCGGGTCGATCAGCTCGTGCACCGAGAACGATTCGGCGCGCGCGAACGGTGAGCGGTTCGCGCGCAACCGCTCTTCGATCTCCCGGCGTTTCGCGTCGGGATCCTCCGCGGCGGCGATCTCGCGGTGAAAAGCCACGGCCACGCCGCCCTCGAGCGGCAGCGCGCCGCTCTCGACCGACGGCCACGCCAGCACGTAGGCCTCGTTGCCGAAGTGCGCGGCGGTGGCGACGCCGAAGCCCTTGTGCACCTGGATCGACGCCCACGGCACCGTCGCCTGAGCGGCGGCGGCCACGGCGGCCATGCCGAAGCGGATCGTGCCGGCGCGCTCGGCGTCCGGGCCGATCATGAAGCCGGGCTGATCGACGAAGTTGACGATGGGCAGGTGGAAGGTGTCGCACATCTCGACGAAGCGGCGGTACTTCTGCGCCGCCTCGGCGGTCATGGCGCCGGCGTAGTGCCGACAGTCGTTGGCAAGCACGCCCACGGGCTGACCGTCGAGGCGGGCGAGCCCGGCGATCTGGCTCGGCCCGAAGGTGGCGCCGATCTCGAAGAACGAATCACGGTCGACCACCATCTCGACGATGGCGCGCATGTCGAACGGCGCGTTGGAATCGCGCGGCACCGCGTGCGCGAGCTCCGGCTCCATCCGCTCCGGATCGTCGTCGCTCGCGATGCGCGGCGCGCGCTCCCACACGTGCGACGGCAGGTAGGAGAGGAACCGGCGGATCTGGCGGAACGCGTCGTATTCGTCCTCGGCGATGTTGTCGACGACCCCGGAGTAGGCGTGAACCGCGGCGCCGCCGAGCTCCTCTTTGCTCATCTTCACGCCGAGCGCGCGCTCGACGAGCGCCGGGCCGCCGATCAGCACCTGCGCGGTGTGCCGGGTCATCACCGCGAAGTGCGAGGCGACGAGGCGCCCGGCCGGGAAGCCGGCCACCGCCCCGAGCGCGGCCGATGCGATCGGAATCTGCGACATCGCATCGGCGATGATCTTGAAGCGCGGCTCGGCGTAGACGGGCTCCCCCACCGTGCCGCCCTTGCGGCCGCTGCCGCGCACGCTGCCGCCGCCGCCTTCGAGCAGGCGCACCAGCGGCACGCGGAAGCGGCAGGCCATGTGCTCGGCGTAGATGCTCTTGCGCAGCCCCGCGGCGTTGGGTGATCCACCCTTCAGCGTGAAGTCCTCGCCGCCCACCGCGACGCGGCGGCCGCCGATGCGGCCGAAGCCGAGCACGTAGTTGGCCGGCACGAAGCCGGTGAGCTCGTCGTTGTCGTCGTACTCGGGGATTGCGGTGGCCTCACCCTGCTCCTGGAAGGAGCCGGGATCGAGCAGCGCGTCGATGCGCTCGCGGATCGTGAGCCGCCCTTTCGCGTGCTGGCGGGCGATGGCGGCCGGGCCGCCCTGGCGCTTTGCGAGCTCGCGGCGGCGCTCGAGCTCGCGGATTTCGCGGTCCCAGGTCATCGGGTCAGGTCCAGTTCGCGGCCGGAGGCCGCTCCCACAGGTGGCATCCCCTCAGTCGGTGAAGTTGGGGGCGCGGTTCTCGAAGTTCGCCTTTACCGCCTCCACCTGATTCGGCTTGCCGATCAGCTCAACCTGCAGCTTCGACTCGAGCTCGAGGCCGGTACGCTCGTCGGCGTGCCAGCTCTCCTCCAGCAGCTTCTTGCCGGCGCGGATCGCATCCGGCGACTTGCCGGCGATCTCCCGGGCGAGTGCCAACGCCGCTTCGAGCGGGTTGTCCACCACGTGCGTGACCAGACCGAGCTCCTTCGCTTCGGTGCCGGAGAGGATGCGGCCGGTGAAGGTGAGCTCCTTGGCGACGTCGAGCGGCACCAGATCGCGCAGCGTCTGGGTGAGGCTCATGTCGGGGATCAGCCCCCACTTGATTTCCATGATCGAGAGCTTGGCGTCCGGCGCCGCGAACCGGATGTCGGCGCCCAGCGCGATCTGGCAGCCGCCGCCGAAGGCCACCCCGTGAATTGCGGCGATCACCGGCATCGGCAGGCGCTTCCAGATGTAGGCCGGGCGCTGCGCGTGGTTCTCCGGCCGATCGTCGCGCTGGAGCAGCGTCGAGGTGCCGCCGCCGCGGCGCTCGCCGCTCGCCATGCCCTGGAAACTGCCCATGTCGAGGCCGGCGCAGAAGCCCCTGCCATTGCCCGACAGCACGACGGCGCGCACCTTGCGGTTCTCCGCGAGCGATTCGCCGGCGTCGATGATCGCCTGGAACATCTCCGGGCTCAGCGCGTTGTACTTGTCGACGCGGTTCAGACGGACATCGGCGACGCCGTTGTCGATGGCGATGGTGACGAGATCGGCCATGGCAGGCTCCCTGGAGATTCTTAGGAGCCGCTAAGGTACCACAGCGGCCGGCGTGGGAGCCGCTGGCCCGGCATGGGAGCCGCTGGCCCGGTGTGGGAGCGGCTAGCCCTGTGGGAGCGGCCTCCGGCCGCGAATGACTACCCTGCATTCGCGGCCAGAGGCCGCTCCCACAGTGCTGCTGCTCCTCCTACAGTGCTGCTGCTCCTACAGTGCTGCCGCTCCTCTCACAGTGCTGTTGGTCCTGATCCTGCTCACGCGCGCCACAAGCGCGCCAGCTTCTCGGGATTCCTCACCACGTAGATGCGCGATACGCGCTCACCCTCCACGTCCACCTGAAACGACGCGTAGGGGATGCGCTCGCCGCCTGCCCCGATCTCGCTGACGAGCAGCCCCGCCCCGCCGTTCAGCTCGCGGAACTCGAGATGGAAGCGGTCGAGCTGCTGCCGCATCGTGAGATGCACCATCACCTGCGCGATCCGCCGCGGATCCGTCACCGGCCGGATCGCGGCGCTGACTCGGCCGCCGCCGTCGGTGAGCAGCACCGCATCGTCGGTGAGCAGGTTCGCGACCCGCTCCGTGTCCCCGGCGCTCACCGCTTCGATCAGGCGTTCCAGCGCCCGGCGTTGCATGCGCGGCTCGGGCCGCGTCGGCCGGGCGCCGGTCAGCTTGCGGCGGGCTCGGTGGTAGCGCTGCCGGCAGGCGGCCGGCTGAACGCCGAGCAGGTCGGCCATCTGCTGGAAACTGAGGTCGAAGGCCTCGCGCAGCACGTAGGCCACGCGCTCGGTCGGAGTCAGCCGCTCGAGCAGCAGCAGGAACGCGACGCTCAGATCGTCGGCCAGATCCACCGGCTGGCTCGGTTCGTCCAGCGCCGTCTCGAGCGGTTCCGGCAGCCAGGGGCCGAAATAAGCCTGCCGCTGCACCCTCAGGTGCCGCAGCCGGTCGAGCGCCAGGTTCGTGACCGTGCGCACCAGGTACGCATTCACGTCCCGCGGCGGCGGGTCGACCGTCGCGACGCGCAGCCACGCATCCTGCACCACGTCCTCCGCCTCCTCCACCGACCCGAGCAGCCGGTAGGCCAGCCGGATCAGCCGCGGGCGCGGGCTGTCCGCGAGGCGGTCGAAGGACGCGGCCTGCTCAGCCACCGGTCAGCCTCAAATAGAGTTTCGCGAAATCACTCTGCCACGGGTCCGCCACCTCGAACAACACGCCGCCGAATCCGAGCAGCGCGGCCAGCGTCAGCACGCCGGCGGCGCCCGCGGACGCGTACAGCCAGCGCGGCGGCAGCGTCCAGGAGCCGCCGAGCCGCCCCACTGCCACCAGCAAGCCGTTCAGCCCGTGATAGGCACCGGCCACGCCCAGCAGCAGGTAGTAGGGGTAGAAGTAGCCGGGCAGCAGCGTCAGCGAGAACGAGATCCCCTCGAACCCCGGCCGGATGCCGTAGATGGCCGGCAGGATGCGCACCGCGGTGACGTGACCGGCGATGAAGATCATCAGGAACACGCCCGCATAGCGGTGCAGGCGCGCCCGCCACGGCAACCGGCCGCGGCGCTCGCTGCGCCAGCGGATCACCGCGCAGCCGGCGTGCACCAGCACCGCGCCGAGGATCAGCCATTCCAGCACCGGCGCCTGGTAGCCGAACGACAGAACCCGCTGCAACGCCGCGTAGGCGCCCGGACCAGCGACGGCAACCCAGGTGTTCAGCAGGTGCGCGGCGAGGAAGACGACGAACAGCAGCCCGGATGCTGCCTGGATCTTGCGGACCATCGAGACCTCCTTCGGCTTCGTTCAGGCCAAGGACGTTCGAGGGGGTTGGAATGTGACATCGGGTGGTTCGCGGCCGGAGGCCGCTCCCACGGTCAAGCTTGCCCGCGGCGTTCGCAGGAGCGCCACGCGAGCAGAACGATCGGCAGCACGAGCAGGAAACCGAGCGCGTTGCCGTCGAGACCGAACAGCGTCGGCGGCCGCTCCGCAGGCGGCAGGTCCGGGTGCACCGATCCGCCGAATGCGGGCGCGAGCGCCGCCGCGACGAAGAAGCCGAGCACGAACGCCAGCACGATGCCGACCGCGATGCGAACCCGCACGATCGAGCCGGCATTCGGGCCGATCCACAGCAGAGCGAGCGCAAGGCCATGCGTGCCAGTCACGTGCACGACGTTCCAGATCGCGTGCATGCGCGCGTGCGGCGGCCACGCAGAGTTGGAGGCGTGCATGAAGCCGAGATCCGCGATTGCGGTCGCGAGGATCATCAGCACCAGAACGACCGTCAGCGTGATTCGTCCCATCCGGTCGAAGGCGTCCGTCGGAGGCCGTCCCTTGCCAGCCGTCGGACTTGTGAACCTGTCGCTGTCACTCCCAACCCGGCGTGCAATGTACCGGCCACGTCCGGCGGTATCAAGTCGCAGGTTGCTACCAAACTGTTACAAACAAGACAGCTCTGCATCGGCGAATGTGTCGCATTATGGCGACAACAAGCCGGTGTGCACGTCTCCCGCGAGGAATCGCTCGTCCTGCAGCGCGCGCTCGAGCACCGGCACGTTGCTCGCGACGCCGCGCAGCTCGAGCGCCCGCACGCCGACCAGCGCACGGCCGATCGCATGCTCGCGGGTCGGTCCCCAGCCGATCACCTTCGCGATCAACGGGTCGTAGTACGGCGTGATCGCGTTGCCGGCACGGTAGCCGGTTTCGAAGCGCACGCCGTGCAGCTCTGGCGTGCGCAGATGCGTGATCGTTCCGGTGGCGGCCAGGCCGGTGCGCGGATCTTCCGCGTAGACGCGTGCTTCCACCGCATGGCCGTGCATCGGCGGGCGCTCGGGCAACGGTTCGCCGGCGGCGAGCGCGATCTGCGTCGCCACCAGATCGAGCCCGGTCACCGCTTCCGTGACGCCGTGCTCCACCTGAATGCGGGTGTTCATCTCGATGAAGCCGAAGCGGCCATCGGCGCTGCGCAGCGTCTCCAGCGTGCCGACGTTGTCGTAGCCGAGTGTCGCCAGCGCGTGCTCGCCTCGCTCGGCGAGCGCCAGCACCTCGCCGCGTTCGAGCCCCGGCGCGGGCGCTTCCTCGATCAGCTTGCGGTGACGCTGCTGCAGCGAACAGTCGCGCTCGTAGAGGTGCAGCGCGTGGCCGCGCCCGTCACCGAGCAACTGGATCTCCACGTGCCGCGGACGCTCGAGGTACGCCTCGAGGAACAGCCGTGAATCGCCGAACGCCGCGGCGGCGAGTCGCTGCGAGCGGCCGAACGCGCGCTCGAGCTCGGCGTCGTCGCGCACCACCTGCATGCCGATTCCGCCGCCGCCGGCGGCCGGCTTCAGCATCAGCGGATAGCCGAGGTCCGCTGCGGCGGCGCGAGCGGCGTCGAGATCGGCGAGCGCCGCCGAGCCCGGCAGCACCGGAAAACCCTGCTCTGCCATCCGCGACCGCGCCTCGAGCTTGTCGCCCATCGCCGAAAGCCAGCGCGGGCTCGGGCCGATGAACGTCGCGCCGCGCTCGGCCACCGCACAGGCGAACGCGGCCTGCTCGGCGAGAAAGCCGTAACCGGGGTGCACGGCGTCGGCGCCGCAGGCGTCCAGACAGCGGAGCAGCGCCTCGACGTTGAGGTAGGTCTCGTTCGGCGCGGACCCGGTGAGCGGCAGCGCCTCGCCGGCCTCGTCGAGATACGGCGCGCCGGCATCGGCTTCGGAGTAAACCACCGCCGACGCGATGCCGAGCGCCTCGCACGCGCGCACGATACGCCGGGCGATGGCACCGCGATTCGCGATCAGCACCTTGCGGAACAACGCGCGGCTGCCCTACCGCGGGCCGCTGCCGGGCGGCCGCGCGAGAAAACGCTCGTACTCACGCCAGGTCTCGACGAAGCCGCCGAGCCCGCGGCCGCGCGTGCCGCTGGTTTCGGTGCCGGCCGCGGCGGCCGCTTCCACGCGTTCGCGAATCGCGCGCACTTCGTCGAGCGTGAGCGCCATCCGGAACATGTCGGTCTCGGGACCGCCCTGGTGATCCGCCGGCTTCTCGATCGGGCTGGTCTGCAGGCACTGACGCAGCCGTGCCGCGAGCTCCGGCCGGTCGACGAGCTCCAGCGTCTGCTGCAGCAGCCAGCGGCTGCCGACGTCGGGCGAATCGCAGAGCGCCTTGTAGGTCTCCCAATCCATCGTTAGGCTGCCCGAGCAATCGAATATCAGGGCGCCCGCATGTTAACAAAAGCCGACGACTATCCCATCCACCAGACTCCCGAGCCGGCCGCCTACTCCGGCACCGACCGCAACTTCTACGACCGCTACTTCTTCAACGGCTACCAGCGGCAGGGCGAGGTGTTCTTCGCGGCTGCGCTCGGCGTCTACCCGCATCTGAACGTGATGGACGCGGCATTCTGCGTGATCCACGGCGGCCGGCAGTACAACGTGCACGCATCGCGCACGCTGCACATGGAGCGCCTCGACACCCGGGTCGGGCCGCTCGAGATCGAGGTCATCGAGCCGCTCCAGGTGCTGCGGGTCACCTGCAACGACGCCGAGCACGGGATCGTCGCGGATCTCACGTTCACCGGCCGCTTCCCGCCCGTGGAGGAGCCGCGGTTCACCCGCCGCGTCGGCAGCCTGACGATGATGGACTACACGCGGCTCACGCAGAACGGCACCTACGAGGGGCACGTCGAGGTCGCCGGAGAGCGGATCACGTTCGGCGCTGCCGACAACTGGGGCACGCGCGATCGTTCCTGGGGCATCCGTCCGGTGGGCGCCCGGGACCCGCAGGTCAACCCGTACGCCAGCGCCCCTCAGTTCTACTGGTTGTGGTGCCCGCTCAACTTCGACGACTGCGCGACGTTCTATCACGTCAATGCCGACGGCGACGGCGAGCCCTGGAACGTGATGGGCCGGCTGGTGGATGCGAACGGTCAGCAGCAGATGGCGACGGCGACCAGTCGGCTCGTGCACGCGAGCGGCACGCGCCACGCACGCGAAGCGCGCGTCGAGCTCGGCCGCCGCGACGGCGGCGTGCTGACCATCGACCTCACGCCGCGGCAGACGTTCTACATGAAGGGGCTCGGCTACGGGCATCCCGAGTGGTCGCACGGCCTGTACCACGGTGAGCTCGAGACCGGCTTCGAGGTCTACGACCTGTCGGCGATGAACGGCGCCGACCCCACCAACTTCCACATCCAGGCGATCTGCGACGTGACGCTGCGTGACGGCGGCCGCACCAAACAGGGCAAGGGCGTGCTCGAGCAGCTCGTGATCGGGCCGCACAAGCCGTCCGGCTTCACCGGGATTGCGGACGTGGCGCCCTGACATTCACTGTGGGAGCGGCCTCCGACCGCGAACTGAGATCTTCGCGGCCGGAGGCCGCTCCCACACTCCAGCCAGGGCTGCATTCGAACGTGTAGGCGGGCCAGGGCGTCGGTATCTGCCGGCGAACCTTCCCGGTGCGGCACTCGAGCTCCGGCCGCCGGTGCTCGATCCAGCGCACGAACTGGTAGCCGTCGCTCGGCACGACGATGCCGCCCACCGGCGCGCCGTGCATCGCCGTGGCGATCGCCCGCCAGTGCACGCGGTAGCGCGGGCCCACCGGCAGCTCGCCGCGCAGCTCGTGGTAGAGCGTGGCCATGCGCAGACCGTAGGACATCGCGACGATCGGCCGCTCCACCGGAGCCTGCGCCACCATCTCCGTCACCGCCGCCGGAACGTCGTCGTAGATCGGCGCGCGCGCGCCGAGCAGCGCACCGATCTGCAGCGTGCGCGCGGCACCGACGAGCAGCAGCAGCACCAGCACGGCGCCGCCGAGGCGCGGGCTGTGCCGCGTCCACCAGCCGAGACTCGCCACCCCGACGATCAGCAGCGGACCGAGCACCGGTCCGTGGAACGCGTGGATGTCGTACGCGCCGTACCAGAGCACGAACGGGACGAAGCACAGGCCCGCCGCCGCGATCATCGCGAGCGCCGTCCAATGTGCATCCCGGCGTCGCCAGCCGGCTGCGGTCAGCGCCAGGCCGGCGACGATCAGCGGCAGGGACAGCCACGGATGCGCCACGCGCAACGTGCCGAGGAGCGCCTCGGCGTTGCGGCTCGATTCGAAGCCCGAGCCGTAGAGGTCGCTGAAGTAGGTGCCGAGCACGTAGTGCACCAGCTCCATCGGCTCCGGCGGCAACGGCATGTATTCCGAGTAGGAGGTGCGCGGGTCGTACGCCACGTAGGCCAGATACAGGTACTGGCTCGCGCCGAGCAGGATCAGCGCGGCAACCGCGGCCACGTAGCGCCGCTGCAGCAGTTCCCGATGAACGAGCACCGTCCACAGGAACAGCGGCACCAGCATGATCATCATCAGATGGTTGCCGAACGACACCGCGTAGACGCCGCACGCGACGAGGAACCAGGCCGGCCGGCGCGTCTCGACGAAGCGGATCAGCAGGAACACGGTGCCGAGCAGGAACGCCAGCGCGAGCGCATAGACTTCGGCTTCCGTCGCCTGCACCGCCACGAGGCCCGCGGTGCCGAGCAGCAGCGCGGCGGCGAGGCCGAACCCGACGCTGCGGGTGACGCGCTCGGTGATCAGGAACGCGAAGGTCACCGCCGCGGCGCCGGGCAGCGCGGACAGCACGAACGTGAGCAGCCACCACGGCGGCAATGGCAACGGCAGTGCCCGCACCAGCGCGCCGATCGCGAGCACCAGCGGGTAGCCGGGCCCGTGCACCAGGATCGGCGTGTGTCCGAGGATCTGAAACTTGGCGGAATCGCCCGGGTTCAGCACACCGCCGAGCCCCGGAAACAGCAGCGAGGCGTAGAACGCGGCCGCCGCGGCGAACACGGCCAGTGCCGTGAGCGCGACGGTACGCGCACGCTGCCGCTCCGCCGCGGCGTCGCGTGGCCAGGTTACCGCGGCCATCGCGCGCGAGTGGATCAATGCGTCATCCGACACCGGGATCCCTCCGCGTGACCGACCGTACCGGATCGAGCCCGTCGGCGCGCGCGGTGCGATCCGAGCCCGGATCGAGCCGCGGGATTCCCGGCGCACCCATCGGTTCCCGAAGCGTGCCGCCAACGCCGAACGGCAGCTCCACCAGCACCGACGAGCGGTGATCGGTATCCGTATCGAACAGGCGCGCCATGCCCCGCGCCAGCACCTCACCGTCGGTGAGGTCCAGCTCGCCGCTCAGCGCGATCTCGAACGCGTCGCCCTGCAGGCGCAGCCACTCGAGCCACAGCGTGCCGTTGCCGGCGGCGAGCCGCGCCGACAGGCGAGAGAAGTAGGTCCGACCGGCGATCGGGATGAACGGTGCGTTGCCCTCGGCGATCCCCGCCTGGCCATCCAGCAACCGTTCGAGGGTCGCGGTGGCGTTCGCGCCGTACAGGCTCCCATCGCGCACGTCGATCTCCACCCGACCCGCCAACGAGTGCACCAGGTCGCGCACGGTGCTGCCCCGAGCCGTGATCCGGAAGCTGCCGCTGCCGCGGCCGTCGGGCGGTTCGCTGGGACCGACCAGCACGTCGAGCCCGCGTCCGCCGACGTTCTCGCTCGCCTCCGCCAGCGCCACGTCGTCCAGCCGTCCCGCTGAGCGGAAGGCAATGCCCTCACCGGCCGCCACGGCCGACACCTCCGCGCTCAGCCGGCCGTCCGCGATGCCCGCTTCGACGACCGTCAGGGTCAGCCGCCCGTCCTCGAGCGCGACGCGCGCTTCGGCGTCGTTGAGGGGCACCACGCCGAGATCCACGCCGGCTGCGGTCAACGTCAGATCGCCCTCGACGGCGCGCAGCCAGCGGCCGGCCACCGGCAGCGCCAGCAGCTCGGCGAGATCGTCCGGCCACCAGGCTTCGAGCCAGCGTGACAGCGCCAGCGTGCCGAAGTCGAGCTGCCCCGACACGCGTGGCGGGCTGCCGGTCAGGGACAGCGCCAGCTCGCCACTCGCGGTGGAGCCGCCGAGCCGGAAGCTCCCGTCACGGATGTGCAGTTCCGCACCCCGCGGCGGCTCGCCTCGATCCAGGTGAATACGTCCCTCGGCCTGCAGCGGCGGCGCCGTCAGGCCATCGATGCGCAATTGCGCCCGCGCGCCGGGCGGGCGGAATGCCTGCCTCGGGCCGAGCAGCGTGCCGGTCAGGTACACGCGACGATCCTCGAGCAGCCCGTTTCCGGCCGCGTCCAGGCGTTCCTCCGCCCTGTCCCAATCGAGACGCAGGTCCACGTCGTCGAGGCGATGCACGGTGTGCATCCGGGCGTGATCGAAGCGGATGGTCGCGTCGATGAGCTCGAGCGCGGCCGGCAGCACATCGCCCGCCTGCTCGAGCCAGCGCCAAGGGCCATCCGATCCGCCGGCACCGGCCGTCAATCGGATGTCGGGCTCGAAGAGCCGCACCTCCTCGGCGCTCACCCGGCCGCCGAGCAGCGGCAGGACCGACAGGGCGATCTCGACGCGTGGGATCGTGGCATGGAACCCGGCCGCGGCGCCGGGTTCCCGTTGCGCGGTCACGCCGCGCAGCGTCAGGCTCGGGGTCGGCAACAGCGTGAGCTGAGGCTCGCCGCGCCAGTGCAGCCGCGTGCCGGCGCCCGCGTCGAGCAGACGGTGCAGATCGCGTTCGTCGATCGCGAGATCGGAGCGCCACAGCAGCGCCGTCGGCACGGTCAGCACCGCCAGTATCGTCAGCACCGCCGCCGTGCGTCGCATCCCCGGCGGTGCTCGCCGCCGACCTCGCCGTTCAGCCGTTGCCGTCACCAGATCCTCCTCGGGTGAAGGATCGATCGGTCGGTGCGCGCCGCGAGCGTGCTACCCGAGCCGGAGGCGCAGCCCCGGCTGTGGAATCAGGGGGAAGCGCCGGCCGCCGATCCTTCGTCTGTCGCTGCCGCCCCGACGGTCGGCAGCGCCGGTTCGTCTCCCCATTGCAGCTTGGTGCGCATCAGGAAGACGTTGTAAGCACCCCAGAGGGACATGGTGTAGTACAACTCGCCATCGATCGCGGCGCCCGGCACGATGTACGGGGCGTACAGACCCGGGTATTCCCGCGCGGTGACCACCGGCTGCTCGGCGCTCCACGGGCCGGTCAGCTCGGGTGCCGTGCGCAGCACGATCGCCTTGCGTTGCGGGTGCAGGTACATCATCAGCCAGCGGCGGTGCCGCTCGCTGTACGCGACCGACAACTCGCCCGCCGGAGCCGGCACCACCGGAGTCGCCGCTTCGATCGCGCCGCTCCATTCGCTGCCGCTCCAGTACTGGTAGGCGTCCCGCTCGAGGATATGCTCCGGCGCCACGCGACGCAGCCGTACTCCGCTCCAGCGGCCTTCGCCGATGCCGAAGCTGTAGATCCAGCCGTCGTGCTTGACGAACGCCACCTGCTCGAACCCGCTGCCGCGCGGCCAGACCGCCGAGGCCGGCGTGTGCCAGGTGGCACCGTCGTCGTCCGAGTACGCCAGGCCGGAATGACCGACTTCCCACACGCCGTGCTTGCCCCACTGGCGCACCGACATGTAGTGCAGCACCATCCGGCCGCCGGTCGATACGCCGTAGGTCGGAATCACGGTCTTCTCGACCCGGTCGACCTTCTTCGACGGGATCAGCTCCTTCGCCAGGCCATTGTCGCCGGTGATCATGGCTTCGAACGGCAGTCCGCTGGCCGGATCCGGATCGGCGATCACCGCCATCGTGTTGCTGCGCCAGTTGCGTCCGCCGAGGCCCGGATAGCCGAACGTATCGCCGAACACCATGTGCAGTTTGCCGCGGTGCCAGAACATGTGACCGAGGTCGGCCCCGTGAATGCCCCAGCGGTCCGCGGTCGCGTTGCTCGACTCGGGCCCCGTCAGCGCAGCGAGCTTCTCGCTCGCCCCGACCCGCACCGGCGCGTTGCCCACCGGCGCGTCCGCAAGGGCGCGTTCGGTTCCGTTCGGTAGTGTCACGGTCACGGCTGCGATGATCAGGCATAAGGCGACGCCCCAACGCGCGCCCCACCACGTCCTCAGGATGGACGCAGGATTCAGCAATTTTCGATCCAAAGTTCCCCCACGCGCCCGCCATCCGTTGCGGGCTCAAATCAGAGTGACCGATGAGGCGGGCCTGGCAGCCCGCAGAGGCGAGGGTGCGGTTCGTGCGCTAGGTCACACGCCGTCCCTTCTCGGGGGAAGCGTAGTTCAGCGGGGCAATCTGTCCATTTGGGGAGTTACTTAGGGGCGAGCGGCGGCGTCATGTGGGCACGGCGGCATCATGTGGGAGATTCTATGGCGGTACGCAACTCCTAGATTCGGTTGATGGGAGGGGCGGTTTTGCTGTTGCCGGCAGGTTCCGGGGCCGAAGCCAGCGCCTCAAGGGTGCGCTCGCAAGCTCGCCGGCTG
>DASVDC010000116.1:0-16111 GCA_036381275.1 Pseudomonadales bacterium | reverse complement strand
CTTTCTGATCGAGGCGCAGGGGAAGCGCGCGCTCGCGTGCGGGATGAAGAGCCTCGCGGCGCGGGTCGCGCGCTGCGTGAACCGGGTGTTCTCGCGGCGCGGTAGTGTGCTGGACGGCCGCTATCACCACCGGCTGCTGCGCACGCCGAGGCAGGTGCGCCATGCCCTTGGGTATGTGCTGCTGAATGCGCGGCACCATTACTTCGAGCGGCACCGGAAGGCGCCGCCCGTGGTGCGGCTGGATCCGGCGAGTTCTGCCGTATGGTTCGAGGGGTGGAAGCGCCGGCAGTCCAACCACGAGCCGATCCCCGCGAGAACACGGGAAGTCGCGCCGGCAATGACCTGGCTGCTGACGGAAGGCTGGCGCCGGCATCGCCTCATCGATCCGGCGGAGATTCCCGGCCGCTGAGGCGACACACGCGGCTCAGGTGTCACCCGTGCCCGCCCGAGGGTTGGCTATGTCGCCGGTTCGAGCCGGCGGCGAATGTGTCCGGAAATTCGCGGCCGGAGGCCGCTCCCACAGGCTTCCAGTCACTCCCACAGGCATCCAGCCGCTTCCACATCCATCGGAGGTCACAATCCGTCGAGCAACGCGGCGACGACCAGCGCGACGCTGCTCGCTCGCGCGAACCGGAAGGCGGCGGCGCCGTACCACAGCGGCCAGACCGCGGTGGGGAAGCGCTTCGGTCGAGCGGTCGGACGGCGGCGCAAGCCGACGCGAATCAGGCCGAGGAGCGCGGGCAACGCCGCCAGCAGCAACAGATACGCCCAGGCCTCGGTGGTGACGGCCCAACCGAGCCCGCCGCAGAGCTGCACGACCGCGGCGAGCACCGTCACCCGCGGCCCCCACACGGGCCCGAGCCTCACCGGCAGCGTACGGATGCCGCGCGCGGCATCGTCCGCGCGCTTGTCGCAATGCTTGCCGAGCACGACGACGGTCGGGCCGAGGCCGAACAGCGCGGACAGCAACAGGATCTCCGGACCCCAGTCGCCGCTGACCAGCCAGTACACGCCGCCCGCCAGGAGCGGTCCCCAGATCAGGAAGATCGCGAGCTCGCCGAGCGCCAGGCGCTTCAGCGGCCAGGTGTAGAACACCGAGAGCGACGCGCCGACACCGGCGAGCCACCACGCCGGCGTTCCGGCGCTGCGGCACAGCGCGATGCCGAGCCACAGCGCGACGCTCGCCGTCAGCGCGAGCAGCAGCACGTGCCCGAGCGGATGCATCAGCCCCTGCGCCAGCGGGTGGGCGCCGTAGCGGACGCGGAAGTAGCGATCGCGATCGACGCCGACGAGCCAGTCGATCTGATCGTTCAGCAGGTTCCCGGCGGCGTGCGCGAACAGCAGCGTGACGGTCGCGAGCAGCAGGCGCCCGCCTTCCGCCGGCGTCCAGGGCAACGCCAGCAGGCCCCCGAACAGGCACGAGAACAGCGTCAGCGGCAGCACCGCGGCGCGCACCGCGATCAGGTACCGGCGAAGCCAGTCGAGCCGCCGCCAGCCGGCCGCGGAGACTCGGGGCATGCCGGTCAGCGCGTCGCGCAGGCTCGGGATTGACGTGGTGGACGACATTCGTTCGCGGCCTGAGCTGGGCGGGTAGCCGCCGCTTCCGCAGCCTTCGATTCGCGGCCTGGAGGCCGCTCCCACAGCGGTGATCAGCGCAGGCCGGCGTTGGCCAGCGCGGTCCGGTAGCCGGTGTATTTCGGCTGATCGATCGCGATCTGATTCACCACCGTGGAGCGCAGGTGCTCGGCGAGCCCCGGCGCGTCGAGTGCGAGGCTGCCGTCGCGAAGCGCCCGGGTCAGCTTCCAGCGCAGCTCCGACAGACTGCCTTCCGCGTTCAGCAGCTCGCGCAGACGCCGGTGCTCGGCCGCCCGCGCCCGTTCGCCCAGCGCCAGCTCGCGCAGCACGATGTCGATGCTGTTGCCGGCGACCCGGGCGAGGAAGTTGGTGCGCCCGGTGGTGGCCGCCATCGCGTCCTGATGCAGGAAGTCGCGCACCGACACCAGCAGCTCGTCGATGCGCGGCATGTCGTCGCTCTCGGTGAGGTCGCGCGGCGCCACCAGCTCCACCGGGCCGGGAATCAGCAGGTTCACGCAATCCACCTGGCACTCGGACGAGCGCCGGCCGATCGCCGGGCGTTCCACCGTCTTGTCCGGGCCGGTGCGGTAGTGCTCGGCCATGCCGAGGCAGCCGATCGCCCACCAGAACGAGCCGAACACCTCCCAGAACTTCACGTGCTGCGGATCCACCGGCTCGCCGGAGACCGATTCGTAGCCCGCGAACAGATCCTGGTACTCGCCGAAGCCGCCCACCGGTTTCTCGGTGACGCCGAAGCGCCACGAGTTGGTGCAGATCCAGCCGAGATCACGCATCGGATCGCCGATATGGGCCACCTCCCAGTCCAGCACGGCGATGATGCCGCTCCGGTCCACCATGAAGTTGCCGTTGCGGAAATCGTTGTGCACCAGCGTCGTGCGCGGATTCTCGGGCAGGTGCTCGAGCAGCCAGCGCGCCGCGTAGTCGATCATCGGCTGGGGCGTGTCGAGGAGCTGATAGCGCTCCCACATCTGCCGCACGAACTGCTCGGGGGTGTGGGTGACGAGCTTGTCGCGCAGCCCCGCGGCGTCGAGATCGATGCTGTGGATGCGCGCGAGCACCTGGCCGCACTGGTAGGCGAGGGTCTCGCGCACGCCGGCGAGCTCCGGCGAGCGGGCGATGCGGGCGCCGAGCGTCTCGCCCTCGAGCCACTCCATCAGGAAGCCTTCGCCGAGCCCGTCCTCCGGCTGCAGCACGTAGTAGACCTCGGGCTCCGGCACGCCCGCCTCGCGGGCGACCTGCATCAGCCGTGCTTCCACCGGCAGCCCCGGGTTGACCGCCCCTTCCGGCCGCGAGGCGCCGCCCGGCGCGCGGCGCAGGCACGCCTTGCGCTCGCCGTCGTCGGTGGTCAACGTCAGACGATAGGTCTCCTGGCTCGCGCCGCCCGACAGCCGCTCGGCCGCCGCCAGCCCCCGACAGCCGGGGATCCGGCGGCGCACCACGGCGGAGAGCTTCGCCTCGAACTCGGCGTCCGCCGCCATCGTCAGTCTTCCTTCACGCCCTTCGGCGCGCGCTGCTTCATGTAGCCGAACATGTATCCGGCGACCCGTCGCATCTGGATCTCCTCCGCCCCTTCGGTGATCCGGTAGCGGCGGTGGTGCCGGTAAATGTGCTCGAACGGCTTGTGACGCGAATAACCGAGGCCGCCGTGGATCTGCATCGCGCGGTCGGCGGCTTCACAGCAGAGCCGGTTCGCCCAGTAGTTGCACATCGACACCTTGTCCGAGACCGTGAACGGCCCGTCGCGGTCCATCAGCCACGCGGTCTTGTGGATCAGCGCGCGCAGCATCTCGCACTGGGTCTGCAGCTCCACCAGCGGGAACTGAATGCCCTGGTTCGCCGACAGCGGCTTGCCGAAGGGCTTGCGCTCCATCGCGTACTTGACCGACTCATTGATGCAGTACTGGGCCGCGCCGAGGCTCGATGCCGCCTGGCGGATGCGGTTCTCGTTGAAGAAGTGCTGCACCACCTGCAGGCCGCGGCCCTCGCCCCCGAAGATGCTCGAGTGCGGCACGCGGACGTTGGTGAACGACACGCGGCCGTGGTCGGTCGGCATGTTGAAGGTCCAGAGGAACTCCTCGATCTTCACGCCCTCGGCCTTCATCGGCACCAGGAACGCGGTGATCCCCTCCGCATCGCCCGGCTTGCCGCTGGTGCGCGCCATCACCATGTCGTACTGCGCCTTGTGGATCCCGGTGTTCCAGGTCTTCTCGCCGTTGATCACCCATTCGTCGCCCTCGCGCACTGCGCGGGTTTCCATGTGGGTCGCGTCGGAGCCGTGGTTCGGCTCGGTGATGCCGAACGCGAAACCGCGACGGCCTTCGGCGAGGTCGTCCACCCATTCCTTCTTTTGCTCCTCGGTGCCGTAGTGCAGCATCAGCAGCAGGCCGACGTTGTTGCCGACGATCGAGTGCTCGTTCTGCAGGTCGTTGTGCAGCCCCAGGCCCTTCACGGCCAAGTGCTCGCGAATGATGGCCATTCCGAGGTTCGTGCCGTCCATGCCGCCGTATTCCTTCGGGAACGGGTAGCGGTAGAAGCCGGCCTCGTCCGCCAGGCGCTTGACCTTGTAGAGAAGCTGCTCCCATTCCTCGTTCGGCAGCCCGCCGCGGTCCCAGTCGGTGCGGGCGTCTTCCCGGCGGTGGTCGAAGAAGCGGATGTTGTCGTCCTGCTGCTCGAGCGGCTTGATGGTGTTCTCGATGAAGTCGTCGAGGCGGTTGAGCAGTTGCTGGATGTCCTCGGGAATTTCGAAGTCCATGGGTCCCCCCTCTGTGTGGGAGCGGCCTCCGGCCGCGAATGGCTTCACGGCCCGAGCGCTCCGCACACGGTCGATGGTTGTAACGCGTTTTAGCTAGTGGCAATTTACACCGTCGGTGCGAAAGCCTCCAGCACCGGTGCGACCGGAGCGGCGGAGCCGTTACAGCATCGACACGCTGGGTTAGTATCCGCTGTCGAGACGCCCGCGGCCCGCCACGACGACGACCGCCTCGCCGGCTCGCCCGGCTCATCCACGTAGGCACCATACCAAGAGGGGACTTGCATGACGATCTACGATCAGCTTGAGGAAGTACGCGCCGAGCTGACCGCACCCGGAGCACCGTTCGAGATCGTAGAGATCGAGGTACGGGGTCACCGGATCCGCACGTACGCCAACGCGCCGAAGAGCCTGCGGGAAGTCTGGCTGGCCTCGGCCCAGTTTGCCGAGCGCGACTACCTGGTGTACCAGGACGAGCGCCTGACCTACGCCGAGGCGCATCGTCAGGTGGCATCCATCGCCTGCTGGCTGCGCGACCAGGGTGTACGGCCTGGAGACCGGGTCGGAATCGCGATGCGCAACTACCCCGAGTGGGTGCTGGCGTACTGGGCGATCGTCACGATGGGCGCGACGGTGGTCGGCGTCAACGCCTGGTGGGTGGGGCCGGAGCTCGCATACGGGCTGAAGGACTCGACGCCGAAGGTGCTGATCGTCGACCAGGAACGGCTGGAGCGGGTGCTCGAGCACCTGCGCGAGATCCCGCCGATGACGCTGGTGGGCGTGCGCATCCCGGGCGATCTGCCGGAGGGCGTGGTGCCGTGGCGCGAGCTGATCGAGCACGGCGGCGAGTTGCCGGAGGCCGACATCGACCCCGACGACGACGCCTGCATCTTCTACACCTCGGGCACCACCGGGCACCCGAAGGGCGCTCAGCTCACCCACCGCGGCTGCGTCGCCAACATCATGAACATGGCGTACGCCGCCGCGTCCTACACGCTGGTCGGTCAGCGCACCGGCCGCATCCCGGTACCGCCCGAAGGCGCCGAGCCGCCGGTGCCCGCGGCGCTGCTGACGACGCCGCTGTTCCACGTGACCGCGAACAACTGCGTGACGCACGGAACCACGCTGAACGGCGGCAAGCTGGTCTGCATGTACAAATGGGACGCGGGCGAGGCCCTGAAGCTGATCGAGCGCGAGCGCATCACCGGCATGACCGGCGTGCCGGTGATGTCTCGCGAGCTGATCAACCATCCGGATTTCGACCGCTACGACACGTCGTCGCTCCTTTCGGTGGGCGGCGGCGGCGCGCAGCTCCAGCCCGACCTGGTCGGCAAGATCGACCAGCGCGTCGCGACCGCGCGTCCGCAGACCGGTTACGGCATGACCGAGACCTGCGGCATCATCACGTCGATCTCGGGCGACTTCTTCGTCGACAAGCCGGACAGCGCCGGCCCGGTGATGCCGTCGTTCGAGGCGAAGATCGTGGATGCGAACGGTAACGCTCTGCCGCGCGGGCAGGTGGGCGAGCTGTGGGTGAAGGGCGCTCCGGTGATCAAGGGCTACCTCAACCGTCCGGAGGCCACCGCCGAAACCATCACCGACGGCTGGCTCCACACCGGCGACATCGCCCGCATGGACGAGCACGGTTTCCTCTACATCGTCGACCGCGCGAAGGACATGGTGCTGCGCGGCGGCGAGAACGTGTACTGCGCCGAGGTGGAGAGCGCGATCCACCGGCACCCGGCGGTGCAGGAAGTGAGCGTGTTCGGGGTGCCCGACGAGCGCCTCGGCGAGGAGGTGGGCGCGGCCATCTTCCTGAAGCCGGGCGAACAGGTCAGCGCGGACGAGATCCGCGCGGTCTGCCGGGCGTCCATCTCGGCGCACAAGGTACCGCGCTACATCTGGTTCCTGAGCGAGCCGCTGCCGCGCAACGCCAACGGCAAGTTCCTGAAGCGCGAGCTGCGCGACAAGCTGAGCGTGCGCGAGGCGGCCTGATCGAACCCGGCGTCGCATCGCGCGGCGCCGACGGAGAAGGAAGGGGAGCATGAAGCAGGCATGGGTGGCGGCGCTGCTGCTGAGCGCGGCGGGCTGCACCGGACTCGGCGGCGGGACGGAGCTCACGAGCGGGACGGAGCCCGACGCCACGGCCGACACGCCGGCCGACGGGCGCTACCGCGTCGAGATCCGCTGGACCAGCTACGGCATCCCGCACGTGAAGGCGCACGACTGGGGCAGCCTCGGGTACGGCTTCGCGTACGCCACCGCGACCGACGCCGTCTGCGTGATCGCCCGCGACGTGCTGATGGTCAATGGCGAGCTGTCGCGTCACTTCGGGGCGGAAGACGGCAACTTCGCGAGCGACGTCTTCCACAAGGCGGTGCTGACGCCGGAGCGCCTCACGGCCTTCCAGGCGGCGCTCTCGCCCCAGTCGGCGGCGTTCTCCGAAGGCTACGTCGCCGGCTACAACCGTTTTCTTTCGGATCATGCGGACACGCTGCCGGCGTCGTGCGCCGGAGCCGACTGGGTGAAGCCGATCAGCCGCGAAGACGTCGCACGGCTGACCATCGGCGTCGGTATCCGCTACGGGCTCGGACGCTTTCAGCGCGAGATGGCGGACGCTGCGCCGGCCGCGGCCGACGGCGACGCGCCCGAGTCGCCGTGGGAGCCGCCTACGGCCTCGATCGCGGCCGGAGCCTTCGCCAACGAGGACGGGCTCGCGCTCGCGAGCAACGCGGTGGCCGTCGGCCGCGCCGCCAGCGAGTCGGGCCGCGGCATCCTGTTCGGCAATCCCCACTACCCGTGGCAGGGCTCGTCACGCTTCCATCTGATTCACACGACGATTCCGGGTGAGCTCGACGTGATGGGGGTGAGCCTGCTGAACACCAGCCGCGTGTCGATCGGCTTCAATCGCGACATCGCCTGGAGCCACACGGTCTCCACCGCGCTGCGCTCGACGCTCTACCAGCTCGAGCTCGACCCCCAGAACCCGCTGCGCTACCGCTACGGCGACGGCTACCGAACGATGCAGACGGTGCCGGTCACCGTTGCGGTGGCGGATCCGGCCGGCACCGTGCAGGAGCGGCGGCACCTGGTCTATCTGACCCACTACGGGCCGGTGGTGCGCTCGGCGGAGCTGCCGTGGACCCGGACCACGGCCTATGCGGTCCGCGACGCCAACCTCGCCAACGACCGCGCGGCGCTCACCTACGAGGCGCTGAACACCGCACGTTCCATCGCCGACGTGGAGGCCGCGCTCGAGCTGCAGGGCGTCGCCTGGACCAACACCATCGCCGCCGACCGCCACGGTACCGCGTTCTATGCCGACATCAGCGTGACCCCCAACGTGGACGCGGAGCTGCTGGCACGCTGCCGGGTGCATCCCGAGTCCGTGCCGGACGAGGTGGTGGTGCTGAACGGAGCCGATCCCGGCTGCGAATGGCGGGAAGATCCCCGTTCGGCGATCCCCGGCACGCTGCCGCCGGAGGAGATGCCGCGTCTCGTGCGCGACGACTACGTCGTGAATTCCAACGACAGCTACTGGCTCTCGAATCCGGAGGCGCCGCTCGAGGGGTTCTCGCCGATCATCGGCGACGAGCGCACCGCGCGGACCCTGCGAACCCGTGCCGGTCTCGTGTTCATCGAAGAGGCGCTCGCGGCCGACCGCAAACTGTCGGCCGACGATCTGTGGGCGATGCTCTACAGCCAGCGCAACTACGGCGCCGAGCTGCTGCTCGACGACGTGCTGACGCTGTGCGACGGCGACACGCGGGTGGCCCTCGCAGACGATGAGGTCGACATCGCTCCCGCGTGCGAAGCGCTCGCCGACTGGGACCGGCGCATGACCAACGACAGCCGCGGCGGTCAGGTGTGGCGCGAGTTCATGCGCGACGCGCGCGAGTTCGACGACATGTTCGCGGTGCCGTTCGACGTCGACGATCCGGTGCACACGCCGCGCGGCATCGCGCTGAACGACCCGGAGGTGCGCACGAGGCTGCGCCAGGCACTCGCGAAGGCGCAGCAGCGCCTCGTGGCGCACGGCATCCCGCTCGATGCGCCGCTCCGCGAGATCCAGTACTTCGAACACGAGGGCGAACGCCTGCCGATTCCCGGCGGCGAAGGCTGGGCGGGTATGTGGAGCATGATCGTCACCTCGCTCGAGGACGGCGGCGGCTACCCGCCGATCCTGCACGGCAACAGCTACGTCCAGGTGATCTCGTGGGACGAAGCGGGCAACCTCGTTCCGCAGGCGGTGCTGACCTATTCGCAGAGCCCCGAGCCGGACTCGCCGCACCACGCCGACATGACGCGCCTGTACTCCGCCGGCCGCTGGGTGCGGCTGCCGTTCACCGGTGCCGAGATCGAGGCCGACCCGAACCTGCGGCAGGTGATTCTCGAAGAATGATTCGTTACATGTGGGAGCGGCCTCCGGCCGCGAACGGAAACCCTCAGACGGCCTTCAACGCCGGTATCACCTCCTCCGCGAACAGCGTGACGGCGTCGAAGGTCGCCTGACGGGGCAGCCCGCCGAGGTCGAAGCAGCCGATGAAACGGTCGAACCCGCCCATCCGCTCGTAGCCGACGAGGATCCACTCCGTGACCTCGTGTGCGTGGCTGCAGCTCGGCGGCTTCGATCGGCGCGAAAACGCCCGCGCCAGCTCACCTCGCGCTCGTTCCAGAGCCGTTGGATCAGCTCGAGGTTCTCCTCCGAAATCGCCTGGCTGTCCGCCACGTTCTGGCCGAACAGCCCGAAGGTGTGCTCGGTGATGCCGCTGCCGAAGCCGATCTCGGCCCGGCCGCGCGAGAGCAGATCGAGCGTCGCGAAGTCTTCCGCGAGGCGCACCGGGTCGTCGCTCGCGTGGTGCTCGCCGAGCCAGAAGCCGTCGAAGCCCACCTGCTCGGCGTACAGCCGCACGTCACCGGCGGCGTGTTACAGTCAATACCATTGATCGTCCTATGGTCAATGGCATTGATCCTGATAGAGTCGGACCCCTCGATCAATGCCGCCTCGGGCAGACATTGACGGGAGGAACGACGATGGAGCAGAGCATCGAATACCGCGAGCTGCTGGTGTCCCGCGGTGTCGACTGCACGCCGGTGATCAACCACGACGACGTGGCGACCGGCACCGAGCCGCGCACCAGCGCCGCCGCGAACGCCAGGACGTGGCTGCGCTCGTTCTACTTCTTCGATCCCGACGGCATCATGCTGGAGTTCTGTGCGACCGTGAACAGCGGCTCGCCGGACGTCGAGCTGCCCGTCGACGCCCGCGGCATCAAGGCGGACGGACGGCCGATCGGCGGCGCCTGATGGCGGCTCGGAAACGGCCAGCGGTCGCTCCGGCGCCCCGAGCCCGGCGCACGCGCCGGCGGGACCGGGTTCTGCTCGGCACGCTGCTGCACGCGTTCTACTGGCTCGACGACGGCCTGCAGGCCGAGATGCGACGCCGCGCCGGTTTCTCGCTGCCCCGCGCGCAGTCGATGATCATGGTGGCGCTGAGTGAAGGCATCGCCACCCAGGCGGAGCTCGCGAAACGCCTGAAGGTCAGTAAACAGGCGATCCAGCAGGCACTGCGCCCGATGGGGCGGAAAGGTCTGGTCCGGATCGACCCGGACCCGGACAATGGCCGTCAACGCCTGGTGCGGGTGACGCCGCGCGGGGAAGCGATGCGCGACATCGCCCGAAAAGCACTGCAGGCCCTGGAGAAAGAGCTCGCCCGCCGCATCGGCCGGGATCGGGTCGAGGCGCTGCACGAGGCGCTGAACGCCGACTGGGGCCCTTCCCCCGGGGATTGACGCCGGGCCGCGGCACAACGAGGAGAACGTCATGCACCGTTTGCTTCTGATCGGCCTGCTGACGGCTGCGGCCGCGGCCGCGGCGCCGGCACCAGGGCGCGAGGCCGCCGCCGCGTCGGAGGTCGAGATCACCGTCCACAAGACACCTTGGTGCGGCTGCTGCGGCAATTGGGTGGAGCATCTGCGCGATCACGGCCTTTCGGTGAAGGTGGTCGAGCACGACGACCTGACGGCGCTGCGCGCATCGCTCGGGGTCCCGCCGGCGCTCGCGAGCTGCCATACCGCGGAAGCGGGCAGCTACCGCATCGAAGGACACGTGCCGGCGCGGGAGATCCGCCGGCTGCTGCTCGAGCGGCCGGAGGGCGTGCGGGGTCTCGCGGTACCGGGCATGCCGCTCGGCTCCCCCGGAATGGAAGCCGGCGGACGCCGGCAGCCGTACGACGTGATCGCGTTCGGCGAGAACGGCGAACGCCACGTGTATCAGAGTTACCGGGACTGACCGCGCGCGGCGGCTCCGGGCCGTTCAGGAGCTGCAGGAGAGCATCGAGCAGCCGACCCGCTCGCGCGCCCAATCCGGCCGCCGCGCGGCCAGCTCCGCGTGCTCGGGCTGCTCGTCGTACGGCCGGCGCAGCGCCGCCTGGAGCCGATGGATCGGTGCGTAGTCGCCCTGCTCCGCCGCGTCGATGGCGAGCTGCGCCAGGTAGTTGCGCAGCACGAACTTCGGGTTGACCGCGTTCATCGCGGCACGCCGTTCGGCCGGATCGACGCCCTCTTCGTTCAGGCGCTGCCGGTAGCGCTCGAGCCAGGCCGTGATCCGCGCGGCCTTCTCACCCACCACCTCCTCCGGCCGATAGAACGCGCCGCGGATGGTCTCGAGCGGCTCGCCGCCCTCGAGCGGCAGGTCCGCGAGCGCCCGGTAGAACAGGGTCATGTCGGTCTCGGTGATCTGCAGCGTCTCGTTCAGCGCGTCGAGCAGCGCGATGTCGGTGGCCGGACGGAACGTGCGCAGGCCGAGCTTGCGTTGCATCATCTCGCGCCAGCCGCGGTGATAACTCTCCTCGTAGCCGGACAGCGCGCGCTCGAGGGGCGCGGTGTCCTGGATCAGCGGGTAGATCGCGTTCGCGAGCTGCACCAGGTTCCACTGGGCGACCCGCGGCTGCCAGCCGAACCGGTACCGGCGGCCGGCGGCGTCCGTGGTGTTCGGCGTCCAGTCGGGATCGTAGTCGTCGACCCAGCCGTACGGGCCGTAGTCGATGGTGAGCCCCAGCACCGACATATTGTCGGTGTTCATCACGCCGTGCACGAAGCCGACACGCATCCACTCGACGATCATCCGCGCGGTGCGCCGGCAGACGGATTCGAACCAGGCCGAGTAGCGCTCTTTCGGATCCTGGATCGCCGCCAGCTTCGGGAAATCCGTGCGGATCGTGAAGTCCGTGAAACGGCGCAGCAGATCCTCCTCGCCGCGCGCCGCCAGGATCTCGAAATGGCCGAACCGGGTGAACGACGGCGCCACGCGGCACACGACCGCGCCCGGCTCCGGCGCCGGATGGCCGTCGTACAGCATGTCCCGCACCACCTCGTCGCCGGTCAGCGTGAGCGACAACGCACGGGTGGTCGGCACACCCAGATGATGCATCGCTTCGCTGCACAGGAACTCGCGGATCGACGAGCGCAGCACCGCGTAGCCGTCGGCGGTGCGCGAATAGGGTGTGGGGCCGGCACCCTTGAGCTGCAGCATCCAGTGCTCGCCCCGGGCGTTCACCACCTCGCCCAGATTGATCGCGCGGCCGTCGCCGAGCTGCCCGGCCCAGTTGCCGAACTGATGGCCGCCGTAACAGGTCGCGTGCGGATCCATGCCCGGCAAGAGCCGGTTGCCGGTGAAGATCTCGGCGAAGGCCGAGGTCTCGCAGGCGGCGGGATCGAGCCCGATCAGCTCGGCCACCTCCGCTGCGTAAGCGATCAGCCGCGGGGCCGAGGCCGCGGTCGGCTCGATTCGCGAGTAGATCGCCTCGCGGATCTGGCGGCGCCCGCCGCCGGTGACCGGATCGGCCGGCAGCTCCCGGGTGAAGCGGTTGTCGAACTCGAGCGCTTCGAGCGCTTTCGGCAAGGCGACGGTGTTCATCGAACGTTAGACCCGTGCCGGGCCAAGGGTTTCCGGACCGCGGCCGGAGCGGCCGCGGTCCCGCTCGAGCGCGCGCTCACATCGTCAGGTGGTAGAAGCAGAGCTTGTTGCCGTCCAGGTCGCGCACGTACGCGCCGTAGAACACGGGCATCCGCTCGCCCGGCTCGCCCTCGTCGGTGGCACCGAGCTCGCGCGCTTTCGCGTAGAGCTGGTCGACCTTCTCCCGCGAGCCCGCCGGGATCGCCACCATGTTGCCGTTGCCGGGGTGCTGAGCCTTCTGGTCGTACGGGATGCACACCGCGAGCATCGGCGCACCCGGCGAGCTGCCGTAGAACTTGATCCGGTCCGCGTCCATGAGCTGCTTCGCGCCCAGCTCGCCGAGCAGCGCGTCGTAGAACTTCACTGCCCGGTCCATGTCATTGGTGCCGATGGTTACGTAGCCGATCATCGTCGTCTCCTGCTTGTCGAGAATGAGCCGCGGGGGCAGCCCCGGGGGCCGGATGCGGCGAGTAAAGCCGCTCGGCCGGGCCGGAGCAAGCGGGTTCGCGAACGTCCCGGGACCGTCCGCCGGCTTTTCAGCGGCTTTACGAACCCAGCCGGCTGTGCTGAAGTAGCGGGCGCTCCCCCTGAGATGCCGCCTATGGCCACACCGTCCCAGGCGATCCCGCAGCCCCCGTTGCGTGTGCCGCCCTCTCCGCTCGCGCGCCGCGAGCGCCGGTTCTTCGGCGGCATGGCGCTGGCGTTGACCGTTACCGTGTTCGTCGGATTCGCGCCGTCGTACTACCTGAAGGCCCATTTCGGCGCGCCGCCGGAGCTCACCGGGCTGCTGCATGCCCACGGGCTCGCGTTCTCGCTGTGGATGGTGGTGCTGGTGGCTCAGACCTCGCTGGTCGCGGCGGGGCGAACGGATCTGCATCGGCGCCTCGGCGTGGCCGGCGCGGCGCTGGCGGTGCTGATGACGGTTCTCGGCGTCTGGCTCGCGATCGAGCGCGCGCAGCAAGGGCTGCTCGGCAACGGCGTGGTGCCGCCGCTCCAGTTCCTGACGATCCCGCTCATCGGGATGGTGGTGTTCCCGGCCCTGGTGGGTGCGGCGCTGTGGTACCGCCGGCAGAGCGCGGCGCACAAGCGTTTCATGCTGATCGCCACGGTCGAGCTCGCCACCGCCGCGGTGGCGCGGTGGCCCGGCGTCGCCGAGTTGGGCGCACCGCCGGTGTTCTTCGGCATCGCGAACCTGTTCGTGGCCGCGATCCTCGCCTACGACCTGGTCACACTGAAGCGCGTGCACTGGGCGACCGCGGCCGGCGGGCTGGTCCTCGTGGGGTCTCAGGTGCTGAGGCTCACGATCAGCGACACCGCCGCCTGGCTGGCGTTCGCCGGCTGGGTGACCTCCTGAGGTCGCCGCCGCCCGGCCGTCTCACGATTACCATCGCGCAATAATTAACTATTGCGTTAATCGTATTTCTCCCTCTAAGATGGCCGCCCGTATCGGCCAAGGGAGCCGCGGACAATGAACTGGCGCCCCGCCATCACGATGGTGCTGATCACCGCGCTGCTCGATTCCATCGGCTTCGGGATCATCATGCCGGTGCTGCCCGAGCTGCTGATGGACGTGACCGGCGAGGACGTGTCGGCGTCGGCCGCGTACGGCGGCTGGCTGATGTTCGCGTACGCCGCGATGCAGTTCCTGCTCGCACCGGTGATCGGCGGCCTGTCCGACCGCTTCGGCCGTCGCCCCGTGCTGCTGTTCTCGCTGTTCGTGCTCGGCGTCGACTACCTGATCATGTGGTGGGCACCGAGCTTCGCCTGGCTCTTGGTCGGCCGGCTGATCGCCGGCGCCGCCGCTTCCACGTACAGCACCTGCAACGCGTTCATCGCGGACGTCAGTCCGCCGGACGTGCGGGCCGCGAACTTCGGCCTGATGGGCGCCGCGTTCGGCATGGGCTTCATCATCGGTCCGGTGGTCGGCGGCCTGCTCGGCGAGTACGGTCCGAGGGCACCGTTCCTGGCCGCCGCGCTGCTCGCGTTCGCGAACCTGCTGTACGGGCTGCTGGCGCTGTCCGAGAGCCTGACCCGAGAACGCCGCCGGCCCTTCGACTGGCGGCGCGCGAATCCCACCGGCACCCTCGCGTCGCTGCGCCGCTACCCGGTGGTGTTCGGCGTGATCGGCGCGTACTTCCTGTTCCTGCTCGGCCACCACGTGCTGCCGTCCACGTGGAGCTTCTTCACGATGGAGCGCTTCGACTGGTCGCCTCGCGAGGTCGGCTATTCCCTCGGCTTCGTCGGGGTGCAGATGGTGCTGGTGCAGGCGGTGCTGCTGCGCCTGGTGCTGCCGAAGCTCGGGCCGCGGCGGGCCGGCATCACCGGCTTCGCGTTCACGATCGCGGGCTTCGTCGGCTACGCCATCGCGACGGAGGGCTGGATGATCTATCCGTTCCTGGTGCTCGGGGCGCTACAGGGCTTCGCCAGCCCGTCGATGCACGGCATCATGTCGGTGAACGTGCCCGCCAACGAGCAAGGTGAGCTGCAAGGCGGGCTCGCGAGCCTCGCGAGCCTGACCGCGATCCTGAGCCCGCCGTTCATGACGCAGCTCTTCAGCTTCTTCACCGGCGCGGACGCCCCCGTGTACCTGCCGGGCGCGCCGTTCCTCGCCGCCGCGCTGCTCTCGGCCGGGGCGCTGGTGCTGTTCCTGCGCGCCACCGGGAGGCGAGAGCCGACGCTGACGGAGCAGGCACCCGGTGTCTGACGACGGCTTCACGGTGTCGATCCTGGTGGGAGCGGACCCGGAGCGGGCGTTTCAGGCGTTCACCGAAGAGATCGACCGTTGGTGGCTCCGCGGTCCGAAGCACCGCTTCTGCCCGCCGTACGGCGAAGGCACCCTGCACTTCGCCGGCGATCGGGAGCGCAAGCTGGTGGAAGAACACCCGGACGGCTCGTCGTTCGTGATCGGCGAAGTGCTGCGATGGATCCCCGGCGAGCTGCTGCACCTCACCTGGCGGCTGCCGAACTTCGCCGCGAACGAGCAGACCGAGGTGCTCGTCGAGTTCGCCGCCGAAGGGGACGGCACGCGGGTTTCCGTGCAGCACCGGGGTTGGGATGCGCTGCGGCGCGACCACCCCGCGCTGCATGGCCTCGACCGCCGTGCCGCGGCGGCCGCGAAGGGGGCGCTGTGGGCCGAGACGCTGACCGCACTCCGAGACTATCTCCAGGGAGGATGAGCATGAAGCTGACGCCCTACATCACCGTGCAGAATGCCGCTCAGGCGATCGACTTCTACTGCCGCGCATTCGGCGCCCGGGAAACCGGCGCCCGCTTCACCGAGCCGGACGGCCGCATCGGCCACGCGGAGATCTCGTTCGGCGACTTCGCGCTGATGCTGTCGGACGAATACCCCGAATTCGGCGCCGTCAGTCCCACGACGCTCGGCGGCTCGCCGCTGCTGCTGCACCTGTACGTGGACGACGTGGACGAGACGGTCGCGAAGGCAGAGGCGCTGGGCGCCCGCGTGCTGCGGCCGCCGGCCGATCAGGCGTACGGCGATCGCGCGGCGACCATCCAGGATCCGTTCGGGCACCGCTGGATGATCTCCACGACCATCGAACGGATGGACAAGGAGACGCTGCAGCAGCGCGTCGGCGACGCCTATCGAATCGACTGACAGGGACGTCCACGGGCGCGCCGCCGCTTCCGCACCCGAGGCGGCCGCGCCGGCGTCAGCCGAGCAGCGTCAGCACGTTGCCTTCGGGATCCTTGAAGTGCGCAAGCGAGCCGCCCCAGCCCTGCTGCTCGGGCGGAGCGACGAACGTGACGCCGCGTCCGCGCAGCGTCTCGTAGGTGCCGTTGATGTCCTCG
>DASVDC010000115.1:0-24753 GCA_036381275.1 Pseudomonadales bacterium | reverse complement strand
ACCACTCCCCTTTGAAATCGTTTTCAACAAATGCGAAGATCGGGGCCTGAACCCACTGCGTCCCGGGGCCGACCATGAGCTTCCCGCCGCCGCCCCGCACCGATTTCGAGGTCGACATCGGTGCGGCCGAGATCGAGTTCTACGCCGAGAACGGGTACCTGGTGTGCTCGCAGATGACCACGCCCGAGGAGCTCGCCTGGCTGATCGGGGTCTACGACGCGCTGATCACGGCGCCCCGCAGCGGCTACCTCGACACCGTGTTCGACGTGGCGAAGCCGTACGGCTCGACCGAGCCGCCGAAGCTCGGTCAGCTCCTGTTCCCGGAGCGATTCGTGCCGGCGATCCGCGAGACGGCGATGTGGCGCAACGCCAAGCGGATCGCGACCCGGCTGCTCGACGTGCCGGAGGCGGAAGTCGAGCATTGGGGCCACATCCTCTACAAGGAGGGCGACGGCGGTAACGAGACGCCGTGGCACCAGGACGAAGCGTACTGGGACGTCGATCTGTCGTACCACGCGATCGGCGCCTGGATGCCGTTGCAGGACGTGGACGTCGACAACGGCTGCCTCTGGTTCCTGCCCGGCAGTCACCGCGGCGACGTGCTGCCCCACCGCCACCTCGGCGACGATCCGGCCGTGCACGTGCTCGAGCTGGTCGAGCCGATCGACACGGCTGGCGCCGTGCCGGTGCCGCTGCGTGCCGGCGAGATGAGCTTCCACCATCCGCGGGTGCTGCACTACGCGCGGCCCAACACCTCCGGCCGGGTGCGCCGCGCCTGGGCGAACGAGTTTCAGACCGCGCCGATCAAGCTCGACAGGCCGGCGAACCGGCCGTGGGTCACCGAGGGCAAGGCGGCGTTGGCCCGCGCGCTGGCCGAGCGGCAGCCCCGGTAGCGGCTCGCGTGCCGTTGGCCGGTCGGGCGGAAGCGTGCGGTTCGGCCCGAGCGGCGCGGGCCGAGCGGCCGGTCCAGCGCTTGAACGCCTGACGGAAGTTGGTGGTGTCGGCGAAGCCGACACTCTCGGCGACGTCGGCGACGCTGAGCGTCGTGGTATTCAGCAGGTAGGTCGCGACCTCGCAGCGGACTTCGTTCAGCACCGCGGTGAAGCTGGTCTGCTCCTGGCGAAGCTTCCTCGCGAGCGTCCGGGTGGTCATCTCGAGCCGCTCGGCCACCTCCTTCTGGGTCAGATAGTGCGGGATGCTCTCGTACAGCAGCGCCCGGACCCGCTCGGCCCACGCGACCGACGGCTCGATCCGGTCGAGCTCCTCGCGGCAGTAGCGCAGCACGTGCTCGCAGACGCCGTTGCGCAGGTGATCCGCTCGCGTTTTCAACATCGCGGCGGGCACGATGAATCGCGAGGCCGCACAGTCGAAGCGGAAGTCGTACGGGGCGAGCTCCCGGTAGAGGTGCGCGTGCGCCGGCCGCGGCATCGCGAGCTGCACCTCGACGTTGGCCGGCTTGTCGGACGCGCCGGCGAAGCGGTGCAGGATCTGCAGCAGCAGCCCGGTGCGGAACTCGAGCTCGAAACGGCGCAGCGTCTCGTCGCCGAGAGCGGTCGAGATCAGGTATTGAATCGGGATGATGACCCGCTGGCGGTTGTCGACGAAGAACGCCGGCCGGCTCCTGTACGGCGCGTAGTAGGGCTGCACCAGGCACGTGTACCGGTGCAGGATCGCGGTCGCCTTCTTGAAGCTGGTGCTCGCGAGGATCGCCATCCCCGGCAAGCCGTAGTAGTACCAGTCGAAGTCGCGGCCGATCAGCAGACCGAGGCCCGGCCGGCGGCAGAGCTGCAGGCCGCAGCGCACCAGCCGGACGAACTGACGGTAGGAGATCCGGCTGTCCGGAGCATCCAGCAGCGCCGGGTCGAGGCCGGCGCGCGCGAGCAGATCGTGCACGTCGACGCCGTAGCGGCGGAACGACTCGACGAATCCGAGCGGATGCATCTGAAACGGAAGGATCGGGTCGGACCAGTTCATGACGTCGAGCGGGCCCGATGATCGCGCCGTCGGGACGGAGCGCTTCGTGGTCGGACGGTCGATTCGGACATCTTCCCCTCCCGTGTCCGATCTGAACCTCTGCAGTCTCGTTCAGACCGTATAACGTTCTTCCTCCTGTGTGAAGGCCCGAGCGCGAGCACCCGGCACGAGAAACGGGCGCTGGCTTGTTTGCGCCGTCACGTGATCGCTCTGTTACTTCGATGTAACGACGATCTGAATCGAGGAAGGGGAATCGAGATGAAGCACAAGCACGTCAGACGTCTCCGGAGGCGGACGTCCGGGAATCCTGCGCGCGCCTGGCTGCTCGCGATCGTCGCCTTCGCGCCGGCGTTGGCGGCCGCCGCCCCGTCGTTCGTCGCGTTCGAGAGCGGCCCGGTGCGGCCGATCGCGAAGTCGCCCGACGGCACGCGGCTGTTCGTGACCAACATCTCCGACAACCGGCTCGAGATCCTGGACCTCTCCGGCGGCACCCCGGTGCCCGCGGGCTCCGTCACGGTGGGGCTCGAGCCGGTCGCGGTCGCGGTGCTGAACGACGACACGGTGTTCGTCGCCAATCACCTCTCGGACAGCGTCAGCGTGGTCGACGTCTCCGGCACGCCGACGGTGGTCCGGACGCTGCTCGTCGGCGACGAACCGCGCGATCTGGTGGTCACCGATCCGGACGCCGACGGGCCGCTCGCGCCGCGCCTGTTCGTCACCACCGCGCACCGCGGCCAGCACCGCACCCACCCGTCGCTGAACGGCGTGCCCGGCGCCGGCGATCCGCAGCTCAGAACGCCCGGCGTCGGGCGGGCCGACGTGTGGGTCTTCGACACCGCGAGCCTCGGCCACGCGGTCGGCGGCGTGCCGCTCGAGATCCTGACCTTCTTCACCGACACCCCGCGCGCGCTGGCGGTGAGCCCCGACGGCACCACCGTCTACGTCGCCGGCTTCCTGTCGCAGAACCAGACCGCGACGGTCGGCCAGGGCGTGGTCTGCCTCGGCTTCGAGGCGGCCGGCCCGTGCGAGACCTTCGACGACGCGTCGATGCCGGACGGCATGCCCGGCGGCTTCCTGCCGGGCGGCAATCCGGGGCCGAGCACCAATCACGAAGGCGTCGCCGCACCGGAGGTCGGCCTGATCGTGAAATGGGATCCGGATGCCGGGCCCGCCGACGACGATCCGCGCACCGGTCGGTTCGTCGACGAGCTCGGCCGCGACTGGAACAACGGCGTGCGGCTGCGCCTGCCGGACAAGGACGTGTTCGCGATCGACGCGGCGACGCTCGAGGAGATCGCCTACCACGCGACCGTCGGCACGACGCTGTTCAACATGGCCGCGAATCCGCAGACCGGCACGCTGTACGTGAGCAACACCGATGCGCAGAACCACCGGCGCTTCGAAGGCCCGGGCGTGTTCGGCGGCCGGACCGTGCAGGGGCATCTCGCGGAATCGCGCATCACGGTGATCGAGAACCCGAACGAGCACGTGTCGAGCGGCGCCAACGTGCTGCCGCGCCACCTGAACAAGCACATCGACTACAGCGTGCTGAAGGCGCCCGCGGGGGTACGCGAGGCGAGCGTCGCGACGCCGCTCGACATGGTCGTCACCCGCGACGGGACCACGCTCTACGTCGCCGCGTTCGGCTCCCAGGCGGTCGGCTTCTACGACACCGCCTCGCTCGAGAACGACAGCTTCGTGCCGAGCGCCTCGGCGAAGATCCCGCTCTCCGGCGGCGGCCCGGCGGGGCTCGTGCTCAGCAACGACGAGAGCCGCCTGTACGTCTACACGCGCTTCGACAACGGCGTCTCGGTGATCGACACCGGCACGAAGCAGGAGATCCAGCACGTCCGGCTGTTCAACCCCGAACCCCCGCACGTCGTGAACGGCCGCCCGTTCCTGTACGACGCGCGGATCACCTCGAGCAACGGCGAGGCGTCGTGCTCGAGCTGCCACATCTTCGGCGATCTCGACGGCCTGGCGTGGGACCTCGGAGACCCCGACGCGGAGGTCACCGAGAGCCCGATCCCGGTGCGCCTGCAGGAGCTGGTCGAGACGATCGGTGCGCTCGGCATCGGCGAGGTGCTCGCGACCGAGACCGTGCAGGAGCTCGCGGAGGAGGCGCTGCTCGGCCGGCTCTCGCTCGGCGAGATCGACCTCGCCGACATTCTGGACGAGACCCTCGAGGAAGTGCCGCCGAACGCGTTCACGCTGGTCGGCGCCGAGGAAGTGAACGGCGGCGCGTCGATGAACCAGTTCCACCCGATGAAGGGGCCGATGACCACGCAGACGCTGCGCGGCCTCAGCACCCACGGCGCGATGCACTGGCGCGGCGACCGCGCGACCGGCTTCTTCAACGCCGATCCGCACAACCCCACGCCCGAGGACGCGTTCGACGAGGAGCTGTCGTTCAAGAACTTCATCGTCGCGTTCGACGGGCTGAACGGCAAGGACGGCACCATCACGCCCGCGCAGATGCAGGCGTTCAGCGACTTCATGCTGTCGGTGGTGCCGCCGCCGAACCCGGTGCGCAACCTCGACAACCAGCTCACCCCGGCGCAGCAGCGCGGCCGGGACTTCTTCTTCGGCCGCCAGGAGCTCCTGAACATCGGCGGCATCCGGATCACCACGGAGCGGCGCAGCGACGGCCTCGGCCCGGCGCTCGAGGCGCTGCTCAACCTGATCACCGGCCAGGAGTTCCAGACCGGCTTCACCTGTGAAGGCTGCCACCGGACCGATCCGTCGCAGGGCTTCTTCGGCACGGACGGCTTCCAGAGCTTCGAGGGCGAGACCCAGATCGTGAAGATTCCGCATCTGCGCAACGTCTACACCAAGATCGGCGCGTTCGGCGTCTCACCGAACGAGGCGAACAGCGCGTTCAACAATCCGGAGAACGCGGACCGCTTCGACTTCCAGGGCGATCAGATCAAGGCCTTCGGCGTGCTGCACGACGGCTCCATCGACACCGTCGAGAACTTCCTGAGCGCGCTGGTGTTCGAGGACGCCGGGCTCGGCGCCGGCTTCCAGAACAACCAGCAGCGGCTCGACGTCGAGCAGTTCATGTTCGCGTTCGACACCGATCTCGCGCCGGTGGTCGGCCAGCAGGTCACCATCGAGCACGCCGGTCAGCCCGGCTACGAACGCGCGCAGCTTCTGCTGACCCGGGCCAAGGCGCCGTTCGATTCGCTGGTGCTCGGCGGCCGGGTGACCGAAGCGGACGTGATCGTGAAGGGCGTGGTCGCCGGCGAGGAGCGCGGCTTCCTCTACATCGGCCGCGGGCTGTTCGGCATTCCGCGCTTCGTCTCCGACCGCAACGAGACGATCTGGGGCATCGACACCCTGCTCGGTCTGTTCGACGGCGGTCCCGCCACCTTCACCGCGGTACCGCCGGGCTCCGGCACCCGCATCGGCATCGACCGCGACCTCGACGGTCAGCTCGACGGTGCGGACCCGACCCTCGGATCCATGCCGTGACCGACACACGGCCCGAGGCGGGAACACGGCCGCTCCGGCGGCGGTTCCGGTTTGCGGCGGCGCTGGGTTCGCTGGCGGTAATCGCGACGGTGGCGCTCGCGAGCCGGAACCCGCCGCCGCCGCTTCCCGAGGTGAGCCTCGGGGTGATGAAGAGCTGCGCGCACATCGGCGAGCTCGCCGAGCGCATCGCGCTCGACCGGGACCGGGGCGTCACCGTGGACGCCGAGCGCTACCGCCACTACCGCGAGTACCTCACCCGGCGCCGCGCGCTGGTCAGCTCGCCCGATTTCGCGCTGCTGCTCGCGTTCGGGTCCGAGGCGCTCGAGCCGGCAACGATCCGCAACCTCGGCGTGCAGACCTGCGTGGCCGCCTACTACGGCTTTCGCGGGCTCGAGCACCACGAGTCGCTGTACGACGCCGCCGTCGCCTGCCAGCAGCGCGCCGGGCCCGAGCCGGACGAAGCGGCGCTCGCCGACTGCATGGGCCGCCGCTACCGCCGTCTGCTCGCGCGCTGGTGGCGGGACGCTGAGCACCCAGAGGGAGCGGCCTCCGGCCGCGAACGGCTTTCCCCGGCATTCGCGGCCGGACGCCGCTCCCACAGTCAGTGAGTCAATGAGTGGATGAGTGAGTGATTGTCTCGCCTCGGCACCTGTGTGAGGCTTCCGGAGCCGTCAGCGGAGGTGCCGATGACCGACCTCGACCGATTCCGCCGGGAAACCCGTGATTGGCTGGAGGCGAACTGCCCGCCGGGCGCGCGCGGGCCCGGCTACGTGCCGATCGGCAGCCGCCGCATCGCGCTCGAGCCGGACACCGCGCTCTGGCTCGAGCGCATGGTGAGCCGCGGCTGGACCGTGCCGACCTGGCCGCGCCAATACGGCGGCGCGGAGCTGACGCGCGAGCAATACCGCGTGCTGATCGAGGAGATGCAGCGCATCGGCGCGCGGCCGCCGCTCGGCGGGCGCGGCGTGAACTACATCGGCCCGACGATCCTGGAATTCGGCACCGAGGCGCAGAAGGCGCGCTGGCTGCCGCGCTGCGCGCGCGGCGAGGGCGCCTGGGCGATGGGCTATTCGGAGCCGGGCGCCGGCTCGGACCTCGCGAGCCTGCGCACCCGGGCGGTGCGGCAGGGCGATCACTACGTGATCAACGGCTCGAAGATCTGGACCAGCGACGCGGTCGACTGCGACTACATCTTCGTGCTGGCGCGCACCGCGCCGGAGCGCCCGAAGCACCTCGGCATCAGCCTGATCCTGGTGGATATGCACCAGCCGGGCGTCACGGTGAAGCCGATCGACCTGATCTCCGGCGGCTCGAACTTCTGCCAGACGTTCTTCGACGACGCGATCGCGCCGGTCGAGGATCTGATCGGCGGCGAGAACAACGGCTGGACGGTCGGCAAGCGGCTGCTGCAGTTCGAGCGCTCGACCCACGCGGGCATCAACACCTCCGGCGCGCAGGGCGGCCTGCAGCTCGGCAGCCGGGTGCGCGACGCGGTGATCGGCGCGGTCGGCCGCGGGCCGGACGAGCGGCTCCGTGACCCGGCGATCCGCGACCGGCTGATCCGCTTCGAGATGAACGCCCACGCCCAGCGGCTCACCCAGCAGCGCGTGATCGAGGAGGCCAAGGCGCACGCGCCCGGCTTCGCGTCGTCCACCGTGAAGCTCAGCAACGCGCTCAACGTGCAGGAGGGTGACGACCTGCTGATCGCCGCGCTGGGTACCGCCGGGCTCGACCGGGACGGGGCGCACGCCGGCGCGCTGCGTCAATGGCTCTACGATCGAAGCCTGACGATCGCCGGCGGCACCAAGGAGATTCAGCTCAACATCATCGCGAAGCGGGTGCTCGGGCTGCCGGACTGACCGGCCGTCCGCCGCTTCGTCGCGGCTGCTGTTGCTAATTGTTATTGCGAATCATTCTCACTAACACTATCGTTAGCCTCCCGCCGTCCGGCGTATGCATCCAGCATCGGGGGTTACGGAAACATGCCAAGCAGTCGTCGCCTGATCGGGCTCGCGCTCGCCAGCGTTCTCGCCGCGCCGTCCTTCGCGGCAGCACAGGGCGGCCCGATCGAAGAGATCCTGATCGTCGCGAAGCGTGACCAACGCACCAGCGAAGGCGCCACCGGGCTCGCGCTCGACATCCTGGAGACGCCGCAGTCCATCAGCGTCGTCGATCGGGAGCTGATGGACACGTTCGGCGCGACCGACATCAACGCCGCACTCGATCTCGCCACCGGTATCCGCGTCGAGCGCTGGGAGACCAACCGCACCAACTACGTTTCCCGCGGCTTCGAGATCAAGAACACGCAGATCGACGGCGTCGGCCTGCCGAACGACTGGGGCCTCGTCACCGGCGCGCTGGACGCGTTCGGCTACGAGAAGATCGAGATCATCCGGGGGGCGAACGGACTGCTGACCGGCGTCGGCAATGCGTCCGGCACGATCAACTACGTGCGCAAGCGCCCCACCAACAGCCGCGAGGGCAGCATCCGCCTCTCCGCCGGCTCGTGGGATCGCCGGCGGCTGGAAGCGGACTTCTCCACACCGCTGACCGACTCCGGCGGCTGGGCCGGACGGCTGGTCGCCGCCGGGGAGACGTCCGACTCGTACCTGCGCGGCCTCGAGAACGAGCGCGCGTTCGTCTACGGCACCATCGACGGCCAGCTCACGGAGCGCTCGACCCTCGCGGTGGGCTACTCGTTCCAGGACGCGAACACCGACGGCAACATGTGGGGCGGCCTGGTGTTCACGAACAGCGACGGCACCCAGGCCGAATGGGACGACGAGGCGTCGACCAGCCAGGACTGGACCCACTGGGACACGATCTACCAGACCGCGTTCGTCGAATACGAATACGCGCTGCCGGGCGACTGGGCGCTCAAGCTCTCGTACAACTACCGGGCCTTCGACGACGACAGCAAGCTGTTCTTCGCGTCCACCACGGTCGGCCTGGACCCGCAGACGGGCGCGGGCCTCGTCGGCTGGCCCGGCAAATGGCGCACCGACGAGGAAGCGCATCTGTTCGAGGCGAGCACGTCCGGTGCGTTCGAGCTGTTCGGTGGGACGCACGACGCGATTCTCGGCGTGAGCCACGCCGAGGGCGAAAGCACGCTCTATTCGTACCCCGCCGACCCCTCGGAGCCGGCGTTCGGGCCGCTGCCGCCGTTCCCCTATCCCGGCGATGCGATCCCCGAGCCGGCCTGGGGACCCAAGACCCTCGACAGCGTCACCGAGGACGAGCTCACCCGCTACTACGGCGCGACCCGGATCAACTTCGGCCGGCTGTCGACGATGCTCGGCTTCAACGGCATCCGCTTCGAACGGCAATCCACCACGCTCGATCAGAACCTGCGGGAGAACGAGATCAGCCCCTACGTCGGGGTGACCTACGCGCTGACCGACGACGCCAACGTTTACGCGAGCTACTCCGACATTTATCAGCCGCAGGACTTCTACGACGTCACCGGCGCCTACCTGGACCCGACCAAGGGCGTGAACTACGAGATCGGCGCCAAGGCGAGCTGGCTCGACAACCGGCTCCTCACCACGTTCGCGCTGTTCAAGGCGAAGCAGAAGGGGCTCGGCACGTTCGCCGGCCTCGACACGAGCACGGGCCGCTACTACTACGAAGGCGAGGACGTCGACTCGGAAGGGTTCGAGGTCGAAATCACCGGCGCGGTCGGCGACCACATGAACGTGGTGCTCGGCTACACGGCGCTCGAGCTCGAGGACGAGAACGGCGAGGACATCTACACCTGGGTGCCGCGCGATCAGGTGAATCTGGCCGTCGACGCGACGCTGCCGCGGCTGGAGAACGTCGCCCTCGGCGTCGCCGCCAACTGGCAGTCCGACATCTCCAGGATCGACGGCTACACCGGCATCGAGGTGACCCAGGACTCGGTGCTGCTGGTCGACGCGTTCGTACGCTGGCATGTCACGCCGCGCTCGCTCTTGCAGCTCAACGTGAACAACGTCGGCGACGAGAAGTACATCACCAGCCTGTTCGAGATCGGCTACTATGGCGCGCCGCGCAACGTGATGCTGAGCTACGAGTACTCCTTCTGAGCGCGGCGCGATCGGGCAACGGTAAAGCGGGAAAGCCATGGCGATGACGGCCGAAACGATCCGGGTCTGGTATGCCGTCCACAAGTGGACGAGCCTGATCTCGACGCTGTTCCTGCTGATGCTGTGCATCACCGGGCTGCCGCTGATTTTCTATCACGAGATCGACCACGCGCTCGGCCATGCGGTGGAGCCGCCGGAGCGGCCGGGGGTCACGACCGCCGCGAGCCTCGACGCGATCGTCAGCGCCGCCGAAGCCCGGCGGCCCGGGCTCGTCACGCAGTTCGTCTCGCGCGATCCGGAAGAGCCGGAAGCCTGGTACGTGAGCCTCGCGCAACGGGTCGACGCGCCCGAGCCCGACGCGTTCGACATGTACGATGCGCGCACCGGCGAGTACCTGCACGACTATCCGCTCGAGCAGGGCTTCATGTACGTGCTGTACCGGCTGCACCTCGACATGTACGCGGGCCTGCCGGGCACGCTGTTCCTCGGCGCGATGGGGCTGCTGCTGGTGGCGTCGCTCGTCTCCGGCGCGGTGGTCTACGGCCCGTTCATGGCGAAGCTCCGCTTCGGCACCGTGCGCCGCGGCCGCTCCGCGCGGCTCGAGTGGCTCGATCTGCACAATCTGCTCGGCATCGCCACCCTCGTCTGGGTGCTGGTGGTCGGCTTCACCGGCGTGATCAACACGCTGTCGATTCCGATCTTCGCGCAGTGGCAGAACACCGAGCTCGCCGCGATGGCGGCAGCCACGGCGGGCGACACCGGCAACGCTGCGGGCGCCGCCGGCACGCCATCGGTGGAACGGGCCGTCGCCGCCGCGCGGGCGGCGCTGCCGGATGCCGAGGTGAGCTTCGTCGCCTTCCCCGGCAACCCGTTCGCGACCGCGAGCCACTTCACCGTGTTCATGCAGGGCGACACACCGCTCACCTCGAAGCTGCTGACGCCGGTGCTCGTGCACGCGACGACCGGCGAGCTCACCGCCGTGGGCCGCATGCCCTGGTACGTCTCCGCGCTGCTGCTGTCGCAGCCGCTGCACTTCGGCGACTACGGCGGGCTGCCGCTCAAGATCCTGTGGGCGCTGCTCGACCTGATCGCGATCGTGGTGCTCGGCAGCGGCGTCTATCTGTGGGTGAAGAAGCGCAACGTCTCCATCACCGAGCGGCTCGCGGCGCTCGCCGGGCGCGCCGACGAGGCCGACTATCTGCCGGAGCTGCGCCAGGAGAGCGGCACGTGAGGCGGCGCCTGACCGCCGCCGAGGTCTGGCGCTGGCCGCTCGCGCTCGGCGCGGTGAGCGCGCTCGGTCTCGGCACCGCGCTCGTCTCGGACTCGGTCGGCGACCTGATCGCCTGGCTCGCGCTGTCGGTGCCCGTGGCCGTGTCCGTCTGGTACGGCGCCCGCCGCACGTCCGGCTGAGGCACCCGGTCCCCGCCGACGTCCATCGACCCCTTCCGGACCCGCGGAGCAGTTGCGATACTGCCGGCCTTCGTCGGCGAGGGGAGCGGCATGGGCAGGGTGCAAGGGAAGGTGGCGATCGTCACCGGCGCGGCCTCGGATCCGGGACTCGGGCGCACGACCGCGCTCACGCTGGCGCGGGAGGGCGCGCGGCTCGTGGTCACGGACATCGACGCCGACGGCGCCGAAGCGTGCGCGCGGCAGATCCGGGACGCCGGCGGCGAAGCGCTCGCGCTGCATCAGGACGTCACCAGCGAAGAGACCTGGAAGGCGGTGATCGCGCGGACGGTCGACACTTACGGCCGGCTCGACGTGCTGGTGAACAACGCCGGCATCGCGGTGCTGAAGCGCATCGACGAGATGTCGCTCGCCGACTGGCACCGGCAGATCGAGGTGAACCTCACCAGCGTGTTCCTCGGCTGCAAGTACGCGATTCCGGCGATGCGCGCCTGCGGCGGCGGCAGCCTGATCAACATCTCCTCGGTGCTCGGCATGATCGGCATCCCGACCTGCGTCGCCTACGGGGCCGCGAAGGGCGGCGTGCGCATCATGTCGAAATCCATCGCGGTGGAAGTGGCCGCGGACAACATCCGCTGCAACACGGTGCATCCGGGGGTGATCTGGACCAACATGCAGGCGCAGGCCACGGCGAATCGCGATCCGGCGAGCATCGCGCCGCCCGAGCGCATCCCGCTCGGCCGGGTCGGGCAGCCGGAAGACATCGCGACCTGCGTGCTGTACCTCGCGTCCGACGAGGCGAGCTACGTGACCGGGGCCGAGTTCACCGTCGACGCCGGGATGACCTGCCAGTAACCCGTCGCGGCCGATCGGCCGCCGGGCTTCGCCGGGGAACTACGGCGCCCGCCTACTCCGCAATCGCCGGATGTATCACCTTGGTGATCGGCGAGATCATCCCTTCGATGTGCCAGTTCGCCCAGAGCGCGTCGTTCTGATCGGGCTCGACCGAGAGCCAGTTTCGCTGCCCGATCAGCCGTCCGCCTTTTGCGCCCATGAGCTGCATGCTGGCGGTGATGCCCGGCTCCACTTCCTCCACTCGATCCGAGATCTGCTCGAGCACGTAGCGGACCAGTGCCGGCGGCGCCGGGTGGACGATGGCGCTCGATATCAATTGATGAACGACCCGCCCCGAGCCGGTGTACTCGGCTCGCACGGCCTCGATGAGCCCCGCGGCGGCCACGTGCACATCACCCGAAAGAATCGTGACGCGCCGCGGATGGTCCTTGTCGGTCGCATGGCGCAGAAGCCTGTGAATCAACCGCTTGCGCTCCTGCAGATGCGACTCGCTGCGCCAGTGATCCCGAAGATCGTCCTCGAGCTCCTGCTGTCCGGGCAATGCACTCAGCATCCGCTCCAGGAAGCCGAGGTCCAGATACGCCACCGGGATGCTGGACATCACGAGCAAGTGCTCGTGGCCGCTCGTCCCATCCAGCCACTCGTAAATGGCGTTCGCCGTTTCGAGCGCGATGACCTGCGCGGGCTTCGGCGGCGTCGCATTCCGCAGGTCGGGATGCCGCTCGGAGCGAAGATCCAGGACGAGCAGTGCAATCTTGCCGAGGCCCGCAAAGCCCATGTTGAAGGCTGACTGCCCGGGAATCGCGGCAGGATGAGTCTCGCCATCGGCGAGCTGCTGCTGGAAGATCCGGAAGTAGCGGCGCGCGATCTCGAAGACGCCCTGATATACCGGACACTGATGCAGGTCCTCCTCGTACGAGCCCCAGCCGTCGAAGATGTCGTGGTCGTCCCACATCATCACCGTGGGAATCGACGTCAGCGCTTCATGGACGCCCCGCTGCACCCAACGGGTCAGATAGAGCTGGCAGTAGAACTTGTCGACTTCGTCGCGCAGGTCCTTGGTCCACGCCTTCTTCAACCGCTTCTTCTTCGATAGCTCAGTCCACTCGTACAGAGGACCGTTCGACTTCCAGATTTCATCGGCGTACACCTGATCGCCGCCGAGCAACAGCAGGTGATACGCGCCGAGCGCGTGCTGCTGAAGCAGATGCTCCCAGCGATCGTTCTTGCTCGCGACGCTCTTCATCGCCTTCGGATCGGAAAAGCCGTTGCACGCCCCGTACGCGATGCGGGGCGACTCGTTCGGTCCGGGAACCGCAAACGTGACTGGAAAGCCATCGATGCTGAGCCGCACCTCGCCCGCGCTTCTGCACGCAGCGACATCGCAGCGATACACGATCATCTTCGGTTCATGGAGCGGGATCTCTGCGATCGGCCGGACGTTCCAGGTCACGCCACCCATATCCGCCTCGACCACCGCTGCCGGCGCGCCACGATCCTTCACGAACAACACGGAGACATTCCACTCGTTCGTCGTCGCGCCACGAAAACTCAAAACGACCGGATAAGAAGCCATAGCCCATCTTCCATCGCGATCTTCAGCGGCCAAGACCGCGCGCCGTTCGATCCCTGACAGTTTGACGCCCGCCAACGTCCCGACCTCGGCCTGCGATCACCGTGGCCGACGGTCTCGAATCATGAGTTGGTGTTCTTGCGCGCTCTTTTGACTTCTCTGATTGACGAGCGCGCGAACAGTATCGGTGTCCGAATCGGGCAATGTCCAGCGTGCGACGCTGCGCGTGCTGCTGATGCGGAAAGGCTCTCGAGACGTGGCAAGCGCCTCTTGACAGCTTTTTCGCGGCCGGAGGCCGCTCCCACAGCGTGGTTCGCTATGGCACCTCGAGCACCTTCAGCGTGTTGGTGCCGCCCTGTTTGTGGCGGCGGTCGCCTCGGGAAATGATCACCCGGTCGCCGGTCTTGACCACGCCCGCCTGCTTCAGCCAGTTCACCGCCGCCGCGTCGACCTGACCGCCCTCGGCTTCGTAGGTTTCGAAGAACGCCGGGTGCACGCCGCGGAACAGCGCCACCCGGGCGAGCGTACGCTGGTCGTTCGCGAGCGCGTAGATCGGCATGCGCGAGCGGCGCCGCGACATCAGCTTCGGCGTGTTGCCGCTCGCGGTCAGACAGGCCACCGCACGCACGCCGGACAGCGTGTTCGCGACGGTCATCGCCGCCATCGCCACCGACTCGTCGATTGCGGAGCTGCGGAACCCGTCGGGCGGCGCGTTGGTGTACTGCGCGGTCGCTTCCGCCCCCTCGATCACCCGCACCATCGCCGCGACCGTCTCGACCGGGTAGCGGCCGACCGCCGTCTCGGCGGAGAGCATCACCGCATCGGTGCCGTCGACCACCGCGTTGGCCACGTCCATCACCTCGGCACGCGTCGGACGCGGATTGGTGATCATCGACTCCATCATCTGCGTCGCGGTGATCACCGCCCGGTTCAGCTCGCGCGCGCGGGCGATGATCAGCTTCTGCAGCCCCATCAGCGGCGCGTCGCCCACTTCGACCCCGAGATCCCCCCGCGCCACCATCACCGCGTCCGACGCGAGGATGATGCCGTCGAGGGTGGCGGGGTCGGTGACGGCCTCGGCCCGCTCGAGTTTCGCGACGAGCCCCGAGTTCGCGTCATGGCTCGCGATCAGCTCGCGCGCCTGCAGCATGTCGTCCGCGGACGCCGGGAACGACACCGCGATGTAGTCGACGCCCTGGTCGCACGCGAACGCGAGGTCCCGGCAATCCTTCTCGGTCAGCGCCTGCGCGGACAGCCCGCCGCCGCGCTTGTTGATGCCCTTGCCGGCATCGAGCGTGCCGCCGACCAGCACCCGGCAATGCACCGCGCCGTCGCGAACCGACTCGACGACGAGCTCGATCAGCCCGTCGCCGAGCACCAGCACGTCGCCCGGCGCGACCTCGTCGGCCAGTGTCCGGTAGCTGGTGCCGACCCGCTCCGCCGTGCCTTCCCGCTCGCCGAGCGCGCTGTCGATGGTGAACGGAGCGCCGTTGACGAGCTCCACCGAGCCGGTGCCGGCAAAGCCGCGGATGCGGATCTTCGGGCCCTGCAGATCGGCCAGGATCGCGACGAACGTGCCGAGACTCGCCGCCGCGGCGCGGATCCGCCGAATCCGCTCGCCGTGCTCCTCGTGGCTGCCGTGGGAGAAGTTCAGGCGGAACACGTCCACGCCGGCCGCCACGAGCTGCTCGATCTTCGAGTCGCTGGCGGGGCCGAGGGTGGCGACGATCTTGGTGTTGCGAATCACGACGACGTCCTTGCTGCGCTGTGCGGATGTCGACGGCCGTCAGGCGGCCTCGGCCTCGAGCGCCGCCACGACCGCCGGCCTCTTCAGCATGCGGTTCAGGTGCTCCCGGATTCTAGGATAGCGGGCGACATTCACCCGGTGCGCCGGCAGCCACTGAGTGATCGTGAACAGATACGGGTCGGCCACGGTGTACTGGCTGCCCATCACCCAGGGCCCGGCGAACAGCTCGTTCTCGATCAGCTCGAAGCACGCCGCCATCACCTCCGGCGCCTTGCGCTTCATCTCGGCGATCGCCGCGGGATCGTTTGCCCAACGCTCACCGCGGCGGCTGTGTGCGTGCGCGACGTGCACGGTCGAGCAGAGGTAGCTCGTGAAGGCCTGCAGCCGCGCGAACTCGAACGGATCGTCCAACGGCGCCAGCGCCGCCGCCGGATACGCCTGCGCTACCCAGGCCAGGATCGCCGGCGTCTCGGTGAGCACGCCGCGCTCGGTCGCGAGCGCCGGCACCCGCCCCTTCGGGTTCACCCGGCGGTAACTCTCGGAGCGCTGCTCCGCGCGGCCGAAGTCGACCCGGCGCAGCTCGAAGTCGGCGCCCGCTTCCCGGAGCGCGATGTGCGAAGCCCGGGAACAGGCGCCGGGGGCGTAATACAGGGTCAGCATGCGCATCCTCCGCGTGAGCGGGCAGGATGCCGCGCCGCCGCGCGCCGGGCAATCAGCCCCTCAGCCGGATCGGCAGCGCCAGCGGCCGGATCGGTCCGCCGGTGGCGCCGCGCAGCTTCAGCGGCGCGCCGACGAACAGGAACTCGTAGACGGCGTCCCGGGCCAGGTCCTCGAGCCACATCACCTCGATGATCGACACCCCGCGCTCGGCGAACAGGTAGCTGTGCAGCGGCACGAAGTTGTCCGGCCGCGGCGACGGCGTGCGTTCCACCGCGAAGTTGTCCGCGCCGATGAGCATCGCCTCGTGCTCGTCGACCAGCCAGCGCGCGGCCTCGAGGCCGAGCCCGGGCTGATCGTCCATGCGAAAGCGCGCCGGATCGGGCCAGACGGTCATCATGCCCGTGCGGATCAGCACCACGTCGCCCGGTTCCAGCGCGGTCTGCTGCCGCGCGAGCGCGTTCTCGAGGTCCGCGACGGTGATCGTGTAGGAGCTCGGCAGCCGCTCGAGACCCTTCGCGCCCGCGACGTCGATCAGCACGCCGCGGGCGACGATCGGCGGATACCGGTCGACGCCGGAGCGGGACCAGCCCCGCTCGCCGAGCGCGTCGGCGGCCTCGACCCGGTTCCAGATCCGGCCGTGCAGCCCGAAGTGGTTGAGCGCATCGATGTGGGTGCCGGTGTGGGTGTACATCGACACCGCGTCACCCGAATAGGAGAGCAGTTCCTCGCCGCCACGGGCCGGCGCGTGCGTCATCCAGATCTGGAACCCCGGGTCGCCGAGCGCCCCGCAGCAGTTCGGCATCCCGACGAACAGCTCGACGCCGAGGTCGTAGACCTTGCCGCCGGCGACCTGCCGCAGGATCCGCGCGCGGCTGTCCTCGGTCATCCGGTTCAGCGCGCCGATCTGGTCGTCGGGACCCCAGGGGCTCCGCGCCGCCTGGTCGCTCGCCACCTGCGCCAGCGCCGCATCCGGGACGGTCGCCAGCGCGAGCACCAGCCAGCCGGCCCCGCGCCAGGAGAAGCGCCGGCGTTGCCGGCGGAATGTCGTCCGGTTGCCCGTTGCCATGCTGGTACCTCCGTCGATCAGGAAGGCCGCCACCGTAGTTGTTCTGTCTTGCAATTGACACGGGCGCTCCTGCGAACGGATATTGCGGAAATGCCATATCAGCTCCGCTGGGACGACCTGCGACTGGTGCTCGCGATCGGGCGGGAGGGCACTCTGCTCGGCGCCGCCGGCGCACTGCGCGTGGATCATTCCACCGTGCACCGGCGGCTCGGTCAGATCGAGCAGCGGCTCGGCGCGCGGTTGTTCGAGCGGCACCGCACCGGGCTCACCCCGACCCCGGCCGGTGAGGCGGCGATCGCGACCGCGCGGCGCATCGAGGAAGACGTCGTGAGTCTCGAGAGCCGGCTCGCCGGAGAAGACCTGCGCCCGTCGGGAACCGTGCGCATATCGACCAGCGACACGATCCTGCTGACCGTGCTGACGCCGCTGTTCGCGACGCTCCGGGCGCGCTGGCCCGAGATCGTCGTCGAGGTCACCACCACCGCGCGCTCGGTCAATCTCAGCCGGCGCGAGGCGGACCTCGCGATCCGTGTCACCAACGCGCCGCCGCCGCATCTGGTCGGCCGCCAGGTCGGCGAGATCCGGATGCCCGTCTACGGCGCGCGCGAGAAGATCGGTGACGCCGCCGGCGACGACGACCCGGATCCGCGGTGTTACGACTGGGTGGGCTTCGACGATGCGCTCGCGCACATCCCGCCGGCGCGCTGGATGGCGGCCCACGTGCCGGCGGAGCGCCTCGTGTTCCGCGCGGACACCTCGCACGCGATGGCCGACGCGGTGCGGGCCGGCATCGGCGTCGCGCCGCTGCCGCACGTGCTCGGCGATCGGGACCCGGCGCTGCGGCGGCTCGAGCCGAGCCCGATGCCGGACGACGCGCGGGGACTGTGGCTGCTGACGCACCCGCACCTTGCGCGGGTGGCCCGTATCCGCGCGATCATGGAGCACCTCGCAGCGGGGCTTCCGCCGGCGCTCGTCACGACGCCGGCGCGCCCGCCGCATACGCCTGCGGGAGAGAACCGATGCACATCGGCGCGCTGATCTTCGCCACCGACTACGCCGTACGGGTCGACGAGCTCGCCGTCGAGCTCGAGCGGCGCGGCTACGAGTCGCTCTTCGTACCGGAGCACACCCACATCCCGACGTCCCGGGAGTCGCCCTGGCCGGGCGGCGACGACCTGCCCCGGGAATACTGGCACACGTACGATCCGTTCGTGTCGCTGTCCTTCGCAGCGGCCGCCACCGGCCGGCTCAAGATCGGCACCGGCATCTGCCTGCTGCCGCAGCGCGACACGCTGGTGACCGCCAAACTGGTTGCGAGCCTCGACCGGCTCTCCGGCGGACGCTTCCTGTTCGGGATCGGCGGCGGGTGGAACCGGGAAGAGATGGCCCACCACGGCACCGACTACCACACCCGATTCCAGCGGATGGAAGAGCAGGTGCAGGCGATGAAGCGTCTCTGGACTGAGGATGCCGCCGCCTTCGACGGTCGCTTCGTCCGGTTTTCCGAGAGCCTGTGCTATCCGAAGCCGGTGCAGACGCCGCATCCGCCGATCCTGCTCGGCGGCGAATCGGATCACACGTTGCGGCGGATCGTGCGCTTCTGCGACGGCTGGCTCCCGCGCGCCCGCGGCGCCTTCGATGCCGAGCGGAACGTGCGCCGTCTGGAACGCATCGCGGCCGAGCACGGCCGCCCGATGGACACCCTGAGCGTCAGCGTGTTCGGCGCGCGGTCCGATGCGGACACGCTGCAGACGTACCGGGACGCCGGCATCACCCGGGCGATCCTGCCGCTGCCGGCGGCGCCGCGCGACGAGGTCTGGCGGGTGCTCGATCGCTATCAGCCGCTGCTCTGACCCTGGCCGAGGTACGCCTCACGGGAGTCGGACCCCGCACCGTGGATCGGCACGAACGTACCATGACGTGCTCCCTCGACCGTTCAGGGCGCTGCGCCCGCTTCGCGCGGCGGGCCGTTGAACTCGGCCTCGATGATGATTTCCACCTCGTCGCCGACGCCCATCTTCGAGCCCGGCTCCGGGATGCCGTACGTCATGCCGTAGTCCGAGCGGCGCAGCGATCCGGTGGCGGAGAAGCCGATGCGCGCGGCCGGATCCATCGGATGGCCCGCGTAGCCGCCGTTGAACGTCGCGTCGAGCGCGAGCGGCCGCGTCACGCCGCGCAGCGTCAGCTCGCCGTCGATCCGGGCGCGGTTCGGCCCGGTGAGGACGACCTTCTTCGAGCGGAACGTGATCTGCGGATGCGCCTCGGCGTCCAGCCAATCGGGCCCGCGGAGCTGCGCGTCGAAATCGAGCTCCTCCGGGAACGGGTAGTCGGTCTCGATCGAACGGGCATCCACCGTCGCCGTGACGGTCGCGGCGGCCGGATCGGCGGGGTCGAAGTCGAGCTCCGCGTCGAGCCGGGTGAAACGTGCGGTGTACATCGAGAAGCCGAGGTGATCGACCCGGAGGATAAGGCTCGCGTGGTACGGATCGAGCCGGTACTTCCCGGCCGGCACGTCCGGCGCGAGCGCGGCCACACCCGCGGCCTTGCCGGTGTCGGCCCCCACGAACGGCGCGAAGGCCAGCAGGCAGGCGGCGAGCAGCATCGTCTTCATCGGCGAACCTCCAGCGGTGAGTACTGACGAGTGGTCGCTGCGGCCGCCGCCGATTCGACAAGCTCAGCCGCTCATCAGCACCGTCTCCGCCGCGCGCCAGCAGTGCCAGGCGGCGGCCGAGCGCCACGGTGCCCAGCGCACGCCGTACTCGGCGAGCTGATCCGGAGTCAGCGGACGGCCGAGCATCTTCTCGGCGCCTTTGCGCACGCCGAGGTCGTCCACCGGCAGCACGTCGGGCCGGCCGAGCGAGAAGATCAGGTACATCTCCACCGTCCACCGCCCGACGCCGCGCACCGCGGTGAGCCGCTCGATGATCGCTTCGTCCGGCAGCCGCACGATCGAGCGCTGACCCGGAATCACCCGGTCGAGACGCTTCTGCGCGATGTCGCGGATCGCCGCGATCTTCTGGCGCGACAGCCCGGCCGCGCGGAACGTCTCGTCGCTGGTCGCGAGAATGTCCGCCGGCGTCGGGTGCCTGCGCCCGTACAGCGCCATCACGCGGCCGTAGATCGTGGCCGCCGCCTTGCCCGAGAGCTGCTGATAGACCACCGCGCGGATCAGCGCCTTGTAGGGATCCTTGAAGCGCCGGAACGTGCCCGGGTACGGCTCGTGATTCGGCACGTGCCGGCGCATCGCCGGGCAGACCTTCATCAGGTGCCGCTCGGCTTCGCCGATCGAGACGACTGCGCTCATGTCTGCGTGAACCGCCCCGCGTAAGCGAATCGTTTGGCGTCGTGCCCCTGGTAGCTGCTCTTGCCGAACGGATCGTCCCGGCCCATCAGCGTGCTGAACGCGGGCGGATTACGCGCAAGATACGCATCGTCCACGGCGCTGAAGTCGTCGAGCGGGCGGACGAACACCCGGTTGTAGGTGACGTGCATCGCGACCCGCGCGCCGGGCGCGGTGCGGTCGCCCTGCCAGTGCCAGATGCCGTGACTGATCACCAGCGCCGAGCCCTTCGGCATCAGGATCGGCACCGCCCCGTCGAGCGGCTCGTCACGGCGCGGCGGCCGGCGATGGCGGTGGCTGCCGGGCAGTACCCAGGTCGGGCCGACCGCCCCGCTGTCCCAGTCCTGCAGCGCCCAGACCGCCACCGCGATCAGTCCGAACTCCGGGTACGGCTCCCGCACCAGCGGATAGTCGGCGTGCAGCGGAATCGCGCCCGGACCGGGCTTCTTCCAGGTGCCGGACATCGCGCCGAGGATCATGTTCTGCCCGACCGCGCTCTGCGCGAGCGTCGTGACCCGGCTGTGCTGCACCACTTCCTCGAACAGCCGGTCGCGCATCATCAGGCCGTTGGTGGTGAGCGGATGGTGCCGCCTGACCTCCCGCGCGGTCAGCTCGCAGAGCGCGTCCGCGGTCTCCGGCGTGATCGCGTTCTCGATCACCGCGTAGCCGAGCTCGGTGAGCTGCTCGACCTGCCGCTCGAGGCCCATCTGCCCGACGCGGTGCGCGAAGTGCGGGTTCTCGATCGTGCGCGCGGCCATGTGGTCGTGCAGATCGGTGAGCAGGCGCTGCACCGCCGGGTCCTGCGGCAGCGTGCCGTGCAGCCTGAGCGCATCGTCGCCCCAGAGGTGGCGCAGCTCGCGCTGTCCGCGCGCCACGGCTTCCGGTCCGGCCGCGTGAACGAGCTGCGCGAAGCCGAGCGCCGCCTGATAGCGGCCGGTGACTCGCAGGTCGACGTCGAGCCGCTCGCCACACCCCGCTTCCGCCCGGCCGCGGTCGATCGCGAAGTGCCAGGCGAGGCGGTGCCCTCGCTCCGGCGCGAGCGACGGCGGCGCATCGTCGAACGCCTCGCAGAGCGAGAAGCGGCTCGCGGCGAGCTCCGGCCGCGTCGGCACCGTCGCCTCGAGGAACGCGCCGGCCTCGCGGATCCATTCCGGGGACAGGAACTCGCAACGCTGATCGACCGGCACCGGCAACATCGGGCGTCCTCCCTCCCTCGCCGGCTCGATGACCGTTCGCATCGTCCCCGCCGGCACGGGCATCGCGATCATAACGCGTATCAAAGATCGGGGAAGGGCGTAACCCGTTCCAGCTCGCGAATCAACCGACCGGCGTGCTCGACGTTGCGCCGTAGTCCGGATCGGCCGCGCCCTCCGACGCGGGCTTCCACAGCAGCCACACGCCGATCAGCGCCGAGACCAGGGAGGCCGCGAAGATCGCGGCTTTCGCCGCGGTGAGCTCGGCGTCGAGCGCATAGGCCTGGCCGGCGATGAACAGCGCCATCGTGAACCCGATCCCGGCGAGCGAGCCGGCGCCGGCGAGCTGCCGCCACGAGTAGGCCTGTGGCTTCACCGCGACGCCGAGTCGAACGGCGAGCACGGCCGCGAACACGAATCCGACCGGCTTGCCGATCACCAGCCCCGCGGCGATCCCGAGCATCAGCGGCTCGTGCCCGACGAGCGCGCCGCCCGACAGCACGACCCCGGCGTTCGCGAGCGCGAACACGGGCAGCACGACGAAGCTCGATCTCGGGGCGGCCCGGCGCAACAGACGCTCGGTGGGGCTCAGCAGCCGATCGTGGATCGCGTCGAGCGCCCGCAGCGCCGGCTCCGACGGACCGTGGCGAAGCTGCTCCCCGCGATCGCGCACCTCGTCGGTGAGGATCGCATCCGCCTGCCGCGCGAGGGTGACGTAGTCGGCCGGCGGCCGGGACGGAATGCAGGCGGCGAGGACGACGCCCGCGAGCGTCGCGTGCAGGCCCGCGGCGTGCACGGCGGCCCAGAGCGCGATCCCGACGGCGATGTAGGGGATGACTCGGTAGACGCCGGACCGATTGAGCGTCGCGAGCAGCACCGTGAAGAACGCGGCCGCGAGCAGCGCCGGGAGCTCGACGCCTTCGGAATAGAACAGCGCGACGACGAGGATCGCGCCGATGTCGTCGACGATGGCCGCCGCCGTCAGAAAGATGCGCAGCTCCACGGGCACGCGGTGGCCGAGCATCGCGACCAACGCGATCGCGAACGCGGTGTCCGTGGACATCGGGACCGCCCAACCGTGCTTCCAGGGTCCGGCCGGAATGATCAGCGCGTAGAGCAGCGCGGGAACCACCATCCCGCCGATCGCCGCCGCGATCGGCAGCGCCGCGGACGCACGCTTCGCGAGATGGCCGACGGTGAGCTCGCGCTTGATCTCGAGCCCGACGACCAGGAAGAACACCGACAGCAGCGCATCGTCGATCCACTCGCGCAGCGTCAGCTCGAACGCCGCGCCGCCGAACACGAGACGCAGCGGCGTTTCCCAGAACGTCTCGAACGCCGGCCCGAGGGGCGAGTTCGAGATCGCGATCGCAAGCACCGTCGCGAGCAGCAGAAGCACGCCGGCCGAAGGCGCCCACGTCGCGAAGCTGAGCGCGGCGACACGCACCTTGTAGCCGAGGGTGCCGAGCATCGCATCGATGAACGAGCTTTCGTCCCACGCGCCGTCGTAGCGGCGGCCGTTGATGAAGAACGTCGGCGTGAAGCGGACGCCGCTCGCCGCGGCGCTCGCGATGTCGCGGGCGACCCGCGCCTTCGCGGCGAGCTGCTTCTCGAGCCTTCCCGCTGCACCTTCCATCCCGAGCTCTTCGGCGACGAACCGCAGATCGTCCTCGGTGAGCGTTTCCGAGCGCGTCATCAGAGTGACGTGCGCCTTCCAGAACTGCTCGGGCGTCTCGGCCGTCTCGACGAGCTCGGCGGCGCGCTGCGCGATCTCGCTGCCGGGGATCGGCCGATGCCGGAACACGTAGCGCAACCGGTTGCCGAGCTCGGTCCGCACGGCGGCGATGCGCTCGTTCGCCGCGCGACAGTGGGGGCAGTCGTAGCTGCCGTACTCGACGAGGGTGATCGGCGCGTCGATCGGTCCCAGGATGTGGTCCTCGCGTTCGTCCACCCGGCGGTCGAGGCGCGTGATGTCAGCTTGCATGTCTTTCCCGGCCTGTCGGCTGTTGAAGCAGTATCATCGGCTCGAGCCGTCCTCGCGGAGACCTTCATGGCGCGCGCATCCGCTTGCAATCACCTGACCGCAATCACGTCCGTCAAACAGGCCGAGCGTTACGAATGTGACGAATGCGTGAAGACGGGAGATTCCTGGGTCCATCTTCGGACCTGCCAATCGTGCGGCGGAACGCACTGCTGCGACAGCTCCCCGAACCGGCACGCAACCCGGCATGCCCAGATCACCGGCCACCCCGTCGTCGCGTCGGCGGAGCCGGGCGAGCGGTGGCTCTACTGTTATCCGGATGGGCTGACCGTCGGCTACTGACGTCGCACGGGGCCGATGATCGGCGGGCTCGGACCGGCGGCGGCGCGCCGGACCCGCGCGCACTGGACGCGGGGTGCGGGAGGCAGTTCAATGAACGGCCGACAGTCGCCAGGTCGACCCGCCGCCCCGGCGGGCATTGCCTGAAGAGGATCGAGATGAACGTACGAGCGGAAGACGTATCGAGCTTGCGGTGGAGCGACGTGGTCGAGCGGGTGCGCCAGGGTAACGTCCCGCCGCCCCGGCGCGTCGAGAAGAGCGACGCGGAGTGGCGCGCAACGCTTTCCGCGGAGCAGTACGACGTGACCCGGCGCAAAGGCACCGAGCGGCCGTTCAGCTCCGAGCTGTGCGGCTTGTTCGAGCCCGGCCGCTATCACTGCGTCTGTTGCGACACGCCTCTGTTCGATTCGGCGACGAAGTTCGAGAGCCGCACCGGCTGGCCGAGTTTCACGGCGCCGCTCGCTCCGGACGTGGTGGCCTACCACCTCGATACCAGCCATGGCATGGAACGCGTCGAGACCACGTGCAACGTCTGCGATGCGCACCTCGGGCACGTGTTTCCCGACGGGCCGCCGCCGACCGGCCTGCGCTTCTGCATCAACGCCGTATCGCTTCGCAAGGCGGGACCGAGCCCCTCGTAACCCGTAGCCAAACGGGGAGAGCGCATGCCGTTCCTGACGACCCCCGATGGCGCGCGCCTGCACTACCGCGTGCAGGGCAACCAGCGCTCCCTCGAGCCGACATTGCTGTTCGTCCACGGCTGGTGCTCGAACCTCGAGCACTGGCGGCTGCAGGCGCGGCGCTTCGCGCGCACGCACCGGATCCTGCGTGTCGACCGCCGCGGCATGGGCCGCTCCACGACACCCGGCACCGGCCACAGCGCGAAGCAGCACGCGGCCGACATCGCCGCGGTTGCCGAGGCCGCCGGTGCAGGGCAGGCGGTGGCGATCGGTCACGCCGGCGGCGGCGCGTCGACGCTCGAGCTCGCGCGCAGCTACCCCTCTCTCGTGCAGGCGGCCGTGCTGATCGACACCGGGCTCTATCCCCAGCCCGACATGACGGGCCAGAGCGGCGGATTCG
>DASVDC010000114.1:0-17806 GCA_036381275.1 Pseudomonadales bacterium | reverse complement strand
CTGCACCCCCGGCAGATCGAGCACGATCCGGGTTCGTCCGAGCCGCTGCACCAGCGGCTCGGCGACCCCGAGCTCGTTCACCCGGTTACGCAGACTGGTGAGGTTCTGCGAGATGGCCAGATCTTCGAGCTGGGTGACGGTCTGCGGGGCGATCGTCAGTACGAGACCCGGCTGCCCCCCCACGGGCTGCTCGACGATCTCGAACTCGTCGAACTGCACCTCGATCAGCCGACGGGCCTCCGCGCGGATCTCTTCGCTCTGGAACGGAATGGCCAGGGTCTGCCCGCGCTGCCAGTCGGTGCTCGCGTAACGCAGCCGGTTCTCGACCAGCAGATTGCGGATCGCCTGGGCATTGCGCTTCATGCGGTCGGCGAGGAACTTGTCCATGTCGACCTCGAGCAGGAAGTGCACGCCGCCCGAGAGGTCGAGGCCGAGGTTCACCGGCTTGCCGCCGATCCGCTGCAGCCACTCGGGCGTGGTCGGCGCCCGATTGAGCGCCACCACGAACCGGCGGTCGGCACCGGGATTGAGCGCGGCGGAAACCACGTCCCGCCCGCGGAGCTGCTGATCGTCGTCCGCGAGCCGGATCAGCGCCGTCTGCCCGTCGTGCTCCTGACCGATCACGGTGATGCCGGCGCGTTCGAGCGCCTCGGCGGCCCGCCGCAGCACCGCATCGTCGACGGCGAACTGCGCGTCGCTCGAGCGGATCTGCAGCGCCGGGTCGGGCAGGAACAGGTTGGGCGCCGAGTACAATGCGCCGAGCACGATGGCCAGGATCACCATCACGCTGCGCCCGAGGGTATTGGTGTTCGGCGGGCGGCTCGTCGGCCGCGAGAGCCCCAGCAGGCTTTCTCCCACGAGACCGGGAGACCTAGCCACGGCTACTTCTCATCCAGCGATTTGATGGTCCCCTTGGGCAGGGTAGCCCCGACGGCCGATTTCTGGATGCGCAGCTCGACGTTGTTGGCCACCTGCACCTTGACGAAGTCGTCTTCCACCTTGTTGATGATGCCGACCAGCCCGCCGGCGGTGACCACCTCGTCGCCCTTCGACAAGCCGGCCATCAGCGCCTGATGCTCCTTGCGGCGCTTGCTCTGCGGCCGCCACAGCAGGAAATAGAAGATCAGGATGAATCCACCGAGGAAGATCAGGGTCGTGATCGGCTCACCGGCCGGCGGCGCGCCCTCCGCGGCATGGGCCGTCGTCTCAAACAGATTCATCTGGGGAAGTCCAACCGTCTCGCAGGGATTCGATGAGGCTGCGAAATGTACCCTGTTCAATGGAGGCGCGCAAACGCGCGGTCAGCGCGTGATAGTAGGCAAGGTTGTGGTGCGTCAGCAGGATTGCGCCCAACATTTCGCCGCACCGGTCGAGGTGGTGCAGATAGGCGCGCGAGAAATTCGCGCACGTATAACAGCCGCACTCGGGGTCCAGCGGCTCGTCGGCCAGACGGTGCCGGCTGTTGCGGATCTTCACGGTGCCGCGGGACGTGAATGCGTGGCCGTTACGGCCGTTGCGAGTCGGTAACACACAGTCGAACATGTCGACGCCGAGCTCGATCCCGCGCACGATGTCGGCTGGCGTGCCGACGCCCATCAGATAGCGCGGCCGGTCGGCCGGCATCTCCGGCAGCAGGCGCGTCAGCACCGCGTCCATCTCCTCTTTGGTCTCACCGACCGACAGGCCGCCGATCGCGTAGCCGTCGAAGCCGAGCGCGAGCAGGCCGTCGAGACTCTCGGAACGGAGGTGCGGATACATCCCGCCCTGCACGATGCCGAACAGCAGACCCGGATCGCCGTCGCCGTACGCGCGCCGGCAGCGCTCCGCCCAGCGCAGCGACAGGCGCATCGAGCGCGCTGCTTCCGCCTCGGTGGCCGGATGCGGCGTGCACTCGTCGAACACCATCACGATGTCCGAGTCGAGGTTGCGCTGCACGCGCATCGAGATCTCCGGGGTCAGCTCGACACGGTCGCCGTTCACCGGCGACCGGAACACCACGCCCTCTTCGGTGATCTTGCGCAGCTCGCCGAGGCTCCAGACCTGGAATCCCCCGGAGTCGGTGAGGATCGGCCGGTCCCATCCCATGAACGCGTGCAGCCCGCCGAGGTCGTGGATCACGCGGTCACCGGGCCGCAGCATCAGATGGAACGTGTTGCCGAGCACGATCTGCGTACCCGCCTGCTTCAGCGCCGCAGGCGTCATGCCCTTCACGGTGCCGTAGGTGCCGCAGGGCATGAACACCGGCGTCTCCACCGTGCCGTGGGCAGTGGCGAGGCGCCCGCGGCGGGCCGCGCCGTCGGTGGCGATCACGTCGAACATCGAGTCTCTCCCGGAGTTGCCGTGGCGGGTTCGAGGAACATCGCGTCGCCGTAGCTGAAGAACCGGTACCCGGCCTCGACCGCCACCCGATACGCGGCCATCACCCGCTCGTGTCCGCCGAACGCGCTCACCAGCATCAGCAGGGTCGATTGCGGCAGATGGAAATTGGTGAGCAACGCGTCCACGGTCCGGAAGCGGAAGCCCGGGGTGATGAAGAGCTCGGTCTCGCCCTCGCCGGTCCGAACGCGGCCGTCCTCGCCGACCGCCGATTCCAGCGTCCGCACCACGGTGGTACCCACCGCCACCACGCGGCCGCCGCGCGCACGGCACGCCGCAATGGCGTCCGCGGCCTCGGGAGGCACCCGGTAGCGCTCCCGGTGCATCCGGTGCTCGCGCAGATCGCTCACCCGCACCGGCTGAAAGGTTCCGGCGCCCACGTGCAGCGTGACCCGGGTACGTTCGACGCCCCGCGCCGCGAGCGCGGAGAGCAGCTCGTCGGTGAAGTGCAGCCCCGCGGTCGGCGCGGCGACCGCACCCGGCTCACGGGCGTAGATCGTCTGGTAACGTTCTGCGTCCTCCCCCTCCGGCGGCCGCTCGATGTACGGCGGCAGCGGCACCTGACCGACCCGCTCCAGCACCTCGGCCACCGGCGCGGAGAAGCCGAGCCGGTAGAACTCGCCGCAGCGCGCCACCGCCTCGAGCCGGTACGGCCCCACGCGCACGCTGCGGCCAGGCTTGAGCGGCTTGCTGACCCGCACCTGACAGAGCGCCCGGTCGGCCGACTCGATGCGCTCCACCAGGATCTCCGCGCGGCCGCCGCTGTCCTTCTCACCGAGCAGGCGCGCCTTGATCACCCGGGTGTCGTTCAGAACCAGCAGGTCGCCGGACCGCAAGAGGTCGGGCAGCTCGTGAAAGCGGCGGTGCTCCAGCCCGTCGCGGCGCACGTGCAGCAGGCGCGAGCCGTCCCGACGGGCTGCCGGCGTCTGCGCGATCAGATCCTCCGGGAGCGTGTAGCAGAAGTCCTCGAGACGCATTGGCTTTACCGACCAATGAACAAGGAGGCGCGAGTGTACTTGCCCGCCGGAGCACCGGCCAGCGCTGTGCTGGTATCGCCTGAGACCGCTGTGTACCATCGCGCTGCCCGCCCGGGTGGCGAAATTGGTAGACGCGCCAGACTCAAAATCTGGTTCTGGCAACAGAGTGTCGGTTCGACTCCGACCCCGGGCACCAGCGCCCGCCGCTCGACCGGTCTTCCGCCGCCGCTGCTGCGCCTTTAATGTGGGCCCTGTGCCCCGGGAGGGCCCCCATCGACCCGCCCCGCTGCGCACGACAACGACATCCGAGGGGAGTACAGACGATGCCTCTGAACAAGACCCTGGCGGCGACGCTGCTCGCCGCAGCCATCGGCAGCCTGCCCGGCGGTGCCCTCGCGCACGGCAATGCGGGCGTGGAAGCCAATCCCTACCTGATCACGCCCGGAGATCCGCTCGATCCGCTGTATGCGAACGCGGGCAAGAATCTGCGTACCGGCGTCGGATCGATTTTCGTCGAGTTCTACGGCACGACGCCGGGCGGATTCATCTGCACCGCCAGCGCGATCAGCGAGCGTCACATCCTCACGGCCGCACACTGCGTGCGCAACCCGGACGACGCTGTGCTGGACATCCTGTTCGTCCTGAGCGCCGGCCGTGAGTCACCGCTGATCGTCCCCGCGGCCGGCTTCGCGGTTCAGCCGCTGTACGACGTGCTGAGTCCGCTGCTCGGCGCGTTCGCCCACGGCGACGTCGCGGTGATCGAACTGGCGACGCCCCTCCCGCCGGACGTGGAGATCTACCCGCTCTACACCGGAACCGACGAGTTCGGCAAGGAAGTGCGCCACTACGGCCACGGGCGCTCCGGCAAGGGCAACAAGGGCGACACCGGCGATTCCGACTTCTTCTACGCGCGCACGGGCCTGAACCGCTACGAGCAGGTGCTCGAGCCGTTGCTCGGCACGGGTATCGACGATCAGCTCCTCTCCGACTTCGACAGCGGCGGACGCAAGCACAACGCGATGGAGTGGTGGTTCACCAGCAAGTTCGCCTGCCGGACCGGAAACCCGAACAACCCGGATCACGCGCAGGACGCCCAGTGCACGACGTTCAAGGACGGCAGCTATCCGGACTTCAAGGGCTTCGGCAAGCTCGAGGTGGGTATTGCGCCGGGCGACTCGGGCGGCCCGGGCTTCATCGACGGCAAGATCGCCGGTGTGCACTCGTTCGGATTCACGCACCTGTGCGAGGGCGTCAGCAACGGCACCGACTTCAGCTGCGGGCTCGACAGCTCCTACGGTGAGATGTCCGGTGACACCCGGGTGTCGAGTTACGCCACCTGGATCGGCGACGTGATGAGCGGTCGCGTCGCGACGACCCCCGTTCCGGAACCCGCCCCGGAGGCCGGGGGCGAGGCCTCCGTCAATTCCATCACCACCAATACCCGCGCCGGCACGTTCATGCAGAACGTATTCGCGCGGACGATGCGGCTTTCGGCCGAGTAGCTGGATCGGCGGCGGCGTCCCCGCGGGGCCGCCGCCCGAGCCGATCCCTCGAGTCGAGGTGGAAGCGGCGACGATCATCAGATCCCTGGCGGCGACGGAGATCGATGCCGTCGCCGACCTCTGGTATCGCACCGGCCGCGCCGCGTACCCGTACCTGCCGAACTGGCAGGCGCTGACCCCGGAGCTCGCCCGCCGGGTGTTCCGCGAGCACATCGCCGGCCGCTGCGACGTGTTCGTTGCGGAGCGCGATGGGGCGATCGTCGGCTACCTCGCGCTCGTCGGCAGCTACCTCGATCGGCTGTACGTCGATCCGCCGCAGCAGGGCCGCGGCGTCGGCAGCGCGCTGCTCGAGCACGCGAGGCGTCTGTCTCCGCTGGGGCTCGAGCTGCACACGCATCAGCAGAACGCTGCGGCGCGCGTCTTCTATGAACGGCACGGCTTCGTCGCGGTGCGCTTCGGCGTGAGTCCCCCGCCGGAAAACGCCCCGGACGTCGAGTACCATTGGCGGCCATGATCGTGCTGCTCGTTCTGATGGTCATGGCATCGGCCGCTGCAGCGGCCGAGTCGGAGCGCCTGCCGCCGGAGCTGCCTCCGGTGCCGAGGTTTCCGCCGCCGGAGCCGTCTTCGATCTTCACCTACTCCGTCGACGGAGCGTGCGAGGTCACCGAAATCAGGAAGCTCCAGGGGTCGAACGAGGTGAGCGCGCGCGACGTCGAGAAGCGCGTGTTCGGCGAGGACACCGTCTGGCGTTTCGTGGACGGCGAGCGGTTGCAGCTCCAGGAGCGGCGCGTGAAGCTGCTCGGGGAGATGATCCTCGAAGGTGAGCTGGTCTGCCTGGTGCGCCCCACCGGCGCGGTGGTGGAGGCGTGGATCGAGCGGAGCACCGACGCCGACGGACGCCGCCGTCGGCCGACGCGCGAGCCGGTCGAGATCGCCGGCGGCGCCATCGAGCACCTCGGCACGTTCTCGATCGAGTTCCCGGGTGCGGTTCACTGACCGTGCCCGAACCCGGCTGGCCGTCGATCCTTCCCCCCGCGCTCGCGATCGTGCTGGCCCTGGTCAGCCGGCAGGTGGTGCTGTCGCTGACGGCCGGGATATGGCTCGGCTGCTGGCTGCTCGGCGGCGGCTGGAACCCGCTGCCCTCACTCGCGGCCACGATCGATCGGCTGATCGACGTGCTCGGCGATCCGGGCGATGCGCGGGTGATCGCGTTCGCGCTGGTCATCGGCGCGCTGATCGCGCTGATGGAACACAGCGGCGGCGTGCGCGGCTTCGTCCGGTGGCTGGAAGGCCGCCGCTGGGTGACGAGCGGCCAGCGCGCCGAATGGCTCTGTTGGGTCATCGGCATCGTCGTGTTCATCGAATCGAACCTGACGCTGCTGGTCGCGGGCGCGGTGTCGCGTCCGCTGTTCGATCGCTTCCGGGTGTCGCGCGAGCGCCTCGCCTACCTCATCGACTCGACGTCCGCGCCGGTCTGCATACTGATCCCGCTGAACGCGTGGGGCGCGTTCAATCTCGGGCTGCTCGGCAACACGGCGCTCACCGATCCGCTCGGTACGTTCGTCGCGGCGATTCCGCTCAACTTCTATTCGATCCTCGCGGTCGGGCTCGCCGCCGCCGCGATTGCGCTGCGCTGGAACTTCGGCCCGATGGCGCGGGCGGAGGAGCGAACCCGGGGCGGCCTGCTGCTCTGGCCGAACGCATCGCCGATGGTCGACCCGTCGCTGCTCGGCACGGCCACGGAAGCGCCCGCCGACGCGTCCGCGCCGGGGCCCGCGTTCATGCTGGTCCCGATCGCGGTGATGGTGGCCGCGGTGCCCGCGGGGCTGTACGTCACCGGCGACGGCAATCCGGCCGCGGGTTCCGGATCCACCGCGGTGCTGTGGGCCGTGCTCGCCGGCCTCGCGGCGCTCTGGGCGATGGCGCTGATCCGGCAGCGGCGCCGGGTCGACGAGCTGATGCAGGTCTCGCTGCGCGGCGCCGGCGGGCTGCTGCCGGTGGCGGTGATCCTGCTGCTCGCGCTCGCCCTCGGCGACGTGACCACCGACCTCGGCACCGGCGAATTCGTCTCGGGGCTCGTGAGCCGCAACGTGCCGGTGGTGCTGCTGCCGGCGCTCGTGTTCGTCGTCTCCTGCGCGATCGCGTTCGCAATCGGCTCGAGCTGGGCGACCTTCGCGATCATGATCCCGATCGCGATTCCGATCGCGCTGACGCTCGACGTCGCGCCCGCGGTGCTGCTCGGCGCGCTGCTCTCCGGCGCCGTCTTCGGCGACCACGCTTCGCCGATCAGCGATACCACCGTGGTGGCATCGATGGCGGCGGCCACCGATCACATCGATCACGTGCGCACGCAGTTGCCCTACGCGCTGCTCGCCGCGGCGCTGTCGCTCGTCGGCTATCTCGTCGTCGGGTTCGTCTGGTGAGGCAGGCGGCGGCCGCTCAGGCGTTCAGCGCCTGCTGGGTCTCGAGCGCCCAGCCGAGCGCCTGCACGTAGACTTTCGCGAGCCGGGCATCGCCGAGGTCCGCCGACGGCGCGCCCTGCTCGTAGCCGATCGTCCGCGCGAGCGCCGCACCGAGCGGCCCGCTCCGATCGCGCAGCGCCGCGCAGACGTCGTCGTCGAACGGCAGCTCGGCGACCACGTGGCCCATGTCGACGTCGAGCAGCGCATCGAGCACCGAAAGCAGACCCACCGTGAAGTACTGGCTGCCGTCGTGTTCGACGTCGTCCTCGCCGAGCAGCTCGCACATGCGCGCCCGGATCAGCGCCGTGGTGATCAGCTCCACGGGTTTGTCGTCGGTCAGCCGCGACATGACCAGCAGCGTCGCCCAGCTCCGCACCAGGCTCGTACCCACCATGATCAACGCCTGACGGATCGAGGTCACCTTGACCCGCAGCGCGCAGTAGGCCGAATTGATGTACTTGAGCAGCCGGTACGACAGCGCGGGATCCGCCGTGACCAACCGCTCGAGCTCGTCCATGCCGACGTTCGGATCCTGCAGCTTCGAGAGAAGCTGCATCACCGCGAGCCGGTTCGCCTGCGGCCGCCGGCCGCTCACCAGGCGCGGCCGGCAGAAGAAGAAGCCCTGGTACATGTCGAAGCCGAGCTCGCGGCAGGCGGAGAGCGTCGCATGGTCCTCCACCTTCTCCGCGATCAGCCGGGCGCCGTAGCCGCGCAGCCGTTCCACGTGCTCGGCGAGCTGCTCCGGGGAAAGGGCCTGCACGTCGAGCTTGACGAAGTCGACGACCTCGAGCAGCCGCTCGCAGCCCGGCCGATAGACGAAGTCGTCGAGCGCGAGCTGGTAGCCGTCGGCGGACAGACCCCGCAGGTGCGCCACCAGCGCCTCGTTTCTCAGATCGACCGTTTCGAGCACCTCGAGCACGATCCGGCCCTTCTGTTCCGGCAGCGGCAGGTCGCCGTTCAGGAAGCCGGTGGTCGCGTTGATGAACGCGGGATGGCTGCCCACCAGGTTGTCCAGGCCGATGTCCACGACGCTGCTGGTGATGACCTCGGAGGTGGCGCGGTCGCCGTCGGTGATCTGGGCGAACTCGGCCGGACCCCCGCGGAACAGCAGCTCGTAGCCGGCCACCCGCAGCCGGCTGTCGTAGATGGGCTGTCTCGCCAGGTAGAAGGCCTGCACGATGCTCGCTACGCTCGTTCTCGACCGGACCAGCTTTCCCGATCCGTCGATCGAGAAACGTGATCCAGGCACGGAATGGTGGAAATCGTTACAACCATCGTAACTCATTGAAACCTGCAGCGCGTCCCATGAAGGCCGGACTCGACGACGGACGGCTCGAGTCCGCCGGCGCTCTGTTCCGAGTGGCCGCTCGGTTCCAAGTGGTGAAGAAAGGGCTCGGCGGGCGCTGAGCTGGCGATCCATCGGCGCGTTTTGTTGCGACTACCGTCCGCAACATCGCCCCAATCAACGCCTCGGAACGGGTGTCGACGTCGGCCGCAGCGCCGGCCTGCGCGCTGCGCATCGGTGATCTCGTACGGCCCCATCGCGCACGGCCCCATCGCGCACGGCCCCATCGCGCACGGCACCCATCCGCCTCGGCCCGCATCGGGATGGCAGGCATCGGGATGGAACGCATCGGAATGGAACATGGCCCGAATCAATCTACAGGCCCGGGTGATCCAGATCCGGCGCGGCAGCTCGAACACCGCCGCGTTGATTCGGGCCATGTCGCGAATTCGATTCGGGCGATGTTCGCGCGATTCGGTTTAAGCGGGGTTGCGATTCGATTGAGGCGGGGTGGCGATTCGATTCGGGCCATGTTGCGCTCCCAGGGGAGCGAGGGCCGCAGGGCCGGCCGCAACGGTTTCTGACCGAAATGGTGCTGGTGCTTCGGGCCGCGGCGGCCGGCGGCCCGGCGCCGGTCGGAAGCCTCGCCCGGGCGCGGGTGCCGCACCGGCGCCGCGAACCGATCCCCGGCCGCTGAGGCGACGTCGCCGGCTCAGTCTGTCGGCCCTGCGGCCGGTTCGTATCGCCGGAGACCGTTCCCTCAGGAGACGGTCAGTCCCCCGGGCTTTTTCGCTATCATGCGCCCCACCCGCAGTGCAGAAAGCGAAAGACCGCCCATGAATCAGACACCCGTACTCGTCGGCGTCGCCCAGCTCAACCAGCGCATCGATGACCCGACCGCCGGCAAGGAGCCGTTCGAACTGATGATCGATGCGGTTCGCAGCGCCGCAGAGGACACCGGCGCCCCCGGCCTGCTCGCCGATGTCGGCTCCGTGCGGGTGATCCGCGGGATCTGGCCGTACGGCAACCCGGCCAAGGCGGTGGCCGAGGCGGTCGGCTGCCCCGGGGCCGAGACGGCGATGAGCCAGTACGGCGGCAATTTCGTGCAGACGGTGGTGAACCAGACCGCGCTCGACATCCAGCGCGGGGCGCAGCAGCTGGTGGTCATCACCGGCGCCGAATGCGGTAACAGCCAGGCCAAGGCGCGCCGCGCCGGCATCGAGCTCACGTGGCAGCCGCTGCCCGGCACGCCCGACCGGATGTTCGGCGAGGACAAGGACATGCGCCATCCTGCCGAGAAGAAGCTGCGCATCGGCGCCCCGATCCAGCTCTATCCGCTGTTCGAGAACGCGCTGCGCCACCAGCGCGGCGAATCCATCGAGGCGCATCTGGTCCGCATCTCGGAGCTGTGGGCCGGCTTCAGCCGGGTGGCGTCGCAGAACCCGCACGCGTGGCTGCGCGAGCCGCGCAGCGCCGAGGAGATCCGCACGATATCGCCCCAGAACCGGCCGGTGTCGTTCCCGTACCCGAAGCTGATGAACTCGAACAACAACGTCGATCAGGCCGCGGCGCTGATCCTCTGTTCCACCGACAAGGCGCGCGCGCTCGGCGTCGCGGAAGACAAGTGGATCTATCCCTGGGCGGGCACCGACGCGCACGACCACTGGTACGTGTCGAACCGCGACAACCTCTACAGCTCGCCGGCGATCCGCATGGCCGGGCGGCGGGCGCTCGAGCTCGCTGGCGTGAGCGTCGCCGAGCTCGACCTGGTGGACGTGTACAGCTGCTTCCCGGTGGCCGTGCAGGTGGCCGCCGCGGAGCTCGGCCTCGACACGAACCGGCCGCTGACCGTCACCGGCGGGCTCACGTTCTCCGGCGGGCCGCTGAACAACTACGTGATGCACTCCATCGCCCGGATGGTCGAGCTGCTGCGCGAGCAGCGCGAAGCGCGCGGCCTGATCACCGCCAACGGCGGCTACCTCACCAAGCACGCGTTCGGCGTCTACTCGGCGATGCCGCCGCGGCAGCCGTTCCGCCACGAGGACCTGCAGCCCGCCGTGGACGCGACGCCGAGCCGCGACGTGGTCGTGGACTTCAGCGGCGCTGCGACGGTGGAGAGCTATACGGTGATGTACGGCGCCGAGGGGCCGGCCAACGGCATCGTGGTCTGCCGGACGCCGGACGAGAAGCGCGCGTGGGCGCTCTGCGACGACCCCGCGACGCTCGATGCGATGACCCGCGAGGAGTTCTGCGGCAAGCCGGTCCGGGTGACCGACAACCGCGCCTTCTTCTAGTGGAACCGGCCGGGCTGCTGCGCCGGGTCGGGGCGATGATCTACGACGGCCTGCTGATCGTGGCCGTCTGGATGTTCACGCTGTTTCCGCTGGTGATGGTGGCCAACGACGCGGTGTCCGGCCCGGCCGTGCGGGCGTTGCTGTTCCTCGAGCTGTACGGCTTCTTCGCCTGGTTCTGGATCCGCCGCGGCCAGACCCTCGGCATGCTGGCCTGGCGCCTTCAGATCCACAACGGCGGCCGACCGTTCACCCTCGGGCAGGCCACCCGTCGCTTCCTCGGCGCGCTGTTCGGCCTCGCCTGCTTCGGGCTCGGGTATCTGTGGATCCTGATCGATCCGGCCCGGCGGAGCTGGTCCGACATCGCCTCCGACAGCCAGGTCGTGCTCGTCCGCTAGCCGTGGGAGCGGCCTTCGGCCGCGAATCGCGGTCTGGAGACCGCTCCCGCAGCGCATTCGTTCGCGGCCGGAGCTGGGCGGGTAGCCGCCGCTCCCTCACCAACGGTCGCCCGGCTGCGGTACCAGCCGCATTTCATTAGAATCGCCGCGACGTTACGCGCACGAGGGCTCATGAAGTACTCCACCCGAACCGGCTCCGCGGCGGAGCTGGCGACCCCTTGTCTGATCGCCGGGCTCGAGCAGGCCCGGGAGGTCGCGGCCCACCACGGACACGGTCCGCTGTTCGACGCCGCGGTGCAGGACTTCACCGACAAGCCCGGGCGCACCCAGCTCGTGACCCTGCCGCCGAACGCGCCCGTGAAGCGCCTGCTGGTCGCCGGCGGCGCCGGCGGCGACGTGACGCCGGCCGATTACCGCAAGATGGTCGACGCCGCGGCCAGGGCGCTGCGGCCGCTGAAGGTGGAGAGCGCGGTCTGGGCCCTCGGCAGCACGCGGGTGCCGGCCCGGGACGTGTACTGGCGCTACAGCGCCGGTCTCTGGGCGCTCGCGAACGCGCTGTATCAGTTCGACCAGTACAAGACCGGCAACAACGAGCCGCGCCTGACCGTGCGCGCGGTGCAGCTCCTGGCGGATGCCGACTCCCGCCGCTACGCGCAGCGCGCGGTGCGGGAAGCGAGCGCGCTGCAGGCGGGGCTCGACTTCGCGCGCGACCTCGCCCATCAGCCGCCGAACGTCTGCAATCCGACCTACCTGCTGCGCGAGGCGCGCAAGCTCGGCCGTCTCGACAACGTGAAGGTCTCGTCGCTCGACGAGCGGCGCATGCGGGAGCTCGGGATGGGCGCCTTCATCGCGGTCACCCAGGGCAGCGCGACGCCGGGCCGGCTCATCGTCGTGGAGTACCGGGGCGGCAAGGCGAAGGACGCGCCGGTGGTGCTGGTCGGCAAGGGCATCACGTTCGACACCGGCGGCATCAGCCTGAAGCCGGCACAGAACATGGACGAGATGCGCTTCGACATGTGCGGTGCCGCCGCGGTGCTCGGCACGCTGCGCGCGGCCGCCGAGGCGAAGCTGCCGATCAACCTGATCTCGGTGGTGGCCGCCGCGGAGAACATGCCGAGCGGCACCGCGACCCGCCCGGGCGACATCGTGCGTACGCTGTCCGGCAAGACCGTGGAGATCCTGAACACCGACGCCGAGGGGCGGCTGGTGCTGTGCGATGCGCTCACCTACGTGGAGCGCTTCAAGCCCCGGGTGGTGGTCGACGTGGCCACGCTGACCGGCGCGATGATCATGGCGCTCGGCTCGCACGCCTCGGGGCTGTTCACCGGCGACGACGAGCTGGCGGACGCGCTCCTCGCGGCCGGCGAGTGGAGCGGCGATCGTGCCTGGCGGATGCCGCTCTGGGACGAGTACCAGGACATGCTGAAGAGCAACTTCGCCGACATCCCGAACATCGGCTCGCCGGGCGCGGGCTCGATCGTGGCCGCCTGCTTCCTGTCGCGCTTCACCGGCAACTACCGCTGGGCGCACCTCGACGTCGCCGGCAGCGCGTTCCAGGGCGGCAGCGCCAAGGGCGCTACCGGGCGGCCGGTGGGCCTCCTGTTCCGTTACCTGATCCAGGAGTGCGGGTGACGCGGGTCGACTTCTACATCCTGCAGGACGTCGATCTGGCGGCCGCCCACCGCTTCGCCTGCCGGCTGGCGGCCAAGGCGCTGGCGGGCGGTCAGACGGTGCACGTACACGTGGACGGACCGGAAGCGGCCGCCGAGCTCGACGAGCTGATGTGGAACTACCCGGAGCACCGCTTCCTGCCCCATGCCGTGCAGGCGGCGGACGGCGCCGCGCGGCACGGCGCGCCGGTGCTGCTCGGCTGGGACGTGCCGATGGACCCGGACGGTGTGCTGATCAACCTCGCGTCGGAGATTCCGACCTTCTTCGGACGCTTCCCCCGAGTCGCCGAGGTGATCGTCGAAGCGAATCGCGCGGTCGGCCGTGAGCGCTACCGGTTCTACCGCGACCGGGGCTTTCCGCTGTTCGACCACCGGCTCGACGACTGGGAGGCGGCGTGAGCGACGACCGCAGCGACTCCAAGACCAAGGGCGAGCGCACTCCGAGTGATCTGCTCGGCGACCTGGAGTCGATCCGCTCGCTGCTCGACGACGACGCGGACGACGACGTCCCGCTGCTCGAGGACGTGGTGCACGGCGGCGTCAGCGTGAACGAGACGTTCCTCGCCGGCGAGGGCGACTTCAGCGAGACGGGCGACCCCTCCTCGGGGTTGAACGACGACCTGTTCAAGGCGCTGCTGTCGGACGAATGGCGAGAGTCGGCGCGAGAGCTGCTCGACGAGGCCCGCGCGGCGATCGAGCGCCACCAGGCCGAGTGGACGCCGCGCCACACCGACGAATTGAATCAGGCACTGCGCGCGCGCATCGACAGCACCGTGCAGGAGTGGCTGCAGGCCGTCGTGCGCGAGCGCGTCGACGAGCTGCGCCAGACGCTGCTCGCGGCGGTCAGCGAGCAGATCCGAAGTACCATCGCCGAACAGTTCGGCCGAGACGCGAAAGACGAGGATACGGATGGAGCATAGTTTCGACCCCCACCGCATCGAGCAGCGGTTGTACGAGGAGTGGGAGAAGGCCGGCTACTTCGCTCCGTCCGGCAACGGCCGTCCGTACTGCATCGTGATTCCGCCGCCGAACGTGACCGGCAGCCTGCACATGGGGCACGCGTTCCAGCACACGCTGATGGACGCGCTGATCCGTTACCACCGGATGCTCGGCGACTGCACGCTCTGGCAGATGGGCACCGATCACGCCGGGATCTCGACGCAGATGCTGGTGGAGCGGCAGCTCAACGCCGAGGGCAAGACGCGCGCCGAGATCGGCCGCGAGGCGTTCCTCGAGCGGGTCTGGGCCTGGAAGGAGCAGTCGGGCAACAACATCTCGAACCAGCTCCGGCGCATGGGCTCGTCGCTCGACTGGAGCCGCGAGCGCTTCACCATGGACGAGGGCTACGCGAAGGCGGTGCTGGAAGTCTTCGTGCGCCTGTACGAAGACGGGCTCATCTACCGCGGTCAGCGCCTGGTCAACTGGGACCCGGAGCTGAAGACGGCGATCTCGGATCTCGAGGTGGACAACACCGAAGAGCAGGGCCAGCTCTGGCACTTCCGGTATCCGCTCCTCGACGGCGCCACCACCGCCGACGGCAAGGACTACCTGGTGGTCGCGACCACCCGGCCCGAGACGATGCTCGGCGACACTGCGGTGGCCGTGCATCCCGACGACGAGCGCTACCGCAACCTCGTAGGCCGGCGTGTGCGACTGCCGCTGGTCGGCCGGGAAATCCCGATCATCGCCGACGAGTACGTCGACCCCGCGTTCGGCACCGGCTGCGTGAAGATCACGCCGGCGCACGACTTCAACGACAACGCGGTCGGCGCCCGTCACGGGCTGCCGCTGGTGAACGTGCTCGCCGAGGACGCGACCATCAACGCGAACGCGCCGGAGGCGTATCGCGGCCTCGACCGCTACGAGGCACGCAAGCGCATCGTCGCGGATCTCGACGCGCAGGGCCTGCTCGACAAGGTCGAGGATCACAAGCTGATGGTGCCGCGAGGCGACCGTTCCGGCGCGGTGATCGAGCCGTACCTGACCGACCAGTGGTTCGTGAAAATCAAGCCGCTCGCCGAGCCCGCCATCCGGGCGGTCGAGAACGGCGACATCGAGTTCGTACCGAAGCAGTACGAGAACCTGTACTTCGCCTGGATGCGCAACATCCAGGACTGGTGCATCTCGCGCCAGCAGTGGTGGGGGCACCGCATCCCGGCCTGGTACGACGCGAGCGGCAACATCTACGTCGGACGCAGCGAAGCGGAGGCGCGCGAGAAGGCGGGGCTCGGCGACGACGTCCCGCTCACCCAGGACCCGGACGTGCTGGAAACCTGGTTCTCGTCGGCGCTCTGGTCGTTCGCGACGCTCGGCTGGCCGGAGCAGACCGACGAGCTCGCCCGCTACCACCCGACCGACGTGCTGGTCACCGGGCACGACATCATCTTCTTCTGGGTCGCCCGGATGATCATGATGACGCTGAAGTTCGTCGGCGAGGTGCCGTTCCGGAAGGTCTACATCCATGGCCTGGTGCGCGATGCGGAAGGCCAGAAGATGTCGAAGACCAAGGGCAACGGGCTCGATCCGCTCGACCTGATCGACGGCATCTCGCTCGAGGATCTGGTGAAGAAGCGCACCGAGAACCTCACGCAGCCGCAGATGGCGCCGCGCATCGAGAAGCAGACGCGCAAGGAGTTCCCGAACGGGATCCCGTCCTACGGCACGGACGCGCTGCGCTTCACGTTCTGCGCGCTCGCCACCAGCGGCCGCGACATCCGCTTCGACCTGAACCGCATCGAGGGCTACCGCAACTTCTGCAACAAGCTGTGGAACGCGGCGCGGTTCGTGCTGATGAACTGCCGCGACAAGGAGATCGAAGGCGACGCCGAGCTCACGCTCGCCGACCGTTGGATCCGCTCGCGCACCCACCACCTGCTCGCGGACTCACGGCGCGCGATCGACACCTACCGCTTCGATCTGTACGCGCAGACCGTCTACGACTTCGTCTGGCACGAGTACTGTGACTGGTACCTGGAGCTGACCAAGCCGCTCCTGTGGAACCCGGACACCCCCGCGGCGGTGCTGCGCGGCACCCGGCGTACGCTGCTCGGCGTGCTGGAGACGCTGCTGCGCGCCGCGCACCCGGTGATCCCGTTCATCACCGAGACGATCTGGCGCGAGGTGGCGCCGCTGCTCGGCAACCGCCACCCGACCATCATGCTCCAGCCGTACCCCGATCCGGCCGAGTTCACCGCGGATCCGGAAGCCGACGCGTCCATCGACTGGCTGAAGGGGGTGGTGCTCGGCGTGCGCAACATCCGCGGCGAAGCGGACATCCGTCCGAAGCAGACGGTGGACGTGCTGTTCCAGGGCGGCAGCGCGCGCGACCGCGAGCTCGCCGCCGCCACCGAGGAGCTCTTCAAGCGCCTCGCGACCATCGAACGGGTCGACTGGCTCGACGACGACGCCGAGCCGCCGCCGAACGCGCTGGCGCTGGTCGGCAATCTCAAGGTGATGGTGCCGCTCGCCGGCCTGATCGATCTCGATGCGGAACGCAGCCGGCTCGAGAAGGAGATCCAGCGGCGCGAGCAGGAAGTGCAGCGCATCGCCGGCAAGCTGGCCAATGCCGACTTCGTCGCGAAGGCGCCAGCCCAGGTGGTGGAGAAGGAACGGCAGAAACAGCAGGCAGCGCAGGCCGCGCTGCGCACGCTGCAGGAGCAGCTCGCCTCGATCCAACGCCGCTGATCTGTGGCCGCGGCCTCGATCTGTGGCCGCGGCCTCGACCTGTGGGAGCGGCCTCGACCTGTGGGAGCGGCCTCGACCTGTGGGAGCGGCCTCCGGCCGCGAATCATCGAATCGGGATTCGCGCCCGGTACGAACCGGCCACACAGCTAACACCTGGACCGGCCACACGGATTACGCCCGGGGCATCGGCGGAGGAGATGCCGATGCCCTGGACATGAATCGGTTGCCTAGCAAAGCCTGCTTCGAGCACGGGCGGCTCGAGTCCACCAGCGCTCTGTATCCAACTGGTAAGAAACCGCGCGGCAGCGTGCTGGGCTGGCGATGATTCGGCGCGTTCTCCCGCGCGTACGATCCGCAACATCGCCCGAATCAAAGCCTGGGAGCGGGTGGTCGACGTCCGCCGCAGCGCCGCCGTGCAGCGGCGGTGCGCGTGAGTGATCTCGCACGGCGCCATCCGCCTCGGCGCCATCCACCGCGCCCGCATCGGGAGGGAACATGGCCCGAATCAATCGATGAAGCCCGGGGCGCGATCGAGATCCGGCGCTGCCTCGACCATCGCGGCTTCGTTTCGGGCGATGTCGCGAACTCGATTCAGGCGATGCGCGAATTCGATTCGGGCGATGTTCGCGATTTCGTTCGGGAGGCGAGCTGCAATTTGATTCGGGCCATGTTCCGTTCCGAGGGGAGCGACGTCCACGGATACCGGCCGCAATGGTTCGAAGGATCCGGCGGCAGGCAGAGGCACGCGCAGCTGCACAAAGACGTCAGCGACTTCTTACCGCACCTTCAGCCATCGCCGGCATCGCCGCGATGAACAGCGCCCTAATCTGGGCGCATGACAAAGGCGTGCAGACGGCGACCGAAGCAGACCGAGCTGGTGCTGATCCCGTCGGGTCGGGGCGGGTGGCGGCCCGGGGCGGGCCGGAAGGCGCGGCCCAACGCGCGCGTGCTGCACCGACGCCGCGAGAACATCCCCGGCCACTGCCCCGTCCACGTCACCGTGCGCCTGCAGCGGGGCTTGCCGAACCTGCGCAGGAAGCGCTTCGTCTCGGCGTTCCGGCAAAGTCTCGCCCAGTGCGCCGAGCGTCCGGGCTTTCGGGTGCACTACTCGATCCAGCACAACCACCTGCACTTTCTGATCGAGGCGCAGGGGAAGCGTGC
>DASVDC010000113.1:0-15696 GCA_036381275.1 Pseudomonadales bacterium | reverse complement strand
GAGCGGCCTCCGGCCGCGAATGCCGGAGCAGTTCGCGGCCGGAGGCCGCTCCCACAGCGGAATGCCTTACCGCGGATCGCGGATCGTGACGGTGCCCTGCGCGACCGCGGCGAGGCGGCCCTCGTTGCGGACGTCGATGCGCACCACGGCCTGGGTCCGGGTCAGGTTGATGATCTCCGCGCGTGCCTCCAGCGTGCCCGTCGTGACCGGCGCGGTCAGGTTGATCTTGAATTCGGTGGTGGCCGCCCACTGACCCTTGCGCATCGCGGGATAGCACACGCAGCCGAGCATGTGATCGCAGAACGCGGACAGCACGCCGCCGTGCAGGTTGCCGAACGGCGTCAGCAGGTCCGTGCGCACCGCCATCCGGCCGAGCAGCCAGCCGGGGCCGGCATCCACCAGCTCGAAGCCGAGGTACTCGGGCAGCCCGCCGCCGCCCTTCGGCGGCCCGAGGAAGCGGCGGGCGATCTCGGCGTCGAACGGGATCTCGCGGGTTTCGGCCATGACTCGGCTCCTGACGGTTTCGTGGCGCGCCCGTGCGCCGCCGGCTTCAGTGCGGCGGGATCAGGCAACTGTGGATGGACTCCTCACCCGGTATCTCGCGGGCCAGCGTGCGGATCGCGAGCGCCGCGTCCTCGAGCGCGAAGTCGTGGGTGTGCATCGCCGCGAGCGGTGCGCGGCCCGACTCGATCAGCCGGATCGCGTTGCGGTAACCGCTCGACGTGACGCCGATCGCACCGCGGACGTTGATCTCCTTCATCACGATCAGGTCGGACACGAAGTCCGGCACCGCCTTGAAGCCCTTCACGCCGGCCAGCACCACGGTACCGCCGGGGCGCACGATCGACAACGCGTCGGTCACCGGACGGGTTGCGTACGCGCTCACGTCGACAACGACGTCGACGCCGCGGCCGTCGGTCAGCTCCTTCACGCGCCGCACGGTGTCTTCGTGCTCCACGTCGATGGTGTGATCGGCGCCGAACGTGCGCGCGAGGGTGAGCTTGCGCGCGTCTGCCGCGAGCCCGGTGACGATCACCGTGCCGGCGCCGGCCGCCCGGCAGGCGAGCACGCTGGCGAGCCCGCGCTGCCCGGGGCCGAGGATCGCGACCGAGTCACCCGGGCGGGTATTCGGCAGCTCCACCGCCCAGCGGAAGCCCGCGCCGAGGGGGTTGAACATCACCGCGATCTCGGCCGGCAGCGCGGGATCGATGCGGTGCACGATCGAGTGCGGGTGCAGGTACATGAATTGCGAGTAGCCGCCCCACAGCCCCGGCGGCTCGGAGAGCGGCACGTAGGAGTAGATGCGCCGCCGGTCGCAGAGATGGTAGCGGCCGGCCAGGCACGGATCGCAGTGCCGGCAGGAGATCATCGTCTCGACGGCCACCCGATCGCCTTCGTCGACGCCCCAGCGCCGGGCCGCGCGGTCACCGATCCGCGCGATCACGCCGAGCGGCTCGTGCCCCGGAACCACCGGCATCGGCGTGCGCAGCATCCCCTCGAATTGCTCGTAATCGCTGCCGCAGATGCCGCACGCTTCGAGGCGCAGGATCGCGGAGTCGTCGTCGATGTCGGGAATCGGCAGCTCCCGGGGCTCCAGGGTGCGCACCCCGGTCTGCACCATCGCGAGCGACGTTTTCGGCAGCACGGCCATCGTGACCGAGCTTAGGCCCGGCGGCGGGCCCGGGCAACGCCCGGGCGCGGGATGGCTACTCGCGTGACCAACGGAACTGGAACTCGAGCTCCTCGTCGGAGCCGTCGATCTCGTGCTCGACCGTGAAGCGGGCCGTCACCGGAACGTAGATTCGTTTGCCGGCCACCTGGATCGCGAACGGCTTACCGGCCTTCATGCACTCGAGCAGCCGCTCGAGCTTGCGGATGTTCTCGGCATCCGAATACTGCTTCTCCACGTCACGCTCGCGCATCGTTCTGCTCCTGCGGGGAAGAGCCACAGTCTCTCACAGCGGCGGCGCCGCTGCGCAGGGCGTGCGACGCCTCGCGCTCAGGTCATGTCGAACAGCTCGAGCGCCGTCTTGCCGACGATCCGCTGCGCGTTCTCGACGCTGGTCGCATCGAACACCGCCTGGATCGAGCTGCGGGTGTAGCCGAACGTGCTCTCCTGGTGCGGGTAGTCCGAGGACCACATGCAGGTCTCGGGGCCGATGCGATCGAGCAGCGACAGCCCGACCGGGTCGGTCATGAACGTTGCGTAGCAGTGGTTGCGCCAGTACCAGCTCGGGGGATGGGCGAGTTTCGGGTGGATGCTGCCGCGGAAGTGGGTCGCGACCATGTCCGCATCGTGCAGCATGCTCGCGACCCAGGCGAGCCCGCCTTCGACGAACACCACCTTCAGCGTCGGGAACCGGTCGAACACGCCGCCGAACGTGAGCGCCGACCACTGCAGCCGGAAGCCCTGCATCTGCGTCACCACCGAAATGCCGGCCGCGCCCGGCATCGCCGACGGGATCGCTTCGCCGATGTGGAAGACGAGCGGAATGCCGCTGTCGGCGATCGCGCGGTAGAGCGGATCCAGCTTCGGGTCGTTGTAGTTGATGTGCTTGCCGTCGACGTCGCGGCCCGGCTTCAGCGGCACCATCAGTGCCCGCGCGCCGAGCGCCTTGCAGGTGGCGACCGAGCTCGCGGCGTTGGTCATGTCCCAGTAGTTCGGCACCATCACCGGATAGAGGCGTCCCGGTGCCTCGGCGCAGCGGCGGGCGATCGCCTCGTTGTAGAGCCCGAATACCTCCTCGCGGTTCTGCATCTCGCCGAACATGAACAGGCCGAACAGGCGCTGCGGAAAGATCAGCTCCTTCTCCACGCCTTCGATGTCGAGGTCTCTGAGCCGCGCCGGAATGTCGTTCAGTCCCGGCGTGCACTCCATCGACGCGCACAGGTGGCGAGCGAGCTCCGGCGGGGTCATGGACTTCCCGCCGATCGAGAGGTCGAAGCCGCCGTCGACGAAGCGCATGCGCGGCGCCTGATCCTTCTTGTGCTCCGGAAAGCCGTCGATCCAGTAGTCCTGCTCGATCAGGTGGCTGTCGGCGGAAACGATCACCGTGCCCGGAGGCCAGAGCCCACGCGCCGCCTGGGGCGTGCGCTTCGGAGAGACCTCGATGTCGATCTGCTCCGGAATCTCCAGCACGTAATCGTCTGCCATGAGCCCACGCTCCCCTGACGGCTTCGAGGCGGTGCAGTTCTTATAACGCATTCCAAATTGTTCAACAAGCGAAGCCGCTCCGCCGTGCCCGCACCGAAAAGCCTTTTCCCTGCTATTCCGAACGCGTTATAAAGAACCCGCGGCCGACGCGCCGCGTCCTTCGGGCAACCGCGTGAACAGGGGAGCACTGCCATGCCCATGATGACCGGAGAACAGTACAAGGCGTCGCTGCGGGATGGGCGCCTCACGTTCATCGACGGCGACCAGGTGACCGATCCCGCGAGTCACCCGCTGTTGAAGACCGCGGTGGACGTGGCCGCGCGGGTGTACGACAGCTTCTACGACGCCGGCCCGGATGCGTTCAATCCGATCTACCTCGTGCCGAAGTCGCTCGAGGAGTACCGCGACCGGGCCGAGCGGCTGTCGAAGGGCATCACCGACATGACCCTCGGCACCACCGGCGTGAGCCTGCTCGCGCTGACCTCCGCGGCGGCGAAGCTCGGCCAGCTCAATCCCGCCTACCGCGACCGGATCTACGCCTACGTCGATTACTGCCGCGAGAACGATCTGCGCTGCGCGGAGGTGATCACCGACGCGAAGGGGCATCGCAAGAAGCGGCCGAACAAGCAGTCGGACCCGGACTTCTACGTCCACGTGGTCGACCGCAATGCCGAAGGCGTGTTCATCACCGGCGCGAAGATGCACATCAGTGCCGCGTCGATCGAGCACGAGCTGGTGATCATGCCGACCAAGGCGATGTATCCGGGCGAGGAGGACTACGCGATCGCCTGCGCGGTGCCGGTGAACGCGCGCGGCGTGTCGATCATCGACATGACCTACGCGCCGCGCTCGGAAGACGTGCGTCACTATCCGGTCAGCGGCAAGGTCAACTGCCCGGAAGGCTTCGTGATCTTCGACAACGTGTTCGTCCCGTACGAGCGCGTGTTCCTCGACGGCGAGGTGCAGCACGCGGCGACGCTCGCGCACTCGCTCGGCCTCTGGGAACGGGCGGCCGGCCTCGGCGATGCGGGCGCGGCCGCGGACCGCGAGGTCGGGATGGCGGCGCTGCTCGCCGAAGCGAACGGCGTGGCCGACGACCCGCGCATCAAGGATCAGCTCGCGCAGCTCGTCGTCTACGCGACGATGTGCCGCGCGGCGGGCGAAGCGGCGATGGTCAACGCGACCCGCACCGAGGACGGCAACATGCTGCCGTCGCCGCTGTTCGTCAGCGCGCTCAAGTACTTCAAATCGGAGTTCCGCGCGAAACTGCTCGACATCCAGCACGACATCGCGGGTGATCAGCTCGTCAACGCGCCTACCGTCGGCGACTTCGAGCATCCCGAGCTGCACGACGGCCTGAAGGAGGCGTTCGCGGCCCCCGGCTTCACCGCGGAAGACCGGCTGCGGTTGTTCCATTACGTGCGCGACACCACGGCCGATGCGTACGGCGGCTGGGCGTTCGTGACCGGCCAGCTCGCCGGCGGCGGCCAGCACGCGCAGCGCATCGTCACGATGCGTCAGTACGATCTGGAGCGGGCGAAGGCGCTGGCCCGGCGCGCGGTCGGTATCGGCGAGTTCCGCAAGTCGGGTGAAGAGAACTGGAAGCCGCTGTAGCGCGAGGAGCCGATCATGACGATGCTGACGGGAGAGCAGTACCGCGAGTCGATCCGCGACGGCCGGGCCGCCTACATCGACGGGAAGCGGGTGGACGACGTGACCCGGCACCGGCTGCTCGCGGTGTCGGTGGACTGGGTGGCCGGCACCTACGACCGATTTCATTCCGAGGCGCCCGACGCGCGTAACCCGATGTACCTGCTGCCGCGCACGGCGGCCGAGCTCGAAGAGCAGATGGGCTTTCTGATCAGCGCCGATTTCACCGCGGCGACGACCGCCGGCTGCGTTTCGCTGCGCGAGATCCTGCCGGAGCTGCACACGGTGCGGGCCGAGTACGCGCAGCGCCTCGAGGCGTTCCTGGATCGCTGCACGGCCGGTGATCTGCGGATCGCGTCGGCGGCCGAGGACGGCGGCGTCGGGGAGGCGGGCCGGGTCCGGGTGGTCGAGCAGCGCCCGGACGGCGTGGTGCTGCGCGGCGCCAAACGGCACGTGCTCGGCGCTTCGGTGGTGCACGAGCTGCTGGTGGTGCCGGCGGGTGCGATCGCCGCGAAGCACCCGGACGAGGCGATCGCCTGTGCGGTGCCGCCCAACGCGTCGGGGCTCAAGATCGTCAACATCACCACCGCACCGCGCGCCGAAGACGATCGCCACTACCCGATCAGCCGCGAGTTCAGCGTGCCGGACTGCTATCTGCTGTTCGAAGACGTGTTCGTGCCGACGGAGCGGGTGTTCCTGAACGGGGAGACCGCATTCGCCGGGCGGCTGGTCGACACGCTCGGGGTCTGGGAACGGGCGCGGTCAGCGGCCGAGATGGCGGACCGCGCGGAGCTGGTGCTCGGGCTCGCGCAGACGATCGCGGAGATGAACGGCGTCGAGAAGCTCGAGCACATCCGCAACAAGCTGTCGATGATCGCGGTCTGGGCGTCGATGTGCCGCGCCGGCTGGCAGCACGCGCTGGCGAAGGCGCGGACCACGCCGGCGGGCACCGTGCGGCCGGACGAGTCCGCCGTGTATGCGACCAAGGCGTACGGCGGCGAACGCTACAACGACATGCTGAGCTACCTGCACGACATCTGCGGCGGCCTGGTGCTGACCGTGCCGAGCGCGGCCGACTACGACAACCAGGCGACCCACCGGTACATGGAGAAGTACCTGCGCACGATGGACGGCGTCACCGGCGAAGCGCGCATGAAGGTATTCCATCTCGTGCGCGACATGTCGGCCGATCAGTACGGCGGCTGGAAGAAGGTCACCGAGCAGATGATCGGCGGCGGCCTGATCGCGCAGCGCATGAACGCGCTGGACCACTACCCGCTGGACGAGGTCAAGGCGCGTGCGCGTGCGGCGGCGGGCATCGTCGACGGAAAATAGCTTCTACTGTGGGAGCGGCCCTCTCGTGGGAGCGGCCTCCGGCCGCGAATTTCCCCGCCGGGGAGGTTCGGCATTCGCGGCCGGAGGCCGCTCCCACAGGGACAGGGGCTTCTCACGCCGCCTGGCGTCGGCGGCCTCGGGCGGGCAGCGCCGGGCCGCGGGGCGCACCGGGCGCCGTCTGCATCGACAGCACGTAGCCGGCGAGCCGGCGGGCCGCTTCCTCGCGGGACGGGAACGGGCCGATGCGCCCTTCCCGGGCCGTGAAATACCAGCCGTCCGATGCGTGCGTCAGGCGCTCTTCGTTGTCCGGGGCGTTCAGGTTGTCCAGGATCACGCCCGTGCTCGCGGCGACGCGCCGCGTCACGTCGTGGAGCGGCCTCTCGACGACCTGGACGCGGCCGCCGATGCGGCCGCTCACGCGGGCGGTGCCGGCGGCCTCGTCCACTTTGACGACCATGTACAGGCAGCCGCCTTCGGTGAACAGCCTTCCTTCGAACCGGGACAGCGGACGGGTCATCAGCAGAGCCTCACCTACGGGGTCACGGCTAGGTTATGAACCTCGTCCCGGCATTTCTGCGACGGGCGTCACAATTCCGGCTGCTCGGCGGCTGGAGATCGGTCGGCCGTCTCGTTCAGCGCAGCGAGGTTGCCCGGCACCATGGTCGCGGGTTGCGCCCCGCCGACGAACAGCACCGCGTCGAAGCCGAGCACCAGCTCGGCGAGCGCGGGATCCTGCCGGGCCAGGGCGCTGCGCCGCGGCCGTAACGCGGCCAGATCCACGTATTGCCAGCCGCGGACCTCGCCGGCCGCCGCGCAGAGCGGCGCGTACGCGCCGAGATCGGTGCAGCTCACGGGCACCGCGGCGGCTTCGGGCCCGGTGAACGGCAGCACTTGATTGCGCGCGCCGCCGACCGGCAGCACCAGCAGGTGGAACGACGTGTTGCCGTTCCACGCCGCGAGCTCCGCGAGGAACGTGCCGATGTCCAGGATGCCCATCGGCGTATGGCCGCGCTGCACGTGATTGGCGCCGAACTTGCCGATCAGCCGCGCCGCGCCGGGGCCTTCGCTCGTTGCCTGCAGCCGCTCGCGCAGCAGGCGTTTCATCAGCCGTGCGCGCTCGAGGTTGTTGTCGAAGCCGCGGCCGGCGTGGAAGAGCGCGTAGATCGCATGGCTGTCGGCCAGCGCCTCGATTCGCGCGAGCGCGTCGGGATCGCCCGCGAACCGGGCGCGCAGCTCGGCGAACGGCGGCGCGCCGGCGAGCGTCAGCGCGGCAGCGGCCGGATCGCGCGTCTCGGTGAGCGTCCGGAACGCGGCGCGGTCCGCGGCGTCGAGCGCATCGACGAAGGCGCGGGTGTCGGCGTCCGCGGCGCGCTCGCGCAGCGCCGCGAAGTGCAGCGAGGGCGACAGCATGAACTCCTGGTCGATGCCCCAGATCAGCGGCACATCGTCGGCAGCGCCGTCGACAGCGGCCTCCGCCATCGCGATGTCCTCGATGAACCAGAAGAACGGCACCGAGAACGGCGCCCGGCGGTATAAATCGCTCCACGCATCCCGGTCGCCGGCGCGGGCGAGCCGCTCGATGTCGGCGGCGGCAAGCGGACCGATCTCGGCGATCAGGTAGCGGCGGCCCTGCGGGCGCAGCGCCTCCACGAGTGCCCGGGTCACATCCGCCGGCTCGGCGAAACCGTGCTCCTCGCCGATCAGCACGAACTGGGCGGCTGCGGCGCTCGCGAGCAGCGCGGCGCCGCCCGCGCCGGTGAAGCGGCCGTGCTCCAGTGCGATCGGCTGCATCGCACGAGGGATGAGGGCGGGCTCGGCCGCGGTGTCTGGCGCGGCGCCGCGCGCTGGCACGATGGCTGCGAGCAGAGTGAGCACGCCGAGGCAACGAAGGGCAAGGAGCATGAATCGGCTCTCCCGTGACGAATCTGCGCGGCGCCGGCGCTGCTCGTGAGCTTGCGCGAACTTGTCACGGGCGACAAGACCGTTGACCTTCTCCCGCGCGGGCCGCTGCGTTGTCGTTCACCGCTCGCGGTGCGCCGCCGCTCTACCACGCTGACGGAATCGGTGTCGAGCTCGAGCGCGACGTCGAACGGGCGCCGCTCCCATTCCGACGCTGACGACGGCTCGGCGAGCGGGTAACCTCTGCGTCGCGCGCGTTGTCCATACGTTCGGCGCCGGTCCGTGTAGTCCATCTGGAACGTCGCTCATCGGGAATCAGGATCATGCCCCAGTCGAATCGATCGGCCGCCGCGCTCCCCACCATCCGCTCGCTCTCGCTTGCCTGGCTCACCGCGTTCGTGATCCTCACGCTGGTCGGTCTCGCCGCGCTGCTCGGCAGCTCCCTGGCGCTGCAGCGGGCGATGGACGTCATGGCGCGAGACGTGCGCAGCGCGGCGCTGATCAGCGAGATCGAAGCAGCGGTGCTGATGCACCAGCGGCTCGGCAATCTGATGGTGATCACCGGTGAGGCGAACATCGCGAACGCGCGCGCCGCCCTGGTGCCGGAGATTCGGCAGAAACTGCGGCAGGCCGCGGAGCTGGTGGGCGAGCCGTCCGAGCAGGAGGGGCTCGACCGCGTGGCCGTGAAGCTGGACAACTACCTCGAGTCGCGTCGGCGGGCGGAGGTCGACGGGGCGGAGCTCGAGGACGTGCTGCGCGTTGCGCGCGGCAGCCTCGGTGACCTGCTCGCCGACCTGCGCGTGCTGCGGGAGCTGAACGATGCGCAGGTCGCGCGCGCGCGAGCGCAGGCGCTGCGGGCGGACCGCTTGGCCAACGGCATCGGCATCAGCGCGGCGCTGCTGTTGATCGCCGGGTTCATTGCGATCGCCGTCGGGGTCCGGCGCTACGTGCTGCGCCCGGTGCTGTCGCTGCACGGCGCGATGCGGCGCTTCCGGGACGGCGAGCGCGACGCGCGCGCCCGCGAACAACGCGGGGTTTCGGAGCTCAGTGAGCTCGCGCGCATGTTCGACGAGATGGCCGACGGTCTCGCCCGTCAGCGGCAGGCGCAGCTCACGTTCCTGGCCGGAGTGGCCCACGATCTGAAGAGCCCGCTGGCGACGCTGAAGACCGGGATCTACACGCTGGAGTACGAGTCCTCCGAGCTGCGGCGCGGCAAGACCCGGGCGCTGCTCGACCGCCAGGTCGACCTGTTGATCCGTATGGTCGACGACCTGCTCGACGCGACCCGGATCGAGGCGGGGCATCTGGAGCTGCGGCGCACCGCGTTCGATCTGCGTCCGCTGGTGAAGGACGTGGCGGCGCTGTTCGCGCCGACGGCGCCGAACCATCGCGTGGAGGCCCGCCTGCCGCCGGAGCCGGTGCTCGTCGATGCCGATGGCCTCAGGATCGAGCAGGTCGTGCGCAATCTGGTCAGCAACGCGATCAAGTATTCGCCGCACGGCGGCGACGTCGCGGTGGGGGTCGAACGGCGCGGCGCGGAGGCGGTACTCTACGTGAGCGACACCGGCATCGGCATTCCACCGGACGAGCAGCAGAGCATCTTCCTGCCGTTCCGCCGACGGAGGCTCGACATCGCCACCGGTGCCGGGCTCGGGTTGTCGGTGGTGCGGCGCATCGTTGCGGCCCACGGCGGGCGCATCGAGCTCGAGAGCCAGCCGGGTGTGGGCTCGACCTTCACGGTGGTGTTGCCGGCGCTGAGCGGACAGCGGGCCGCCTGACCGCGGCCGTCGCCGCCGACCGCGCGGGTTGGATCAATCCTTCTTCAGCAACTCGTATTTCTTCAGGTAGCCGCGCAGCTGATGGTAGGTGAGCCCGAGCAGCTCCGCCGCCTTGCGCTGATTGTGGCGTGCGCGCTCGAGCGCACGCTCGATCAGCTCGATCTCGAAACGCTGGACGCTGTCCTTGAAGTCGAGCGGCAACTCGACGCTGGCGCCGTCGGCGCTCGCGGCGACGGCACGGCTCGCGCCGTTGGCCGCGGCGTGCACGCTCGGCCGCGGCCGGAACGGCGACGCGAACGGGTCGAATACGATCTCGTCCACCTGCTGATCGGCCGGGGTGCGGTACACGCAGCGCTCCACCACGTTCTTCAGCTCCCGGACGTTGCCCGGCCACGGGTAGCTGACGAGCTGCTCGCGGGCACGGGGCGAGAAGCCGGCGAACAGGTCGCGGCCGAGCTCGCCGGCCATCGTGATCGCGAAGTGCTCGGCGAGCAGCAGGATGTCCTCCTCGCGCTCGCGCAGCGGCGGCAGCGTGATCACGTCGAACGCGAGCCGGTCGAGCAGGTCGTGGCGGAACTTGCCGGCGTCGGCCAGCGACGGCAGGTCCTCGTTGGTGGCGGCCACCAGGCGCACGTCGCAGCGCAGGGTCTTGTTGCCGCCGACGCGCTCGTACTCGCCGTACTCGATCACGCGCAGCAGCTTCTCCTGCACCAGCGGGGACGTGTTCGCGAGCTCGTCGAGGAACAGCGTGCCGCCGTCGGCGCGCTCGAAGCGGCCGCGGTGGGTGCGGGTCGCGCCGGTGAACGCGCCGGCCTCGTGACCGAACAGCTCCGACTCGAGCAGCGTATCGCTGATCGCGGCGCAGTTCAGCTTCAGGAACTCCGCTTCCCAGCGGTTCGACAGGAAGTGCAGGCGCGCGGCGATCAGCTCCTTGCCGGTGCCGCGCTCGCCCACCACCAGCACGGGTTTGTCGAGCGGTGCGACCCGGGAGACCTCTTCGAGGGTCTTCAGCATCGCCGGGGACTGCCCCAGCAGACGATCGGGCTCCATGGGCATCGGCGGATTCTGCCAACAGTTGGTGAACGAAACCACCCCGGCACGAACCAATGGCCGACAGTCCGGGGAAACCCGCACCAAATCAAGGGTTTGCAGTGCGCCGAGGCGGTGGCACGCTTAATGTAATACCGGCCTCGGCAGCCGTGTCGGGCCCGAATCCCACCGCGGGGGCCCGAACGAGAGCCCGGCTCTCGAGTCAATTGGAGGCAGACGAACGATGGGCATCTTTTCTCGCATCACGGACATCATCAATTCCAACATCAACGCCATCCTCGACAAGGCGGAAGATCCGGAAAAGATGGTCCGGCTGATCATCCAGGAGATGGAGGAGGCTCTGGTGGAAGTGCGCAGCACCTCCGCACGAGCCATCGCCGATCGCAAGGAGCTCCTGCGCCGCCAGGAGTGGCTCACGAACGAGGCGCGGGAATGGGAACGCAAGGCCGAGGTCGCCGTGCAGAAAGGGCGCGACGATCTGGCCAAGGGTGCGCTGGTGGAGCGCAACAAAGCGAACGAAGCCCGCGAGCTGCTCGATCGCGATCTCGAAATCCTCGACGATACGCTGGCGAAGCTGAACGGCGACATCGCGGCGCTGCAGGCCAAGATCAAGGACGCGAAGGCCCGGCAGAACGCGATCATCCTGCGCAGCAAGGCGGCCCAGACCCGCCTCGGCGCGCGGCGCCGGCTGGCCGACCACTCGATCGACGACGCCATGCTGCGTTTCGAGAACTATGAGCGCAAGATGGACGACTTGGAAGGACAGATCGAGTCCTACGACATGGGCCAGAAGACGCTGGCCGAGGAGATCGAGGAGTTGGAGGCCGACGATCGCATCAACGCCGAGCTGGAAGAGCTGAAGGCGCGCCTCGGGCGCGGGACGGCCGGGGCCGGCGGGCAGACGGGCTCCGGCGGCTCATCGGGCGGCGCCGCTCCGGCATCGAACGCCGGGACGCAGAGCGGGGGCAATCCGTCGGCGAACGGCTGAGGGTAGGTCATGGAATTCATAATGGCCCCGACCATCATCTTCATGCTGTTCGTGGCGCCGATCTGGATCTTCATGCACTACCGCAGCAAGCAGAAGTCCCAGGGGTCGCTGTCGGACGCGGAGCGCCTGGAGCTCGAGCAGCTCGCCGCCCAGGCCGAGCGGATGATGGAGCGCATCGAGACGCTGGAAGCCATTCTCGACAGTGAGACGCCGGGATGGCGCAACCGGATGCGGGAGTACAGCCATGAGTGACGCCAGGTCCGGCGCGCGGGACGCCGGCACCCGGCCCGACACCGAGGGTCCCGGGGGTCGACCGGGTGGGCCCAGTGATTTCCAGGCGTCGGTGCAGCGGCTCGAGCGGGCGGTTTCCGAATTGGTCGCCACCGCCTCGGACCGCGCCAGCAGCCTGATCGACGAAACCGCTCAGCGGCTCGAGCGCGAGCTCGATCGGCGCCAGCGCCAGGGCGGCCGCCACCGGGGGCGGCACCGGCACCGCCACGGCTGCGGCTCGGGATGGGGCTACCACTCGCGCCGCTACACGCGCACGACCGACGAGGGACCGCCGCGCCGGCTGTACCGCGACCCGAGCCGAGAGAAGATCGGCGGGGTCTGCGCCGGTATCGCCCGCTACTACGGCATGGAACCGTGGGTGGTGCGCTGCATCGCCGTCACGGGCCTGCTGTTCTTTCCGACCATCGTTTTTCCGGCCTACTGGATTGCGTACTTCGTGATGGACAAGCCGCCGAAATCCGACGCCGACAAGGCACCCGACGACGCCCCGCGCGGCCGGCGGGATCATCGTTCACCGGCGCCGGAGCTCGGGCCGCGCTTCTCGCCGCGCTACAGCCTGCGCAACGTGCAGGCGGATCTGGCGGAGGTGGAGCTGCGGCTGCGGCGCATGGAAACGCACGTCACCTCCGGACAGTACGAGCTGCAGCGCGAGCTCAACAAGATCGACGGAGGCGGCGATGGTCAGCGAAGCTGAGGTGCTGCCGCGCCGGGCCACGACTGGCTGGGCCGCAACGGGCTGGGTGGCAACAGGCCGCGGCTTCCGGACGTTTCTCGGCGCATCGCTCGCCGTCACGGTGCTCTCGTCGACGGCGCAGGAGCCGGACCATCGCGAGCTCGAGGTCGGGGAATTCCACAGCGTGCGCTTCACCGGTCCGGGCGTGATTCGCCTGACCCAGGGGCCGGTGGCCCGGCTCTCGGCCCGCGGCACCGAGCAGGCGCTCGCGAACGTCGAGGTCACGACGCACGACGGCACGCTGCACATCCGGATCGACGATTCCGCGGCCGCCCCATCCGGGCCGGTCCCGACGCTGGTGCTGCAGGTCGCGAGCCTCACCGAGCTGATCGGAGACGGTACCGGGCGGATCGTCGGCCAGGGGCTCGAGGTGGAGTCGCTGCGCCTGGTGGGCAACGGCAGCGGCAGCTTCGAGCTGCAGGGCCTCGAGGCGAACGAGCTGATCGTGGAAGGCCGCGGCGCCACCCGCTTCGAGCTGACCGGCCAGGTCGGGCGGCAATCGGTGCACCTCTCCGGCACCGGCGCCTACGACGCCGCGGGTTTGATCAGCAACAGCACCCGGGTGAACGTCGCCGGTGCCTCGAGCGTGCGGCTCTGGGCCGACGAGCGGCTCGACGTGGAGGTCGCCGGCGCGGCCGACATACGCTACGCTGGGTCTCCCCGGGTAGCGCAGCGCATCACCGGCGTCGCCAGCGTACAGCGCATCGCGCAGATCGTGATCTGAGGAGCGGGGTATGGATGTCTTTACGATGGTGGTCGTGATCGTCGTCGTGGCGTGCGCGACGTCGGTGGTCAGCGACTACCTGAAGACCCAGCGCGTTCAGGCCAAGCAGGCGCCGACGGCCGAGCTCGAGGCCGAGCTCGAGGCGCTCAAGCAGCGCGTCGCCGTGCTGGAGGAGATCGTCACGGATCACCGCTACGAGCTCGCCCGGGAGCTCGATCGGCTAGAGCGGCGGGCGTGATCCGGTCCGGATAGTCGGTGAACACCCCGCTCGCGCCGAGCTCGATCAGACGCCGCGCCAGCGTGAGCTCGTTCACCGTGTAGACCAACGTCGCGAGGCCGCGCCGGCGCGCTTCGGCGAGCCGTGCCGGAGTGGCGGCCCGCACCGCGAGGTGCACGCCCCAGGCGCCGAGCGCCGCGGCCGTCTGCCAGCCGCCGGGACGCCAGCGGCTGAACAGCGGCGCCACCTTGGTCGCCGCGTCGTGGCGCCGAAAGACACCGAGCTCGGCGTGATCGAACGACGACACCACCACGTCGAGCCCGCGATGGCGTGCCAGGAACTCGGCGGCCGCGATCGCGGTGTCCGGGCCTTTCAGCTCGATGTTCAGTCCGACGCCGGCCGGCAGCTCGGCCACCACCTCGGCGAGCAGCGGCACCGGTTCGCCGCCGCCGGCGTCGAGCCGGCGCAGTGCCTCGAGCGATTGCGCCATCACCGGGCCCTGGCCGTTGGTGGTTCGTTCCAGCGTGTCGTCGTGGATCACGACGAGCTCGCCGTCGACCTGGTACACGTCGAGCTCCACGGCGCTCACGCCGCACGCGTACGCGCGCCGGAAGCTCGGCAGCGTATTCTCCGGCGCGAGTCCCGCGGCGCCGCGATGGCCGACGACGATGATCGGATCCGTGAATCCCATCAGGCTCGATCTCCTGGCTGCGGTGCGCCCGGGCGAGCGCACGCGGCGGGCATTCTCCCAGCGGTGCTACAATGCGCGCCACCATGAGTTATCAGGTACTGGCACGTAAGCTGCGGCCCGCCACGTTCGATGCGCTGGTGGGGCAGGATCACGTGGTGCGGGCGCTGCGCCACGCGCTCGACAACGACCGGCTGCATCACGCGTATCTGTTCACCGGCACGCGCGGCGTCGGCAAGACGACGATCGCGCGCGTGCTGGCGAAATGCCTCAACTGCGAGCGCGGCGTCTCGTCGAGCCCGTGCGGCGAGTGCTCGATCTGCCGCGAGGTGACCGAGAACCGGTTCGTCGACCTGATCGAGGTGGACGCGGCGTCGCGCACGGGCGTGAACGACGCGCGCGAGCTGCTCGAGAACGCGCAGTACCTGCCGACCCGCGGCCGCTACAAGGTGTACCTCGTCGACGAGGTGCACATGCTCACGAACCAGGCATTCAACGCGCTGCTGAAGACGCTCGAGGAGCCGCCGGAGCACGTCAAGTTCCTGCTCGCGACCACCGACCCGAAGAAGGTGCCGGTCACGGTGCTGTCGCGCTGCCTGCAGTTCCAGCTCAAGAACATCTCCGCGGAGCGTATCTCGGCGTATCTGGCGGAGGTTCTGACGGCCGAGGGCGTGCCGTTCGAGCCCGAGGCGCTCGAGGTGATCGCCGGTGCCGCACGCGGCAGCATGCGCGATGCGCTGTCGATCACCGACCAGGCCATCGCCTACGGGCAGGGCGCGGTGCGCCGCTCGGACGTGGCGGACATGCTCGGCCTGGTCGGCCGCGACCAGGTTCAGGCGCTGCTCGATGCGGTGGCGACCGGCGATGCGCGGCGCGTGCTGGACGTCACGGCGGAGCTCGCCGAGCGCGCGGTGGATTTCGACGGTCTGCTCGCCGAGGTGGCCGGCGCATTCCACCGGATGGCGGTGGCGCAGGCGCTCGGCGAGCACGACGACGTGCCGTTCGCCCCGGAAGTGGTGCAGCTCTACTACCAGATCGCGCTGCTCGGCTACCGCGACCTGCAGTTCGCGCCGGACCCGCGCGCCGGGCTCGAGATGACGCTGCTCAGGATGCTGGCATTCGCGCCGGACGACGAGCAGGCGAACCGGGTGCCGCGGGCGGAACCCGCTGCGAAGTCCGCGGTGGGAAC
>DASVDC010000112.1:0-38367 GCA_036381275.1 Pseudomonadales bacterium | reverse complement strand
GGGTTGTCCCGCGCGTCGAGACCCGGCGTGCGGCGAGGCGGCAAGGCCCGGTCGAGGGGCGCCCGACCGAGCAGCGGCTCGCGGTACAGCAGGTGCGCGCCGAAGTGCAGATACCGTCCCTGCGTGACGTCGAGCGTGCCTTCCAGCGCGAAGCCGTCGGCGTACCGCGTGCCGGCCTGCACGAACAGCGGCTCGGGATGCTCCCGCGCCGGAACCGGTTGCAGCCAGCGCCGGTGCAGCAGGATCCGGTAGCCGGCGCGGCGGGTCAGCGCCTGCGCCTCGCCCTTCAGCGTGAAGCTCTCGGCGCCGAGCGGGCGGTAGCTCTGCTCTTCGAGGGAAGCCTCGAACTCGGCCACCTGCCGCAGGAAATCGAGGAGCGGGTCCGGTGCCAGGCGCGGCCTGATCACCGGCGGCGGGACGCCGGGCGCGAGAGCCTCGTCCGGGGAGGCCGGCTCGACCTCGGCCGTCAGCGGCGCGAAGGGGTCGAGCCGCTCGGCGTCGAGATACGGGTACGTGAGATGGACGCGGGTGAACGGCGCCAGTGCATACAGCGCAATCCGCTCGGCCGGCGACAGCCGGAAGCTCCTGAGCGATGCGGCGAGCGGCGTCGGCGGGCCGGTGAGACGCTCTTCGTTCAGATAGTCGTGCTCGCCGGGACGCAGGAACACGATCACCTCGGCGACGTACCACGAGCGGGTGAAGTGCGCCTCGAGCTTCGGCGCGGCGCCGGCCACAGCAGCGGCGAGCAGCGGGATCAGGCTCAGGGCGGCCGCGAGGCGCCGGCGGACGGGGTGCGTCATGCGTTGACGGCCTTGTCGAAACGGGCGCCGTCCTGAAGGCGGTCGAGGAGCTGCCGCGCGAACGCGAGACGCTCGCCGAAATCGGGGAGCTCGCGGCTGATGCGCAGCGTCGTCGCGCCATCGAGCCGATAGGTGGCGCTCTGCTTCTGTACCAGCGCCACCACCGTGCCGGGATTGACCCGGGTGTCGTTGTTGAACTCGACCCGGCCGCCCGTGCTCCCGAGGTCGAGGCGCCGGATGCCGAGCTGCTGCATGCAGAGCTTGAGGCCCGTGAGCTGGAAAAGCTGGGTGAGCGGCTCCGGCAGCGGACCGAAGCGGTCCACCACCTCGGCGCGCAGATCGTCGAGCTCGTCCGCGGTTTCGGCGTTGGCGATGCGCTTGTACAGGATCAGCCGCGTGTGCACATCCGGCAGGTAGTCCTCGGGAATCCGCGCGCCGACGTGCAGGTTCACTTCCTGGCTGACCGGCTCGAGCGGCGCGTTCATGTCCGGCGTGCGGCCTTCGCGGATCGCGCGCACCGCGCGGTTCAGGAGCTCCGTGTACAGCGAGAAGCCGACCGACTCGATCTGTCCCGACTGCTCCTCGCCGAGCAGCTCGCCGGCGCCGCGGATCTCGAGATCGTGGGTCGCGAGCGTGAAGCCGACGCCGAGCTCGCCGGCGGCCTCGATCGCTTCGAGCCGCTTCACCGCATCCGGCGTCATCGCCTTCGGATGCGGTGTCAGCAGGTAGGCGTACGCCTGGCGGTGCGAGCGGCCGACCCGGCCGCGGAGCTGGTGGAGCTGCGCCAGGCCGAACTTGTCGGCGCGCTCGATGATGATGGTGTTCGCGTTCGGTACGTCGATGCCGTTCTCGATGATGGTGGTGCACACCAGCAGATTGAGCTGCCGGTGATAGAAGTCGTTCATCACCCGTTCGAGCTGGCGCTTCGGCATCTGTCCGTGACCGACACCGATCCGCGCCTCGGGGATCCGGTCGGCCAGCTCCTGGGCGACGCCGTCGATGGTCTTGACCTCGTTGTGCAGGTAGAACACCTGACCGCCGCGCATCAGCTCGCGGGTGATCGCCTCCTGGATCACGTGCCAGCGCTTCTCCATCACGAAGGTCTTGATGGACAGCCGTCGCGCCGGCGGAGTGGCGATGATCGACAGATCCCTGAGCCCGCTCATCGCCATGTTGAGGGTGCGCGGGATCGGGGTAGCGGTGAGCGTCAGCACGTCCACCTCGGCGCGCAGCGCCTTCATCTGCTCCTTCTGCCGCACGCCGAAGCGGTGCTCTTCGTCGATGATCACGAGGCCGAGATCCTTGAACGCCTTCGCGTGCGAGAGAAGCTTGTGGGTGCCGACCACGATGTCCACCTGGCCGCTCGCGAGGCGGCGGGTGATGTCGGCGACCTCCGCGTCGGAGCGAAAGCGCGACAGCGACTCGATCTGCACCGGCCAATCGGCGAACCGGTCGCGCAGCGAATCGAAGTGCTGCTGCGCGAGCAGCGTGGTCGGCACCAGGAACGCGACCTGCTTGCCGCTCTGCACCGCGACGAAGGCCGCCCGCATGGCCACCTCGGTCTTGCCGAAGCCGACGTCGCCGCAGATCAGCCGGTCGGTGGCCTTGTCCGAGCAGAGGTCGGCAATGGCTTCGTCGATCGCGCGCTGCTGATCGGGTGTCAGCTCGAACGGGAACTGCTCGGCGAAGCGCTGGTAATCCTCGCCCGGCTCGCTGAAGCGGAAGCGCGGATTCGCTTCCCGGCGCGCGTAGATGTTGAGCAACTCCGCCGCCACGTCGTACGCCTTCTCGGCGGCCCGGCGCTTCGCCTTCTCCCACTGGTCCGAGCCGAGCCGGTGCAGCGGTGCGGCGGCGGCTTCCGCGCCCGTGTAGCGGCTGATCAGGTGCAGCGAGGTCACCGGCACGTAGAGCTTCGCCTGATCCGCGTACTCGAGGGTCAGGAACTCGTGCGGCGTGCCGTCGATCTCGAGGGTCTGCAGCCCCTGGTAGCGGCCGATCCCGTGGTCGATGTGCACCACCGGCTCGCCGACGTGCAGCTCGGTGAGGTTCTTGATGATCTGCTCGGGATCGAGCGCGCGCAGCGTACGCTGCCGGCGCTCGTGCACCTGATGCCCGAACACCTCGCTTTCGGTGACCACCCGCACCGAACCGGCGACGAGGCCCTCATCGAGCGGGGCGATCGTGATGCAGGCGTCGCAGTCCGCCTCGAGGAACGCCTGGAAGTCGGGGACCTCGCGCGCCTGGATCCCGGCGCGCGCGAGAAACTCCCAGAACACCTCGCGGCGGCCGGCGGTGTCCGCAACGAACAGCGTGCGCGGGGGCGGCTTTCCGGCGGGGCGTTCCTTCAGGAAGCGCAGCAGCGCCGCGGCCGGCTCACGGGCACGGGGATTGGCCTCGACGTGCGGCACCGGCGCCGTGTCGAACGCGACGGGATGGCGGCCGCTGCGCTCGAGCTGAATGCGCCCGTAGCGGTTCAGGCCGGCGCCGAGCTCTTCGCGGCGCAGGAACAGCGTCTCGGGCGGCAGGATCGGCCGCTCCACGTCGTGACGCAGGCTCTCGTAGCGGGCGGCGACGTCGGCGAGCACCTGCTCGGCCGCCTCGTCGACGCCGCGCTCTTCCACCACCAGCGATCCTGCGGGCAGATAGTCGAAGAGGCTCCCGAGCGCGTCGAAGAAGAACGGCAGGTAGTACTCCACGCCGCTCGGCGGGATGCGGTGGCTCACGTCCTGGTAGACGCTGGCGCGGCGCACGTCGACGTTGAAGGTGTTGTGCCAGCGGTCGCGGAATCGGGCGATGGCGGCGTCGTCGAACGGGAACTCGCGGGCGGGCAGAAGCTCCACCCGATCGACGCGCTCGATGGTGCGCTGGGTGTCGGGATCGAAGATCCGCAGGCTCTCGATCTCGTCGTCGAACAGGTCCACCCGCACCGGATAGTCGGCGCCCATCGGGAACACGTCCATCAGCGAGCCGCGCACCGCGAACTCGCCGTGACCGTCGACGGTGTCCACCGCCTCGTACCCGGCGGCCTCGAGGCGCTTGCGCTCCGCGTCGATGTCGTAGCGCTGGCCGACCTCGAGCTGCATCGCGCGGCCGTCGATGAAGCCGGTCGGCGCCACCCGCTGCAGCAGCGTGCGCACCGGCACCACGAGCGCCGCCGGGCGGGTGCCGTCGCGGCCGAAGCGGCGCAGCGTCTTCAGCGTCGCGAGGCGCTCCGAGACGATGTCCTGATGGGGCGAGAACGCGTCGTATGCCAGCGTCTCCCAGTCGGGAAACTGCAGACGGGTCAGCGAGGGCGCGTAGAACTCGAGCTCGCGCAGCCACCGCTGCGCCGACGACGTGTCGCGTGCCACCACCACGGTGAGCCCGTCACGGGCCTCGGCGGCGCGTGCCACCGCGAGGCCGGCCGCGCCCGCGTGCAGGTCGAGCCATTGGCTCCGCTGACCGGGACCCGGCGGTGGCGGCGGCGCGAACGGATCGTGGCGCCGGACCCGGGCGGCCGATTGCGGCTCGTCGAACTGTGGTTGGATCGCCATGTCGATCGGACGGCGGCCTCGCAGGCGTAACCGGAGGGCAGGTATTCTACGGGTTCTGCGGGAACCGCCGAAAGTTGCAATCGAGGGCGAGAACGCGGTGGTCAAACACCTGATCTGGGCCGTGGCCGTCGCGGCGGCGTTCGTGCTGGGTTACACGCTCGGTGATCCGAGCGTGTGGCGGGAGGCGCGGCAGGTGGCCGGGACCGCTTCGGCCGTACGCGGCGTTGCGGCGCGCGGGCCGACGCCGGCGGCAGCCCCCCGCACGGCGGCGCCGGCGGAGCCGGGCGATGCGCCGTGGCTCGCGCGCCTGGACGAGCTCGATCGCCTCGTTCGCGCCGGCGATGAGGCTGCGGCCGACGCGCTGCAGCAGCGGCTGCTGAGGACCGTGCTCGACCGGGCCCGGGACGGCGACGTGAGCGCGGCGCGGCGTCAGCTCGACGACTACCTGGCGCGCAATCCCCACGACCCGGATGCGCACCTGCTCGCCTCCGACCTGCTGCAGATGCAGGGGCGTCCGCGGGATGCGCTGAAGCCGCTCCTCGATCTGCTCGCGTTCGCCGGCGACCCCGCGGTGATCGACGAGGCGCGGCAGCGGCTCGAGCTGATCGTCAGCGTCGAGGAGACGCAGCTCGGGAACCGCAGCGACGTCGGCGCGCTGGTGCGGCTGTTCGAGGAGCTGACGCTGCGCGACCCGGTCTACGACGGCCATCGGTTGCGGCTCGCGCACTGGCTGCTGCAGGCCGGGCGGCTCGACGAGGCGGAAGCGGTGCTGGCCGAAACCGGCACCGTCGGCGCCGACCCCGAGGCACGCGAAGCGTTGCTCAGACGGCTCGAGCGGGCACGCAGCGGTCTGCCCCTCGAGCGCCGCGGCAACACGCTGCACGTGAGCGCCCGGCTCGGCGGAGAGCCGCTCACCATGCTGGTGGACACCGGCGCATCGACCACCGCGATCAGCCGCGATCGCATCGCCGACATCGGGGCGATTCCGACCGGCGAGCGGGTGCGCGTGCGCACTGCCGGCGGGGTCGTGGAGGCGGAAGTGCACCGGGTTCGGGACTTCAGCGTGGGCGGTGTCGAGCTCGATTCGCTCGACGTGCTGGTCCTCGACGGGCCGCTGCCGCAGGGCGTCGACGGGCTGCTCGGAATGGACGTGATCGAGCGTTTCGGCGACGTGCCCGGGACCGGCGTGCCGCTGCCCGCACGGTAGGCAGAACACGTTCTAAAGTCGGCCGTCGGAGCGCTTGGCACGGTTGTTCCATAGGAGTAAAGTTCCGGACCGCAATGCCCTGCTCACAGTATTCGTCATAAACCCGTCACCCATTCACCACTTGCTACATGTGTCCGGGTCACATGTGCAGTACACATGAGGCCGAGCTCGCCCATGAAGCCGACCGACATCTCTGATCCGAGTTACTTTCATAAGGTCGTCGACTGCCAGTGGGCCTGCCCGGCTCACACGCCGGTTCCCGAATACATCCGTCTGATCGCCCAGGAGCGGTACACCGAAGCGTACATGCTGAACTGGGACTCGAACGTGTTCCCGGGGATTCTCGGCCGCACCTGCGACCGGCCCTGCGAGCCCGCCTGCCGGCGCGTGCGCACCGAGGAGAAGCCGGTCGCCATCTGCCGGCTGAAGCGCGTCGCGGCGGATCACAAGGGCGACATCACCCCCTACCTGCCGCGGGTGCCCCAGCGCAAGAACGGCAAGCGCGTCGCGCTGCTCGGCGCCGGACCGGCGTCGCTCGCGGTGGCGAGGGATCTGTTGCCGCACGGCTACGAGGTGCACCTGTTCGAGAAGGACCCGTTCGGCGGCGGCATGATGCGCACGCAGATCCCGGCCTTCCGGCTGCCGGCCGACGTGCTCGAGGAGGAGGTCGGCCTGATCCTCGACATGGGGGTGATCTGCCACTTCGGGCACGAGATCACCAGCATGAAAGAGATGCTGGAGATGGGCTTCGACGCCTACTTCGTCGGCACCGGCGCGCCGCGCGGGCGCGATCTCGATCTGCCGGGCCGGCGCGAGGTGGACGCCCACGTGTCGATCGGCATCGACTGGCTCGCGAGCGTCGCGTTCGGCCACACCACCTCGATCCGGGGCAAGGTGATCGTGCTCGGCGGCGGCAACACGGCGATGGACTGCTGCCGCACCGCGCGCCGGCTCGGCGCCGAGAGCGTCACCGTGGTGGTGCGCTCGGCCTTCGAGGTGATGAAGGCCTCCGAATGGGAGAAAGAGGATGCCATGAGCGAAGGCATCCCGATCATCAACAACCGCCCGCCGAAGGAATTCGTACACGAGAACGGCAAGCTGAAGGGCGTGGTGTTCGAGTGCGTGAGACCGGTGAAGGGTGAGGACGGGCGCCTGCGCTACGAGCCGAGCGGTGAGCCGGACGTGTTCATGGAGTGCGACCACGTGCTGATGGCGATCGGGCAGGAGAACCACTGCCCGTGGATCGAGCGCGACATCGGCATCGCGTTCGACAAATGGGACTGCCCGGTGCTCGATCCGGATACGCTGCAGTCGACGCACCCGAAGGTGTTCTTCGGCGGCGATGCGGCGTTCGGCCCGGAGAACATCATCTGGGCCGCCGCGCACGCGCACAAGGCGGCGATCTCGATCCACCTGATGCTGTCCGGCAAGGACGTCAAGCGCGACCGTCCGCCGGAGGGCGTGAACCTGATCAGCACCAAGATGGGCATGCACGAGTGGGCGTACGACAGCCAGCACGACCCGTCCAAGCGCTACCTGGTGCCGCACGCCGACAAGCAGAAGGCTCTGTCGAACATCAAGGTGGAGGTGGAGCTCGGCTTCGATCGTGAGCTCGGCGCGCGCGAGGCGCAGCGCTGCCTCAACTGCGACGTGCAGACCGTGTTCACCGACAGTCTCTGCATCGAGTGCGACGCGTGCGTGGACATCTGTCCGATGGACTGCATCTCGTTCACCGAGAACGCCGAGGAGGAGCAGCTCAGGATGCGGCTCACGGCGCCCGCGCTGAACACCGATCAGGGCCTTTACGTCTCGAGCGAGCTCGGCACCGGCCGCGTGATGGTGAAGGACGAGGACGTCTGCGTGCATTGCGGCTTGTGCGCCGAACGTTGCCCGACCGGCGCCTGGGACATGCAGAAATCGATCATCCACGTGCCGCAGCTCGGGACGTTCGTCGAATGAGTACCGTCTACAACGACTTCGTGATCCGCTTCGCCAACGTCAACGGGTCCGGCTCGGCCAGCGCCAACGGCATGTTCGCGAAGGCCCTGTTCCGGATGGGCATCCCGGTTTCGACGCGGAACATCTTTCCGTCGAACATCCAGGGGCTGCCGACCTGGTTCGAAGTGCGGGTGAACGAGCGCGGCTACCTCGGCCGGCGTGAGGGCGTCGACCTGATGGTGGCGATGAACGCCGAGACCTACGCCGAGGACATCGCGGCGCTGAAGCCCGGCGGGTGGCTGCTCTACGACAACTCGAAGCCGCTTGCGAAGGAGCTGCGCCGCTCCGACGTCACCGACATCGGCATTCCGATCGCGACGCTGCTGCTCTCGGAGTTCGACGACCCGAAGCAGCGCGGCCTGTTCAAGAACATCTGCTACCTCGGTGCGCTGTCGGCGCTGCTCAACATCGAGTTCGACGTGATCACCGGCATGGTGGCGAAGCAGTACAAGGGCAAGGACGACCTGATCCGCCCGAACATCCACGCGCTCGAGATCGGTCGCAGCTACGCGCGCGACTACCTCGACTGTCCGCTGCCGATCCAGGTGCGGCGTACCGACAAAGTGGGCGACCGGATCTTCATCGACGGCAACACCGCCGCGGCGCTCGGCGCGCTGTACGGCGGCGCGACGGTGGTGGCCTGGTATCCGATCACGCCGTCGACCTCGGTGGCGGAGGCCTTCGAGCGCTACGCGGAGCGGCTGCGCATCGACCGCGAGACCGGCGAGCGCAAGTACGCGATCATCCAGGCCGAGGACGAGCTGTCCGCGATCGGCATCGTAATCGGCGCGGCCTGGAACGGCGCGCGCGCGTTCACCGCCACCAGCGGCCCGGGCATCTCGCTGATGAGCGAGTTCCTCGGGCTCGCGTATTTCGCCGAGATCCCGGCGGTGGTCTTCGACATCCAGCGGGCCGGCCCGTCCACCGGGATGCCGACCCGCACCCAGCAGGGTGATCTGCTGGCTGCCGCCTACGCCTCGCACGGCGACACCAAGCACGTGCTGCTGTTCCCGTCCACGCCGAAGGAGTGTTTCGACTTCGGCGCCGACGCGCTCGATCTCGCCGACCGGCTGCAGACGCCGGTGATCGTGATGAGCGACCTCGAGCTCGGCATGAACGACAACCTGAGCGAGCCGCTCACCTGGGACGACGAGCGCCGTTACGACCGCGGCAAGGTGCTGGACGCCGAGGCGCTGGATCGGGTCGAGCGCTGGGGCCGCTACCTCGACATCGACGGCGACGGCATCGGCTACCGGACCTACCCGGGCACGCACCCCGAGAAGGGCGCCTTCTTCACCCGGGGTACCTCGCGCGACGAGTTCGCCCGCTACACCGAGAGCCCCGAGGCCTATACGCGCAACATGGACCGGCTGCTGGTCAAGTGGCGCACCGCCGCGACGCTGGTGCCGAAGCCGGAGATCCGGAGCAGCGGCCGGCCCGCGGGCATCGTCTACTACGGCACCAGCGCGCTGCCGATGCAGGAGGCGCTGGATCTGCTCGCCGAGGAGGGCATCCACCTCGACACGATGCGGATCCGCGCGTTCCCGTTCAGCGACGAGGTCTATCGCTTCATCGACGAGCACGAGACCGTGTTCGTCGTGGATCAGAACCGCGACGGTCAGATGCGCACGCTGCTGGTGAACGAAGGGGACGTCGATCCCGCGCAGTTGATCTCGATCCGCTACTACGGGGGGTTGTCGATCTCGGCCGACTGCATCCAGCAGCGGGTGTCGGAGTACTACACCGCGCGGAAGCTGCCGCGCCTCACCGAGGTGAAGTCATGACGTTCGTCCCGAAGCCCCGGGTTCGCCATCCGCGCCTGCCGGTCAACGAGCTGGGCCTGACCCGGCGCGACTACGAAGGCGCGGTCTCGACGCTCTGCGCCGGCTGCGGCCACGACTCGGTGAGCGCCGCGATCGTGCAGGCGTGTGCGGAGCTCTCGCTCCCGCCGCACCGGTTCACGAAGATCTCGGGGATCGGCTGCTCGTCGAAGACGCCGACCTATTTCCTGTCGCGCTCGCACGGCTTCAACTCGGTGCACGGCCGGATGCCGTCCGTGGCGACCGGCGCGAACCTGGCGAACCGGGAGCTGTACTGCATCGGCATCTCCGGCGACGGCGACACCGCATCGATCGGGCTCGGCCAGTTCGCGCACATCGTGCGCCGGCGCATCAACATGCTGTACGTGGTGGACAACAACGGCACCTACGGGCTGACCAAGGGCCAGTTCTCCGCCACCAACGACAAGGGCTCCACCAGCAAGAAGGGCAAGCCGAACCTCTACGAGCCGATCGACCTGGTCAGCATGGCCCTCACGATCGGCGCGAGCTTCGTGGCGCGCAGCTTCTCCGGCGACAAGCGCCAGCTCGTGCCGCTGATCAAGGCGGGGCTCTTGCATCGCGGCTTCGCGTTCATCGACGTAATCTCGCCGTGTGTGGCGTTCAACAACCACAACGGCTCGACCAAGAGCTACACCTACGTGCGCGGCCACAGCGAGAGCCTGGTCGCCGCCGACTTCATCCGCGGGGGCGAGGAGATCACCGCGGACTACGAGCCCGGCACGACCCAGGACGTACCGATGCCGGACGGCTCGCTGTTGCGGCTCACCAAGCTCGACCACGACTACGATCCGCACGACCGGGTCGCGGCGCTGCAGCGGGTGCAGGAGTGCCAGGCCGCCGGCGAGGTGCTGACGGGCCTCCTGTACGTCGACCCGAAGGCCACGGATTGCCACGAGATCCTCGGCACCGTGCAGCAGCCGCTGAACGCGCTGACGGAACGGGACCTGTGCCCGGGCAACGCCGCACTGGCGCCGATCAACGACAGCTTCCGCTGAAACCGCCGGGGACGGCCGCCGGACCCGTGGGAGCGGCCTCCGGCCGCGAATCCGGACAGTTCGCGGCCGGAGGCCGCTCCCACAGCGTTTTCACCCGCACCGTTTTACAGCGGGCTAAAGGCCGGTTTACAACCTTGCTCCGCCATGCCGCCTTGCGGCGTGGTAGTGTGCTTCGGATAATACGCGCCCTCCTGAGCCCCGCGGGCGAGGCATGAAGAGGATCCGCCGTGGCATTACCCAGTCTTGACGATTACTTCCCGGATTGGAAAGAGCGCGAAGCGCTGGCCGAGGCGATGATTCCGATCATCGGCCGGTTGTACCGCAGCAACGTGGTGACCTATTGCTACGGGCGCGCGCTGTACAACCAGAGCGTCCTGCAGATCATGAAGACCCACCGCTACGTGCGGCAGGTCGCGAAGAACGAGCTCTCCGAATTCGAGAGCTATCCGATCATCGAGGCGCTGGCGCAACTCGATCTCGGCCCGTCACACATCGACGTGGGCAAGCTGGCGACCCTGTACATGGAGGAGTCGGAGTCGAACGGCATCTCGCCGCTCGAGTTCGTCACCCGGGAATGCGCCAGCGTGATCGGCCGCCACGTGCCGCCGCTCGAGAAGCCCCAGGACGTGGTGCTGTACGGCTTCGGCCGCATCGGCCGGCTGCTGGCGCGGCTCCTGATCGAGAAGACCGGCAGCGGCCAGCAACTGCGCCTGCGGGCGATCGTGGTTCGCAAGGGCGGCAACGACGACCTGGTGAAGCGGGCGAGCCTGCTGCGGCGCGACTCGGTGCACGGCAGCTTCCTCGGCACCATCCGGGTCGACGAGGAGCACAATTGCATCATCGCGAACGGCAACGTGATCCGGGTGATCTACGCGTCCGCGCCGGAAGAGGTCGACTACGAGCAGTACGGCATCCGCGACGCCATCGTGATCGACAACACCGGCGCCTGGCGCGATGTCGAAGGGCTCAGCCGGCATCTGAAGGCCAAGGGTGCGGCCCGCGTGATCCTGACCGCGCCGGGCAAGGGCAAGATCAAGAACATCGTCTCCGGCGTGAACTCGTCCGACGTGTCGCCGGACGACACCATCCTGGCCGCCGCCTCCTGCACCACCAACGCGATCGTGCCGGTGCTGAAGGCGATGAACGACAAGTTCGGCATCGTGCACGGGCACATGGAGACCGTGCACGCCTACACCAACGACCAAAACCTGATCGACAACTACCACAAGAAGAACCGCCGGGGCCGGGCGGCGCCGCTCAACATGGTGATCACCGAGACCGGCGCTTCCTCGGCGGTGGTGAAACTGCTGCCGGAGCTCGAAGGCAAGCTGACCGGCAACGCGATCCGGGTGCCGACGCCGGACGTGTCGCTCGCGATCCTGAACCTGACGCTCAGCCGCGACACCGACGTCGAGGAGGTCAACGAGTACCTGCGCTACATGGCGCTGCACTCGGACCTGCAGCGGCAGATCGACTACACGAACTCGCCCGAGGTCGTGTCGTCGGACTTCGTCGGCAACCGTCACGCGTGCATCGTCGACGGCGGCGCCACGATCGTGAAGGACAATCGGGTGGTACTCTACGTCTGGTACGACAACGAGTTCGGTTACGCGTGCCAGGTGATCCGGGTCGTGCAGAAATGGGCGGGCATCGCTTACCCGCTGATCCCGAAGGACGTGGTGCACCAGGGATTCTGACCCGCGTCGACGCGACCGGCCGTAGGAGCGAGTTCCAGTTCGCGATCTGGAGATCGCTCCTACGAGTGATGTCCGAGGAAACCCGTAGGTAACCGCGTGTTGGCATCCTGCAATGTCGCCACTATAATTCGCGCGGCCTCCCGAGGCTCCACAGCCACCAACGTCCGGCGTTCGTGGCGCACGCCTCCTAAGCCGTAAGGAAAGCCGAGTTTCGAACCCCGATTGCACACCTGTGCGCACCGGCAGGTGTGGCGCCCCACATGTTTCGGGAACGATCGGGGACGACGCGAATCGTTAATCGGACCGATGTCCGAGAAACGCTGTTTCAGGAACCTTGTCTTCCATGATCAAAACGAAAAAGGGCCTGGATCTTCCGATTGCGGGAGCGCCTGAGCCCACCATCGAGCCGGGCGCCGAAGTCGGCTCGGTGGCGCTGCTCGGGAGCGACTATCCCGGCCTCAGGCCCACGATGCAGGTTCAGGAGGGCGACCGCGTCAAAGCGGGTCAGCCGCTGTTCCTCGACAAGAAGAACCCGCAGGTTCAATTCACCGCCCCGGCCGCCGGCGTCGTGCGCTCGATCCATCGCGGCGCGAAGCGGGCTCTGCTCGCCGTCGTGATCGACCGGGACGGCGACGAAGCGCAGCAGTTTCAGAGCTTCGGGCCCGGCGCGCTGGTCGGGCTCGAGCGCCGGCAGGTGGTCGACCAGCTCGTGGCGAGCGGTCTGTGGACGGCGCTGCGGACGCGGCCGTACAGCAAGGTGCCGGCGGTGGATTCGCAGCCGCATTCGATCTTCGTCACCGCGATGGACACGAATCCGCTGGCCGCCGATCCGCTGCTGATCATCCGCGAGCACACCGAGGCGTTCGTCGGCGGCCTCGAGGCGCTTGCGCGGCTCACGACCGGGCCGGTGTTCGTCTGCCACAAGGCGGGCGGCGAGGTGCCCGTCGGGCAGGACTCCCGTATCCGCGCGGAAGCGTTCGATGGCCCGCATCCGGCCGGTCTGCCGGGCACGCACATCCACTTCCTCGACCCGGTGGGGCCGCACAAGACGGTCTGGTTCGTCGGCTATCAGGACGTGATCGCGATCGGCTACCTGTTCCTCGAGGGGCGCTTCTGGAACGAGCGCATCGTCGCGCTCGGCGGCCCCGGTGCGGAGCGGCCGCGGCTGCTGCGCACGGTGCTCGGCGCCAATCTCGAGCAGCTCACCGCCGCGGAGCTGAAGCCGGGCGATCAGCGGGTGATCTCCGGATCGGTGCTCTCCGGGCGCACCGCCGAGGCGCCGCTCGAGTTCCTCGGCCGCTACCACGTGCAGGTGTCGGTGCTGCCGGAGGATCGGGAGCGGCGGCTGTTCGGCTACCTGTCCCTGGGTCCGGACCGGCATTCGATCTTTCCGATCTACCTGTCGAACTTTCTGAAGAAGCGCCCGCTCAAATTCACGACGTCGACCAACGGCAGCCCGCGGGGAATGGTGCCGATCGGCACCTACGAGCGGGTGATGCCGCTCGACATCCTGCCGACACAGCTCCTCCGGAGCCTGCTGGTGAAGGACATCGAGACCGCCATCGGCCTCGGCTGCATGGAGCTCGACGAGGAGGACGTGGCGCTCTGCACGTACGTCTGTCCGTCGAAGTACGAGTACGGCCCGGTACTGCGGGACGTGCTGACCGTGATCGAGAGGGAAATCTGACGATGGGTCTGCGCTCTTTCATGGATCGGATCGCGCCGCAGTTCGAGCAGGACGGCCGGTTCAGCGCGTTCTACCCGGTGTACGAGGCCATCGACACGGCCCTGTACACGCCGGGCCAGGTGACGGCGGGCGCGTCGCACGTGCGTGACGGCCTCGATCTGAAGCGCATCATGATGACCGTCTGGGGAGCCGCCTGGATTCCGGCGCTGGTCGGCAGCTACTTCACCGGCAAGATCGCCCTCGAGGCGCTCGCGTCGGTGAACGCATCCGGCATCGACGACTGGCGCGGCTTCTTCCTCGACTTCCTGATCGGCTACGACCCGACCAGTTTCTGGGACTGCCTGGTCTACGGGCTCGCCTATTTCCTCCCGCTGTACATCGTGGTGTTCCTCGTGGGCATCGCGTTCGAGGTGCTGTTCGCGTCGAAGCGCGGACACGAGGTGAACGAAGGCTTCTTCGTCACCAGCATCCTGTTCACGCTGACGCTCCCGCCGACGACGCCGCTCTGGCTCGCGGCGCTCGGCATCACGTTCGGCGTGGTGATCGGCAAGGAGGTGTTCGGCGGCACCGGCAAGAACTTCCTGAACCCGGCGCTGGTCGGCCGCGCATTCCTGTATTTCGCGTATCCGGTGCAGATGTCCGGGGACGCGGTCTGGGTGGCGGTGGACGGTTATACCCGAGCCACCGCGCTCGGTCTGGCGGCGCTCGGCGAGCCGATGGGACTCTCCTGGATGCAGGCCTTCGTCGGTGATCAGGCGGGCTCGCTCGGTGAGACCTCCGAGCTCGCGATCCTGATCTCGGCGGCGATCCTGCTGATCACCCGGATCGCGTCCTGGCGGATCATGCTCGGCTGCCTGATCGGCCTGATCGCCGGCGTGCTGCTGTTCGGCAGCTTCGAGTCCACGAACCCGATGTTCGCGCTGCCCTGGCACTGGCACCTGGTGCTCGGCGGCTTCCTGTTCGGCGCGGTGTTCATGGCCACCGATCCGGTCACCGCGGCGATGACCGATCCCGGGCGGCTCGCGTTCGGAATCCTCGTCGGATTCATGTGCGCGCTGATCCGGGTCGTCAATCCGGCGTTCCCGGAGGGCATGATGCTCGCGATCCTGTTCGGGAACCTGTTCGCACCGCTGATCGACTACGTGGTCGTGCAGCGCAACGTGAAACGGAGGCTGGCTCGTGCCTGACGAGGTCAAACAGGTCGACAAGGAGAGCCTGAGGTACGTTCTGACCGTGACGGTCGTGCTGTGCCTGGTCTGCTCGGTCTTCGTGGCGAGCGCGGCGGTGATGCTCAAGCCGCAGCAGCGGACGAACCAGCAGTTCGACCAGCAGCAGAACATCCTGCGGGCGGCCGGCATGCTGCCGCCGGGCAGCAACGTCGACGCGGAAGGCCGCACGGTCGAGGAGCTGTTCGCCGAGTTCGAGGTGCGCGCGGTGGATCTGGAGACCGGCAAGTTCACCGACGAAGTGAACCCGGACACGTTCGATCCGATCGCGGCGGCCAAAGTGCCCGAGCTCTCCACGCCGCTGACGCCTGCGGAAGACATCGCCACGATCGGCCGGCGCGAGAACATCTCGGAGGTGTACATCCACCGCGACTCCGAGGGTCGGATCGAGAAGCTCGTGGTGCCCGTGCGAGGCTACGGTCTCTGGGGCACGCTGTTCGGCTACCTGGCGCTCGAAGGCGACCTGAAGACGATCGCCGGACTCGGATTCTACTCGCAGAAGGAGACGCCGGGGCTCGGCGGCGAGGTGGACAACCCGCTGTGGAAGGCCAAGTGGCACGGCGTCACGCTCTTCGACGAGCAGGGCAACGTCGCGGTGCGGCTCGTCAAGAACCGCTCGCCGGAATCGAGCGAGCAGGCCAAGCACGAGGTGGACGCGCTGTCCGGTGCCACGCTCACCACCCGCGGCGTCGAGAACATGGTCAGGTTCTGGATGGGTGACCAGGGCTTCGGTCCGTTCCTCCGGAACCTGAAAGACTCCGCCGCCTAACCGACGCGACAAGCGATAAAGGAAGGACGTCATGGCAACGCCAAGAGAAGTACTGCTCGATCCGCTGCTCGCGAACAATCCGATCACGCTGCAGGTGCTCGGGATCTGCTCGGCGCTGGCGGTGACGATCAGCATGTCCACCACCATCGTGATGGCTCTGGCCGTGACCGCGGTGACCGGGGCGTCGAACGCGGCGATTTCGCTGGTCCGCAACTACACGCCGAGCAGCATCCGGATGATCGTGCAGCTCACGATCATCGCCTCGCTGGTGATCGTGGTCGATCAGTTCCTGCAGGCATACGCGTACGACATCTCGAAGCGGCTGTCGGTGTTCGTCGGCCTGATCATCACCAACTGCATCGTGATGGGACGCGCCGAAGCGTTCGCGATGCAGAACACGCCGGGATTGTCCGCGCTCGACGGTATCGGCAACGGCCTCGGCTATTCGCTGATCCTGATCTCGGTCGCGCTGATCCGAGAACCGCTCGGTTCCGGCACGCTGTTCGGGTATACGCTGCTGCCACGGGTGGCCGACGGCGGCTGGTACCACCCCAACGGCCTGATGCTGCTGGCGCCGAGCGCGTTCTTCATCATCGGGCTGTTCATCTGGGCGATCCGCTCGTGGCGGCCGGAGCAGGTGGAAGAGCCCGAGTACGAGATCGCCCCGAACCTTCAGTACAGGGAGGCGATGTAGTGCTCGAGCAATACCTCGGCCTGTTCATCCGCGCGGTGTTCATCGAGAACATGGCGCTGACCTTCTTCCTCGGGATGTGCACGTTCATCGCGATCTCGAAGAAGATCTCCACGGCAATCGGCCTCGGCATCGCGGTGGCGGTGGTGCTGGCGATCGCGACGCCGGTGAACAACCTGATCCTGAACCACCTGCTGAAGGAGGGAGCCCTCGCCTGGGCGGGATTTCCGGACGTCGACCTGACGTTCCTCGGGCTCCTGCTCTACATCGGCGTGATCGCCGCGATCGTCCAGGTGCTGGAGATGTTCCTCGACAGGTACGTGCCGTTCCTCTACAACGCGCTCGGCATCTTCCTGCCGCTGATCACGGTGAACTGCGCGATCCTCGGCGGGTCGCTGTTCATGGTGGAGCGCGACTACAGCTTCGCGGAGAGTGCCGTGTTCGGCGCCGGCGCCGGGATCGGCTGGATGCTGGCGATCACCGCGCTCGCCGGGGTGCGCGAGAAGCTGAAGTACAGCGATGTGCCGGCGGGCCTGAGAGGGCTCGGCATCACGTTCATTTCAGCGGGCTTGATCAGCCTCTGCTTCATGTCGTTCGGCGGCATCGACATCTGATCCCCGCAGTGACCCGGGAAGCGTCATGATCGATTCAACGGTTGTGCTCGGCGTCGTCATGTTCACCGTGATGGTGCTGGTGCTGGTGCTCTTCATTCTGGCGGCGCGCTCGAGACTCGTCAGCAGCGGCAACGTCACCATCGAGATCAATGGCGATCCGGAGAAGTCCATCGTCGTACCGGCCGGCGGCAAATTGCTCGGCACGCTGGCGAGCAAGGGCATCTTCCTGGCCAGCGCCTGCGGCGGGGGCGGCACCTGCGCGCAATGCCGCTGCCGGGTGCTGGAAGGCGGCGGCAGTATTCTGTCCACGGAAGAGACCCACTTCACCCGCGGCGAGATTCGCGACCACTGGCGCCTGTCGTGCCAGGTAGCGGTGAAGCAGGACATGAAGATCGTGATCCCGGAGGACGCGATCGGGGTGGAGCGCTGGGAGTGCGAGGTGATCTCGAACCCGAACGTCGCGACCTTCATCAAGGAGCTGAACCTGAAGCTGCCGGAAGGCGCGAACGTGGATTTCCGCGCCGGCGGCTACGTGCAGCTCGAGATTCCGCCCTACGAGCTCGACTACAAGGACATCGAGGTCGAAGAGAAATTCCACCCCGACTGGGATCGCTTCAACGTCTGGCAGCACAAGAGCAAGGTCACCGAGCCGACGATCCGCGCCTACTCGATGGCGAACTACCCGGAAGAGAAGGGGATCCTGAAGTTCAACATCCGGATCGCCTCACCGCCGCCCGGCATGGACGTGCCGCCCGGCAAGATGTCCTCGTACATCTTCGGCCTTAAGCCGGGTGACAAGATCACCGTGTTCGGACCCTACGGCGACTTCTTCGTCAAGGACACCGACGCGGAGAAGATCTGGATCGGCGGCGGCGCGGGGATGGCTCCGCTGCGCTCGCAGATCTTCGACGAGCTGAAGCGCAAGCACCGCAAGACCAAGATGAGCTACTGGTACGGTGCGCGGAGCCTGCGCGAGATGTTCTACCAGGACGAGTTCGAGCAGCTCGCGCGCGAGAACGAGAATTTCACGTTCCACGTCGCGCTGTCGGATCCGCTCCCCGAGGACAACTGGGACGGCTACACCGGCTTCATCCACCAAGTGGTCTACGACAACTATCTGAAGGACCATCCGGCGCCGGAGGACTGCGAGTACTACCTGTGCGGCCCGCCGCCGATGGTGGCCGCGGTGCTGAAGATGCTGGAGGATCTCGGCGTCGAGCCCGACAACATCCTGCTGGACGACTTCGGCGGCTGAAAGCCGCCGGCGACTTCGGCGGCTGATCGGGATATGTGGGAGCGGCCTCCGGCCGCGAACCTCAGGAGTATCCCATTCGCGGCCGGAGGCCGCTCCCACAGACTCAGTGGGCGTACGCGAGCGTCTGCTCGAGTTGCGCGAGCCGCTCTTCGCGCACCGCCGCCTCCGCCGTCAGCTCCTCGATTTCGCTGGTGAGCCGCCCCTGTTCCTCGGCCAGGTCCTTCGCGGTGACCAGCAGCGCCGCGCGATCGGCCACCGTTGCGTCCGCTTCCAGCATGCCGGCGGCGATGTCCGCGAGCTCCGCTTTCACCTCGCGCAGGCGCCGTTCGCGCTGATCGATCGCCTGGTAGGTCGCGTTCAGCTCGGCGCGCGCGACGTGGAGCCGTCGGCCGTCCTGCCAGGCCGCGTGGAAGGCTTCCTGCAGCCGCGGCGGACAGACGTTGCTGAAGCCGCCGCCCGCTTCGCCGACGGCGAAGCCGTTCGCCGGCTGGCAGTATTGCTCGACGCCGTTGCGCCAGCCGGCCAGATACGCCTCCCGGTCCGGGGTGACGCCGTGCTTCACGCAGGCGTTCTGGTGGCGCATCAGCGCGCTGCTCGAGACGCCGTTCGCGCCGTCGCGGTAGCCGACCGTCTCCCAGTCGTCCGCCAGGCACTGGCTCTTGCTGAGGCTCGCGCAGCCGCCGAGCGCGAGCAGGGCGCCGGCGGTGACGGCGGTGACGATTCGACGCATACGCTCTCCGAGGTCGATCCGGGTCCTGCGGCAGCATAGGAGACGGCCGGAAGCCAAACCGGTACCGCGGTCACAGGACGCCGAACGCGATTGGCCGGAGGTACACGATCCGGATTCGCGGCCGGAGCTCGGCGGGTAGCCGCCGCTCCCACGGGATCCGCGCGATCAGGAGCCGGTTGCGGAGCCGGTTCTCGAGACGACGTGGAACGACCACCAGCCTTCCTGCCGGGGTACCTCCGCGCCGCGCCCGACCTTGCGCGCCCGCGCCTGCCAGGCTTCGTCGAGCACCGCAGGATCCTCGACCCGCTCGAGCCGCACCGGGTAGACCTTACCGCCGATGCGCAGGCGCGCCCGCGGGTCGGCGAGCACCGCCGTCGACCACGCCTTGCCTTCGCAGCTCGCGCAGCTCAGGTACAGCTCGCCGCCGGAGGCCATGCAGTTCAGGTTGATCGAATGGGGCAGGAAGCCGCGCCGGACCTGCACCTGACAGAGCGGTACCTCGTTCGCGAACGACCAGTCGGTCACCGGCTCGTCGACTTCCTCGCCGAGCAGCCAGCCGCCGGGGATGCGTTCGCAGGGACAGTAGAAGAACCAGATCAGCAAAGCGGCCACCGCCCCGACAAGCAACAGCGTCAGCAGCGTTCCGGCGGCCGCACCGGCCATGCGCGCAGCGTGCGTCATGCGAGTCCTTCCCCGGTTCCCGTTCGGGAAAGATACCAGAAACGCGAGCGACGTCCTCGTTCAGGAAGTCGCTCCGCTGCCTTCCGCCGCGTCGCGGTCCTCCGGATACTGATATTGCGGCTCGCTGCTGCGTTCCTGCCGCTCGTCGGTGAGCGGCGGCGCCGTCTTCCAGTCGTCGGAGGCGGACCAGCGGTAGGGGAGCTTCCGGATGGTCCCCGGCTGCTGAATCGAGTCGAGCGCCGACAGCGTGTCGATCAGGATGCGCCGCTGCAGCGGCTTGTCGCCGCGTTTGCCGGCGGTGTGACCGAGCGGAAAGTCGACGAAGACCGCGCGCGGCGGATTGACCGCCTCCGTGATCGAGTACGCGCTCGAGAGGCAGATGGTCGCGATGCCGCGGCGCTCGATCTCCCGTGCGACCAGTCCCACGGACTGGTGACAGACGGGTCAGACGGGCACCAGGATGGCTGCGTCGATCTCGTCGTTCTCGAGCCGATCCGCGATTGCGGGCGCGAGCTCCTCGCGCACCCGACGCGCCGAGTAGATGCCGCCCATGAACGTCAACGCGCGCGGCGCCACCTCGCCGATGCGGCCGTTGCGCTCGAGGTCGAGCAGCGTCTGCAGCGGAAACACCACGTTGGGGTCGGCGCGGGCATGGGTGAGATCGTAGGCGAAATGCGTGACCCGCAGGTCTCGGTAGTCCACGTCGCGCGGGATCTCGCGGAAACTCGCATCGTCCTTGAAGTGGAACGCCACCTGGCCGCGCATGTAGATGCCGCCGGACGCGACGAGGCCCACCCGGCAGCGGTCGAGCGGCTTCGCGAGCGGCGTGAACGGCGGCGGGTCCGGGTTGTGCACCCAGCGGTACGGCGGATAGCCGAGCGCCGCGTATTGCTCGCGCGTCCGCTGAATGTAGTCGACCGGCTCGCTCATGGCGTTCACGATAACAGAATCGCTATGATGCGGGACACGGATGCGAGGAGGGCCCATGACCGAACCGGTGTTGAAGTACGACGTCCAGGATCACGTGGGCGTCATCACGCTGAACCGCCCCGAGGCGATGAATTCCCTGAACTACCAGCTCTACGCCGACCTGGAGGACACGGTGCGCGGCTCCACCGCGCGGGCCCTGGTGATCACGGGCGAAGGCCGCGCGTTCTGCGCCGGCGACGACGTGAAGGAGATCCTCGGCGGCGGCACGGCACCGCCGGCCGACTTCCGCGAGCGCAGCAAGCGCACCGGCGGTCTCACGCCGGCCGCGGATGCGCTGCTCTACACCGACATCCCGGTGATCGCCGCGGTGAACGGTCCGGCGGTGGGGTGGGGCATGGAGCTCGCGCTGATGGCCGACATCCGCGTCGCGTCCGAGAAGGCGCGCTTCGGCGAGCTGTTCGTGATCCGCGGGCTCTGCTGCGATGCGCCGGGCCTGGGCCGCCTCGCGCAGCTCGTCGGACGGGAGCGCGCGGCGGAGCTGCTGTTCACCGGCGAGATCATCGATGCGGCGACGGCGCGCGAGATCGGGCTGGTGTCACGGGTGGTCGCGCCGGAGGCGCTGATGCCGACCGCGCTGGAGCTGGCCGGGCGCATCGCCGCGAACCCGCCCCTCGCCGTGCAGGCGCTCAAGGCGGGGCTGCGGCGAACGCTGGAGCCGGACTGGCGGGACACCGGGCGGTGGGCGATCGAGCAGATCACCCGACTGCGCCAGACGGAAGACTCCAAGGAAGGCGTGCGCGCGTTCCTCGAGAAGCGCGCGCCCGTCTACGTCGGCCGCTGACGGTCGCCGTCCACCTCGATCGCCACCCGGTCGGGATAGAAGGCCACGTAGCCGGCGAGCGAGCGGCATTCGTCGTACGGCGCGGGGTAGGCCCAGGCGGCGTCCTCGAGCCGCGCGCCGCCGGCTTCCACCGTGAAGTAGCTCGCGTGACCCTTGAACGGGCAGTAGCTGGAGCTGTCCGTGGGAGTCAGCCGGCCTTCGTGCACGTCCTCGGCCGGAAAGTACCAGACGGGAGCGTGGCCGCTCTCCTCGACCAGCAGCGCGGCGCGGCTGTCCGCGACGACTGCGTCGCCCACCAGCGCGCGGACGTGGCTCGGCCGCCGTGTCACCGTCACCCGGTGGTTGGGATAGCGAGCGAAGCCGGGTGCGGGGTTGCTCATGACTTCGGGTGTCCGACTCGGATTCGCGGCCGGAGGCCGCTCCCACAAAGCGGCCGGAGGCCGCTCCCACGAAGCGGCCGGAGCCGCTTTCACAAGGTTGTCGGGTCAGGCGGCGTAGGACTGCGATTCCATCCGCCGGGTGTCGATGATTTCCTGAGCGAGGTGACGGCAGGAGCCGCACCCGGTACCGACGCCGCAGCGCTCTTCGAGTTGCTCGACGTGATCGACTCCGTCGTCCACGGCTTCCCGGATCTCCCGGTCGGTTACGGCATGGCAGACGCAGACGAACATGGGCACACATCTCGATTCGTCGGATCTGCGCATTTAAATGCAAATCATTCTCGATTGCAACCGGGGCTTGTTCGCATTTGCGCCCGAAGTATTTTCTCGGCTGCAAACCATTTTCATTCAAAATCAGTGAGTTATGTTTGAATCCTGAGGCCGGATCGTGCATCCTCCGCGGTGCAGGTATGAAGGAAGAACGATGAAACCCCTCGACAAAGACACCGTCGGCTACCTGAACCGAGTGCTGAAGAACGAGCTCACCGCGATCAACCAGTATTTCCTGCACGCGAAGATGCTCGAGAACATGGGACTCGGGCGCCTCGCGGAGAAGGAGCGCGACGAGTCCATCGACGAGATGAAGCACGCCGATGAGCTGATGGAGCGGATCCTGTTTCTCGAGGGTCTGCCGAACCTGCAGGACCTCGGCAAGCTCTACGTCGGTGAAGACGTGCGCGAGATGCTCGAGTGCGATCTGAAGCTCGAGATGGAAGGGCTGCCGCTGCTGCGCGAGGCGATCGGCCACTGCGAGCAGGTCAACGACTACGTCACCCGGATGCTGTTCGAGAAGATCCTCGATTCCGAGGAGGAGCACATCGATTGGATCGAGACGCAACTCGGTCTGATCGACAAAGTCGGGCTGCCCAACTACGTGCAGTCGCAGATGAGCTCGTCCTGAGCGCGGCCGTCAGTCGCGGGAGCGCGTCTCGAGACAGTCGCGGACGCGGCGCAGCAGCAGATTCTGCTCGCTGCGCCGGGAGCAGGGCAGGCGGGTGAACTCCACGCCGTCCAGGCGCACGTCGGCGAACAGCGCGCCGTCGTGCTCGTGGAAGTGCAGAAACGCCCGCGATCCCTGGTAGAAAATTCCCGGCTTGCGTTCGCTGAGCCCCGGCAGCTCGCGCAGCCGGACGAGCAGCGGCGAGAGGCGCTCGAGCGCTTCGGTGCCGGCGTGTTTCATCGCGCGTGCGCGCCCGGATCGTTCGGAACCTCGGCGCGCAGCCGGTCGCGCTCGCCGAGGTCGAACACGTCGTGCAGCACCGTCGCGAGCGCTCGGCCGACCGCGTCGGCGTCGCCGGGCAGCTCGCAGAAGAGCGAATGGCCGTCCGGCTCGAGCAGCGGCAGTTCGAGCGCGGTCGCCGCCGCGCGGAACGCGGTGCGTCGGTCGCCCGCCGGATCGAGAAGCTGCAGACGAACCCGCCCGGGGTCGCCCGAGAGACGCAAGAGCGGCCAGCCGTCGACCGTGAGCCGGATATAGCCGAGATGAGGGAGCCGGGGCAGCCAGGCCCGCACCTCGCGGTCGAGCTCGTCCACCGACAGCTCGCGGGCGATGTGCGACGGCCGCGGCCGCCGCGCCAGGTACGCGATCGACGCGGCTCCCGCCGCCGCCAGCAGCACCGCCCGTAGCATCATCGACCGGTCTCCCGGGACTTCAGCGCAGGCCTTCCCAGGCCGCTCGCTCCTCGCCGTCCGGATCGAACAGCAGCTCGGTTTCGAGATCGAACTTCATCGTCGCGCGCCGCTGCGGTTCGTACGGCGCCCAGCCCGGATCGCCGTCGCGGACGAAGTCGATCCACGCCCGGTGCATCCGCTCCGCGAGCGCCCGAGGCCGCTCCCCCGGACCGAGGAAGACTTCGACGCCGGGCTTGTCCAGGTTGTCGAACGCGAACGGAATCTCCAGCGCGTGGGTCGAGCGCAGTCGCCCCTCGAACGCGCGCGATTCCCAGCAGAACCAGTACATCCAGCTCGGTGTCGCCGGCTGCCCGGCGCGTGCCTCGAGCAGCCGGATCGCGGGGATGCGGAACATGTGGTCCGTCGTCAGCGCGATCAGCAGCTCCGCGGGGGTCGCCTCCGGCCGGGTTCGGCGGTAGACGCCGAGCGTCGGCTCGGCTCCGTAGCGGCGCGCGATGCGCTCGAGTCGCGCGGCGTCGGCGTCGCCGTAGCCGAACAGGGTGGTCTCGTGCCGGTTGGTGCCGGTGAGGAGCGGGATGCCCCGAGAGGCGCCGCTGACGATCGCATCGAGGGGCGCCGCCGGGACAACCGGGTTGCCTTCCACCGGATAGAACGGCGCCACCGCGACGCCGAGATGCTCCTGGGCCGCGGCGCCGTCTCCGAGCGTCTCGGCGACCCGCTGCTGCGCCGCGAGGATCTGCTCGACCGGCAGCGCCTGAAGCGCGGCGTCGTCCCGCAGCTCCTCGAGCAGCCGCTGCGCCACCACCTGTCCAGCGGCCGTCGGGAGCGTATGCTGTGCGCCGCCGCTCTGCGCGATCGCAGCGCGGAACAGCCCCCGCGCGAGCGGGCTCGCGAGCAGTGTGCAGACGCTGAATGCACCGGCGGATTCGCCGGCGATGGTCACGCGGTCCGGGTCGCCGCCGAAGTGCTCGATGTTCTGGCGCACCCAGCGCAGCGCGGTGATCTGGTCCAGCAGACCGTTCGCGCCCGAGGTGGCGTAGTCGTCACCGAACGGGGACAGGTCGGTGAAGCCGAGCGCCCCGAGCCGGTAGTTGATGCTGACGACGACGATGTCGCCGCGCGTCGCGAAGCGGGCGCCGTTGTACCAGGGAATCGCGCCCTGGCCGGTGCGGTAGCCGCCGCCGTGGATCCAGAACAGCACCGGCCGCCGCGCGGCGTCGAGCGCCGGCGTGCATACGTTCAGGGTCAGGCAGTCTTCGCTCCAGCGAACCGGCGCGCTGTCGGTGAGCCCGCCGCCCGGCACCTGCGGCGCGGCGGGTCCGAAGCGGGTGGCGTCGCGCACCTCGCGCCAGGGCTCCACCGGCTGCGCGGCGCGGAACCGGTTCGATCCGACGGGCGGTGCCGCGTAGGGGATCCCGGCGAACAGCAGTGCGCCGTCCTTGATGCGGCCCTGCACCGGGCCGCTGGTGGTCTCGGCAATGGTCAAGGTCCGCCCTCCCGCGTGGTCCGGGAACAGAGATTAACCGCCCGCGTCCGCCGCTGCACGCATTGGCGGCATCCGATCGTGCGCCGCCGCGGAAGACGAGCCAGCGGATCGCGCTCAGGTCTGCCGCAGCTTCGCCTCGGCGCTGCCCAGCTCGGCGAAGTACCGTTGTGCCGCCTCCTTCACCCGCGGGGCCAATAGCAGCGCGGAGGTCATCGTCGGAATCGCCATCAGCGCGAACGCGCCGTCGATGATGCTGATCGCCGCTTGCAGCGTGATCACGCTCGCGACGGTGATGAAGCCGATGTAGATCCACCGGAAGTGGTGCCGGTGGTGGGCGCCGAACAGGAATCCGGCGCACTGGGTGCCGTAGTACGAGTAGGTCAGGATGGTCGTCACCGCGAACGCGATTACCGTCACCACCAGCACAACCAGGCCCGGCGTGCCGAGCAGGCGCTGGAACGCGGCCGCCGTGAGCGTGACGCCGTCCTGATCGCCGTGCCACTCCCCGGACAACAGGATCATGAACGCGGTGGCCGAGCAGATGAACAGCGTGTCGACGATCGGCCCGAGCATCGCGACCAGCCCTTCGCGGACCGGTTCCCGTGTGCGCGCTGCGCCGTGGGCCATCGCCTCGGTGCCGATGCCGGCCTCGTTCGAGAACGCGCCGCGCTGCACCCCGTAGAGCACGACGGTCAGCAGCGTGCCCGAAGCCGCCGAGCGCGCGGTGAACGCGTCCTCCAGGATCAGCCAGATCACGCTCGGCAGCCGCTCGAGGTTCAGCACGATCGCCAGCAGCGTCGCGCCGACGTACAGCGCTGCCATCGTCGGCACGGTTCGGCTCGCCACCTCGGCGACCCGATGCAGTCCGCCGACGATCACCACCCCGGTCGCAACCGTCAGGATCAGGCCCAACGCGAGGTTGAACGTGAAGTGGTTGCCGTCGGCGGCGAGCCAGCCGTTCTCGACGAACACGACCTCGCGTACCACCTGCACGAGCTGGTTGGCCTGCAGCACCGGCAGCGTGCCGAGCAGCCCGAAGAACGCGAAGAAGTACGCGAGCCAGTGCCAGCGGCGGGACAACCCCTCCCGGATCACGTACATCGGGCCGCCGCGCAGCACCCCGGCGCTGTCGCGCCCGCGGTACATCACCGCCAGCGTGCAGGTGAAGAACTTGGTGGCGACGCCGAGGATCGCGCTCATCCACATCCAGAAGATCGCGCCCGGCCCGCCGATCGCGATCGCGAGCGCGACGCCCGCCACGTTGCCCATGCCGATGGTGCCCGCGAGCGCCGCCGACAGCGCCTCGAAGTGCGACACCTCACCGGGATCGTCGGGCGCGTCGTAGCGGCCGCGCAGGATCTCGATCGCGTGCGGGATGTAGCGGAACGGAACGAACCGGGTATAGATCAGAAAGAATCCGCCGCCGCCCAGCAGCAGCACGAGCAGCCACGGGCCCCACGCGTAGTCGGCAAACGCGGTGGCCAGACTCTGGAACCGCTCGATCATCGCACGTCCATCCCGCCCCGATGGCGCGCGCGCCACCCTAACGGTTTTCCGCGCGGACTGCATCCCGGTGCGCGTTGACAGCCGGCGTCGGGCTGGCCTTAAGTGCCGACATGGACATCCCGCTCGGCAAACCGACCGATTACCCGGAGCGCTACGATCCGAGCCTGCTGGCCCCGATCGACCGGCAGCCGGCGCGGGCCGCGATGGGCCTCGACGGCCCGCTGCCGTTCGTCGGCGAGGACGTCTGGAACGCCTACGAGTTTTCCTGGCTCGGAACCAGCGGGCTGCCGCGCGTCGCGGTGCTGCAGATCCGGGTGCCGGCGGACTCGCCGCGGATCGTCGAGAGCAAATCGATGAAGCTGTACCTGAACGGCTTCGCGCAGGCGCGCTTCGGCGCAGCCCAGGCGGTGACCGAGGTGCTCGAACGGGACCTCGCCGGCGGCTTCGGCGCGCCCGTGTCGGTGCGCCTGCTCGGGCTCGATGCCGTGCCCGTGCCGAGCGCGCATCTGCCGGGTCAGTCGCTCGACGGGCTCGACGTCGCGATCGAGACGTATCGGCGCGACCCGGGCCGGCTGCGCATCGCGGAGCCGGACATCACGGTCGAGGAGACCCTGCACACCCATCTGTTCCGGAGCCTCTGCCCGGTGACGAGCCAGCCGGACTGGGCCTCGCTGCTGGTCCGCTATCGAGGGCCCGCGATCGATCACGAAAGCCTCCTCGAGTACTTCGTGTCGTTCCGCACGCACCAGGGGTTTCACGAGACCACGGTGGAGCAGATCTTTCTGGACCTGAAGGCCGAATGCCGCTGCGAGCGGCTGCTGATCGCCGGTTATTTCCTGCGTCGGGGCGGCATCGACATCAACCCGTTCCGCAGCGACCCCGGCGAAGCCTGGCCGGAGCTGCGCCTGATCCGGCAGTAGCGCCGAGGGATGCCGGCGGCTAAGCCGAGTGCGCTAGCGGGTCGTCCGCGAGCGGCGCGGCGGACGCCTCTCCGGTGGCGGCGGCCTCGTCCGGGTCCGGTGCGTCGTCGGGCTGCGGCTCGCGCAACTGCTCGCGCAGCCGTTGGTTCTCCTGTTCCAGCTCCTGGATGCAGGCCATCATGTCGCGGCTGTCGCGGGTGAACTGCTGCAGCAGCGCCTTGAGATCTTCTTCCTGCTGCTGCAGGTGCCGGCCGGTGGTTCTGAGGCGCGTGATTTCCTTCTGCGCGTCCTCGAGCTGCCGCAGCAGCAGCTCGTTGGCGGCGCGCAGGTGCTCGGACCCCTCCGTCTCGGCCTCGTCGTCGGAGCTCGGATTCGGCTCCGGCAGCGCCGGCAGCTCGACGCCGAACTCGGCATCGCGAAACGCGAACGCTTCGTAGAGCTGCACCACCACGGGGTGGCTGCGGGGGTAGCGCTCGATCAGCCCCGAAGCGAGGTCGAACAGGTCCATCCGGAGCTGCAGCCAGCTCTCCCGATTCTGCGCCTGCGCCTCGTCGCCCGCCGCGATGCGGCGGCGCATCTCCTCGGCGAAGTCGGGTATCGGCTCGCGCTCGTTCTGCAGCACCAGCTTCTGGACGCGCTGCACCGGGTCGTCGTCGTCGAGCTCCAGCGCGCGCTCGGCAAGCCAGTTACCGAGCACTTCGTCGGCCATGGTCTGAAAGCGTGCGCACGCCTGCTCGAGCAGGTCGGCGGCGTCGGACGCGACCCGCTCCTGGGCGCGAAGCCGCTCCGTCAGCTCGCGGTTGCGCAGCAGGAACACCGTGGCGACGCCCACAGTGGTGATCGCTAGCTGCAGCACGGCGAAGACGGCCCAACTCATCCGGATCGACGAATCTGATGCATCCGATGAAGTGTAGTCCGTAACCCCTCGGAGGGCCTTCCGCCAGATGGCGCCGGGTCCGCGGGAGGAGGGACCCCTTCCGTGGGAGCGGCCTCCGGCCGCGAAGCCGGCTCTTGCTACACTTCATCCGCCCCTTCCGGTAGCATTGCCGCCCTCGACGATCAATGGTGGCCCATTCCGGTCCCCCCGCAACGATACGTTGTGAACCCCGCCAGGCCCGGAAGGGAGCAACGGTAGCAGCGGACTCGTGTGCCGGGGTGTGGCTGGTCTGGGTCACCACCCTTACGGAGAGGTGTCCGAGCGGTCGAAGGAGCACGCCTGGAAAGTGTGTGTACGGAAACGTACCGAGGGTTCGAATCCCTCCCTCTCCGCCAACGAGAACGGGGCCGCAGGGCCCCGTTTTCGTTGGCGGACAGGGTTGGGAGTCAGGGGCCCCTACAGGGTTCGAGCCGGAGCGCGACTGCGTAGCGGTCGCGCGAAGACAACGCCGCGGCGCAGCCGCGGCGGTAATCCCTCCCTCTCCGCCAACGAGAACGGGGCCGCAAGGCCCCGTTTTCGTTGCCAAGGTTCAACCCCGGCGCCGACGACCGACGATCGTGCCGATCCGATCGATCAGGGTACCGCTCTCCAGCGGCTTCAGCAGGTAGTACGCCGCACCGAGCGCCAGGCAACGGTCACGCGTATCGGGCTCGTCGTGCGCGGTGATGACGATGACGGGAAGCGGCATTTCCAGGCGGTGGAGCTCCTGCTGAAGCTCGATACCCGTCATCCCCGGCATCTGCAGGTCTAGCACGACGCAGTCCGGCTTGCGCTCCTTCAGGGACGCGAGGAACGCCGACGCAGAACCGAATCCCTCCGCCCGATAGTGTGCGGAACGCAGCAATCGTACGAGCGCTCGGCAAATGGGAGCCTCATCGTCTACGACCGCCACGAGCGGCCCCTCTCCCTTCATCCAGGGACTGGAAGGGGGCGGGCGATCGTTCCTTTGCAACGAGACACCCGGGCCTGGTGCGAAGTCACCGCAGTGGCGGCGACACACCTATGCGTTCCGCGATCCGGGCCAGACCGGCCACGGATCGGACAGCCATCTTCCGCATGACGCGCGCGCGGTGGACCTTCACGGTCTTCTCGGCGATGCCGAGGTTCGCCGCAATCTGCTTGTTCAACTGGCCCGCCACGACGAGCTCGAAAACGTCCCGCTCTCGGGGGGTGAGTGAGGCCAGGCGGCTGCGGAAGAGCGTGAGCGCTTCCGACAGCTCGCGGGTAGCCCGACCGAGTGCCAATGCGCGATCGATGGCTTCGAGAAGCTCGTGCTCCTCGACGGGCTTTGCAAGAAAGTCCACTGCACCGGCTCGCATCGCGCGAACGGACGAGCGGACGTTACCGACACCGGTCAGAAAAACGATCGGGCACCGGGGCTCGCAGTCGGCCAGCATCGACTGGAGATCGAGACCGTTCAGACCCGGCATCGCGAGATCCGCGATCACGCAGTCCGGCGCCATGGTCTCGATCTCGGTGAGCAACAGTTCCGGCGATGAATAGCCCAGCGCCTCGAGGTGATGAACCCGCAGGAGACGGGCCAGACTGCGCAACACGGCCGCATCGTCATCGACGATGGCGATCAGCGGCTTCTCGCGGACGGTGCACCGGTGTTGCGCTTCTGCGGGCCGTCTCCCCGAGGTCGGACGAACGGGAGATCTGTCCGAAGCTTCCATGCGACGCCCTCCCTCTGTCACCGTGGAGGCGTTGTCGGTGGCAACTTTCAGACCACTTCGGCCGAGGGGAGCGACTCGACAGCGAACCCGCTGCAGCCCGCAGGCACGCCAACCGGTTGCTCATGAAGGACGGCAGCGCGTTGGAGGCGGCATCGGCCGCTCCGCACGCGCTGCCGGTCGGCATTGAGGCTATCGATACGAACGCCGGCACGCCGGCGGAGGGAACCCCGCCGACATCGACTAGGCTGCCTTCTCGAGGGCCTGACGCAGCTCCTCTTCGTCGTCCGCGTCGAGCGAAGTCTTGAAGACTTTACCTTTGCCGGCAAATTCTTTCAGACCGTCGAGAACCTTGTCGGCCGTCGCCCGGCGGAAGAGCACGAACAGGGCCGATGAGCCGGGCTCGAAGGAGTCGGCGAGCTCGCGCATCATCCGGTCGTCCAGGCCGATATCCGTGAATCGGCCGGACAAGGCGCCCGCCGTCGCACCGATGGCCGCCCCTAGCAACGGGTTCAGGAACAGCAGTCCGATCAGCATCCCCCAGAAGCCGCCCCCGACGGCGCCGGCGGCGGTCAGGCTGGTGGCCTGGTCCAGCTTGATCCTGCCCTTTTCGTTCCGCGTCACCACGACTGAATCCTCGAGGTCGATCAGGTGCTCCTTCTGCATTTTCAGCAGAGCAGCGCGCATCTCGAACGCCGTCGTCTCATCGTCGAACATCACCGCCACAAGCGTGCTCATGATCGTCTCCTGGTCAGCCTCAGTTCACGTGCCGCCCGGGCCTGCCCGACTCAGCAGGCCGGCTCCGTTCGAGTCATGCTTGCACCGGACCCAATGAGGAGTAATTGCCCTTTGGTCTGATGGATTCGGCCCCTGCTGTTGCGCCTACGATCCGTATCCCGCGGTCGCGCCTGCTCCGGTGGATGGTCGAGTCTGAGATGGCGACGAGTTCGACCTCGAAGATGGAAGCCGTAGCGGCGCCCCAGGCGTCCTGGGTACCGCTGATCGTCGTGGTCGCGGCGCAGGTGCTGGTGATCTTCAACGTGGCCGCGGTCAAGGTGTCGATCGACGGTATCGCGACGAGCCTTGCGGCGCCGGCAAACGCCGTGAAGACGGCGTTGGTCACCCATCTGCTCGTGATCGCCGCTTTCATCATGCTCGGCAACCGGCTGCGCCAGAGATTCGGCGCGCGCCGGGTGTTCCGTGTGATGGCGGCGTCGTACGCGGTGGCGATGGCGATCATGGTCGTCAGCCCCGGAGCCGCGGCCCTGCTGGCCGCTCAGGTCGCGGCCGGCGCGGCCGCCGCGGCGTTGATCCCGGCGTTGGCAAAGCTGATTGCGGAGAACTACCGGGATGCGCAGCGGACCCGGGCGCTGGGATGGCTGGCCGCCGTTCGAGCCATCACGATCGTACCGGCCTTCCTGGTGGCGGGTGCGCTCGCTACCTGGACGAGCTGGCGTGTCACGTTCGGAGTGCTGGCCGCATGCGCAGCGGCGGTGTGCTGGCTGAGCGCCGGGCTGACGGCCGCCGACAGCGACCCCGGTACGCACGCGGGTCCGATCGACAAGCCAGGTGTAGCCCTCTTGACGCTGGCGATACTGCTGATCGGAGCCGGTTTCAACAGCCTGGCCGATCTGGGCCTGTTCTGGGCCAACGCGGCGGCGCCGCCGGGTCCGTTCAACCTTTCCGCCGCGCTGATCGTGATCGTCGTGGGGGCATTGTTCATCTACGGGTTCTGGATCTGGTCGCGCAGGTGCAGCGCCGGCGGACGCACGCCTCTCATCCCGCTCGATCTGATCGGCAGCCCGCGTCAGCGAGCGGCGCTCATCGCGATGCTCACGATCGGCGCCATCGGCTCGGGCATTACGTTCCTGATTCCGCTCTACATCGAGATCGTCCAGGGACGTACCAGCCTGTATACCGCCGCGGCCCTCTTTCCCTACACGCTGGCCGCCTTCGCGGGCGCGCTGCTGATCCTTCGTATGCGCGCGCCGGTGAGCTCGCCGACCGTCACTCGCGGCGGCTTCTTCGCCGTTGCTGCGGGTGTGGCCCTCCTGGCCCTGACGATCCGCAACGACTGGAGCGATTCGATGGTGATCCTCGGCATGGTCGTCGCGGGGCTCGGAGAAGGGGGCCTGGCGGCGTTGCTGTTCAACGTGCTGGTCACGGCGGCGCCGGTAGACCTTGCCGACGATGCCGATTGCCTGTGCGGCGGTACCGGTTATCTCGGGGCCGGAGTAGGCATGGCGCTCGCCGGTGCGCTGGTCGTCACGGCGCTGAGCGCCAGCGTCCATCGCGACGTCGTGGTCAATCCGCTGATTCCGGAAGAACTGAGACTCGAGCTCGATCTCGAGAAGCCTTCGTTCGTCAGCAACGATCGGCTCCAGCAGAGGCTGGCGCGCACGACGGCCACCCCCGAGCAGATCGCCGAGGCCGTGCGCATCAACACCCAAGCCCGGCTGCGAGCGCTGAAGATCTCTCTGCTCGTCCTTGCCGGTCTCGCGTTGCTGGCCGGTCTGCGGACCGTCGGCATCAGCGAACCGGCAGCAGCCAGGGAACGAGCAGAACGCTGGTGATCATGACGATGACCGTGAGCGGCGCGCCGAAGCGTACGAAATCGACGAAGCGGTAGTTGCCCGCGGCCGCGACCATCGCGTTCACCGGCGAGGAGACGGGCGTCATGAACGCGGCAGAGGCCGCGAGCGCGACGATCATCGCGAACGGTCGAGGCGACACACCCAGGTCGTTTGCCATCGTGATTGCGACAGGGGCCATCAGGATCGCGGTGGCCGTGTTGGAGATGAAGAGACCGACCAGAAGCGTGATGACGAAGAGGCTCCCCAGCAGCGCGTGCGTTCCCGCGCCTTCGGTGACGGAGAGCATGCCCTGGACGACGAGCTCGACGCCTCCGGTCCGCTGCAGGGCGATCGAGAACGGCAGAACCCCGACGATCAGGACGAGCGTCTTCCAATGGATCGCACGATACGCGCCTTCGAGATCGATGCAGCGGAAGGCCCCCATCAGCAGGCAGGCGATGAGCGCGGCTTGAACGTTCGGTACGACGCCACTGATCATCAGCGCGATCATCAGCCCGAGTGAGAGGGTCGCAGCCAACGCTCGGCCGGGCGCGGAGATTCCTTCCTCTCCCCCGGGGGAGTCGAGAACGGCGAGGTGCGGGCTCTGCAGCCGCACCTCGTCGATCGCTTCCCAAGGGCCAACCAGGAGCAGGGTATCGCCGATCCTGAGTGGTGTGTTCGCGGGATCCGCGGCGATCGCAGTAGCGCCGTGGCGCAGGCCGATCGTCGTCAGGCCGTGACGCAGGCGCAATCGCGCGTCGGCGACGGATTTGCCGACCAGCTCGGAGTCCCCCGTCACCATGGCCTCCACCATGCCGACCTCTTGCGAGCGGTCGGAGAAGTCGGCGCCCGCGAGCGGGAGTGTCTCGAGCGCGAATTGCCGCGCGACCGCGCCGGGTTCTGCATGCGGCGGCAGGTACACGAGGAGGATGTCCCCCGAAGCGAGCTCCGTGCGATTCCTCGGCGCGATCAGATCCCACACGTGGCCGAGATGACGAATGTCACCGAAAGACTGTCGTCGGTGCTCGATCGCGAGCACATTGCGCCCGAACGGGTCGTCGTCCTCGAGCTCGCCGAGCGTTCGTCCGATGAGGGGCGATTGCCCGGTCAGCCGCATTCGAAAAATGCGACCGCCGAGCTCGTACTGCACGATCCGCTCCGCCAAGGTCCGGCGAGGCGGCGCGCCGGGCTCGTCGACGTCGCGCACGGTCAGCCAGCGGCGCGCGAAGACCGTGTAGAGAATCCCCAGCGCCAGAATCGGCAACCCGAACGGCGTGAACGTGAAGAATCGGAAGCCATCCTCGCCCTGACGCACCAGCTCGCTGTTGATGACGAGGTTGGGGGTCGTCGCAACCAGGGTGATCATTCCGCTGGTGAGCGCAGCGATCCCGAGAGGCATCATGAGCTCGCCGGGCGCCACGCGCCTGCCGTCGGCGATGCGCAGCACCACGGGAACGAATATCGCGACGACGCCGGTGGAGCTCATGGTGGCGCCCAGTCCGCCGACCGCGAGCATCAGCAGCACGATCAATCGAGTGCTGTCGCCGCCGGACTTCGAGGTCAGCAGATCTGCGAGCCGGTGGGCCACACCCGTGCGTACGAGGCCGTCGCCGATCACGAACAGCGCCGCGATCAGCACGATGTTGGGGTCGCTGAATCCGGCCAGCGCCTCTTCCATCGTGATCACGCCGGTGAACGGCAGAGCGGTCAGCATGATCAGCGCCACGGCGTCCACTCGCGGACGGTTCACGGCGAACATCGCGACCGTGAGCGCGAGGAGCGCGATGACCAGCATCAGGTCGGTGCTCAAGACGCGAATCTCTTGCTGCGGATTCTCGGGACGTCCGTATGAGACCCAGCCGCCGCTGCTCGGCGAGATTGGACCTTGGTCCAAAGGCGGCGGGGCAGGTGTTGCCCGATAATCGACCGGCGTGGTGTCATCGGATCGCCCTCGTCGACTTCAGCACCAAGGACGATCGTTCGCAGCGTCTTCGTCGAGCAGCGGCGCCGCGTTCGCGCTCCTGTTCTGGTGGCAGTCGCTCACACCGACGCTCATTCCCCGCTCGTGGGCCTCGCAACTGATCATCGGCGCGACCTGCCTTGCGGCCGGCTATGTGATCGGCGTGCTGGCCGGACGATGGTTACGGATTCCGACACGAGCTCTTCGGACGTTCGGGCACCGCTCATCGGGAGACGCCATCCGTCGGCACGGCCGGATCATCCTCGCAGCCGCGTGGCTGATCGGCGTCCCCCTGGGCTCGGCGCTGTGGATGGGCTGGCAGAACGAGCAGCGCGCGTTCATGGGAATGCCCTTCATCGTCCCGTCGGACGCGGTGCTGATGGGCGCGCTCACCCCGCCGGCGGGGGCGCTGGTGATTCTCATCGGAATCGTGATCGCGCGCGCTGTCGGCGCGATCAGCCGGTTCATCCAGCGGCAGGTGCCCGGCCGCCCGCCCGTGGCGATCATCGCGCTCTTCGTCGTCGTGTCGGGCATCGTGCTCGGCCGGACCGTGCTGTTGCGGTCCGGCAGCGCCGTCGCTTACTCCGTGTACGCACCGCTGAACGACGAAACGAGCGAGGGGACCCGTGCGCCCGACTCGCCTTCGGTGTCAGGCAGCGACGCGTCGTTCGTCGCATGGGACACGCTCGGGCTCCAGGGGCGTGACTTCGTGGCGTCGGTCACCACCGCACAGGAGCTGGCGATGTTCCACGGACGCGAGGCCGCGGTGACGGAGCCGGTGCGCGCCTATGTCGGCGTACGGTCGGCCGCTTCGACCGAGGAGCGGGCGGCGCTCGCGGTGCGTGAGCTCGAGCGGGCGGGCGGCTTCGAGCGGAAGCTGCTGGTGGTGTGGGTGCCGACCGGATCGGGCTGGATGATTCCCGAGGCCGCGGCCGCGCTCGAGCTGCTGCACCGCGGCGACACGGCGATCGTCGCGATTCAGTACTCGTTCCTGCCGAGCCTGATCGGCGTCTTCCTGGACGCGGGGCTGGCGAACGAGGCGGGCCGTACGCTCTTCGATGCGGTACGGGCACGCTGGTCGCAGCTTCCGCGCGATCGGCGTCCGAAGCTCCTGCTGTTCGGCAAGAGTCTCGGCACCGCCGGCGTCGAAGCGCCGTTCGTCGGACGCGATGCATCGGAGTCGGTCGCGAACCTGGTTGCAGGGATCGACGGCGCGCTGATCGTCGGCCCGAAGCACAGCAACCCGATCCATGCGCAGATCACGCGAGAACGCGAGCCGGCGTCGCCCGCTTGGCAGCCCGTGTTCGCGAGGGGTCGATCGGTGCGCTTCCTGAGTCGGGATCCGAACCCGCCGGCACTCGGCGGGGACTGGCCGGCCCCTCGGATCGTCTATCTCCAGCATCCGTCGGATCCGGTGACCTTCTGGAGTCTCGACGTGCTGTGGCGCAGGCCGGATTGGTTGGACGAGCCGCGCGGGTACGACGTGCCGGAGCGGCTTCGATGGTTCCCGATCGTTTCGGGCGTACAGGCCGTGGGCGACCTGCTCGACCAGCTCGCCCCTCCGCCGGGGTTCGGGCACGTCTATTCGACCGACTACGTCGATGGCTGGGTCAGCGTTGCGCGGCCCGAGAACTGGAGTACGGCGGATACGGAGCGGTTGGAACGGCTCATTGCCGGGATGGCTGGCGGCGAGTCGGAGCCGTGAACGCCGCGGCCGATCAGAAGCCTCGCCCGAGGGTGAAGGAGAGTCCGGCGTCGTGGTTCTCGAGCCCCTCCGGGGGATCGCTGTCGTAGGTTTGAAAGAGGTTGAGGCTCCAGTACAGGCTCGCGAACAGCTCGTGCCGCAAGCTGACACCCAGGTCGAGGCGCGTGCGCGAGTGTTCGAGGCCGGTATAGACCGTCGCGCCGGTCAGCAACTCGACGTCGCCACCGATCTCGAACCAGTCCCATTCCACGGCCAGGAACGCCTCCGTGGAGCGGTCGGTTCCCGACTGCACGGCGTATCGCTCCCAGATCGAGTCGAGACCGCCGTACAACGTGACGACCGTTCGATTCGACTGCAGCAGCGTTCGCCCGGCGCCGCCGCCGACCAGGAACCTGGAATCGAGATCGAGCTCCTCGTCCTCCTCGGCCCTGAGCCGGCCGAGCGCGAACCACCGGTCGCGGAGGATACGGCGGATGCTGCCGTCAGCGACGTTCCGTCGTTGTACGGTGTCGCCGTCGCGCCGGCGCACCAGAGACTGCAGAGCCACCTGGCTCAGGTAGTTCCAGGTGCGGTTCTCGAGCTCCGCATTGAGCGTCAGGTCCAGCTCGTCGTTGGCGCTCAGAAGATCGAAGCCGACCTCGACGTGGCCGTCGGTCCGCTCGATGGGTGTCGCGGCGATCGGCGTGATGCGAACGACGTCCTCGAGCGCGGTTCGGTCCGACCCCGTGTCGCCGGTCACTAGCAGGCCGCCCGGAGACGAGGTGATCGACCCCGACAGCCGCCGCCCGGATGCCAGTTCTACGTCGAGATCCTGTTCGCTGTCGAGACTCGCGACGTTGTTCCAGTCGATCGCGACCGGTCCCGCTCCATCGATGGCATACAAGAGCTTTCCGCGAGTCATCTTTACGATCCCGCCGGTCATGCGATTGCCGCTCGTGAGGACCACCGCGTTCTTCTCCTCGTCGGCGGCCTGGGCCGGCAGGGCGGCCGCGAGGGTCGCCATCGGCAGAAAGACCGCCGTGAGCCAGGCGACGCCCGAATTGCGAGCTTTGCCCCTCACGATTCGGCCTGCGAGATGAACAGGTCCAGGCCCAGCCGCTGCGACAGGAACCGGGTAACCTGTTGTCCCTTGACGCTGTTGCCGGCCTGATCGAGCAGCGGCGAAAACGTCGCGAGCCCGCCCTTGCCGGGGGAAACGGTGACGATGCCGCCGCCGATCCCGCTCTTGCCCGGCAGGCCGACGTCGTACAACCAGTCTCCCGATGTCTCGTACAGACCGGCAGTGGCCATCGCCGCCAGCGTGTAGTGACAGACGAGGGGATTGACGACCCGATCCCCGGTGAAAGGATTGACGCCGCCGTCCGCCAGCGTGGCACCCATCACGGCGAGATCCTCGGCGGTCACGTTCAGAGAAGACTGCAAAGTGTAGAGCTGGACGGCCTCCGCCGGGTCGCAGTAGATGCCGGCACGGCTCTTCAGCAACCAGGCGATGCTTCGGTTCGTGTAGTTGGTATCGGACGCGCTGGCGTACACCGCCTCGTTGAGCCCCAGCTCCCGTCCGGCGAAGCGGCAGAGGCCATCGTGGATGAATCGCCATTTCGCGTCGAGATTCGTCCCGGGCGCGAGGCTGGTTGTCGCGATCGCTCCGGAATTCACCATCGGGTTCGTGCGTCCGTGCCCGGTCCGTTCGACCGCCGCCAGTGAATTGAACGCGAGCCCGGTAGGATTCATACCGACCTTCCGGCGGACCTCCTCCGGGCCGAAGGCCTCGCACATCAACGCGAACACGAAGGGCTTCGCGACGCTCATGATCGAGAACTCGTGTGCCGTGTCGCCGACCGTATAGAGCTCTCCGTGGACGCCGGCCATGCAGATACCGAACAGGTGTTCGGGAACGGCGGCCAGCGCGGGGTAGACGTCCGACCTCTGCCCGTCGACGCACGACCGGTAGCGCTCATGCGCGTCGACGAGCAATGACCTCACGAGCTCGTCGGACGGTAGCCGCCCGGTGGATACGTACCACGTGCCGCCCGCCGTGCT
>DASVDC010000111.1:0-28780 GCA_036381275.1 Pseudomonadales bacterium | reverse complement strand
CCCGCGGCACGATCCTGTTCCTGCTCGTCGCGCTGGCGCAGATCGCGGCCTTCTACGTCGGCTTCAACAGCCATCGCCACGGCCGGCTCGTGGATCCGCGCAATCCGAAGCCGGAGATCCTGCTCGCGCTGAGGCGCGCCGCGCCGGTGACGGCGGCGCCCGGCCGACCCGAATCCCAAACCGACGGAGACCAACTATGATCGGCAACTCGAATCGGCGGGCCGGAAGGCTGGGCCGAGGCGCATCACTCCTGCTCATGGCGCTGCTCGGCGCATGCGGCAGCGATTTTCAGCCCGGTGCCTACGTGGATCCCCAATACGGCACTACCTACGAGTTCGACGAGAACGGGCACGGCCGGCTGATCGGCGGCGTTCCCGGCACGCCGGCGTTCACCTACGAGGTCACCGACGACACGGTGCTCACCGCCGGCGCGGTCACGCTGAGGCTGAAGCGGATCGACGAGAAGACACTGGAGCGTCCGGACGGCACCCGTCTGATCCTCCGCGAAGGCCGATGACACAGGAGACTTCCCCATGACACATTCGCTCGCAACGGCTTTCCCGCTGCCTCGGTTCGTGCTGCTCCTCGTGTTGCTGGCGCCCGCCGCCGGCGCGGCGGCGGACGAAGCCGGCGACCCGTTCGACATCCTCGGCTTCCGGCTCGGCATGACCGCCGAGGAGGTCGAAGCGGTGTTCCGTCGCCACAATCCCGAGATCGACCTGCAGGTTCGGCATGCGACATACCGCTATTCGGACGGCCTGCGGCAACACGAGACGGAGCCGTTCCTGGACCAGATCGCGGGCCACCTCCGCGATCCGGCAAGCGGGTCGACGCTGCACGTCACGGTGGAGTTCTCTCCGCCTCCGGATGGCGGCCGGGCGGTACAGATCCTCCGCAACGACGCCAACATCCCCGATCCGGTCACGCTGGCCGAGTACCGGGCGGCCCTGATCGGCAAGTACGGCCCACCCGCCTCGGAACGCTTCAGCCCGGAGTGGCACTTTCCCGCCGGACGCAGTCTCTGCTCATCGAGTGCGAACGGGCCCGTCGCCGGCAATTTCAGCACGCTCGCCCAGGGCGTCGACCGCGACCAGAAGCTCGCGGATCCGTCCCGGTGCGCGTCGTACCTCGTGTTCCGGATGAAGGGCGATCCGGTGACCCACGTCTACGCGCGCATGGTCGACGTCGAAAGCGCGATCCGGACGCATCTCGCGGCCAGCGCCTGGGTGGCGGAGCTGGAAGCCGCGGCGGTAGAGCGGCGCAAGGCCGAGGGCCGGGGGCCGGAGCTGTAGCGCGTGGACCGATCGGTTCGACGGGCGGCGGTGCTCGCCTTGTGGGCTCTGTTTGCTGTGGGGGCGGCGTGTGGCCGCGAAGGTTCGGAAGGATTCGCGGCCGGAGGCCGCTCCCACAGCGAGGCGGCGCGCTCCCACAGCGAGGCGGCGCGCTCCCACGGCGAGGCGGCGCGCTCCCACGGCGAGGCGGCCTGCCCCGACAACGAGGCGCCGCGTGCCCCCGGCGAGGTCGTGCACGACCCGGCCGGCATCGAAGCGTTGCTGAACGCCACCGCCGAGTGGCTCGACGCGACCGTCGCCGAGCCGGGGCGCGGCTTTTCCTACTACAGCTACGGCACGCGCGAGCTGCTGTACGCGGTGGGCGATCTGGACGGCGACGGCCGGCCCGAGATCGCGGCGCGGGTGATCTATTTCCTCGGCGTCGGCTCCTACGATCTGGTGGACGTGTTCGCCGACCGGGGCTGCGGCTATCAGCGGGTGGACTTTCTGAACCTGTACCATCTCGGCCTCGAGGACGAGGTCGAGTCGCTCGCGATCCGCGACGGTCTGCTGCACATCGCGACCGTCGGCTTCGAGCGCGCCGGCAGGATCCGCAAATCCGGTGCGTTTCGCTGGCCCGGCCCGGAGCGGGTCTAGCTACGCGTTCGGACGCTTGTTGAGCACGTTGGAGCGTTCGCTGTAGAGCCAGCCGGTTTCCCCGTTCCAGTGCACGGGGGCGAAGTTGAGCGCATAGATCAGGCCGGGCCCGGACAGGTCGACGCCGACGGCGAGGTCGTGCGCCATCGATGCCCAGAGCGAGCGGCGCGTCTCGGCGGTGAGCCGCAGCTCGCCGCCCTCCCAGCGAAGGGCGACGGGCAGGCGCTCGCCGCTGAGCTGAAGGCTCGTCAGCCGTGACGCGTCGACGATCTGCGCGTGGTGCAGCGCGCCGTGTTCGTCCACCACGTAGGCGCTCTCGAGTGAGATCTCGCCGTTCGGCATCCAGTAGCGGGCGAGGCCGATGCCGCGCCCGCTCGGGAACAGGCAGGTCTGAATCACGTGCCCGCCCCACGGCGCGCCGCTGCCGCCGCCGCGCGGCCCGCAGGAATGGTTGCGCCAGCCGGTGCCGTTGAACGCGTATTCCGTCTCGCCCACCGTCACGCGGCCGCTCGCCCGCACGAGCTGCTCGTAGTGCTCCTTCGCGAACACCGCGCCGCCCGACGAGGCCTTGCCGGTCGCGAGCTCCGCCTGGTGCGCGTCCCACACCGCGGTGGCGCACCGGGCCTCCAGATCGATGCGCAGGCGCTGCTGCCGGCCGTGCAGCGCGCGGCCCTCGGCCATCCGCGCGTTGCTCGTGCGCTGGAAGAAGCCGTCGAAGGTGATCCGCCAGCGCCGGTACGCCTCCAGACACTCGAACGCGAGGCACGAGGCGGACGGACGTTTGGGCTCGGGCGTTCGGTGATAGCCGCACATCGAGCCGACGCCCTGATCGCCCGGCAGCAGCATCAGCACACGATCCTCCCAGAGCTGCCAGTCGCTCGGCACGGTGCCGAGGTGCAGCCACAGGCCGATGTCGCAGTCCGGGTCATAGAGCGCGAACAGCAGATTCTCCGACCAGAAGGGCTGCTTCGGCGGCCCGGCGATGGGGCGCTCGCGTTGCTTCGTCAGTCCCGACGACAGATCTGGCCGAGTCACGGTGAGTCCGTTCCGTTCGAAGGCCGCAACGATACGGTCGCGCGCGGGCAGATGCCAGTCGTCCGGGGCATTGCATTTCCCCGGCGAGTGCCGAAGGATGCGGGAAACGACACGGGGAGGGGGTCGAACGTGCAGGTCACGCGGGCATGAGCGATACCGTCAGCGCGCCGGCGCCGCCGGCGGAGCGCGCCGCCGCAACGGACGAACGGCTCGGCTTCGGTGTGATCTGGGCGTTCACGCTGTCGCGCGTGGCGTTCTCGCTGATGGGCGTGATGTTCGCCGTATACCTGATGAAGTACGCGACGGACGTGCTGCTGATCGCGCCGGCCACCATGGGCGTCCTGCTGGCGGCCGCGCGACTGTGGGACGGCGTGACGGACCCGCTGGTCGGGTATCTCTCGGATCGCACCCGATCGCCGATCGGCCGGCGCCGGGTCTGGCTCTACGGCTCCGCGTTGCCGGTGGCGATCGGCATCGTGATGATCTGGTCGCCGCCGGCCGGGCTCGCCGGGACTCATCTGGTCGTCTGGATAGCGGTGGCCCTGCTCGTCTACGAGACGGCGAGCACCGCCTACATGATTCCGCACGGCGCGCTCGGCATGGAGCTCACGCCGCACTACCACGAGCGCACGCGCCTGTTCGGCTACGCGCACATGATCGGCTTCATCGGCAGCCTGCTCGGGATGGCCACGCTGCAGCTCATGACCATGGCGGAGGACAAGCGCGGCTTCGCGCACGATCTGGCTCTGTTCGCCGGCGTCGCGGTGTTCGCCGCGGTGGTGGTGACCACGCGCTATCTGCCGGAGCGGCGCGACTATCAGGGGCGGGGTCAGCGGAACCCGGTTCGCTCGATGACGGACGTGTTCCGCAATCCCCATGCGCGGCTGCTGCTGGCCGTGTTCGCGATCGAGACCTACGGCATGGCCAGCATCATGACGCTCACGCCGTATCTGGTGGCTTACGTGTTCCCGCTGGAAGCGCTGCTGGTGGCGGTGATGATGACGTACGCCGTGCCCCAGGTGGCGTTCACGCCGCTGTGGATGTGGCTCGCGCGCCGCTTCGGCAAGCAGCGCGCCTGGACCGGCGCCCTGCTGCTGTCGTCGATTCCGTTCGTCTGCTTCTACTTTCTCGCCGAGCCCGGCATCACGTTCTGGGTGCTCACCTTCCTGTGCGGTTTCCTCGCGGGGTGCGGCTCGGTGGTGCAGCCGGCCATTCAGGCCGACGTGGTCGACTACGACGAGCTCACCACCGGAGACCGCAAGGAGGGCGCCTACCTCGCGGTCTGGAACCTGGTGCGCAAGTGCTCGGCCTCGCTGTGTGCGCTGATCGCCGGGATGGTGCTGCAGTACGCGGGCTTCGAGCCGAACCAGATTCAGAGTGACGAGACCGTGCACGCGATCCGGGGCATCTTCGGGCTTCTACCCGCCGGCTGTTACCTCGTCGGCGGGTTGCTCTTCCTGCGGTTCCGCTTCAACGAAGCCGAGCACCGGGCAGTTCGCGCCGCGCTCGATCGCCGGGCGCCGGGTCGGTAGTCGAAGGCGCGTCGATGTGCCGGCGGATCAGCAGCACCGTGATGAAGGTGAGTGTCAGCACGCTGGCCACCCCGGCGAAGAAGCCGGCGGCCGCGCCGTGCGCCAGCAGCAGACCGCCGGCGAACGCGCTCAGGATGCCGCCGAGCCGACCCGAGCCGAGCGCGAAGCCGACGCCCGAGGCGCGGCAGCCGGTCGGAAAGACGTGCGCGGCCACCGCGTACATGCCCACCTGCACGGCGCTGATGGCGAGGCCCGCGAGGGCAATGCCGATCATCAGCGCGGGCAGCGCCGGCGGATGGGTCGGGCCGCGCGCGGCGAGCGCCTGCCAGCCGAGCCAACCGACCGCGAGCGCCGCGGTCAGCGCGAATCCGGCCAGCGTCCCTCGAGAGCCGAGATACGCGATGCACCAGGCGGTCGCCACCGAGCCGATCACGCCCGCGAGGTTGAACGCCAGCGCACCGCGCACGGCCGTGGCGAGGTCGAGGCCGAGCGAGGTGAGCACGAGCGGTGCCCAGTTGAAGAACGCGTAGACGGCGAAGATGTTGGTCAGGAACACCAGCGAGGTCATCAGCGTGTCCCATCGCAGCTCTGCCCCGAACAGCGCCCGCGCGCCGGCCGCGCGGCCCATTTGCGTGGCTGAGCTTGTCACGAAGCGGTGTTCGCCGGTATACCGGGATTCGCCGACGACCCGGTTGAGCAGAGCCGCGAGCCGGTTCGGCTCGAGCCCGCGGGTCGCGAGGAACCGCGGCGACTCCGGCATCACGAAGAACATCACCGCCGCCGCGGCCACCGGCAGCACGCCGCCGACCACGAAGAGCGCGCGCCAGCCGTAGGCGGGCACGATCTCGGCCGCGAGCGTCGCGCCGACGATGCCGCCGATCGGCACGCCCACCAGCGCGAGACCGATCGCCTTGGGACGCGCCTGCCGCGGCGCGTACTCCGCCATCAGCGCCGTCGCCGTCGGCAGCGCGCCGCCGAGGCCGGCGCCGGTGACGAATCGCCACCAGGCGAGCGACTCGATGCTCGTCGCGCTCGCCGCGAGCAACGTCGACCAGCCGAAGACCAGGGTGCTGAGGATCAGCGCCGGGCGCCGGCCGCAGCGGTCGCCGAACGCGCCGATGCCGGCGGCGCCGACGGCCATCCCGCCGAGCGACGCGGCGAGCGCCGGCGCGAGCGCGCTGCGCTCGACGCCGAAGTCGACCAGCAGCGCCGGCGCGGCGAAGCCGATCACCTGGATGTCGAAGCCGTCGAGGATCAGGATCACGGCGGCGCACACCGCGACACCGAGTGACAGGGCGCTCAACGGCCCGCTGTCGAGCAGTGCGTCGACGTCTACGGAATGCGGCTGCGCGGTGAGGTGCGGAAGCGCCTGCGCCATCGGATCGATCTCCTGGAAGTGATCGCCTTCAATACGGCGCGCGGCTTCGTGTGTGACATCCGTCCTTCCGCGGTGCCGGCGTGCCGGTGGCAACCAGCAGGCGCACGAGTTGCGTCTGACTGCGGGTCTCGGTCTTCGCGAACACGCGCTGCAGCGTGCTCTTCACGGTGTTGATGCTGATCCGCAGCCGGCTCGCCGCATCGGCGAGGCGATCGCCGTGCACGACGGCGAGCGCGACCCGGGCTTCCGCGAACGTGAGGCGATACGCGTTCATCAGCACGTCGCGGGAGATCTCGATCTGCTCGGGCGCCTTGACGAGCAGCACGACGTCGACCCGTCCGCTCGCTTGCTCCGGGGCGAGACGATGGGCGTGCACCACGTAGCTCGGCCTTCCCGAGGGGCGGGCGATCCGCAGCGTGGCGTGCGCGTCGGTCGACAGCGCCGCGGCGAGGCGGCGGTTGTCGATCGGCCAGTGGGCGGTGAGGCGGTCGCCTCGCAGGGTGAGGCCGTCGCCCGCGGCGAGCAGCCGCTCTGCCGCGCGATTGCGCCAGGACACCCGGGCGGCCTCGTCCACCAGCACGACGGCGGCGTCCAGACAATCGAGCACGGCGCGCAAATCTCTCGTGCACTGACACCCGTTCAGGTGCAGAAGGGGTTGCTCTCGGCTCGCTAGCATCTGTTCGTCACCTCTGCAGTAAGGAGATCGATGATGTATACGTCCCTCGTTGCATTCGGTGCCGCGCTCGGCCTGGCCGGTCTGGCGTCGCTCGCGCACGCTCAACCGGCGGATCCCGCCCAGCCGGCGGACCGCGGCGCCTCGGCCCGGCACCACGTCGACTCACCGATGGTGAGGAAGGTCCGGCAGGCCACCGCGACGTTCCGCAACGTCGACAATGCGGTCGCCGCCGGGTACGAATCCAGCGGCACCTGCGTCAGCGGCCCGAGCGGCGGCGCGATGGGTGTTCACTATGCGAATCCGTCGCTGCTTGGCGACGGTGAGCTCGACGTCACGCAGCCGGAAGTCCTGGTGTACGAGCCCGGCAGCGACGGCCGATTGCGCCTTGTGGCCGCGGAGTACGTGACGTTCGCCGAGCAGTGGGAAGCCAAACACAGCGGCGAGCCCGCGAGCCTCGAAGGTCACCATTTCAATCGGCTCGGCGCGACGAATCGCGCGGGGCTGCCGCCGCACTGGGAACTGCACGTCTGGGCGTGGAAGCCGAACCCGCGCGGGACGTTCGCCGACTACAACCCGATCGTATCCTGTGAGGCGTTCGTTCCGGCGCCGTAGTGCGGGAGCGGGCGGAAGTGGATGTCACCGGCGCGCGTCGAGGGCGTATGGCTCAGTACTCGGATCACGGCACCACTGTAAGAAAGTCGGACAATCCTGAGCATGCCTCCCTTCCTCGAAGCTTCCGAAGCAACCGCTTCCGCCCGCCGATCGAGCAGGCGTCCCGATGGTGCGGTGCGTCTGTTACGATCGGCGGCGATGGAGCACCCGGCGCAACGCGTCTCGGCGTTGATGGAACGGTACGCCAGCGGCGACGACGCGGTGTTCGATCAGCTCTATGACCTCACCGCGTCGCGCCTGTACGGCTTCTGCCTGCGCCTGACGGGCGACCCGCCCGCGGCCGACGACCTGTTCCAGGAGACCTACCTCAGGGTGCACCGCGCGCGCTCGACCTACCTGCCGGGCTCGGACGTGCTGCACTGGGCGTTCGCGATCGCGCGCTCCGCGTACCGGGATCGTTTGCGCTACTGGCGCCGGCGCCCGGAGCACCTCGGCTCGCTCGACGATGCCGCCCAGCAGGCGGCGCAGCAGCCGGACGAAGGCAACACGCCCGATGCGGAGCTGACCGCCGACCATCTGGCGCAGGTGGTGACGGTCGAGCTGCAGAAGATGTCGGAGACGAACCGTTCCGCGTACGTGCTGCTGCGCGAGGAAGGCGTGAGCCTGAAGGAGGCCGCGGCGATCCTCGGCGCGTCACCGGATGCGGTCAAGCAGCGCGCCCATCGCGCCTACCAACAGCTCAGGGCGGCGCTCCGGCGCGCGCAGGGAACGGAGGGATCGCCGTGATTGCCTCGACGGATGATCGCTGGCGGATCGCGACCGACGGGCGCGAAGCCGCAGAGCGGTTGCGCGGCGCGGTCCGCGCCGCGGTCGATGCGACGCCGGTGCGGCTCGTCGGCTTCCGTGCCGGCGCGGGCCTCGCGCTCGCGGCGGTTCTGATCGCGACGGCGGCGGTGGTGGCGACTGCATCGTCCATCGTGTACGGCCGGCTCGCGGTGGGGCTCGACGTGCTGCCGGACGTGCAGTTGCGCATGCAGACGGTCCTCGGGCTGCTGGTGCTGCTGGTGACGGGAGTCACCTACGCCTCGCTCACGCGCGGGCGTCACGGCCTCGGCGCACCCGTTAGGCTGCTCGTCGCATCCGCGCTCGCCGCGGTGCCGGCCTACGCTGTGCTCGTGCTCGGGTTTCCGGTTCACACCGGCGATCCGCCCGCGCTGACCGCGGGGGTATCGCCATGGGGCGCGCGGTGTCTGCTGGTTGCGGCCGCGGTGGGGCTGATCGTCCTCACCGCGCTCGCGGCCGCGCTGCATCGCGCGGTACCGACGGCGAGCCATTGGCGCGGCGCCGCGGCGGGCGCCGCGGCCGGGCTCTGGAGCGGCGCGGCCGTGTTCGTGTTCTGCCCCGCGCACGAGCTCGGCCACCTGGCGATCGGCCACGTCGCACCGATCGCCGTGTTCCTGCTCGCGGGGCTGATCGCGCTCCCGCGGGTACTCCGTTCCTGATTTGACAAGCCGGCCGACGCTACCCGTCCGGAGGATTTCCGACCCAGTGGGAGCGGCGGCTACCCGCCCAGATGATTTGCTGACCTGTGGGAGCGGCCTCCGGCCGCGAACTGCAGAACATTCGCGGCCGGAGGCCGCTCCCACAACGCGCGGTCCCACAACACAGCGCGTCTTGATCCACGTCGTTCCGCCTCCGCTGCGCGATCGCAGAGCGGAAACGCGTTGCAATGCCGAGCCCGGTTCGCTCATTCCGCACGGCGAACCAGGCGGGCGAGGCGGAGCGTGCCGAGGGCCATCGCCGCGGCGACGGCGGTGAGCGCGTACAGCCCGGCATCGAACCCGCCGGTCAGGTCGTAGAGCAGCCCGAGCCCGAGCGGCCCCAGCACGCCGCCCACCTCGGCGGCGGTGAAGAACAGGCCGCTCGCGGTGCCCGCGTAGCGCGAGTCGAGGCCGGGCAGCTCGACCAGCGTCAGGATCAGCACGGTCATCAGCGACGCGCGCACCAGCCCCTGCAGCACCAGCGCCACCGGCAGCACCAGCGGATGCACGACCGTGAGCGCGATGCTCGCGGCGGCCGCCGACAGGCTGAGCAGCAGCAGGATGCGGTAACGTCGCGCGGGCGTCGCGAGACGCGGTATCACCAGCGATCCGGCGGCGCCGATCACCATCGGCAGCGCCGCCCAGTTGCTGGCGGCGGTGAGGGTCATGCCGCCGCTGTACAAGAGCTCGGGCAGCCAGTTGCTGAGGCCGTGGTTGATCAGGAACACGCCGACCCCCATCGCGAGGACGAGGCGCACCGTCGGCAGCCGCGTGATGCGGCCGATCATCCGGAACCCGCCGGCCCGCTCGCCGCCGTCGTCCGCGCGCACGAACCCGCGGGTGCGCGGGCCCGCCAGCGTCGCGAGGGTGAACCAGCCGAGCATCGCGGCCGCGGCGAGCGCACCCCAGAGCAGCAGCACCGCCCGCCAGTCGTCGTCGAACGCGGGCATCAGCACCGTGTGGGTCAGCGTGAGCGCCGCGACGCCGCCGAGCGTGGGACCGGTCATGTAGATACCCATCGCGAGGCCGCGGGTGCTGCCTTCGAAGACGTCGGTGACGACCTTGGGCGCGCCGGAGGAGATGATCGGCCCGCCGGCGCCGAACAGCATCACCGCGCCGAGCAGGCTCCAGTAGCCGGTCGCGAACGCGCGGCCCGCCGCGGACGCCGCGATCAGCGCGATGCCGAGGCACAGCGCGACGCGCGCGCCGAGCCGGTCGAGCAGCATCCCGGCGGGGATCGCGGCGCCGATGTAGACGAGTTGCCACGCGCCCATCACGCTGCCGAGCGCGCCGTAGGAGAGCGCGAGGTCCGCCTGAATCGCGTCCACCAGCGGCGCGATGGACGCGATGATCGCGCCGAACGAGAAATAGGCGAACCAGAGCCCGAAAAGCAGCAGCCAGCGCAATCAGGCTTCCGGATCGAACATGGGCGTCCAGCGGTCGAGGTACTGGCCGCCGTCGGCGATCAGGTGCGCGCCGTTGACGTAGCGGGCCGCCGGCGAGCAGAGGAACACGCACAGCGCGGCGACTTCGTCCGGCTCGGCGAGCCGGTGGCTCGGAATGTCCTCGAGCGCGTGCGCGGCGTAGTCGGCGGTGTCGGCGCGCGCGTACTCTTCTTCGTGCAGCCCCTGGGTATCCACGGAGCCGGGCGCGAGCGCATTGACGGTCACGCCTTTGCGCGACCAGTAGTAGGCCAGCGTCCGGGTGAGATTCACGACGCCGGCGCGGGCCGCGCCGGAATGGGCGAACGGCGGCGCGCCGCGATCGAAGGAATAGACGTGCACGATGTTGACGATGCTGCCGAAGCCGCGCTCCACCATGTGCCGCCCGACCCGCTGACAGACGTTCCAGGTGCCGTTCAAGTTGAGGTCCACCACCGACCGCCAGCCGTTGTCGCTGATGTCGAGCGGCCGGGCCGGGAACTGCCCGCCGGCGTTGTTGATCAGGAAGTCGACGGCCGGGAACGCATCGAGCGCCGCGGCCACCAGTGCGTCCACCGCGGCGGGATCGCGGATGTTGGTGGGCACCGCCAGGCAGCGCCGGCCGAGGGCCGTGATGTCACGAGCGGTGGGCTCGAGATTCTCGCGGCGGCGGCTCGCGATCACCACGTCCGCGCCGAGGCCGGCGAAGGCCAGCGCGATCGCGCGGCCAATCCCGCGGCCGCCTCCGGTGACCAGAGCGACCCGTCCGCGGAACAGATCGGGCGCGAAGGTCGACAGGGGCGATGCAGCCGTCATGAGATCGGCATCGGCTTTCCGGTTGGAGTGAAAAGGCTACGGTAACGACGTGGGGTGCACAACGACCCTTCCGTTCGAGTAGGATTCCGGCGCAGTGCCCATGACTGACCACGACCAGCGTCTATCACGCCACCGCGGCGCCCTGCTCGGTCTCGCCGTCGGCGATGCGCTCGGCACCACGGTGGAGTTCGCCAGGCCCGGCACGTTCCGGCCCGTCACCGACATGGTCGGCGGCGGACCGTTCCGCCTGAAACCCGGCCAGTGGACCGACGACACTTCGATGGCCCTCTGCCTCGCGGCCAGTCTGATCGAGCGCCGGGGCTTCGACCCGGCGGATCAAATGCAGCGCTACCTGCGCTGGCGCGATGCGGGCTATTTGTCCTCGAACGGCCGCTGCTTCGACATCGGCAACACGGTCTCGGACGCGCTGCGCCGCTTCGAGCGGAGCGGCGATCCGTATTCGGGATCCACCGATCCGCACACGGCCGGCAACGGCTCGCTGATGCGGCTAGCGCCCGTCGCGATGGCGTTCGCCCACGATCCCGAGGGCGCCGTCCGCTACGCCGCCGAAATGTCGCGCACCACGCACGGCGCAGCGGAAGCCGTCGACGCCTGCCGGTACTACTGCGGGCTGCTGGTCGGCGCGCTGAACGGCGCCGCGAAGGCGGACCTGCTGGCGCCGAGGTTCGCGCCGCTACCGGGGCTTTGGGACCGGGAGCCGCTCGCGCCCGCGATCGACGAGGTGGCTGGCGGGTCCTTCCTGCACCGCGAGCCGCCCGAGATCGCCGGGCTCGGCTACGTGGTGAAGAGCCTGGAGGCGGCGCTGTGGGCGCTCGCCCGCGGGGACAGCTTCGAAGGCTGCGTGCTGAAGGCGGTGAACCTCGGGCACGACGCCGACACCACCGGCGCCATCTGCGGGATGCTCGCGGGGGCGATCTACGGCGTCGACGCCATTCCCGCGCGCTGGCGGCTGCAGCTGGCGAAAGTCGAGCGGATCGAGCGGTTCGCGCGCGAGCTGGCCCGGGAAAGCGCGGCGCATCCGCGGGCGTAGCTCGCGCGCAGGTCGCGGTGCGTGCCGCCGGCGCACCGGCGGCCTCCCGTCATTCGACGATGGCCTGATAGGTCAGCGTCTTGAACGCGCTGCCGAGCCGGGTGCGGTGCGGAATGCTCTGCACCATGAACACGCCGATCAGCTCCTCCTCGGGGTCGATCCAGAACCGCGTGCCGGCGGCGCCGCCCCAGTTGTATTCCCCCACCGAGCCGAGCTCGCCGATCTGCCCCTGATCGAGCGCGACGGCCACGCCGAGCCCGAAGCCGACGCCGGGGTCCCACATCGGAATGTCGCCGAGGTGATTCGTGGTCATCAGCTCCACGGTCTTCGGCGACAGGATCCGCACGCCGTCGAGCTCGCCGCCGTTCAGCAGCATCTGCGCGAAGCGCAGATAGTCGGGCGCGGTCGAGACCAGTCCGCCGCCGCCGCTCTGGAACTTGGCGCCGGGCCGGAAGCCCTCGTCGAACTCTTCGTCCGCCTCGACCAGCTCGTTGGAGGCGCTGGCGGTCTGGAACGCCTCGGCGGCATCCGACGGCGTGCCCGCGGGGCTGTACAGCTCGGCGAACCGATCCAGCTTGTCCTCCGGCACGACGAACCCGGTGTCGACCATGCCGAGCGGCTGGAACAGGCGCTGCTCGAGGAACTCGCCGAACGGCATGCCCGACACCGCTTCCACCAGCGCGCCCTGCACGTCGACGGACACGCTGTAGTGCCAGCGGGTGCCCGGATCGTACTGCAGCGGCAGCTTGCCGAGCCGGGTGACGAATTCCATCAGCGGCATGTCGGTGGTCAGCAGCTCCGCTTGCCGATACAGCCGGTCGACCTCGGTGTCGCCGAACAGGCCGTAGGTGAATCCGGCCGTGTGGGTCAAGAGGTCGCGAATCGTCGGCTGACGCCGCGGCTTGCGCGTCTTGCCGGCTTGCGACGCATCGCCCGTGCCCTCGGTGCGGCTGGTGGTGCCGTCCGAGATCATCCGGGTGTCGCCGCCGTCGGCGGTGGAGACCGCGACTTCGAGGTTCGCGAGCTGCGGCAGGTAGCGGGCCACCGGATCGTTCAGGAAGAACTTGCCCTCCTCGTAGAGCATCAGCACCGCGACCGACGTGATCGGCTTCGACATCGAGTAGATGCGGAAGATCGTGTCCTTGCGCATGGGCCGCTGCGGCTCGCGGTCCGCCAGGCCGTAGGTCTCCTGGTAGACCACCCGGCCGTTGCGGGCGATCATGCCGACCCCGCCGACCATCACCCCGTCCTCGACGGCCTGGTTCATGTACCGGGTCAGGCGATCGAGGCGCGCCGCCGACAGACCTTCCCGGGCCGGGCTCGCCTCGGGCATGTCGCGAGCGAACGCCGCGGGGCTGCTCGCGATCAGCAGGCAGCACGCAGTTGCAGCGAGCAGACGGACACAGGAACGCATTCTCCCCTCCTTCCCCGGATTGGTGAGGAGCAGAGGCTACGGGAACTCGCCGAGCGGCACAACGGCGCCGTTTGACGGCCCGTTCGGTTTCGCGCACGCTCGCCACAGCTCGACTGGCGAGGGAGAGAGCGGGTGTCATCCGTGCTGAAGGCTGCGGTGCTCCTGCCGCTGATGGCCGTCGCGGCGCCGACGGCTGGCTCACGATGACGGTGGTGCCGGACTCCGGCACCGGCGGCCTGACCGGTCTCGAAGGCGAGATGCAGGTCCAGATCGCCGGCGATGAGCACCGCGACGTGTTCGAGTACACGCTGCCGGATCGGCCCGAGCCGCGCTGATGGCTCCCCGATTGTCGTCCGTGCTGCTGCTCACGCCGTGGTATCGCCGCCGCGATGCCGCGCTGCTGCTGATGCGCATCGTCGTCGGCGCGTTACTCGTCTGGGGCGTCGTCGACAACGTGGTGAGCGCCGAGCGGATGCGCGAGTTCGAGAACTTTCTCGCCGGCTTCGGCTTTCCCGCACCGGCGCTGATGGCGCCCCTTTCCGTATGGGCGCAGCTCGCGGTCGGCGTCGGGTTCGTGCTCGGGTTGCTCGCGCGCTGGGCCGGCGTGATCTGCGCCGTGAACTTCGTCGTCGCGATCGTGATGGTGGACGTGCACGGCGGCATCCGCGGCGCGTTTCCATCCGCCTGCCTGGTGGTGATCGGCCTCTATCTCGCGACCAACGGCGCCGGCCGGTTCAGTCTGGATCACTGGCTCGAAGCCCGGATCCGCTAGGGCTGCGGTAAGCTTCCACCCGGAGCAACGGGGACACAGGAGACCGCGCGATGGCACCCATCCGGCTGATCGTTCAAGCCGACGACCTCGGCATGTGTCACGCCGTGAACGAAGGCGTCGTGCGCGCGTTCACCGAGGGCATCGTAACCCAGGCGGCGATCATGGCGCCGTGTCCCTGGTTCGACGAAGCGGCGGCGCTCGTGCGGGCACATGCGATTCCGCTCGGTCTGCACTGCACGCTCACCTGCGAATGGGACCATCTGCGCTGGCGGCCCCTCACCGGCGGCGCATCGCTCGTGGAGGAAAGCGGCACGATGCACCGCACCGTCGAGGCGGCGCGAGCCGCGATCGATCCGGAGCACGCGTACGCGGAGCTGCGCGCGCAGGCGGAGCGGGTGGCCGCCGCCGGCGTCCGGCTCGTCTGCTGCGATCATCACATGGGGCCCGTATGTCCCGAAGCGTGTGCGCGGCTCTGCGATGCGCTCGGCGTGCCGTTCCTGTATCCGGAGGTCGAGCCGCACGTCGAGCTCACTTCCGTGCGGATGCTGAGCACGTACGAGGGCAATGCGGCCCATCCCGACAAGAAGGCGTGGCTCTTGCACTACATCGAGCGCCTGACGCCCGGCACGCACTACCTCTGCACGCATCCCGCCGTGCCCGGCGCCGAGCTCGCCTCGATCACCCGGCCCGACGCGGCGAACGCCGACTGGGCCGAGCGGTTCCGCAGGAGCGACCTCGCGGTGCTGACGGACCCGGAGGTACGCGCCGCGATCGACGCGCGCGGGATCCGGCTGGTGTCGGTCGCGGATCTCGCGGCGGCGTGACGCCGGTGTCCGACGAAGACGAAGCCATCGCGCGCCTCGGCTTCGACGAAGCCGTCGACGTGACCGACGCGCCGGAGGCGTGCGAGCCGTGGCGCGCGGAGTTCGATGCGTCGGCGGAGTGGGTTCGTCGGGACGACGTGCAGGTCCCGCGGGGCGAGGTCCTCTTCCGGCTCTGCGAAGCGTTCGGATTCCCGAAGCTTGCCGTGGAGCAGCTCGTCACGATGCGGGATACCTGGGACGATCCCCGGATCCGCCGGCTCGGCGCCCACGTACAGTGGCTGATGACAAATCGATACACGCCGAACGGCTACTGGCGGCTCGGCTGGCCGGCGGTGTTCTCCCGCGCGCCGCTCTTCTACGCGTACGCCGCGCTCGGCCTCGCGCGCCGGGTGGCGGCGGAGCAGGCGGAACGAGGGATCGATGGCCGGGTGACCGCCGCGACGCTTTGGGACATCGGCCAGCAGGTGTTCCTCCATCACCGGGTGCACGGCGCGGCCGGCATGAACAAGGGCTGGTGGCTCTGTCACCACCTGAGCCACCATCTGTTCCGCCTCGGCCGCCTGCAGTTCCAGCGCGCGCGGTCGCCGCGCGCAATCGGACCGATCGCACCCGACGAGCCGTTCCTGGACGTACACATTCCCGAGGACGGCATGCTCGATCCGGCAAGCTGCGATGCCTCGTTCGCCGCGGCGCTGCCGTTCTTCGCGCGCCACTTCCCGCAGGAGCAGCCGCTCTTTCACGCCTGCACGTCGTGGCTTCTCGACCCGCTTCTCGGCGAGCTGCTGCCCGCCGGCTCGAATATCGTGCGCTTCCAGCAGCGCTTCACGCTGCACGAGCTGCGCGAGGGGCCATCCGGCGTGTTCGAGTTCGTCTTCGACCGGCCCGATCTGGATCGCGCCCCGCGGCCGGATCTCGCCGGGCTGCCGCGCGATACGCGTCTGCGCGCGGCGATCCTCGACCACTACGCGCGCGGCGGCGCGATCCGGATGGGCGTCGGCACGATCCCCCTCCGTGCGCTGTGGGAGCGGCCTCCGGCCGCGAAGTAGGCGAGCTGGAATCGCGGCTGGAAGCCGCTCCCACAAGACCATGATCGGTGCGCTGTCGTGGCGGCCTAGGAAGCGCCCCTCGCCTGTGCGACGATTCCCCGACGGTCCGGTGGGGAAGAACACGATGGATCAGCCAGCCTACGTACCACCCCTCCAGAGTACCCGCGGGCAGCCGCCGCCGATCGCGGCGAACGACGGCCTCTCGTACATGGCGTTCGACCGCGGCGGGGATGCCGGAACCGGCGCCGCGCTCGAGGCGGCGCTGCGCCAGGCGAGGGACGGCCGCGGCCGGGCGCTGACGCAGCAGCTCGAGCAGGCGCCGCCGGGCCCGATCGAGACGAAGTGGGGCGTTGGCTTCCGCCGCTACTCCGAGTGCCTCGAGTACATCCGCGCGAACGACATGCGCGCGCCGGAGGGTGGGGTGGTGCTGCCGCTACGCTACAGCATCGACGAGCAGCCGTCGTACTCGGTGGTGCCGTCGAACGTACTCTGGCGCGATCCCGCCCGCGCGGAGGAGGCGCGGCTGCTGCGCCAGGAAGAGCAGGACAGCCTGCGCCGGTGTCTGTACTTCCCGCAGGTGCTGCGCGATGCGCGGCGCATCGAGGAGTACTACCCGGGGCTCTCGCCCTACACGCCCGCGAGCATGGACAAGCTCGGCATCGCGCTCGCGTACTGCGAGTCGCGGTGCCGCAACTTCTACGACGCCGCCGAGGTCGAGGCGGTGTTCTACCCGGAGATGGAGCGGCTGCTGCTCGAGTTCTTTCCCGATGCGACGGATGCGCTGGTCTACAACCACGACGTGTTCGACAAGGACTATCAAGGCGATCGCACGGAGGATCAGGAGAACAAGAACCCGGGCGTCAACGCCAACTACGCGAACCTCGTGCACAACGACCTGAACGACAACAGCGGCCGCGTACGCTGCCGCGAGCTCCTGACGCGGAACCTGCGCAACTTCGGCCGTGAGCAGCGTTACACCGAAGCGGAAGCCGACGCGAAGATGTCGCGGCGCTTCATGTCGATCAACCTCGCGAAGCCGATGGAGACCGTGCAGCAGAATCCGTTCGTGCTGTGTGCGTGGCCGTCGTTCGCGGATCAGCCCTACATCACCAACTACCGGATCTACGACGATCGGGTCGGCGAGACCACGCGGTTCACCTACCGGCCCGAGCACGAGTGGTACTGGATTCCGCAGCAGCGGCCGAACGAGGTCTCGATGCTGAAGTGCTACGACTCCGTCACCGACGGGTCGGTGTCGCGCTGGTCGTTCCATACCGCCGCGATCGACTGGACGGCGCCCGAGGACACGCCGTGCCGGAAGAACGTCGTGGTGCGATCGTTCGTGTTCTTCTGAGAAAGGTACCGGAGCCGAACGTGAAGCCGCTCGTCCGCGTGATCGCGATCTGCACGGCGCTGCTGCTCGGCGCCTGCGGCAAGGAGCCACAGAAACCGGCCGACGCCGAAGACGTTCAGCGCGAGGCGCGCGAGCTCGCGGAGACGCTGCGCTCCTACGGCGCCGAGCAGAAGGAGCAGGCGCTCGAGGAAGCGCAGCGGGCCGCCGCCGAGTTGAACGAGCGGATCGAGCGCGTGCGGGTGCGGGCGGCGGAGCGTTGGGCCGAGATGGACGCGGCGGCGCGACAGCGCGCCCTCGAGCAACTCGAAGAGCTCGAGGAGGAACAGGCCGAGCTCGCGGAGCGGTTCGACGCGCTGCGCCGGGCCTCGGGCGATGCGTGGGACCGGGTGCGGGACGGCTTCACCGAGGCCTATGCCGAGCTGCGCGAGGCCTGGCAGGAAACGGACGAGGCGGTGCCGGAGTAGCGGGTCGGCGTTTCAGCCGCCCCGCGGCGCGCGTTGGCCGAGCGCCGTGCGCACGCCGGAATAGCGCGGCTGATCGATCAGCGCCTGGGTCAGGGTCGCGTACCGCAGATACTCGGCGAGACCCGGATGATCGAGCGCGATGGCGCCGGCGCGCAGCCGCACGCACAGCGCCCGTTTCAGCCGGAAGTACTCGCCCTGGCGCTCGAGCAGCGCCTCGAGGCGCGGCTGTTCGCCGGCGCGGTAGATCGGACCGTGGGCGAGCTCGCGCAGCACGATGTCGAGCGAATTCGACGCGACCCGGGCGAGGAACCCGGTGCGCCCTTCGGCGGCGCCCATCACGTCGTCGCGCAGGAAATCCCGCACGCTGACCAGCAGCTCGTCGAGGCGCGGCATCGCATCGTCGTCGCCGGCCGCCGCTGCCGGCACGTCCGGCAGCTCGACCGGGCCGGGGATCAGGAGGTTCGCGCAGTCGACCTGGCACTCGGAGCTGCGTCGGCCGATCGCCGGCCGCTCGACGGTCGCGTCCGGGCCGGTGCGGTAGTGCTCGGCCATCGTCAGGCAGCCGATCGACCAGTTGAACGAGCCGTAGGCGATCCAGAACTTCACCCGTTCCCGGTCCACCGGCTCGCCGGAGACGCTCTCGTAGCCGGCTAGCAGGTCGTCGAGCTCGCCGAAGCCGCCGACGACCTTCTCGGTAACGCCGAAGCGCCAGGAGTTGGTGCAGAGCCACCCGAGATCGCGCATCGGATCGCCGATGTGCGCGCCTTCCCAGTCGAGCACCGCGATCACGCCCGCCTCGGGGTCGACCATCAGGTTGCCGTTGCGGAAGTCGCCGTGCACCAGGCGCGGCTCGCCCGGCTCCGGCAGGTGCTCGAGCAGCCAGCGCGCCGTGTAGTCGATCATCGGCTGCGGCGTGCCGTACTCCTGGTAACCGGCCCAGCTCGCGCGGATCGTCTGCTCCGGATCGCGCACGGCGAGCCGCTCGCGCAGACCCGTCGTGTCCAGGTCGATGCGATGGATCCGCGCGAGGAGGGCGCCGCACTGGAACGCGAGTTTCGGCCGCACCGCCGCGAACGCGTCGCTCCGGGCGATCCGCGCGCCGAGGGTCTCGCCCTCGAGCCATTGCATCAGGAAGCCCTGGCCGATGCCGTCGTCGGGCTCGAGCACGTGGATGATTTCCGGCTCCGGAACGCCGGCCGCCGCCGCGGCCTGGAACAGCCGCGCCTCCACCGCGAGCCCCGGCTGCCCCGGGGCGAGGTGCTCGCTGCCGCCGGCGGCGCGGCGCAGGCACAGGCGCTGCTCGCCGCTCGGGGTGTCGATCCGCACGCGGTAGGTCTCCTGGTTGGCGCCCCCGGAGAGCCGCTCGCAGGCGAGCAGGCGCTCGAAGCCCGGCACACGCCGCTTCAGTACGTTGGCCAGTCTGTCGTCGAACCCTGCCATCTCGCTCCGCCCGCCGGATCGACTACGGCGACGCTTCCTGGGTGCAGTAGAGGCGCGAGTCGAGCAGCGCGCCGGCCCGCACGCCGCTCGGATAGTCGGGGTTCTGAGTCATCCGGAGAAAGGCGGCCTTGGACGGGTACTCGACGAGGATGACTTCGTCCCACTCCTCGCCGCCGATCACCGTGGCCGCGACGCGGCCGAGGTAGCGCACCCTGGCGCCGACCTCCGCGATGAACGGCGCGGCCTGCTGGCCGTAGCGGGCATAGGCTTCGGCGCCGCCGTCGGGGTTGAACTTGAGGAGGTTGACCATCACCAGCGGACCGTCGAGCTCGAGCTTCTGCAGCGCCTCGAGCTGGGCGCGGGACGGGTTGATGTAGGTTTCCGGCATGGCGGCTCCGTCGCGTGGGCTGCGCCCAGTGTAGCGGCAGAGACGGATCCGGCAACAACGCGCCAGGAGGAGACCTGATTCACTCTCCCGGCGCCTGGAAATCGAGTACAACAGGAACCCTCGACCGTTCATTAGTGCGGCCGCGTCCTTGCCAGACCGCGATGCGGATGGCTGCCGAATCCGCACCCATGAGGGGCGATCGGACTTTCCAATCCAAGGAGGTACCGATATGTCCCTCAAGATCAGACGTTATCGTCAACAGGCGTTCGAGCGTCAGCGCGGTCGCTGCTACTACTGCGAGCGCGCGATGTGGCTTGGAAATCTGGAGAGTTTCATCAGGACTACCTGCCGGAGCCACAGAGCCGCGCGATTGTTTCAGTGCACGGCAGAGCACCTGATCCCCCGTCAGGACGGCGGCCCAGACACTCCGGAGAACATCGTCGCAGCCTGCTGGTTCTGTAACACGACCCGGCACCGAAGACGTCGTCCGCGCTCCGCGGCGGCACATCGCGAGCACGTCTTGCAGCGGATTCGACAGAGGCGCTGGTTTCCCTGAAGCTCTGCGACGTGCGCCGCCTGGCCATATGGCGCGCGCGCGACGGAGCCGTCTTGGCTCCGCCGCGCGCTGATGGCCATTACAGCGCGAACAGCGGCTGCTGCGGCTCCAGCTCGAACATCACGCGGCCCGCGTCTTCGAGCCAATGCGGCTGAACGACTACGTGGCGCAGCATCGCGTGCAGGTCGCGGTGCGCGCGCTCGAGCGGGCAATGCGTGTAGAGCGACGTGGTTCCGGCGACCGAGAACATCGCCTCCAGCGTTTCACGGCCAATGCGGGCGGCGTGCATCGCGGCGCCCCAGACAGCGGAGATCTCCTGCAGCGATACCGATTCTGCGTTGACGGTTTTGTTCCAGACGGAGTCGACGCAGGCGTGCAGGTGTCCGCGGGCGGCCGCGAGCGCCGAGCGGTGCAGCGCGACGCTCGCCTGGTTCGCGGGCATGTCCTTCAGGCTCGGCCGCGCGTCCGGCGACGCCTTGGTCTTCGCGAGCTGCAGCACGGTCGTGAGCGCGGCGGACGCCATGCCGATGACCTGAGCGGCGAACGCGGCGGCCATGACACAGATGATCGGCATGCGGCCGATCGGCGCATCGAGCGTGGACTCACCCGGGGCCGCGGTATGAGCGTGCGGGACGAACAGATCCACCGCCTCCACGTCGTGGCTGCCGGTGCCGCGCAGACCGCTGACGTGCCAGGTGTCGATCACGCGAAGGTCGGCGGACCTCACGTACATGAAGCGCTGCTCCGGCTGACCGTCATGCGTGCGCGGCTGACCGTCGGCCTCGTGCACCGGGCTCAGCAATGCGATCCAGTCGGCGAGCTCGCAGCCCGAGACGAGCGTCCAGCGCCCGCGGAGCCGATAGCCGCCATCGGTGACCACCGCCTGACCGCTCGGCCGGGTGGAGCTCGCATAGAGCCCTTCCGGATCGGCGAAGATTGCATCGCGCGCATGGGGCGCCAGGAATCGGCTGAGCAGACAGGGCAGCGAGTTGTTCCACACCACCCACGAAACCGACGCCTCGACGCCGGCCAGCGCCTCCAATGCCTCGAGGGCTTCCATTGGTGATGCTTCCATGCCGCCGAGCGACTGGACGACGAACATGCGCCCGAGCCGCGAGCGGCGCAGATGCTCGGCCAACGGCGTCAGACAGCGCCGCGATTCGGTCCTGTCGCGCAGCGCCTGGATCCGAGGGATCAGATCCATGGCCGCCTGGAGTGCAGGTCTTTCCATCACGTTCCACCTCTTCCACGTGACGCTCGGCCACTCGTAGGCGCGGGCCCGGCAAGAACCGTACCCCGAGCGGGCGCAGCGGCTAACGGGTTGATTCGCGGGAAGAATCAGAACTTCCTCGTTGGGATCTCCATTGCCGGAAGTTCGCCTCGAGCGAACACGAGCGTGCGGGTTGTCGGCTGCCAGCACTACGTTCCGATCGAGGGCAGCTGACGACCGATCGCTCCCGTCGAGCGTCGACCGACACCATCGTGCAATCGCGCCGAGCGCTTTCGTCTGCTTTCATCGAACGCGCTTTCGAGCTCCGTGCAGCGATCGGCCGCGGAAGTCCACCGTCACACGAGGAGCGATCGTCATGTCAGGTACTTCGACGCCCACCGCAGACCCGACGACCAGCGACACCTCGATCCGGCCGTTTCTCGTCGAGATCCCGGCCGAGGATCTCGACGGGCTGCGCACTCGCCTGCTCGCGACACGCTGGCCCACGCGGGAGCTCGTCGAGGATCGCTCCCAGGGCGTGCAGCTCGCGACGCTGCAGGCGCTCGTCCGCTACTGGATCAGCGAGTACGACTGGCGCAAATGCGAAGCGCGGCTGAACGCGCTGCCGCAGTTCGTGACCGCGATCGACGGTGTCGACATCCACTTCATCCACGTGCGCTCGCCGCACGACGACGCGCTGCCGCTGATCGTGACGCACGGCTGGCCCGGCTCGGTCCTCGAGCTGCTCGACACGGTCGGACCGCTGACGGACCCGACCGCGCACGGCGGCGCCGCGAGCGATGCGTTCCATCTGGTGCTGCCGTCGTTGCCCGGGTACGGTTTGTCCGGCGCGCCCGGCGAGCTCGGCTGGGATACCGACCGAATCGCGCGCGCGTGGGCGGTGCTGATGCAGCGTCTCGGCTACACGCGCTACGTCGCGCAGGGTGGCGACGTCGGCGCCGACGTCACCGACGCGATGGGGCGCCAGGCACCGGACGGGCTGATCGGCATCCACGTCAATCTGCTGACGGGCGCATTGGGGAGCGTCGATCGGCTGCCGGCGGAATCGGAGCAGGAACGCGCCGCCCACGCCGCGGTCGCGACGTTCCGGACGACGGGCTTCGGCTATTTCCTCGAGCAGTCCACCCGCCCGCAGACGATCGGCTATTCGCTGCTCGATTCGCCGGTCGGGCTCGCCGCCTGGCTGCTCGACCACGACACGGACAGCTACTACAAGATCGCCCGGGCGTTCGTCGACGGCGAACCGGTGGGCAATCTCAGCCGCGACAGCATCCTCGACAACGTCACGCTGTACTGGCTGACGGGCACGGGTGCCTCGGCCGCGCGCTGGTACTGGGAGTTCGGGCAGGTGCTGGCCGCGGCCGCTGCGTCCGACGCGCCGCCGCCGCCCGTCGCGGTGCCCGTCGCGTTCACGACGTTTCCCGGCGAGATCTGGGCCGCGCCGCGGAGCTGGGTCGAGGCGATCTACCCCGGCGTCGCCTACTTCAACGAGGTCGACCGCGGCGGACACTTTGCGGCCTGGGAAGGGCCGAAGCTGTTCGCGGTCGAGCTGCGGGAGGCGTTCCGCTCACTGCGGTGAAGGGGGTGCGCCGTCGACGAACGTCGCGAGCGGCCGGCCCGTCTCCACGATGTACGTCGACAGCATCCGGCCCGTTTCCGGACCGAGGTCACGGGCGTTGTGCGGCGTGTGCGGAGGGATCAGGAATCCCTGGCCCGGAGCCAGCACGACGGCGGCGCGTCCTTGGACCCTCATCTCGATCCTGCCGGCGATGACGTAGCCGACTTCCTCGCCCGGGTGAACGTGCCAGCCGGACTCGACGCCCGGCGGAATCTCGGTCACCACCTGCACGATCTCGCGTCCCTCGATCGACGACGGCGAACGCTGTATCTCGCGGCGGGCCAGTTTGTCCGCCAGGTCGTCACCAGAAGCGGCCAGGGCCAGGCCAGCGCCGCACAGCAGAGCGCCACACCAGAGCGCGCGGCCGAAGCGAGCGTGCATCGGCGCCTCCGTCATACGAGCTCCAGGCGCGCCGCCATTCTGACGAGCTCCGCGAGCGACGTCGCGCCCATCTTGCGCATCACTCGCCCTCGATGGGCCTTGACCGTGATCTCGCTGATGCCGAGGAGGCTGCCGATCTGCTTGTTCAGCCGGCCATGAACCACGAGCGCCATCACCTCCCGTTCACGGCGGCTGAGGGATTGGTGGCGGACCCGAAGCGCTTCGACGAGCGTTTCCGCGTCGGGCCGGCGGCGTCTGCGCTCGAGCGCCTCTTCGATGGCGCGTGAGAGCGCTTCGTACGTGAGGGGCTCTGTCAGGAATTCGACCGCCCCGGTTTCCATGGCCCGAACGGCCGTCGGGATGTCGCCGTTGCCGGTGATCAGGATGATCGGCAGCGCGGCTTGCTCACCGACCTCGGCGATCAGCGCCAGCAGAGATTCGCGCACCGAACCGTCTTCGTCGACGATGAGCACAACGGGAACGGAGTCCGCCACGGAGAGACACCCCCGCGTCATCGCGGTGCGGTCGGAGAATAGGCCGGCCGTTCATGGCGCACAAGCGGATCGTTTGCCGTCTTGCTATCGGCAACACGCTTGCGTGGAACGCCGCCCCGATGCCGTGGTTCCATGGCAAGCTGTGGGAGCGGCCTCCGGCTGCGATGGGTCTTCGCGGCCGGAGGCCGCTCCCACAGTGGGCATCTCGAGCGGTAATGGAGGACGAGCCAATGGACGAAGAACGCGCTCTGCTCGCCGGTGGCTGCTTCTGGGGCATGCAGGATCTGCTGCGCCGCCGGCCCGGTGTGATCTCGACACGCGTCGGTTACACGGGCGGCGACACGCCGAACGCGACATACCGCAACCACGGGTTGCATGCCGAAGCGGTCGAGATCCTCTTCGATCCGGCGACGATCAGCTACCGGGAGATCCTCGAGTTCTTCTTCCAGATCCACGACCCGACCACGCGCAACCGCCAGGGCAACGACATCGGGACGAGCTACCGCTCCGCGATCTTCTACACCAGCGACGAGCAGCGGCGGGTTGCCGAGGACACCATTGCGGACGTCGATGCGTCCGGCTTGTGGCCCGGCAAGGTGGTCACCGAGGTCGTTCCGGCGGGTGATTTCTGGGAGGCCGAGCCCGAGCATCAGGATTACCTCGTGCGCTACCCGACCGGCTACACCTGCCACTTCGTGCGCCCCGAGTGGAGACTGCCGGTATGCGCGAAGAAGGAAGCGGCGCCGGGCTGACGGGCGTCACGCGGTCGATCCGAACGTCGTGGAGCTTTTCGGATGATTCCGAGCGGGCGGAGGTGACGTGTCCCTGGCGTTCGGCACCCGGTACCCCTGCGACGACCGGCTCGGGCTCGACCGGCCGGCGGAACCGTGTTCGCCTCGGGAGCGGCCGTGGGTGCTCACCGTGTCGATACTCGGGTCGAGCCTCGCGTTCATCGAAGGCTCGGTGGTCGGGCTCGCGCTGCCGTCCATTCAGGGCGCGCTGGGCGTCGACTCGTCCGCGGTGCAGTGGGTAGCGAATCTGTACCTGCTGGTCCTCGGCGCGTTTCTACTGATCGGCGGCGCGGCCGGAGACCGCTTCGGCCTGCGGCGCGTGTTCATCGCCGGCACGACGACGTTCGCGTTCGGCGCGCTGGCGGCGGGCCTCGCGAGCGGGCTCGGCTGGCTGCTGCTGTTCCGCGCCGTTCAAGGTCTCGGTGCGGCGGCGCTGGTGCCGGTCAGCCTGGCGCTGCTGAGCCGGCATTTCGACAAGGAGGCCCGCGGTAGGGCGATCGGCACGTGGGCGGGCGCGTCGGCGCTCACCACCGCCGCGGGTCCGGTGCTCGGCGGCTGGCTGGTCGACGCGTTCGGCTGGCAGGGCGTGTTCCTGATGGTGCCGCCGGTGGCGCTGCCGATCGTGCTGCTGGCGCTCTGGCGCGTGCCGGACGACACGCCGAGCACCGATGCGCCGCCCGACTACCTCGGCGGGCTGCTGCTGGCCGGCGCGATCGCGCTGCTGGTGCTCGCGATGCTGCGTCTGCCGAGCGTCGAAGGGTGGCTGTTCCTCGGCGGGTGCGGCGGCCTGGCCGTCGGGTTCCTGCACCGCCAGCGCCGCGTGGACCATCCGATGGTGCCGCTCGGACTGATGCAGAGCCGCACGTTCACCGGCGCCAACGGCGTGACTCTGCTGCTCTACTGGGCGCTCGGCGGCGCGCTGTACTTCCTGCCGTTCAATCTGATCCAGGTGCAGGGCTACTCGACGCTCGAGGCCGGTCTCGCCGTGCTGCCGATGACCTTGCTGATGGGCTTCGGCTCGACGATGGCCGGGGATCTCATCCGGCGCTTCCCGCCGCGGCACGTGCTGACGGTCGGCCCGCTGACCGCCGGTGTGGGCTTCGCGCTGCTCGCGCTGCCCGGCGCCGAGAGCCGCTACGCCCTGCATTGGCTTCCCGGCATCCTGCTCATGAGCCTCGGCATGACCATCAGCGTCGCGCCGCTGACCACGCTGGTGATGAACTCGGTCAGCGACGAACAGGCGGGCACCGCCTCCGGAATCAACAACACCGCCGCTCGACTCGCCGGCGTGCTGGCGATATCGCTGCTGACGGCCGTCGCCGTGCCGACGTTCGCGGCGACGCTGGCGGATCGGCTCGACGCGGCCGGCGTTCCGGCCGACGTGCGCGAGGCGCTCATCGAGCAGGCGCCGCGGCTCGCGGAAGTCACGATCCCGCCCGAAGCCGGTCCCGTCGCGAGGGAGGAGCTCAGGTCGGTGGTCGAAACCAGCTACGTGGCGACGTTCCGGATCCTGATGCTGCTGTGCGCCGCCACAGCCGGCGCGGCGGCGGCGGCGGGCTGGCTGACGCTGGCGCCCCGATCCTCCCCGGCCCCATCCGAGGACGGACAGCCCGCCAGGCGGTGAGAAGGCTGCCGGGCTCAACGCTCCTCGACGCGCGGCTCCGGCTCGAGTGCCCACGTCCGCACCCGCAGCGGGCGGAGGCGGACGATCACCCGTTCGCCCTGCTCGCGGAGCCGCGCGAGCGTTTGCCGCGTCGCTTCCGGGTCCAGGTAGCGGCCGACGATCGCCGTCAGGATGGCGTGATCCGGGTCCGGAACGAGTTCGGCGATCGCCTCGATCGCGACGCCCCGATACGGCATGACCTTGGTATCGACGATGAACGACACGCGCGGATCGCGCCGGACGTTGCGTGCCTTGTTGCGTTCGGCGGGTGTCGCAACGACCACATGATCATCGACGAACCCGTACCAGGTGGCCGACGTGATCGGATGACCATCCGCGCGCAGCGTCGAGAGAATGCAGGGCACGCGCATCGACTCGAGGAAGCGCCGGGCCGGCGCGGGTATGGGCGCTTCGTCGTTCACGGCCCGCGCCGGCGTATCGCTCGCGCGCGGGAAGGCTTGATGCAGGTTTCCGTCATGGGAGGCTCACCACACTGGTTGCGGCCAGTGTAACGAGCCGGCGAGCCGGGCGTCAGCCGCCGAGCCAGTCGGTGAAGGCGATCCACGGACCGGTATGCACCATTGCGGTCCGCACCAGCTGGTTCGCGACGAGGAACAGGCCGCCCGCGATCCAGACCGGATGAATTCGTCCTAGGACGCGCCGGTCGAGCAACACCACGGCGGCGAGCAGCAGGTCCACCGCCAACGCCGCTCATCCGCCAGAACGCCTGGGCCGACCCGGTGCTGGAGACGCCGGAATGGGGGGCGCTGCGCGATCGGCTCGGCTATTCTCGACGGTCAGCGGTGCCGCGAGGGCGGCCATGACGGCAGCATCGGCTCGGAGCCACGGCGCAGCGGCGGATATGCAACCGGCGCTGATCCACGTCTACATGGTGCGGCTGCGAGAGATCGAGCCGGCGATCTGGCGGTGCATCGAGGTGCCCGAGGGGTATTCGTTCTGGGATCTGCACGTGGCGATCCAGGACGCGATGGGGTGGCTCGACTACCACCTGCACGAATTTCTGCTGCACGACCCGCGAAGCCGGGGACTTGTGCGCATCGGTCTGCCCAGTGAGGATGACGACCTCGAGCCGCCGCTCAAGGCCGGCTGGAGAGTCGGGATCAGGCGCTACTTCAAGCGGCCCGGCGCGCAGGCACTCTACCTGTACGACTTCGGCGACGATTGGGAGCACGATGTGCAACTCGTTGCGATCGTACTCGCGGATCCGGAGCTCGAGTATCCGCGCTGCGTGGCTGGCGCGCGGGCGTGCCCGCCGGAGGATTGCGGTGGCCCGGGCGGATACGAGGAACTGGTGCAGGTCCTGGCAGATCCGAAGTATCCCGAGCGTGGCTCGGTGAACGCGTGGCTGCGGGAGCACGTGAAGAACTACCACCCGTACCGGCCGGATCACTTCGATCCGGCGGCGGTCGTCTTCTCCGATCCGCGCGAGCGGCTCCGGAGGATGAGGACAATGAAGTGACTCGAACGACCGCTACCGTGATCATCCTTTCGAGGTCGTAGAGTTGTGTCGAATGGGATGCGCCAGCACGACGACCTCCGGGCCGCGGTGCCGACGCTGGTGCAGCCGCCTGGGCCTACGGCTGGACGTTCTTGTCCTTCAGGACCGAGTTCGTGCCGACGGCTACCTCGTCGTTCGCCGCGTCGCGATCATCCGTCTTGTGCGGATCCAGTGGCGTGAGCTTGACGACAAGGGGATTTGGCTTGTGCGAATGCATCGCGCCGGTTCCTGCATCAACGCCGGCGCCGATGATCCCACCCAAGATGACGTTCCCGGCCATTCCGGCCGCCCCGCCGCCATCAACGCTGGACGACACGCTGGCGTTGACCGTCTCGTAGCCGTCCTTCGTGATGGTGACCACGAAGTCGCCCCGCCGCTTCACCTTGACCGAGCAGGGCGTTACGCAGGAGAGTCCATTGGACAGTCGCGCATCCGCGCCGGCGGGATCCGTTTGAATGGCGAAGGCTTCGTTCGTACCGCGTGTGATGGTCGCACAGCCGGTGGAAAGGACCATAAGAGCCGAGATCAGAAGCAGGTTTCTCATCTGTTCGTCCCCTTGTAGATGAACCGGCCTCTATTGGAAGAGGTGTCCGGATCACTACGTGATCCTGTCAACGATCCAGGGACGTGCCAGGTTCGCGAATCCCTGCGTGTAGGTTCCGGCGATGATCAAAGTGACTGGAGCGTAGGCACGTGATCATCCTTCCGATGACGTGCCTGCGCGGTGGCCGGCGGGTCGGGTCGGCCACCGCGAAAAGAAGGTCGTTCAGCGGCGTTGGCCGAGCAACACCGCCGCCTCGGTCTTCGGATCGTACTCCGGATCGATGCAGACGAC
>DASVDC010000110.1:0-2106 GCA_036381275.1 Pseudomonadales bacterium | reverse complement strand
TGTTCAGCGTCACCTGCACGCCGGGTAGCAGGTCCCATTCGGTCTTCGCGCCGCTGGCCAGCGGCCGCGCCGCAAGGATCTCGAGCATCGGCGACCAGAGGCGGCCGAACCGGCCCTGCTGGAACGACCTGCCCACCGCCGCGCGCCAGAACACCTCGTCGTCGTGATCGTGTTCGAGCGGAAGGCCGAAGCCGGCCTGCAGCTGCACGAAGCCGTCGTGCGGCAGCACCTGCCCGAACGTCACGAACGGCTCGAACACCGCGTACCCGTTCCCGAGCCCGCGTCGGCTGCTGCCCGTCGGCAGCACCAGCTCGCCGGTCACGCTGACGATGTTGCCGCGGTCGAGGCTGTGGGCGAGGGTCCGCTTGTACTCGAGCGCGATGTCGCCGATGCTCGTGGAGCGGCCGTCCGCGCCGCGATCCACGGAGGCAATCGGCAGGATGATCTCGAACATGTTCAGCGCGCCGAACCGCCGCTCGTAGTGCACCTTCGTCGTGACGGAGCCGGACTGCCCGGCCGTGCTGATGACCAGTTCGTCCTCGGGGAATGCCTTCGCGGTGACGAGCGGGCGCGGCAGGTTCAGCTCCCCGCGCGGCCAGCGCTCGTCGGAGCAGAAGGTCCTGAGGTGTGACACCGCGAGCTGGAGCTCCTCGTCCGTGAACGTGCCCTCCCACGGCGGCATCAGCGCCGAGAAGCCGCGCGCGGGGCCGCCGAGGTGGGCGACGGCCAGAAAGGCCCGATCGGGCTCGCGCGCCGCGAACGCGCAGTCGGAGAAGTCCGGCGTCGGCGCGATCTTCTCCAGCTCGGGATTGACGCCCCCTCGGCCGTCCGGGCCGTGGCACGCGATGCAGGTGGACTCGTATACCTCGCGTCCCGACCGGGGCGCTCGGCTGTCCTGCGCGAACGCCGGGACGCTGACGGCCAGGTGCAGGGTAAGAACGGCGAGCGTGCCGGGGCTGATGCCGCGCTGACGTGTCATGCGGACCTCCCGCGTGGATCCGTGTGCTGACGTCAGCAAGGGCCGTACCTTGCGGCCGGGAACGCAGAATGAGCCGGAATGCTGGCGGACGCGTTCAGCCTGCCGCGCCGGACGTGAGGGTTAATCCCCGCTCATGCGGAAAGATCCGGCGCGCGCGGCCGGCCGCCACGGCCGGTTTGACACGCGGAAGGGCGCTTCGACAGACTGAAGTCCAGCAGAAGGCGGTGGAGTCCGCCGTAACCGCCGTCTCCGACGGCCAATGACTCCTGCGGCTCGCCGTGGGAGTTCTGTCCATGCCGCGGCGCCGCGAGGTGACGCGACATGGAACGATTCCTCTGGATCTGCCTGGCCGGCGCTGCCGGCACGGGTGCCCGCTATCTCATCGTGCTCTGGGCCGCTCAGCGCTACGGCCCGTCCTTCCCGCACGGCACGCTCATCGCCAATCTCCTGGGCTGCTTCGCCATCGCCGTCGTGATGCACGCGGCGGCGGTGTTCGCCTGGCCGGTCACGCTGCGCGCGGCCATCACGATCGGGTTCCTCGGCGGCCTGACGACGTATTCCAGCTTCAACTACGAGACGACACGCCTGCTCGAGGAGGGGGCGTCAGGGGCGGCGGCCCTGAACGCCGTCGCCACGATTGCGGGGGCATTTGCCGCCGGGTGGCTGGGTCTGGTGTGCGCGAGAGAACTGCTCGGACGTTGAAGAAGGCAGGAACACTTGTCGATTTCAGCGGAGCGCATTCCAGCGCCGCATGAAGTCGCATCATGTACCGGATTCTGCGCGGAACTGCCGTCACCTGCCTCGCCGCAGCCAGCCTGCTGGCCATCGCGACACGACATGCCGTTGCGCAGGAAGGCGTGCTCGTCTTCGCGCCCGAGGTGGACGGTGACAGCATCTCGGTCTTCAGCACGAACGCCGACGGATCGCTGACGCCGGTCACCACCATCACCGACCTCAACGGCGTCGGCGGCAGCCTGCCGCGGAGGGTGGCCGTCCGGCCCGATCAGGCGTTCGCCTACCTCACGCTCAGCGCCGACAACCGTGTGGCGGTCATCGACACCGCGACCCTGAGCGTGGTGCAGACCGTTGCCACCGGTGACGCCCCGTTCGGGATCGCGATCAGCCCC
>DASVDC010000109.1:0-10053 GCA_036381275.1 Pseudomonadales bacterium | reverse complement strand
GAAGTGGAAGCCACCAAGGTGGGCGCCCTTTCGAAGTCGCAGCTCGCCGCATTCCTCGACAGCAACATCTGATCGACGCTCTGTGGGAGCGGCCTCCGGCCCCGAACCGCCGAGGATTCACGGCGGGAGGTTCGCGGCCGGAGGCCGCTCCCACAGCCAGGGCTCCCGCCGCCCCGGAACTTCTTCCACGCCCCCGAATCCAAATGAGTGCGGGGAACGATGACTGCTTGACGGCAGACGCCAAAACACTACACTTGACTTCGCGTATCCCCGGCGGAGCCCTCCGCCGACCCACCGCCGGTTCTTGGCCCTTCCCTGCGAATAACAATCCGAGAACCTTCTGTTTCTCAATCTAACTCCGGCATTGGTCAACCTATAACAACGCTATGAACCTGACAGATCTGAAACGCAAGCCCGTGGGCGAGCTCGTGGACATGGCCCGGGAAATGGGGCTCGAGAACCTGGCCCGGTCGCGGCGCCAGGAGGTGATCGCCGCCATCGTCCGCAAACTGGCCAAGGACGGCGAGGACATCTACGGCGAAGGTACACTGGAGATCCTCCAGGACGGCTTCGGATTCCTCCGCTCTCCCGACAGCTCCTACCTCGCCGGACCCGACGACATCTACGTCTCGCCCAGTCAGATACGCCGCTTCAACCTTCGCACCGGCGACAGCATCGCCGGCAAGATCCGCCCACCGAAGGACGGCGAACGCTATTTCGCGCTGCTGAAGGTCGACGAGATCAACTTCAGCGAGCCCAACACCAAGAAACACAAGATCCTGTTCGAGAACCTGACGCCGCTGTTTCCGAATCAGCGGCTGAAGCTCGAACGGGGGAACGGCAGCACCGAAGACCTTTCGGCCCGCATCGTCGACCTGATCGCGCCCATCGGCAAAGGTCAGCGGGCACTGATCGTCTCACCGCCGAAGGCGGGTAAGACGCTGATGCTGCAGAACATCGCGCAATCGATCACGGCCAACAGCCCGGACGTGGTCATGATCGTGCTGCTGATCGACGAGCGGCCGGAGGAGGTCACCGAGATGCAGCGCTCGGTGCGGGGCGAGGTGGTCGCGAGCACGTTCGACGAGCCGCCGTCGCGGCACGTGCAGGTGGCCGAGATGGTGATCGAGAAGGCCAAGCGCCTGGTCGAGCACCAGAAGGACGTCGTGATCCTGCTCGACTCGATCACGCGCCTCGCGCGCGCGTACAACACCATCGTGCCGTCGTCGGGCAAGGTGTTGACCGGCGGTGTCGACGCGAACGCGCTCGAGCGTCCGAAGCGCTTCTTCGGCGCCGCGCGCAACATCGAAGAAGGCGGCAGCCTGACGATCATCGCGACCGCGCTGGTCGAGACCGGCTCGAAGATGGACGAGGTGATCTACGAGGAGTTCAAAGGCACCGGTAACATGGAGCTGCACCTCGAGCGGAAGATCGCCGAGAAGCGCGTCTACCCGGCGATCAACATCCGCCGCTCCGCGACGCGGCGCGAGGAGCTGCTCATCCCGGAAGACGAGCTGCAAAGGGTCTGGATCCTGCGCAAGCTCCTGCACGACATGGACGACCTGGCGGCGATCGAGTTTCTGATCGACAAGCTGAAGAACACCAAGACCAACGAGGAATTCTTCGCGTCGATGAAGGGCCGCTGATCGGCGTCGCCGAAGCGATCCCGGGAGCCCAACAACCTCCCGGGTCGAACGGAATCCGCTGGTGATCGCGCCCAACCACAGCATCACCGCCCGGATCCTCTCCCGCAGCGGGCATCCGGTTCAGCATCTCGTGCTCGAGATGCCCGACGGCTTCCAGTTCCGCCCGGGACAGTATCTCGAGGTAGTGCATTCCGACGGACCGATCCCGCTGTCGATCGCGAGCGCTCCGCACCGGCTGCCCGAGCTGCACCTGCACTACCTGCCCCAGCCGGATGCGCCGGAAGCCGCGCGCATGGACGAGCTCCTCGATGCCGGCCGCACGCTCGAGATCCGCGGACCCGCCGGCAACGTGCAGCTCCCGGATGCGCCGATCCAGCCCGTGCTGCTGGTGGCGGGCGGCACCGGCGCCGCGCAGGCGATGAGCTTCATCGACGCGTACCGCGCGAACCCGCCGGACGTCGCCGTGACGCTCCTCTGGTGCGCGGACGCCGACAGCGACTTCTATCTGGAGGACGAGCTGCGCGCGATCCGGGAACCCTGGTTCCACTGCGTATTGCTGGCCGATGCGCGGCGTACGCCGCAGAACCGCGGCCTGCAGTGGCTGCGGCGGCACGGTCCGTCCCACCGACGCTCCACGATCGTGCTCTGCGGCGGCCCGGGCTTCGTCTGGTCCGCCTACGACGCGCTGGCCGACGCCGGGGTCGCGCCGACCCGGATGCAGTCGGACGTGTTCAGCTACGCGCCGCGGGGCTGACCGCTCCCAGAGGGTCAGTCGATGTCCTGGCCGAATACGACCTCGATGCCGTTCACGTCGCGGAGCACCATCTCGCGCAGCCCGTACGGGCGATCCACCGGATCCTGAACGATCGTCGCGCCCCGCCCGGCGATCTCGGCGCGATAGGCGTCGACGTCCTTCACCCACTGGAACAGGTGGATGCCGGTCGGGTCCTGCTCGCCCGCGACGAGGTGGATGGCGGAATTGTCGCGCCAGACGACCGCGTAGCTCGCGTCGCCGAAATCCCAGACGAAACCCAGCACGTCACGGTAGAACTCGGCGGTGCGTACCACGTTGCGCACGTGCAGCACCGGTGCACCCTGGATGAACTGCGACGGATTCGAAGTCGGCAGGCCAGGCATCGCGGAACCCTCCCTGTGGTGCCCGTTCAGGACGCCGCGGCCTGGCGCTCCGGCATCGGCAACGCCGGCAGGTTCTCGAGCGCCTGCGTGAGCAACTCGCCGCCGCGCTCCGCGTCGCCGAGCGCGGCGCAGAGCCGGCCGAGCTCACCCTGCGTTTCGGCGCTGCGCTTCAGCCGCAGGCTCGCTTCCAGATACTCGCGCGCCTTCGCCCACTGGCGGTTCATCAGGCTGATCCGGCCGAGCGCGAGCAGCAGATCGGGGTCGTTGGGACGCTCCTTCAGCCAGCGTTCGGCGGCCAGAAGCTGAGTGGGCGGATCCGCGTTCATCAGCTTGCCGTAGAGGCCGACGAGCTCCGTGCTCCAGACCTGATCGAGCACCTCGCGCAGCAGCGCTTCCGCCTCGCTGCCGCGCCCGGCGCGCGCGAACGCGAGGGCGAAAGCCTCGGCGAGCGCCGGATCTCGGCGCAGCTCGCGCGGCACCGATTTCCACAGTGCTTCCGGGGCGTCGCGTCCGGCGGCGAGCCGGCCCTGCCAGGCCTCACGCTCGAGCGCACGCAGCTCGGCATCCGGCATCACCCGCTGCTTCCTCAGATCCCCGACCAGCTCGAGAATCGCCTGCCAGTCGCGCAGGTGCCGGTAGCAGTCGACGAGCTGACGCAGCACCTGCGGGTGGCGCGGCGCCTGCCGGTAGAGTTGCAGCGTCGTCGCGAGACACGCCTCCCACTGCCCGTCCGCACGCTGCAGCTCCGCCTGGGTCAGACCCACGGCGAGCCGCGAGCCGGGCGTGGATTCGTGGGCCGCCCGCAGCAGCGCGTCGCGCCCGCGCGCATCGCCCATCGCGTGCGCGGCCCGCGCCGCATGCAGATAGTTGATCAGCGGCGCCGGCACCCGCGGGGCAGCGGCTTCGAGGAGCTTGCGCGCCTCCGCCCAGCGCCCTTCCGCCATCAGCAGCAATCCGCGCACGGTCTGATCCCGGGCGGCGCGGGTGCGGCGGCGCGCGTTCCAGCCCTTCAGCCGTCCCGAACCGCGCAGCAGACGGGTCACCACGAACACGGCCAGTGCGAGCAGCGCGTACAACGCGACCAGCACCAGCAGTGCGAACCACAGGCTCGTCTCCAGCGCCAGGTTCTGATACGCCACCAGCACGTAGCCCGGATCGCGCGCCACCAGCACGCCGACGATCCCGCCCAGTACCAGTGCCAGTGCGAGCACCAGCAGCGCGAACTTCACGGCGGATTCCTCGAAGCGGCCTGCAGCGCGTTCAGCGAGCCCGAGATGTCCGGCAACGGCCGCTCCAGGTCGACCTGACGCAGTTCCTCGAGCTCGCTCAGCATGCGCTGCACCGGCCGACGACGGGTGTCGAGGTAGCGCTCGATCCATTCGAGCGCGGTGGCGAGGCTCTCCTCGAAGATCATCTGCTCGCGGCGCACCGCCGCGAGCTGCGCGCGCTCGAGCTGCAGGCGAAGGTTCAGCTCGAGGTAGACAGCCTCCTCCGGCGCGAGCAGCGGTTTGACCTCGGCATCGAGACGCCGCCACGACACCATTCCGGCGAGCTGCCGTTTCAACGCGCTCCAGAAGTCGTCCGCCGCGGGTTCGGCGGGCGGCGGCGGTTCCCGCTGCAGGTACTCCGGCAGACGCAGCGGCAACTCATCGAGGTTGCCCTTCACGGCCTCGAGACGAAGGAAGATCCCCTGGACGTCGGTGCCGGTCACGCTCTCGAGCGCGGCGATCTCGTCGGCGAGCCGCGCCCGCACGTCGTGCAGCGCGAAGTCGTCCAGGTCGGTGATCACCGCGTCCGCCGCCCTCAGCAGCCTGAGCGCCCCCTCCACATCCCGCTCCATCAGCAGGCGATGATTCGCGATGCGCAGCAGGTACTGCGCCTCCGCACGACGCCACTCGGCGGTGGACGGCGGCGCCTGGCGTGCGACCTCGCTGAGCGACTCGCGCAGCGCCCGTTCGGTGGCCGCGCGCGCCTGCTCCTGGCGCTCCCGAAACGCCTCCAGCGCCGCCTGCTGACGTTCGGCCAGCGCCGCGAAGCGCTGCTCGGCCTCGCCGAGCTCGGCGCGCAGCGTCTCGAGCTCCCCGGTCACCGCGCGCACGTCCCGCTGGTGGATCAGCTCGTAGTACAGCCAGCCGGCTCCGGCCAGCGCACCGAGCGCGACCAGCAGCGCGAGTGTCGCGAGCAGCCGCCCGCCGCGGGGCCGGGGCGGCGTCGCCGAGCCACGCGGTTCGGCCGGTGCCGGCGGCACCGCGGCCGCACGCGACGATTCCACACCGACGTCCGCGGATGGCTCGGCAGCCTCACCCAGCGGATCCGGATGCCGGTTCGATTGTTCTGACATCAAGCGCTCGACGATTGCAGCTCGGCGAGCCCGCGCAGCCACGCGGCGCTGTCGGCTCCGGCGCAATCATGTAGGTTCACGAAGCCCAGTTCCACTCCGAGGGCGGCGACCCGCGCGCTCGGCACCAGCACCGCGAGATCGTCGCGGCCGCCGTGCGCGCGCCAGAGCCGTGCCGCCTGCTCGAGCCCGTCGCCGCTCGCCGCGATCAATACGTCGCAGTCGAGCACGGCAGGGTCGAGCCGGTCGAGCGCAACACGCCGATAGCACTCGTAGCGGACGACTTCGGCACCGCGGGCGGTGAGCGTCTCGGCCAGCAGGCTGCGGCCGCCCTCCCCGGCCACGAGCAGTACGCGCCGGCCGGCGACCCGCTCGAGCGTCGGCAACGCGAGCAATCCCTCCGAGGTCGGCTCCGCCGGCACCTCGGGGTCGACGCCCCGCTCGGCGAGCCGCTCCGCGGTGCGGGCGCCGACCGCGAGCACCCGCGCCGCGCCGAACCAGGACAGCTCGGCGATCGCCGTCAGGCCGAACCGCACCGCATGCTCGGACAGGAACAGCACGAGGTCGAAGTCGCCCGCCGGCAACGGCGGCTGCAACGCCTCGATGGCGAGCACCGGCGCAACGACCACCCGATGACCGGCGGCGCGGAGCTCCGCCGCCTGCCGGTCGGCGCCCGGCTGGGAACGGCTCATCCAGACCTTCACGTCAGCCCCCGCCCAGGCTGCCGAGGATTTCAGCCGCCCCCTGGGTGCACAGGCTCTCGACCACCTCCGCCGCGAGCGCCTGCGGATCGCTGCCGCTCGCGCGCGCGCGCAGCACCCGGCGGCCGTCCGCGCTCGCGAGCACCGCGACGAGCTCGAGGCCTTCGCCGACGCGACGCGCGTGGGCGCCGAGGGGTGCCGAGCAGTCGGCACCGAGCCCGGCGCTCACCGCCCGTTCCGCCCGTACGCAGACCGAGACCTCCGGATCGTCGAGCGGCGCGAGCAGCTCGCGCACCGCGTCCGCATCCGCCCGGCATTCCACGCCGAGCGCGCCCTGGCCGCCGGCCGGGACCGAGTCTTCGATCGCGAATCGCTCGGTGATACGGCCGGTGAGCTCGAGGCGCTCGAGCCCGGCGCAGGCCAGCACCAGCGCGTCGTAATCGCCCGCGTCGAGCTTGCCGAGACGGGTGCCGACGTTGCCCCGCACCGGCAGAATCCGCAGGTCCGGCCGGCGCGCCAGGAGCTGCGCCTGGCGGCGCAGGCTCGACGAGCCGATCCGCGCGCCGCGCGGCAGCGCATCGAACCCCAGCCCGTCGCGGCTCACGAGCGCATCGCGCACGTCGCCGCGGAAGCCGATCACCGGGATCACGAATTCGGGCGGCAGCTCCGCGGGCACGTCCTTCATCGAGTGCACCGCGAGGTCCGCCCGGCCGTCGAGCAGCGCCTGCTCCAGCTCCTTGATGAACAGGCCCTTGCCGCCCACCTCGGCGAGCGGCGCCTGCAGCCAGCGGTCGCCCTGGGTGCGCATGCCGAGCAGCGAGACCTTCAGGCCCGGATGCGCCGCCTGCAGGCGCGCCTTCACGAATTCCGCCTGCCACAGCGCCAGCGGGCTCTCCCGGGTGGCGATCACGAGTTCCTGTCTGCGCTTCATGCGCGCAGAGTACACGCTTCGCCGGGAAATGCGAGGCGCGGCGCGTCCGCTTCGCGGCTACATGCGCCTGACAAATCGACGCACGGAGACCAGATGGCGGCGGCTGACCTCGAGCGGCTCCGCGACGTCGCGCACGTGCAGCCGCGCCTGACCCGGCGCGAGGCGCTCGAGCCGTTCGATGTACGCGACCGCCACCAGGCAGTTGCGGTGGATGCGCAGGAACAGCTCGCCGAACTCCTCCTCGAGGTCCCGCAGCGGCTCGTCGATGATCACTTCGCCGTCGCCGAAACGCACCGTCACGTACTTCTGATCGGCCTGAAAGTAGCGTACCTCCGCAACCGGCACGAGCTCGATGCCGCGGCGGGTGCGCGCGGCGATGTGGGTGCGCCGCGACGGCGCGAGGTCGCCGGCGAGCGCCGCGAGCTGCGCCTTGTTGACGCGCTGCGCGCGCTCGAGCGCGGTGGCGAGGCTCTCGCGGCGCACGGGCTTCAGCAGATAGCCGACCGCCTGCAGGTCGAACGCCTGCACGGCGTGCTCTTCGTAGGCGGTGCAGAAGATCACCGCCGGCGGCTCGTCGAGCTCGCTCAGATGCCGGGCGGCCTCGAGCCCGTCCATGCCCGGCATGCGGATGTCGAGCAGCACCAGATCCGGCCCGAAGCGCTGCGCCTGTTCGAGCGCCTGGCGGCCGTTGCCGGCCTGCGCGACGACCTCGTAGCCGTCGAGCGCGCCCACCATGCGCGCGAGGCGATCGCGCGCGAGCTGCTCGTCGTCGACGATCAGCACCTTCACGTCGAAGCTCCCCGCTGCCCTGTCATGCGTTGCGCGCGCTCCCCGCCGAAGTGTGCCGGGAGGGCGCCGCGTGTTCCAGCGGCAGCGTGAGCGTGGTGACGTAGCGCTCGTCCCGCCGGCCGGCCGCCAGCTCCGCGCGGTTGCCGTAGAGCACCGCGAGGCGGACTCGGATGTTCTCCATCGCCATCCGATTGCCCTCGGTGTTGGCCGGCTGCGCGGCGAGCGGGTTCTCGATCTCGACGATCACCCGGCCGTCCTGCTGCCACAGCCGCACGCCGATCGTCCCGCCCTCGGGGAGCGGCTGGATGCCGTGGTAGATCGCGTTCTCGAGCAGCGGCTGCAGCGTCAGCAGCGGAATCCGCACGCCCGCGGGAACCGGCTCCAGCTGCCAGTCGACCGTCAGCCGCTCGCCGAGCCGGAGCGATTCGATGCGCACGTAGCGCTCGCACAGCGCGAGCTCGTCGGCGAGCGGCACCTGACTGCCGGCCTCGTTCAGGCTCGCGCGGAACAGCTCCGAGAGATCTTCCACCACCGATTCGGCGGTGCGCGGATCGCTCTCGATCAGGCTGGCGATGATGTTCATGCTGTTGAACAGGAAGTGCGGGCGGATGCGCGACTGCAGCGCCTGGATGCGCGAGCGCAGCTCCGACTGCTCCTGCATGCGCAGCTGCTGCTGCACGTAGAAGTAGCGCAGCAGCAGCGCGGCGATGATCGCGGCGATCACCAGCTCGCGCACCAGCGTGCCCCAGTCGACCGGCTGGCCGACCGCCGCCACCAGCCGGTCGGCGGCGAAGCCGACCCCGAGGGTCACGGCCAGCACCGTCGCGAACGCGAGGAGCGCGCCCGGCACCAACGGGAGGCGCGCGTACAGCGGCCGCGACAGGCAGAGCAGCCCCGTCGAGATCAGCGCCACCCACTGCACGAACATCGACAGCAGCGCGAGGCGCATCCACGACACCTCGGCGCCGGCGAACAGCAGCACGATCGCCAGCAGCTCGCCGATCAGCACCACCAGCGAGATCGCGGGCGCGGTGCACAGGTCCGGAATGCGGAAGTGCTCGCCGGCGACCGGCTCGGCGAGCGTGCCGGTCCGGCTGATATACTGCGCCACTCTATCGAGCCACGTGGTCAGCGATCGCATCATGAGCCAAGACGACAAGCCCTGGGGCGGCCGCTTCAGCGAAGCCACCGACGCCTTCGTGGAGGCGTTCACCGCGTCCGTCGGGTTCGACCAGCGTCTCTATCATCATGACATCGAGGGCTCCATCGCCCATGCGTCCATGCTCGCCGCCGTGGGGGTGCTCACCCCTGCCGAGCGCGACAGCATCGTATCGGGATTGCGGCAGATTCACAAAGAGATCGACGAAGGCCTGTTCGAATGGCGTGTGGACCGTGAAGACGTGCACATGAACATCGAGACGCGGCTCATCGCGCTGATCGGCGAGAGCGGAAAGAAGCTCCACACCGGGCGCTCGCGCAACGACCAGGTCGCGACCGACGTGCGCCTGTACCTGCGCGACGCGATCGACGAGCTGATCGGCCTCGAGACCGATCTGCTCGCCGCGCTGGTCGACCTGGCCGAGCGCCACGCCGACACCATCATGCCCGGCTTCACGCACCTGCAGGCCGCACAGCCGATCACGTTCGGTCATCACCTGCTCGCGTGGTTCGAGATGCTGCACCGTGACCGCGAACGCCTGCGCGACTGCCGCCGGCGCGTCAACGTGCTGCCGCTCGGTGCCGCGGCGCTCGCCGGTACCACCTTCCCGATCGACCGGCAGATGGTCGCGAAGCAGCTCGGCTTCGATGCCGTCGCGGAGAATTCCCTTGACGCGGTCAGCGATCGGGACTTCGCGATCGAATTCTGCGCGGTGGCGAGCCTGACCCTCGTGCACCTGTCGCGCTGGTGCGAGGAACTGGTGCTGTGGTCGTCGCAGCAGTTCGGCTTCGTCGACCTGCCGGACCGCTTCTGCACCGGCTCCAGCATCATGCCGCAGAAGAAGAATCCGGACGTGCCGGAGCTGGTGCGGGGCAAGTCCGGGCGCGTAATCGGCGACCTGATGGCGCTGCTGACGCTGATGAAGAGCCAGCCGCTCGCGTACAACAAGGACAATCAGGAAGACAAGGAACCGCTGTTCGACGCGGTCGACACGCTGCGCGACTGCCTGATGGCGCTGCGCGGACTGGTACCCGCGATCGAAGCGCGGCCCGAGCGGATGGCAGCCGCCGCGCGGCTCGGCTTCACCACCGCGACGGATCTCGCCGACTACCTGGTGCGCCGCGGCGTGCCGTTCCGCGACGCGCACGAGATCGTCGGCCGGACGGTCGCGTTCGCGCTCGGCCAGGGACGCAGCCTCGAGGAGCTGAGTCTCGAGGAGCTGCAGCGGATCGCCGGCGGCCGAGTCGACGCCTCGGTATTCGACGTGCTCACGCTGGAAGGCTCGGTCGCGGCCCGCAATCATTTCGGCGGCACCGCGCCCGCCCAGGTGCGTGCCGCGGCGGCGCGCGCCC
>DASVDC010000108.1:0-2519 GCA_036381275.1 Pseudomonadales bacterium | reverse complement strand
TCATCCAGGCCTGGGTGCCGTTCGCGCCGCTGCTCGCCGCCTACGAGCGGATCTCCGGCATCCCCGTCGACCTCGCGCGGATCCGCTTCTACCGGATCTACACGCTGCTCGGTATGATCGTCGGCGCCCACCGGCGCTTCTACCAGGAGCCGGAGAAGCTCGCCGAGCAGGGCCGGCTCGGCGGCGGTCTGATGTTCACGATGGTGCATCGCCGCGCCTACGTGCACGGGCTCGCCGACGCGCTGAGGCTCGAGCTGCCCGAGGTGACCCTGCCGGACGCGCCGCCGCGGGCCACCGAGCCGTTCATCGCGTCGATCCTGAACCAGATCCGCGACGTGATCGTCGCCCGCACCGACGATCAGGTGGTTTCCGAAACCGCGAAGGACATCGCCCGGGTCCTGAAGTACGTAACCCGGCGCGAGCGCCTGGAGCCGGTGCTGGACGAGGACGAGCGCGCCGACCTCGCGCGACTGCTCGGCCGGGAGCCCCCGGACGTGGCGGCCGGCCGGCTCGAGCTGGTGGAGCGCATCCGCGCGGGTGCTCTGGACGATGCGACCTTGATCGGTGCACTCTGGCGCCGCGTCTCGCGGGAAACGGCTATGATGCGCGATTCGCTGGGAGCGCTGGCCGAGCGCCTGTTCCCGCCTCTGGAGTAGCCGCGCCGCGGCGCGGTCGGATTGGATGGAGAAACGACAGGTCATGACTCAACTGAAACCGGGACTGAAGCTGAAGAGCGCCGTCTGTGACGCAGAGGTGATGATCATCAAGGCCGGCAGCGCGTCGACCCTGACCTGCGGCGGCGTGCCGATGGTCGCGAGCGGCGAGACCGCGCCGGACGCGAAGCCGGACGAAGCGCACATGGGCGGCTGCCAGATCGGCAAGCGCTACGTCTCGAGCGACGAAAGCCTCGAAGTGCTGTGCGTGAAGGCGGGCAAGGGCTCGCTCGCCGCCGACGGGGAGCCCCTCGCGGTCAAGGGCACGAAGAAGCTGCCGTCCTCGGACTGACCGTTCCGGCACTCAAACCGGTCCCTCGGGGAGAGCCCGATGCGCATGGAAGACATGGTCATCGCCAGCGCCGACGATCACATCGTCGAGCCGCCCGACATGTTCGAGAACCAGCTCTCCGACACGCTCTGGCCCGACTATCCCGAGGGCCTCTGGCGCAGCATCCAGAGCGTCCCCGGCGGCATTCCGGACCACGAGATCGACCTGACGTCACACGACGTCGTCGGCGTCACCGCTCCCGCGGACGACTGACCGGCGCGAGCTCCTGACCGGCGCGACTTCCGGCGTTCAGGAGAGCACCTCCACGAGGGACTTCGAGCCCTGGGTCTTCAGGATGATGCGCGCGGCCGCGTCGATGTGGGCGAGCACGTGCTGCTCGGCACCCGGACCGTCGCCGGCTTCGATGAGCTTCAGCAGCTTGTGCTCGGAGCGCAGCCCCTTCTTCGCGAGCTCGACGACGTAGCGGTCGCGGTTCGCGCGCAACAGGCTCGCCTCCAATATCTGATGAACCACGTGCGCGAACAGCGTGAGGGTCTCGTTCCTCGAACCCTCGATCACCTTGAGGTGAAACCGCGCGGCGTGAACGGCGTAGGCCTCCGGATCCTCGATGTTCGCCTCGACCTCGGTGAGCATCTCGTGGAGCTCACGGATGGTCGCGGCCGGACGGCGCTCGGCCAGCAGCCGCGCGGCCGGCGGCTCGATCAGGCGCCGCGCTTCGAACACGTCGGCCAGGATCGTGCTGCGCGACTGCAGGTAAAGGCCCGCATACCGGGCGACCACATCCACGTCCGGCCGATGCACACGTGCGCCGCCCCGTGAGCCGCGGGAAACGCTGATCAGCTTCTCGGTCTCGAGGATGCGGAATGCCTCGCGCATCGTCGGCCTCGAGATGCCGAATTCGTCGATCAGGATCGACTCCGGCGGCAGGCTGTCGCCTTCCTTGAGCTCGCCGCGAATGATCCGGCGGCGCAGCTCCGCGGCCACCAGCTCGGCGGTCTTCGGCACCCGCACGCGTCGGCCGCGCGCCCTGCCGTTCGCTGGCTCGCTGCTCATTGCGGTGATCCTGGCTGGAAGGCGTCAGTGTAGTTCATGGTCCTCCGGCGGAACCACGGCCGAGCCGCTCGAGGGCCTTCTCCTTCTCGATCTGCCGGTGGCGCTGTATCATCCGGATCGCCTTGGCCTTCAGCTCGTCCGACGGCTCCGGCAGCACCACCGGGCCGTGCTCACGGCTCGGCAGCAGCACGGTCGCCTCCCCGGGCGCGGTCACGTCGCCGCGCTGGTTCGTGGCGCGCAGCGCGATGTCCACGTAGCAGCGTCCACCCTCCACGCGCTTGTTCACCACCTCGCCGGTGATCACGTGGGTGTCGCCGATGTAGTTGAACTTGCGCATCTCGTCGTGCTGGCTGAACACCCAGCCGTCGTCGCCGACCCAGTCGGTGAGGAAGTGCGAGATCCAGCACTGGCGCATCACCGCGTAGTCGTACGCCATCGGGTTGCCGATCTTCTGCGCCCAC
>DASVDC010000107.1:0-18521 GCA_036381275.1 Pseudomonadales bacterium | reverse complement strand
CGCCCCACGGATACGTGAGCCAGCGATCGTCGTGAATCGAGATCCGGCCGTCCTCGAGGAACCGGTACGCCATCCGGATGCCGTTGCCGCCGCGGTTCTTTCCCGGGCCGCCGGAATCGGGAATCGTCTCGTAGGTTTCGACGCGCAGCGGGAAGTACGCCTCGATGTACTCGTTGGGAACGTTGGTGAAACCCGGCCAGAGGCTGTGCCCGTCCGGACCGTCACCCAGCGGCCGGCCGGGAATGCCGCCGAAGCCGATCTGGAAGAGCTGATACCAGCTGCCGTTGCGGTCGTAACCCGAGTACCCTGTGGGGCCGCAACGTTACCGACGAGGACTACCTCGAGGAAGTGATCGTCGCGCCGGAATTCGGCGGCTCGTTCATCCACGAAGCGCCGGAGCGCAGCTACGGCGCCGATCTCACCGTGCGGTTCTGAGGCCAATTCGTGGGAGCGGCCTCTGGCCGCGATAACCAGAGCGGCCAGAGGCCGCTCCCACAGCCAGCGGCTTTCAGCGCCCGAGCTTGCCGTTCAGCGCGCCGACCTCGAGCTCGCCCTCGCGGGTCTGTCCGCCGAGCTCGAGGAAGCGGCGCATGTTGCGCTGCGCCCCCTCGGTGCGCAGCGTCCGCTGGAACAGGTACGCCTCCTCCACCAGGCCTTCGTGCAGCGGCCGGTCGGACGCGGTGACCGCGGCCTTCGCGAGCCGCACCGCCTCGATCGGGAACGACGCGATCCGGCGCGCGAGCCGCTCGACGTACGGGCGGATCTCATCGGGCTCGAAGATGCGGTTCAGGTAGCCCCAGCGCTCCGCGGTCTCGGCATCGAGGTCCTCGCCGGCGAGAATGATCTCGAGCGCCCGGGCGCGTCCGACCAGACGCGGCAGGCGCTGCGTGCCGGTGCCGCCGGGCAGGATGCCGAGCGGAACCTCCATCTGGTTGATCCGGGTACGGCCGCGCACGCCGAAGCGCATGTCGAAACTGGCCGCGAGCTCGCTGCCGCCGCCGCCGACCCGGCCCTCGATGCAGGCGATCGTCACCTTGTCCATCGTGCGGAAGCGCTCGCACATCCGGTGGTACTCGTTCAGCTCCGGATCGCGCTGCGGCTCGCCGTCGGTCGGGAAGGCGAGAATCGCTTCGACGTCGAAGTGCGCGAGGAAGAATTCCGGATCGGCACTCTGCAGCACCACCACCGCGAGATCCGGGTCGTTCTCGAGCTCCACGGACAGCGCGGACAGCTCCTGATACAGCGGCAGCGTGATCAGGTTGATCGGCGGGTTGCTCACCGTCACGGTGGCGACCCGATCCTGCACCCGTACGTCGAGCATCCGGTAGTCGTACGCCATGAGACCCTCCTGCATCCTCCGATCGCCGATTTCTGCATAATGCGGGTTCCCGTTCGGAGGTAGCAACCATGGACGCCGGCATCCGCCAGCGCATCATCGACCGGATCGACCAGCACCGCGACGAGCTGCTCGACGTCTCCCACGCGATTCACGCCCGCCCGGAGCTCGCGTTCGAGGAACGCTTCGCCTGCGCGCTGCTGTGCGAGACGGCCGAGCGGCACGGCCTCGGACCCCGCGCCGGCGTCTACGGGCTCGACACCGCCTTCGAAGCGGGCTTCACCGGCGGCCGCGGGCCCGCCGTGGCACTGCTCGCGGAGTACGACGCGCTGCCCGGCATCGGCCACGCGTGCGGGCACAACCTGATCGCCACCGCCGCGCTCGGCGCGACGCTCGGACTGCAGGCCGTCGCGGAACATCTGCCCGGCAGCGTCCGGCTGCTCGGCACGCCGGCCGAGGAGAAGGGCGGCGGCAAGGAGCTGATGGCCCGGGCCGGCGCATTCGACGGCGTCGACGCCGCGCTGATGATCCATCCGGCCGGGGTCAACCTCACCACGATGCCGTGCATCTGCGTCGCGGAGGTGTCCGTGGTCTACCACGGCCGCGCGGCGCACGCGTCGGCGATGCCGCACCGCGGCATCAATGCGTTGGACGGTCTGTTGCTCGCGTATCAGGCGATCTCGAACCTGCGCCAGCACATCCGCGACCAGGAGCGCATTCACGGCATCGTCACCGACGGCGGCCAGGCGCCGAACATCGTCCCGGAGCGGGCGGCCGGCGAGTTCTACGTGCGCGCCGCCACGGCCGAGCACCTCGAGGCGCTGAAGCCGCGTGTGCACGCCTGCTTCGAGGCCGGCGCGAAGGGCAGCGGCTGCGAGGTCGAGATCCACTGGTCCGACGTCGACTACCTCGACCTCAACACCAACTGGCCGCTCGCGCGCGCGTTCCAGCGTCACGGCGAGTCGCTCGGGCGCGAGTTCCTGACGCCCGAGCACCTCGGCGGTGCCGGCAGCACCGACATGGGCAACGTCAGCTACCGGGTCCCGTCGATTCATCCGATGCTGGCCTGCGCGCCGCGCAACGTGGTGATCCACCACCCGGACTTCGCCCGCTACGCCCGCTCGGAGAGCGGCGATGCGGCGGCGCTCGACGGCGCGAAGGCGCTGGCGCTGACCGCGGCGGAGTTCCTGCTGGACGAGACGCTGCGCCGCGAGGCGCAGAAGGCATTCGCGATCTCGCGCGGGCTCGCCTGAGGCGCCGCGCCGCGCTCGAGAACGCGCCGATGGAGATGGGATCTTGAAGATCGGATTCAGCCCCGAGCACGAAGCGTTCCGGGACGAAGTCCGGCGTTTCCTCGACCGCGAGCTCACCGACGAGCTGCGTGAGGCGCAGCGGCGCTGCCCGGGCATCTTCCTCGATTACGAGCACAACATCGTCTGGCACCGCATCCTCTACCGCCAGGGCTGGGTCGCGCCGGCCTGGCCGAAGCAGTACGGCGGCACCGGCTGGGATCTGACGCGGCGCTACATCTGGACCACCGAAACCACCCGCGCCGGGGCGCCGAGCCTCGCGCCGATGGGTCTCGGCATGTGCGGGCCGATGCTGATCGGTTGCGGCACCGAGGCGCAGAAGGACTACTACCTGCCGCGCATCCTGTCCGGCGAGGACTACTGGTGTCAGGGCTATTCCGAACCGGGCGCCGGCTCGGACCTGGCGTCGCTGAAGCTGCGGGCGCAGAGCGACGGTGACCACTACGTGCTGAACGGCACGAAGATCTGGACCACGCACGCGCACGTGGCGAACCGCATGTTCTGCCTGGTGCGTACCGCCGACGGCGCGCGCCCGCAGCAGGGCATCACGTTCCTGCTGCTCGACATGGACACCCCCGGCATCACCGTCGAGCCGATCGTGTTCGCCTCCGGCACGCACGAGGTGAACCAGGTGTTCTTCGACGATGTGCGCGTGCCGAAGGCGAACCGGGTCGGCGAGGAGAACAAGGGCTGGGCCGTGGCCAAGTACCTGCTCGAGTTCGAGCGCGGCGGCGGCGGCATGGCCGGACAGCAGACGGCGCTCGAGCGCCTGCGCCGGCTCGCGCGGCAGATCCCGGCGGACGGCGGCACGCTCGCGGAGCAACCCGACTTCCGCCGCAAACTGGATGCCCTCGACGTTCAGATCCAGTCGGCGCAGCTCACCGAGATGCGGATCATGGCCGCCCTCTCACAAGGCGGCTCCCCCGGGCCGGAGTCGTCGCTGATGAAGAACCTCGGCGCCGACATCAGCCAGCGCCTCACCGAGCTCGCGGTGGAAGCGGTGGGACAGGCCACGCTCGCCCCGCCGGATGCGGCCGGCAACGGGCATCCGGCGACCGGCGACGGCGCGATGGCGTTCACCCGCTACTTCAACCTGCGCGCGAGCTCCATCGCGGGCGGTACCAACGAGGTGCAGAAGAACATCATCGCCAAGCTGGTGCTCGGCCTCTGATCAGCCCTCGGCCTCGGCGGGGCCCGGCTCGGTGCCCTCCGGCCTCGCAAAGAACTCGCGCTTCTCCCGCACCATCACCCCGGCGAGCAGGACGAGCGCGATCAGGTTGGGCGCCGCCATCAGGCCGTTCAACGTATCGGCCAGATCCCAGACGAGCTCGAGCCCGCCGACCGCGCCGACGTACAGGAACGCGAGGAACACCACCCGGTACGGCACCACGACCCACCGGCCGAACAGGTATTCCCAGCTTTTCTCGCCGTAGAAGTTCCAGGTCAGCATCGTCGTGTAGGCGAACAGCGTCACGCCGATCAGCACCACGTAGTGGCCCACGCCGCCGAGTCCGGCCGCGAACGCGGCGCTGGTCAGCGCGGCGCCGTTGGCGCCGGAGTCGAGCACGCCGGTCACCAGGATCACCAGCGCGGTGCCGGTGCAGACCACCAGGGTATCGATGAACACTTCCCAGATACCCCAGCAGCCCTGGGCGAACGGGCGGTTCCTGGCCTGGGCGTGCGCCATGGACGCCGACCCGAGCCCGGCCTCGTTGGAGAAGATGCCGCGCGCGATACCGTAGCGGATCGCCTCCGCGACCGCGGCGCCGGCGAAACCGCCGGCGGCCGGGGCCGGCGCGAACGCATGCCGGAAGATCGACGCGAGCGCGCCGGGAATCTCGCCCGCGTACAGCGCCAGCACGATCAGACACCCGAGCAGGTACACGATCGCCATGAACGGCACCACCAGCTCCGCCGTGGCACCGATGCGCTTGATGCCGCCGAGCGTGACCGCCCCGACCAGCACCACCAGCGCGATCCCGGTGCTCCATTCCGGCAGCCCGAACCCGAGCGCCAGCGACTGCGCCACCGTGTTCGACTGCACCATGTTGCCGATGCCGAACGCGGCGAAGCCGGCGAACAGCGCGTACAGCACGCCGAGCCACCGCCAGCCCCGACCGAGGCCTTTCTCGATGTACCAGAACACGCCGCCGGACATCGTGCCGTCGGGGTGCTGGTGGCGGTATTTCACGCCGAGCGTCGCCTCGCACATCTTGGTGGCCATGCCCACCAGCGCGACCAGCCACATCCAGAACACCGCGCCCGGTCCGCCCAACGCGATCGCGGTGGCGACGCCGGCGATGTTGCCGACCCCGATGGTGCCGGCCATCGCCGCGGCCGCCGCCTGGAACGGGCTGATCGCCCCCGCCGCGGCCGGCCGGTCGCGGCGCAGCAGCCCGCCGAAGCTCTGCCGCCACGCGAAGCCGAGCCGGCGGAACTGGAAGAAGCCGAGCCGAATCGTCAGGTAGACGCCGGTCGCGACCAGCAGCACCATGAACGGCGGCCCCCAGACGATCCCGTTCAGCCACGTGTTGACGGCGACGATGGTGTCGAGCATGGAAGTTCCCGTCGATCGAGCGGGCCCGCAGTGTAGCAGCACTGGGTGTCGAATCCGGCGTTTCCCGGGCGACCACTCCATGTTCGGGAGCTCGTATTGGGAGCGGCCTCCGGCCGCGAACCTGGAAGAATTCGCGGCCGGAGGCCGCTCCCACAGAGGTGATTCACGCTCAGGAGAAAAGCCATGATCGAGAAACCGCAGATCGCCGAGATGCCGGCCGCCTCGACCGCCTACATCCACCTGAAGGTCCCGCGGGCGCAGATGCCGGAGGTGTTCGGGCCGGCGGTGGAGGAGCTGGTGAGCACCATCACCGGTCAGGGGGCGGCGATCGCCGGGCCGCTGTTCGCGCACCATCTGCGCATGGAGCCGGAGAAGTTCGAGTTCGAGGTCGGCTTTCCGGTGAACGGCAACGTTACGGCGAGCGGGCGGGTGCGTCCCGGTGCGCGGCCCGCGGTGAAGGTCGCGCGCACCGTCTACCAGGGTGCCTACGACGGCCTGCCGGACGCCTGGGGCGAGTTCCACGCCTGGGTCGAGAACAGCGGCCTCGACTGGGCGCCCGACATCTGGGAATGCTATCTCGTCGGCCCCGAGTCGGAATCCGATCCGGGGCGCTGGCGCACGGAGCTGAACCGCCCGCTCGTCGGCTGACGACGCTCAGGCCGCGAGCAACGCCAGGTAGCCGACGTAGCTGCCGAACAGCAGCGCGCCTTCGCCGCGTCCGACCCGCCAGCCGCTGCGCGCCAGCGGCAGCAGCACGATCGCCAGCGTGATCATCACGCCGAGGTCCAGGCCGCTCATGCCGCTCTGCACGAGCGGCTGGACCAGCGACGCGGTGCCCAGGATGCCGAGCATGTTGAAGATGTTCGAGCCGACGATGTTGCCGATGGCGATGTCGCCCTCGCGGCGCACGGCCGCCAGCAGCGAGGTCGCCAGCTCCGGCAGGCTGGTGCCGACCGCGACGATGGTCAATCCGATCACGGCCTCACTGACGCCCGCGGCCTCCGCGAGCGATACCGCGCCGCTGACCAGCAGTCGCGCACCGCCCACCAGCAGCATCAGGCCGCCCAGCGCGTAGGCGACGCTGCGGACGGTGCCGAGCGGCGGCGGCAGCGCCTCGAGCTTCGCCTGGAGCTGCGGCGCCCGCCGGGCCGCGCGCAGGCAGGCTCCCGTGTAAATCATCAGGCCGCCCATCAGCAGCAGGCCTTCCAGGCGATCGATGCCCTCGTCGACCAGCATCACGACGGTCACCAGCGTGGTCAGCACCATCAGCGGTATGTCGACCCGTACCACCCGGGTGTTCACCGCCAACGGGCGCAGCAATGCCGACAGCCCGAGGATCAGCGCGATGTTGCAGATGTTCGAGCCGACGACGTTGCCGACCGCAATGGCGGCGGAGCCGGTGATGGCCGCGTCCACGCTCACCACGAGCTCCGGCATGCTGGTACCGAAGGCCACCACCGTCAGACCGATCGCGAGCGGCGTCAGCCGCCAGTGCCGGGCGAGGCTGGCGCTGCCGCGCACCAGGCCGTCGGCCCCGAAGTACAGCAGCGCCGCCCCGACCGTCACGGCCAGCAGATCGAGCAGCACGTCTCAGCTTCCCCGGAGCGCCGGATCGTGCCCGGTCCGTCGCCGCGCCGAGCCCGGCTTCGGGTCGGCCGCCGGTTCGGGTTCGGGAGCGAACAGCCGGTGACGTTCCACCCAGCGCTCGGCCAGCAGCAGCACCATCGGCGCGGCGATGAAGATCGACGAGCTCGTGCCCAGCACGATCCCGAACAGCACGGGGATCGCGAAACTGGCCACGGCCGCGCCGCCCGCGATCCCCATGGGCAGCATGGCAAGGAAGGTCGTCATCGAGGTGAACACGGTCCGGCTCAGCGTCGCAGTGATGCTGCGATTGAACAGGTCCCCCAGAGGCTCCGTCGGTGAAGTGCGCAGATTTTCCCGGATTCGATCGAAAACTACGACCTTGTCGTTCACGGAATAGCCGATCAGGGTCAACAACGCCGCGATCGCGGCGAGGTTGAACTCGATGCCGAACAGCGCGAAGAAGCCGAGCATCTTGGTCAGGTCGAGGCCGAGGGTGGCGAGCGCGCCCACCGCGAACGGCCATTCGAAGCGCATCCACAGGTAGGCGAGCATGCCGGCCCCGCCGAGCAGCAGCGCGAGGAAGGCCGTCACCAGGAACGCCTCGCTCACCCTCGGCCCCACCATCTCGACCCGCGGAAACTCCGCATCCGGGGCGGCGCTGCGCACGGCGGCTTTGATCTGCTCGATCCCGGCCACGTCCCCCTGCTCGCTGGCCGCGCGAATCAGGAAGTTGCCGGGGCCGCCGAACTGCTGGATGCCCGCGTCCGCGAGCCCGTGAGCGGCGAGCGCGGCGCGCAACGACTCGATACCCACCGCGCCGTCGACCTGTACCTCGACGGTGGTGCCGCCCGCGAAGTCGACCCCGCGGTGCAGACCCGGCTGGATCAGCAGCGCCAGCGACGCCAGGGAGATCGCCGCCGAAATCGCGAGCCCGAGGAAGCGCGCCCGCATGAACGCGATCGCCCGATTCGCATAGCGCCCGCCGAGGTCGATGCCGCCGATCTCGAGCGGGCGGCGACCGAGGCGCCGCACCCGCCACTCCATCAGCAGCCGCGTGACGCCTACCGCGGTGAACATCGAGGTAAGCAGTCCGATCGCGATGGTCACCGCGAAGCCGCGGACCGGCCCGCTGCCGAACAGGAACAGCAGGCTCGTCGCAATCAGCGTGGTGACGTTGGAATCGACGATCGTTCCGAACGCGCGGGTGAAGCCCGCGTCGAGGGCCGCCATCGGCCGAAGGCCGTTGCGGGTCTCTTCGCGGATGCGCTCGTTGATCAGGATGTTCGCGTCCACCGCCATGCCGATCGCGAGCACGATGCCAGCGATGCCGGGCAGGGTCAGCGTGGCGCCCAGCAGGCTCAGCGCACCGAAGATCAGCACCACGTTCAGCGCGAGCGCGCCGCAGGCGATCGCACCCCAGCGGCCGTACAGCACGAACATGCTGATCACCACCAGACCCGCACCGATCAGACCGGTGGTCAGGCCCATCGCGATGGCATCGCGGCCGAGGTCCGGGCCGACCGTGCGCTCCTCGACCACCTCGAGCGGCGCCGGCAGCGCGCCGGCACGCAGCAGCAACGCCAGGTCCGAGGCCTCCGCGACGGTGAACGACCCCGTGATCTGCCCGGAGCCGCCGGGAATCGCGCTGCGGATCACCGGTGCGCTGATGATCCGGTCGTCCAGCACGATGGCGAGCACGCGGCCGACGTTCTTCTCGGTGACCTCGGCGAAGCGGCGCGCGCCCTCGCGATCGAGCTCGAACGTGACGAGCGGTTCGTTGGTGAACTGGTCGTAGCCGAGGCGGGCGTCGGTGAGCTGCGTGCCCTCGAGCACCGGCCGCCGTTCCACGACCATCTCGGCGCCGCGCTCTACGTCCCGGAGCCTGAGCGTCGCGGTGCGCGCGCTCGCCGGATCGGCTTCCAGATGGAAACCGAGCTTGGCGGTGGTGCCGAGCAGCTCGCGGATCCGCGCCGGATCGTCGACGCCCGGCAACTGCACGATCACGGCGTCGTCGCCCTGCCGCGCCACGGTCGGTTCCACCACGCCGGTGGCATCGAGGCGCTGGCGCAGGATGTCGAGGCTGCGCTCCACCGCGTCGCGCGACAGCTCCTGCAGATAAGTCCGGGTCAGCCGGACGCTGAGCGTGCCGGCTTCGGCGGAGACGGCGAACGCGCGCTGCCCGTCCCGGGTCGCGAGCGACTCGGCGAGCGCGGCCGCCCGGGTCGTCGTGCTCGCATCCAGCAGGCGGATCCGCTGCCCGCCCTCGGCGGGCTCGGGCGGTCGATAGCGGATACCGGCCTCACGCAGCGCGTCGGTCACCTGCTCCGCGAAGCGCAACGTCTCCTCGCCGGCCAGCTCGTCGACACCGACCTGCAGCAGCAGGTGCGAGCCGCCCCGCAGGTCGAGGCCGAGCGAGATCGTGCTGTCGACGTACCAGCCGGGCAGCGTGCCGGCCAGTCGCTCCGGCAGCACGTTGGGCAGCGCGCAGAGCGCGCCGAGAGCGATCAGCAGGCCGTAGCCCCAGGCTCTCCTGTACAAGCTGTTCATACGGGTTCTCCTCGCCTCGGGCGGCGCCGCCGAGCGGTGCCGCCCACGATCGGACCGGCGCTGCGACAGGCAGCGCCACGTGACGGGAATCAGGCGAGGCGAGGCGGCCCGCGCGGGCTCTGCGGGCGGCCGTGCAGCGGCCGTGGCAGGGCCACGGCCGGATCGAGCGGCAACGTGTCGACGCGAACGACCGGCCGACGGACCGGCCATGCCGGCACGGCGGCGCAGCCGACCTCATCGGGGTCTTCGAGATCGCTGCCCTTGCCGAGCGGCTGGTTCGGCTGCAGCGGCGAGATGCGGGACGTGCTGCGCAGGAGTCGCGCATCGCCCGCGGGAACGCGATCCGCCGCGGACCACGCACCGTCGCCCGCCGAGGCGGTCGGACCGCTCATCGCGGCCGGCAACCAGGCGAGCGCCAACGAGAGCGCGAGAATCGTCAGCACCGACGGCAACCGCCGGCTCGGACGATCGGCTGCGGATCTCGAAGTGGGATGGGAGGACATTTCTGAAATGGTCTACGGGCCGGGCGGCCCGATGCAGCTTCGCCGCTACTATGGACCAGGATCGGGCGGTTTGCGAGCATCGTCTGCCCGCCTCCGCACCCGGATGAAACGGCACCGATGATGAAGTTCTGGCGTGAGCGACGGCGCCGGCGCCGACTCGCGCAGCACGCGATCGACGACGCGCTGTGGCACGCCGCGCTGGAGGACAGCCCGCTGTTCGACCGTCTGGACGGCGTCGAGCGGGCGCGGCTGCGCGAGCTGACGACGCTGTTCCTCGCCGACAAGCGCTTCTTCGGCGCCCACGGACTCACCGTCGACGACTACATGAAGGTGTCCGTCGCGGCGCGCGCCTGCCTGCTGATCCTGAATCTCGACCTCGGCTACTACGCCGGCTGGCGCACCATCATCCTGTATCCGGGCGGCTTCGTCGCCGAACGCGAAGTGGAAGACGAGTTCGGCGTGGTGCACACCGGCTTCGAGTCGCTGGACGGCGAGTCGATGTACGGCGGCGCCGTGGTGCTGAACTGGGAGGAAGCGCAGCCGACCCGGGACGACCCGGTGGTGGACGTGGTGCTGCACGAGTTCGCGCACAAGCTCGACGAGGCCAACGGGGAAGCGAACGGGCTGCCGCCGGTGCACCCGGACATGTCGGTGGCCGAGTGGTCGCAGGTGTTCACCGCCGCGTACGAGGCGTTCAACGGCTGGGTCGACGACGAGGCGGCGGACCTGCCGTTCGACGACTACGCGGCCACCCATCCGGCGGAGTTCTTCTCGGTCGCCACGGAGACGTTCTTCCTGGACCCGCTGCGGCTCCGCGCGATGCTGCCGGACGTGTACGAACAGCTCGCGCGGTTCTACCGTCAGGATCCGGCAGCCGCCTACTCCGGCTGACCGAGCCGAACCGGTTCGAAGCGCCGCGACGGCGACAGCGCCTCGGCGAAGCGGTTCGGCCGGCCGGCCAGCAGGTCCGCGGCGACCCGCCCGACCGCCGGCGCGGTCTGCAGTCCGGCGCCGCCCTGCCCGACCAGCCAGAAGAAGTCGTCGACGTCGCGGTCGAAGCCGACGGCCGGGACGCGATCCGGCAGAAACGTGCGCAGCCCCGCCCAGCTCTGATTCAGCCGCCGCACCTCGACCGTGGTCAGCTCCTGGAAGCGCTCGACCAGCAGCGCCAGATCGTACTCGTCGGGACGCGCATCGCACGGCGCGCTCGGGGTCTCGTCGGCCAGCGAGACCATCAGGAGGCCCGCTTCCGGCTTGAAGTAGAGGCCGCCCTGCACGCGGTGGATCAGCGGCCAGGCGGCGACGTCGCGGCCGATGTCGAGCAGGATCGCGGTGCGGCGCAGCGGCTGCAGCCCGAGCGGTCGCACGCCGGCGAGCACCGCGATCTCGTCGCCCCAGGCGCCGGCCGCGTTCACCAGCACGTCGGCGTCGAGGCTGCGCTCGCCGAAGCCGATGCGCCAGCCGCCGCCCGAGCGTTCGATGCGGTCCACGCGGGCGTTGTTGATCACGCGGCCGCCCGCTTCCAGCAGCTCACGCCGGTAGCCGTCGAGCAACCCGTGCGCGTCCAGCGACAGCGCGTTCGGATCCATGCAAGTCCGGTGAACCCGCTCCGGGCGCAGGATCGGCACGCGCTCGAGCACCTCCGCCGCCGGCACCTCGCGCAGCTCCGGACACAGGTGACGCCAGGTGGCGAGGAACGCATCGAGCTCGTGCGCGTGCGCCTCGTCGGTGATCGTCACGTCACCCACCGGCTTCGCGCCGTGAGCCCGGAAATGGCCGACGCTGTCGATCGACAGCGCGTGCACCACTTCGTTCATGAACGCTTCGATGTACACCGCGGCCGAGCGCCCCGAGCTGTGGTAGCCGGGCTGCAGCTCCGCTTCGAGCACGGTGACGTCGAAGTCGGCCGCCGCGTGCGCGGCGCACGACAAGCCGGCGATGCCGCCGCCGACGATGGCGAGGGTGGGTTTCAAACGATACTCCAGCGGCGCGTTTGCTCTATGATCGCAGATCCACTCGAGGGTTGGAGCGACCATGGCACTGGTGGAACGGGAAGACCGGGACGGGCTCGCCGTGCTGACGCTGAACCGGCCGGAGGTGCTGAACGCGCTGAGCCCCGCGCTGTTCGTCGAGCTGCGCAGTCACATCGACGCGCTGGCCTCCGCGACCGACCGGATCGGCTGCGTGATCCTGGCCGCCCGCGGCCGCTCGTTCTCGGCCGGCAACGACCTGAAGGCGATCCAGGCCGGCGAGACCGCGCCGAGCCGGCATTTCCAGGCCGAGACGCTCGAAGCGCTGGAGCAGCTCCCGCAGCCGGTGATCGCCGCGGTGCAGGGTCACTGTTACACCGGCGCCCTCGAGCTCGCACTCGCCTGCGATCTGATCGTCGCCGCGGAGGACGCGAAGTTCGCCGACACCCACGGGCGCTGGGGCATGTCGCCCACCTGGGGCATGAGCCAGCGGCTGCCGCGCCGGGTCGGGCTGACCGCGGCGAAGGCGATGATGTTCAGCGGCCGGGTCGTCTCCGGTACCGAAGCCGTGGCCATGGGGCTCGCGCTCTGCGCCTTTCCGGCGGAGCGCCTGCTGGCGGAGACCGAGGCGCTCGCGCGCACGTTCCTCGAGAGCTCGTGGTTCACGCTGCGCGCGGACAAGATGCTGGTGAACCGCGGCCTCGACTACACGCTGCGCGAGGGGCTCGCGTTCGAGCGGGAGAACAGCCCCGGTCGCGGGCCGGATCTGGAGGAGCGGCTGAAGCGGTTCGGGGGGTGATACCCGCGCTGTGGGAGCGGCCCCCGGCCGCGAATCCGACGGCGTTCGCGGCCGGAGGCCGCTCCCACATCCATCAGGCGATCACGCGGCGGAAGCCGAATGCGCCGGATCGCTGACCCGCAGCGCGGACCCGTAGCGTGCGAGCTCGTCGAGGTAGTCGCGGTCGCAGGCCGGGTCGAGCCACGGCGCCGGGGTGGCGGTATCCGTTCGCAGGATCCGCAGCCCCTGCTGGTGCACCCGGTTGATCGCCACGCGCTCGGCTTCGGGCTGGGAGCGTCCGTACGTCACCACGGTGCAGAAGCGGCTGGACGCCGACTGCTGGTCCCGCACCAGGTAGATGAACAGGTACCGCATTCGATCCGACGGCAAACGATCGGGCTGCATCTCGCGACTCCTGACTCCGATTGCTGCGGCCGCGCACCAGCGTGGTGCGCTCTGCCCTCCGGCCGGGCACGATTTCGAGCAATTGGCCCCGAACCGCCCGGCCGGGACGGGGTCAGCAACTCACGTGCCACTTCCTCCGGATTCGCCGTGGCGGACGAACGCCTCGGTTTCGTCGGCGATCTCGTCGAATACGCCGCGGGGGTCGCGGCGCTCGCGCTTCCGCACCCGATAGCCGTGATCCGCATCGTCGAGCCAGTGCAGCCGGGCACGCGCGCCGAGCCTTGCCACCACGCCGGTGAGCAGCGCCCGCTCGGCGAGCGCATCGCGCGTACCGGACAGGAACAGCATCGGCACGCGGATCGCGTCGAGATGGTCGGCGCGCGCGGTACCCGGCCGACCGGCCGGGTGCAACGGGAACGACAGGCACACCAGCCCGCGCGGGATCACCGCGCCGTCGGCGACGGCGTGGCTCGCCATCCGGCCGCCGAAGCTGTGCCCGCCGAGATAAAGCGGCAGCTCCGGCGCGAGGGATGCGGCGAGCTCGGCGGCCGCGCGAACCGCCGCCACCGCCGTAGCCCGGGAGTCGACCCGACGCCGGCCGGCCTGCATGTACGGGAAGTTCCAGCGCAGCGTCGCGATGCCACGCGCGCCGAGCGCATCACCGATCGCAACGAGGCTCGCGTGCCGGTAGCCTGCACCGGCGCCGTGCGCCAGCACGAGCAGCGCGATCGGCTCGGGCGGACGCACCAGCTCGGCGGCGAGCCGATCCGTGCCGAACGGGATCTCCAGGGCGGTCGCGGTCACGGCGCCGGTTCGCGGCCGGAGGCCGCTCCCACAGGTTCGAACGTCGGAGACCGCTCCCCCGGGTTGGGCGCCCTCAGGCCGCCCCCAAAGGCGGGGGAGTTCAGGAAATCTCTGCCATGCTGCGGATGATCTTGCCGACGATCCCGTAGTCCACGGACTCTTCGGGGCTCATCCAGAAGTCCCGGTCGGTGTCGCGCTCGATGCGCTCGAGCGGCTGGCCGGTGCGCTCGGCGATCACCCGGTTGATGCGCTGGCGCGTCTTCAGGATCTCGCGCGCGTGGATCTCGACGTCGGCCGCCGTGCCGCCGAACCCGCCGGCCGGCTGGTGGATCAGGAAGCGCGTGTTCGGCAGGCAGTAGCGGTGCTCGCGCTCGGCGGCCAGGTAGATGTGGGTCGCGATGCTGCCGACCCAGCCGGTGCCGACCATCCGCACCACCGGCTTGATGAACTGGACCATGTCGTAGATGGTGTCGCCGGACTCGACGTGGCCCCCGGGCGAGCCGATGTACATCGTGATCGGATCGTCGGACGCGTGGGCCAGTGCCAGCAGCTTCTCGGTGGTCCGGCGCGCCACATCCATGTTGATTTCACCGAACAGCGTGAGGGTGCGCTGCTCGAACAGGGTCCGCTCGAGGAACTGCGCCTGCTGGACCTCTTGCGCCGCTTCTTCCGCACCGCCGCGAATGCTCATGGCCTGTACTCCCGCCGTCTGGTTAACGTCCCGGTCCCGCGGCGGTATCGCCCAGCCGCCGCTTCGAGGTTACTCTGAAGGGCGCACATCATACCCCGGAAGCGCGGCCCGCCAAACGGCGCCCGTCCGGGCCGATCCGCGAGCGATGGAGGAACGACATGCCGTTAGCGCCCGAGTACCAGGCCATGCTGGCCCAGCTTGCCGAAGCCGATGGCCCGGCGATCGTCGACCTGACGCCGGCCGAGGCCCGCGAGGCGTACCGACTGATGCGCCCGGTGAACCCGGAGCTCGCCGTCGGGTCGGTGACGCAGCGTACGGTGCCGGGCCCCGGAGGCGAGATTCCGGTGCGCATCTACACGCCGGAAGGCCGCGGCCCGTTCCCCGTGTACGTGAACTTCCACGGCGGCGGCTGGGTGATCGGCGACCTCGATACCGCGGACGCGGCGTGCCGCGACATCTGCCGGACCGCCCGCTGCGTCGTCGTCTCGGTGGACTACCGGCTGGCGCCGGAGCACCGGTACCCGGCCGCGGTGGACGACGCCTACGCGGCGACCCGCTGGGCGGCCGACAACATGAGCGCGCTGGGGGGCAACGGCCGGCTTGCGGTAGGCGGCGAGAGCGCCGGCGGCAACCTGGCCGCCGTGGTCTGCCGGCGCGCCCGCGATCAGGGCGGGCCGCCGATCCACTTCCAACTGCTGCTGTACCCGGTCACCGACGCCGACCTCGACCGGCCGTCGTACCGCGAGAACGGCACCGGCTATCTGCTCGAGCGCGACACGATGCGCTGGTTCTGGGATCACTACTGCCCGGATCCGGCCCGGCGGCTCGAGCCGGACGCCTCACCGATCCGCGCGGCCGACCTCTCGGGGCTGCCGCCGGCGCTGGTGGTGACCGCCGAGTTCGATCCGCTGCGCGACGAAGGCGAAGCCTACGCGGCCGCGCTGGAGGCGGCCGGCGTGCCGGCGCGGTCGGTGCGCCACGACGGGCTCGTGCACGATTTTTTCGCGACCGCGCAGATCTTCCCGTGCAGCCGCGGCGGCTTCGAGCACGCCTGTGAGGCGCTCGCACAGGCGCTGAACCAGGCCGGATGAAGGTCGTCTGGAACTACGCGGCCGGCCCGGCCCTCGAGCGCCGGCTGGCCGCGCTCGCGGATCAGGGGCTCGAGGTGACGGTCTGCCCGGAAGAGGACGATGCGCGGCTGTTCCGTCTGCTTCCGGAGACCGAGGTGCTGTGGCATTGCCTGCGGCCGGTGGACGCTGCGGTTCTCGACGCCGCGCCGCGGCTGAAGCTCGTGCAGAAAATCGGCGTCGGTGTGAACACCATCGACCTCGCGCGCGCCCGGCAGCGGGGCATTCCCGTCTGCAACATGCCCGGCACCAACAGCAAGGCGGTGGCCGAGCACACGCTCGCGCTGATGCTCGCGGTGTTGCGTCAGGTGCCGCGGTTCGACGCCGACGTGCGGGCCGGCCGCGGCTGGCAATGGACGGTCGAGCGCCAGGACCGGCTCGGCGAGATCGGCGGCCGCACCGTCGGCCTGGTCGGCTTCGGCGGTATCCCGCAGGCGCTCGCGCCGGTGCTGCAGGCGCTCGGCGCGCGGGTGCTCTACACCGCGCGCAACCGCCGGGACACCGCGCTCGCCGAGTTCCGCCTGCTCGATGCGCTGCTCGAAGAGGCGGACATCGTGTCGCTCCACCTGCCGCTCACCGCCGAGACCGCGCGGCTGCTGAACCGGGACCGTTTCGCGCGGATGAAGCCCGGCGCGGTGCTGATCAACACCGCGCGCGGCGGTCTGATGGACGAATCGGCGCTGCTGGACGCGCTCGACTCCGGCCGCCTCGCCGGAGCGGGCCTCGACGTGTTCGCGGAAGAGCCGGTGCCGCCCGACCACCCGCTGCTGCAGCGCGCCAACGTTGTGCTGGCGCCGCACATCGCCTGGCTCACCGGCGAGACGTTGGCCCGGAGCCTCGCGGTCGCGGTGGAGAACTGCCGGCGGCTGCGCGCGGGCGAGCCGCTGCTCAACCGGGTAGAGTAGCCGCTCGATCGCTCAGGAGCTCGCCATGAAGAAGGCCGTGATCATCGGGGTCGGTCCGCTGGAAGGGCTCGGCGCCCGCCTCTCGGAGCGCTTCGCCGCGGAAGGTCTGCACGTGATCCTCGCGGGCCGCACCGGCGCCCGGCTCGAGGCGGTGGTGGAACGCATCCGCGCCAGCGGCGGCCAGGCCACCTCGGTGGTGGCGGACGCGACCCGGGAAGAGGACATGGCGCAGCTCTTCGACGTGGCCGGCGGCGACGTCGACCTCGCGGTCTACAACGCCGGCAACAACACGCCGGGCCGGATCGCCGAGATGGAGGCCGCCTACTTCGAGAAAGCCTGGCGGGTCGGCTGCTACGGCGGCTTCCTGTTCGGCCGCGAAGCGGTGCGGCGCATGCTGCCCCGCGGCAGCGGCACGCTGCTGTTCACCGGCGCCAGCGCGTCGCTGCGCGGCCGCGCCGGTTTCGGCGCGTTCAATGCCGCGAAAGGGGCGCTGCGCGCGCTGGCGCAGGCGATGGCCAAGGAATACGGACCGGAGGGCATCCACGTCGGCCACGTGATCATCGACGGCGCAATCGGCGGTGAGAAGATCCGCGAGGCGGCGCCGGAGTACGCCGAGAAGCTCGGCGAAGAAGGGCTGATCAGCCTCGACGGCATCGTCGACGGCTTCGTGTTCCTGTACCGGCAACCGCGCCGCGCGTGGACGTTCGAGCTCGACGTGCGCACCGCCAAGGAGCGGTGGTAGTCGATCAACTGTGGGAGCGGCCTCCGGCCGCGAATCTCGGATTCCGATTCGCGGCCGGAGGCCGCTCCCACACATTCGGCGTCAGTCGACGCGCGCCTCGGCGTACCCGGACACCACCACCGTGCCATCCTGATTCACCGTCTCGACCTTCAGCTTCACCAGGCCGTTCGCCACCTCTTCCACCGTCGCGGTGGCGGTCAGCGTGTCACCCGGCCAGACCTGGTTGGTGAAGCGCACGCCGAACTTGGTCAGGCGGCCGTCGCCGACGTAGTTGGTCAGCATGCGGCCCGTCATGCCCATGGTCAGCATGCCGTGCGCGAACACGCTGGGGTAGCCGGCCACCTTGGTGGTGAAGATCTCGTCGGTGTGCAGCGGGTTGTAGTCGCCGGACGCACCCGCGTACATCACGATCTGGGTGCGCTTCAGGTCTTCCACCAGGCATTCGCTGTAGGTGTCGCCGACCGCGATCTCGCTCGCTTTCAGTGCCATGACCTTCCCCCCTTACTTCTTCTGCTCGACCGGCCGCTCGGTGCGTACACCGACCCCGCGCGCCGTGATCACCAGCTCACCGTTCTGATCGCGGTATTCGGTGATCGACTCCGAGAACACCAGCTTGCCGGCGCGCTTGCTCTCCTTCTCCCAGGTCTTGCCCGGCTTCGTGGTCGCCGTGAGCACGTCGCCCGGCTTCAGGTGCCGGTGGTACTCGAAGTGCTGCTCGGCGTGCAGCCCACCGCCGCCGCCACCGCCACCCCCGCCGCCGCTGCCGGCCTCGCGCTTGATCCCCGTCGGCTCCTTGCCCGAGCCGAACCACGGCTGACCCGGCTTCGGCCGCAGGAAATAGTCGGGATCGAACTGCGCGCTCGCCTGCGCGAACGTCGGCGGCGCGATGATGTGCCCGACCTCCGTCGTCTTCGCGTACTCCTCGTCGTAGTAGATCGGATTCTCGTCGCCGATCGACCGCGCGAACATCATGATGTGGCTGGCCTCGACGGGAAATCGCTCCACTGCCATAACTTCCCCCTCTCGTGGTTGCTCTCGAACGTCACAAAAAACGAAGAAGCCGGAGTATCCCCGAAACGCCCAACCCCGATCAAACCCACCACCCGCCGCCCGCGCGCTGGTGCAGGCGAATCACGACCAGCCGAAGCCATCCGCCGATCCTGGAAGCGGGGCGGTCAATGCAAAGGACCTCGATGAGCGTCGGATCAGGACGCAGACCTCGAAGCCGGGTCGGGCGGCGCCGGAAGTCGACCCGGCTG
>DASVDC010000106.1:0-2897 GCA_036381275.1 Pseudomonadales bacterium | reverse complement strand
GATCGACTGCGTGGTGGTTTCCGAGGAAGTGGGCGTTCGAAAGCCGGACGCCGAGATCTTTCGCATCGCCGCGGATCGCCTCGGGATCGCGCCGGCCCGGAGCTGGTTCATCGGGGACAATCCGACGATCGACATCGTCGGCGCGCGCGATGCGGGCTTTCGGGCGATCTGGTTGAGAGGAACGCGGCCCTGGCCGGACGGGCAGCCGCACTGCTACGCTGCGAGCGCCGGCAGCATCGACGACGCGCTGGCTTTCGCTGAAGCCTCCTTTCGTTCGGGGCGCTCGAAGGACGAAGAAGAGAAGTCAGGTGCTGAATGAGTCGACGAACCGCCTCCTGCTGCTGCGGCCAGTTGCGTATCGAAGTGCAGGGTGAGCCGCTCGGTGTCGGCGTCTGCCATTGCCTGGCCTGCCAGCAGCGCACCGGCAGCGTGTTCGCCGCGCTGGCCAGCTTCGCGGCGCCGTTCACCGTCATCGGCACCGCGACCGAGTACGTGCGTACCGGCGATCGCGGGGCGAGGTTCCGATTCCGGTTCTGCCCGATCTGCGGAACCACGGTGTTCCATACCGAAGAGGGCAACGAGCGGTCGGTCTCGGTGGCGGTCGGCGCGTTCGCCGATCCGTCGTTTCCGCCGCCCGAGGTGTCGGTCTACGACTGTCGCCGGCACGGTTGGGTCCGGTTGCCGCCTGGCGTCCGGGCGTTCGCGGAAGATCCGGACTGAACCGCACGAGCCGAGGAGCAAACGATGCACTACCTGCTGATCTACGACCTGTCGCCCGACTACCTGGCCCGGCGCGGCGAGTTCCGCGGGGCGCACCTCGCCCTCGCGTGGGAAGCGCACGAACGGGGCGAGCTGGTGCTGGCCGGGGCGCTCGCGGATCCGGCCGATCGAGCGGTCCTGCTGTTCCAGGGCGATTCCGCGGAAGCGGCCGAGCGCTTCGCCGCGGCGGATCCGTACGTTGAGAACGGCCTGGTCACGTCGTATCGCGTGAGGCCGTGGACCACCGTCGTCGGCGAGCAGGCGGCGACCCCGGTGCGCCCCGGCGATGCCTGAAGGTCCGGAGGAGGACCGAGCACCGCTCGGCATGACCCCGGACGCGGTGGCGCGAAGCTACGACGCGCTGGCCGAGCACTGGGCGAGCGATCGGTTTCCGCAGCAGAACGGCATCGCTCAGCACCGCCGGACCATCGCGTTCACGACCCGGCGGGGCAAGGCGCTCGACGTCGGCTGCGGCAGCAGCGGGCGGCTCATATCCCTGTTGCGCGACCAGGGCTTCGACGCCGAAGGCCTCGACCTGTCGGAGCGGATGCTCGAGCTGGCGCGGCGCTGCCAACCCGACGTGACGTTTCACCGGGCCGACGTTTGCCGGTGGCAGCCGCCGGCCCGGTACGACTTCATTTCCGCGTGGGACAGCATCTGGCACGTGCCGCTCGACCAGCAGGAGCAGGTGCTGCGCAAGCTGCTCGTCGCCCTGGCACCGGGCGGTGTCTGCATCTTCACCATCGGAGGACTGGACGCGCCGGACGAGACGCAGAACGCCGCGATGGGCGTGCCGATGTACCATGCCGCGCTCGGCATCCCGAAGACCCTGGAGATCGTGGCGGACACCGGCTGCGTCTGCCGGCACCTGGAATACGATCAGTACCCGGAGCTGCACGTCTACCTGATCGTTCAGAAGCGGACCGTCGCCGACGAAAAGTCTTAGCCTCGTTCGGCCCGCTGGCGTAGGATGCTGCGGATTCGAGCGGCAGCTCGTTCCGTCGAGGAGCATCATGCGCGTCTTGTTCGTGGGGTGTCTGTGCATCGCCGCCGCGTCGCCCGCCGCGGCGGCCGATCAGTACGATCTGAGCGGGATGATCCGTCCGGGTCTGTGGGAGACGCAGACGCAGCAGATCGCTTCCGACGGTACGGCCGGTCCCGTCGAGACCGACCGCGACTGCATCACCCCCTCGGACATTCAGGACTTCTCGAGCTTCGTGCGCGGTGACGACGACAACTCGGTGACGGTCGAGGAGTTCGCTCGCGGCGACGACTTCGTGCGCTACCGGATGCGCTTCGCGAGCGACGATCCGGACGTGGACGTCAACGGGATGCTGTCCGGTGACATGCAGTTCGAAGGGCAGGAGCGCTACCGCGGCACGATGACCTTCGCGATGACCGTTCAGAACAAGTCGTTCGAATCGAAGACCCGGATCGACGCCCGCCGGATCGGCGACTGCAGCGAGGAGGACTTCTAGGGCTCGCCCGCGCACGCGAACGCCGCGGCCGCCTCGGCCGGACGATCCGTGATGAATCCACCGATGCCGTCCTGCGCCCAGGCGGCGAGCTGCTCGACCGGCGCATCCTCGGTGGTCAGCCACACGTCGACGCCGGCCGCCCGGGCGCGATCCGCGAGCGCCGGGTCGCGCGTGAGCCATTGCGGCCAGACTCGAATCACGTCGACGCCCGCATCCAGATAGGCATCCACCTGCGCCGGCCGCTTCGGGAACGCGAGCCGATGCAGTCCCGGGCGGATCGCGTTCAGCCGCCGGAGGTCGGCGAGCGAGCGGACGCCGAAGACGACGTCGCCGAGGCGCCCATGGGCGCTGATCAGCTCGACCAGCCGCTCGAGATCCAGCCGCGCGGCTTTCAGATCGAGCACCAAGGTCAAGCCGAGCCCCGCCGTGCCGTCCAGTACGTGACCGAGCTCGGGGATTCTCAGCCCATCGGGCGTGGCGAGCCGGCCGATCTGCTCGGCGCTCAGTCGCGCGACCCGGCCGCGCCCGAGGGTGGTTCGGTCGACCCGAGCGTCGTGCAGCACCACGAACACACCGTCGCGCGTGGCGCGCACGTCGAGCTCCGCGGCGTCCGCGCCTGCGGCGGCCGCCGCCCGGAACGCCGGCAGCGTGTTCTCGGTG
>DASVDC010000105.1:0-12814 GCA_036381275.1 Pseudomonadales bacterium | reverse complement strand
GTCGGCGGCCGGGCCGCCGCGGACGAAACGGTGGACGCCGCTCAGTCGGCCCCGTTCGGGCAGCGCACGAGGCAGACCGGGTCGCCTCCGCGCGGCCGGGTCTCTGCGGCCGCGAGCTGACGTAGATCGTCGGCGAGCTCCGTCAGGCGTTCCTGGAAGCGCGCCCGTTGCCGGTCCGTCAGGCTGCCGACGAGCCAGATGCTGATCTCGCGCGCGAGGCGCTCGTTGTGCGCGTCGATCACGATCAGCTCGGGAGAGAAATAGCGCTGCCGCTCCGCGGACAGCCGGCGCAGGTCCCGCTCGAGCGCGTCCACGTCGCTGCGCCGCTCGAGCCGTTCGAGAAAGTCGCGCTGCCAGCGCCGCCGGTACTCGGCCCACAGCACGAGCTCCGGCCGGTAGTTCTGCGCCTGCGCATCGAGGTAGAGCTTCTGTACGGGATTCAGGCGGCCGGAGAAGTCGGTGAAGCGGTCGGCGAACTCGTCGCGCCAGGCCGCCTGAGCCGTGGCGGTGTCGACGCCTTCCTCCGGTTCGGCGAGCTCGCGGTTGCTGCGCTCGAGCGCTTCCGCGAGGTGACGAACCTGCTCATCGGACAGGGACGCGAGCAGCTCGGCGGCGATCGGCATGCCCCGCTGCTCGATCTCGTCGAGCCAGCGGCTGACCCGCACCACGGCCTCCTGCAGGTACGCCTCGTCGACCCCTTCGTCCAGCCGCCCCGCCGCCTCCTCGAGGAAGGCCGCGTACTCCGGCAGGTGCGTGCGGCGGTGCCAGTCCCACAACCGGCGGAACTCCTGATCGAACCAGGCGCGCTGCTGGCGGTTCATGTCGACGTAGTCGTCCACCGACCAGCGCGCCAGCCGGTCCAGATTGTTGTACGCCGTCTGCACGCTGCAGCCGCCGAGACCGACCAGTGCCAGCCACAGCAGCAGGCCGAGCCGCTTGCCCACGCTCTCTCCGCTACGCTGAACGCTTTGCACGATCATTTCAGCTAAGCGGCGTCACCGCCAGCGCCGCGCAACGGCCGACGCGAAGTTTTCCAGAAAATCTGTGGATAACTTTGAGGATAAGTTCTGAACACGGACGTCGAGGCCGCGATTCGCCGGGTTCGCGCCCGGCTGATCAAATTTTGATCAGCGATCCGGAATCTTTCGAAATTCAAACAGTTACAGAGCCAACATGAGCCATGAGTTTAACGATCAAGGGCAATTGGCGCGGTCGGCACGTAAAATTTACCGGCTGTGCATAACGCATGTCGGACAGCCGCGTTAGTAGCTCCTCACGGCTCCGCGCTCACTCTTCCGGCCGTGCCCGCCGCTCCGGGCCGAGCGGCGACGCGGCATAAGCTAACGGTTTTACTTGGCCGCAAACTTGTCTTTCACGGATCGGCCGGTTCCTCGGGCGGTCCGAGGAGCTGATCCGCCGGCAGCCGCACCGCCGGATCCGACGCGGTCACCGGGGAAATCTCGGTGAACACCGCCGGGTCGAGACCGCGCACCGGCGACGGCTCGTCGCGCAGCAGCCGGCCGCGCAACCCCTCGGGCTGCACGACCAGGTGCGCGGCCTCGGCGGCCGCCGGCGGCGGCGGTGGCGGATCGGCCCACGCAGCGGCGGCCAGCAGCACCGCGGGCCACGTCCACCCGCGGAGCCGCTCAGCGCGCATAGCGCAGCGACCAGTAGATGCGCGATCCATCGTCATCGATTCCTCCGGTACCACGGGTCGAAAGCGGCACCGCCCAGCTCAGCCGGCTCGACAGTCCCGGCACGAGCTCGGCGTGCCAGCCGAGCCCCGCATCGCTGAGCCGGGCCCAAGTGTGTGCATCGTCCGCGCGACCGTCGCCGTAGGCGAGGTCGGTGAACAGCACGAGCTCGCCGAGCCGGATCGGCTGGCGGACCTCCAGCCCGAGCAGCACGCCGCGATCGCCGAGGAAGGTCCCGCGATCGAACCCGCGCGCCCGGTACGGCCCGCCCAGCGCGAAGCGCCGCGTGGCCGGCAGCAGGCTGTCGCTCCACTGCCCGGCGAGCCTGAGCAGCAGCTTCTGCTCGCCGTCGAGGCCCGGCAGGTGCATCGGCGTCCAGGCTTCGTGATCCATCTCGAGCAGCCAGAAATCGTCTTCCTGGCCGGCGAAACGGTCGCCGGAGATATGGCCCGCCGACAGGCTGATCGCGCCGTCCGCCGCGATGCGCGCGCGCTCGAGCACCCGGTGCCCGGCGAGCCCGATGCCGAACAGCGTCACGGTCTGGTCGATGCCGTCGTACCACTCGAGTGACTGGCGCGACGCCTCGGCCACCAGCGTCAGGCCGCGCTCGCGGCTGTAACTCAGGCTCCTCCGGGCCGCCACGTCGACGAACCAGCCTTCACCGTCCAGCTCGATCGGTCCGTCGTACCGGAAGTCGTTGTTGCCGAGCCGGACCGACAACCGGTAATCGGCGCCGAGCGGCGTGTCGTAGTCGACGTAGCCGTACGTCTGATTGGACGGATCGGCGGTGGTGATCGCGCCGACGCTGAGCCGGTCGCCGAGCGCGCGCGGGTTCAGCCACGCGGCCGTGACGCCGAGCCGCTGCTCGCCGGTGGCGTCGTCGCCGTGGTCGTCGAGACTGACGCTCGCGACCCAGGCGCGCTGCTCGAGCAGATTCAGGCGCAGCCGGGACTCGCCGACCTGCGCACCGGGGACGAACGACGCCTGCGCGGTGACCCCGGGCAACGCGTTCAGCGCCTGCAGGCGGCTCGAGACCTCGGTGAGCGTAACGGGCCGGCCGAGCAGCGGCGCGAACGCACTCGTCACCGACCGGGCATCGCCGCCCTCCACCACCACGTCGCCGAGCACGCCGGGCAGCACCTCGATGCGCGCCGCTCCGTCCCGCACCGGCTGAGCAGGCAGATAAGCGGCGGCCAGGAACCAGCCTTCGGCGCGCGCGCTCTGCTCCACCGCCGCCGCGACTTCCTCGAGCTCGGCCACCGAAACGCCGCGCCGCTGCTTCTGCTCGCGGATCAACGCGCCGAGATCGCGGGCATCGGCCGCGTCCAGCGTGCCGCCGTTCCGGTGCACGCCGAGCACCTCCAGGAACCGGCCGATCTCCTGCAGCTCGCTGTCGGTGAAGCCGTGGGAGCCCGGCGTGTTGCGGGCCCGGATGTCCGCGAGCGCCGCATCGGCGCGCTGCTGCAAGGTCTCGAGCAATCCGTCGGGAAGCTGCTCCGGATCGCCCGCCCAGGTGACGTGGACCCGCTCCACGGCTACCCGCGGGCTGCTCGTCGGATCCGGAACCCGCTCACGCACCGGGGGGATCTGCGTCGCGCCGCCGTCGCCCGCGAGCGCTTCCGGCACGGCGGCGGCCGCGGCCGCGAGCAGAAGCCCGAGCGCGGCGAACCAGAACCAGCGGCGGGCGCCGGAGTCGAGCGCGCCGCCCGCGTCCTCGCCTTCGCCCGTCGCATAGGCGCCGCGCAGCGTGACCTCGTCGGCGTCGCGACGCCGCGTGTCGTCGTCCGGCGGCGCCGTCGCCGGAAACGAGTCGATCACCTCCCGGCGGATCGCCCGGTACTGCGCTTCGCTCATCTCACCGGCCGCGTGCGCGCGGGCGATGCGGCGCAGCCGCACCGATTCCGGCGCCAGCTTCATCAATGTCATGACAGCTCCCGAACCAGACGAAAACCGGTGGCCGGATCCGCATCGCCCGACTGAGCGCGCACGGTTTCCACCGCGCATTCGCCGATCGGGTCGCGGAACGCGCCGCCGGCGGCCTTGATCTCGTCACCGGCCACCACCCACTCCTGCACGTTGCCGAGCACGTTCACCAGACCGAACGGATTCGGTGTACCGGTGTCGGCGGCCACCGGCGCGAGCCCCCGGTGCACGCCGCCGATCTGCACCTGGCAGTTGCGGTTCGGATCGCTCGTGCCCTGGGCCGCCTGCTGCCATTCGAGCCAGGTGGGAAGCCGGTACAGGAAACCGCTCTTGCTGGTGAGCCAGCGCGCGTAGTCGCGGGCCACCGTGACGGGCACGTCGGTGACCGGCAGCTCGTCGCTGCCCGGGCTGCGGCAGCGGCCCGTCTCGGCGCAGAACGGCTTCAGCTCCGCCCAGCTTATTTCCTGGCGGGTGATCGCGAAGCGCGCGCCGGGCACCTTCGCCGGAATGACCACGAGCCGCGGCCCCTGACCGGCGTCGCCGAGCCGGTCGCTGCAGAATCCGCGACGCCCGCCCTGGGCGCCGTTGCCGACCAGGTAGTCCGCCGCGCACGGGTCTTCGCGGAACGCGCCGAGGCCGGGCAGCACGCCGACAAGCTGCTCGATGCGCTGGCGCAGCGCGAGCGCCCGGTTCTGATCCAGCGCCTCGAGCTGCGCCATGCAGCGGGCGACGTGCTTGCCGAGCACCGCGCGGCCGCTCTGCGCGAGCGCCGGATGCTCGCCGGCCCAGGCCTGCAGCACGGCGGCCGCGGGCGTCGGATCGAAGTCGAGACACGGCCCGGCCAACGCCGGCGCGAGGCGCGTCTCGAGCTCGGCGAGCGCCGCCTGCCGAGCCGCCTCCGCCTGCCGCGCGAGGTACTCGCGCTCGGCCGCTTCCACCTTCGTCTGCAGCGCCACCAGCGACTCGGCGTCGAAGCTGTACGTCTCCAGGAACTCGAGCGCGCGGCGCGCCGCCGGAAACCGCTCCGCGGCGATGCTGGCCTCGAGCTGGGCCTGCAGCACGTCCACCGTCTCGAGCCACAGCGCGGCGGTCACCGAGCTCTTCGGAAACACCGCCTGCAGCCGCCCGAGCGCCGCGTCGAGCGCGTCCATCCACTCGGTGTCGAGGTCCGGCGCGTCGAGCAGCGCCGTCACCGCGCCGCCGAGCCGCTCCTCGAGGTGCACCTCGGCCTGCGGCAACGGCCCGTAGCCGACGCCGCGCTGGTACAGCGCGATCGCGCGGTCCGGATCCGGCGCCGCGGCGATGGCGTCTTGATAGAGCTGCCGGATCGTGCCGATCTCCGCCGGCTCCGGCGCGCCCGCCGGCAACAGCGCACGCAGCGCGGCAGTCTCCTTCGCGACGTCCTCCTCCCAGACCGCGTCGAAGCGCGGCGTGGCGAGCAGCGCGTGCAAGCGTTCGAGCTGGGCGTCGAGCAGCGTGGTCTGGCGGGCTTCCACCCGCGCTTCCTCGACCGCGACGTCTTCCTTCAGGCCGCTCACCACGAAACTCACGACCACCGCGACGGCCGCCACCAGCGCGGTGCGCGAGCGCCACGGCGAGGGCTGGAACAGCCGGCTCCGCACCGCGGCCACCGAGGCCGGGCGCGCGGCGCGGTCGAACGCGAGGCAGCGCTCGAGCACCCGCCATTGCCGGCGCGCGAGCCGGCGCGGCCGCTCCGGCTTCGCGCCCTGCCTCGCCGCTTCGTTGGCGGGAACCCGGCCGAACGGGTGCTGGCCGGTGAGCATCAGGTAGATCACCACGCCGAGCGAGAACACGTCGTCGCGCGGATCCGGCTCGGCACCGTCCAGCATCTGCGGGCTCGCGTAGGCCGGGGTCAGCGCCGCGAGCCGGCTGGGGTCGAACACCGGATCGTCCGTCAGCGCCTGGTTCGTCCGCACCGCCCGGGCGATGCCGAAGTCGAGGATCTTCGCGGTGTGATTCGGGGCGACGTACACGTTGCCCGGCTTGAAGTCGGCGTGGACCAGGCCCGCTTCGTGGGCGTGCTCGAGGCCGTCGCACAGACAGCGGATCACCGGCCAGGCGATCTCGTCCGGCAGCCCGGTGGGATAAGCGCGCAGCAGGTCGGCGAGCTCCTGCCCCTCGAGCAGCTCCATGATGATGAAGGGCAGGTCACCGTCTTTGTCGAAGTCGTAGATCGAGACGATGTTGCGGTGCGACAGCGCCTGCGATTTGGCCGCTTCCCGCTGCAGCGCGATGAACGCCTCCGGATGCTCCCGGAAGTCGTTGTTCAGCACCTTCACCGCGACGTAGGGGTTGCGATCCTGCGCTTCCACCTTGCGCAGGTCCTTCGCGCGATAGACGGTACCCATGCCGCCGCTGCCGAGCTTCTCCTCCAGCACGAAGCGCTGCTTCAGCACGCGCGGCGCCTGGCCGTGGCCGCGGCCCTGGCCGCCGCCCGAGAGGCTCGGGTCGATGCGCAGCACCGTGGCGTCGTCGTGGGCGCGGTTCATCGACACAGCGGCCGTACCACCACCAGTGAAACGTTGTCGTGCGCGGGCCCTTCCAGACAGCGGGCGAGCAGCGCTTCGGCCGCCTGCTCGGCGGTTTCCGCGGCGAGGCCGGCCGCGAGCTCGTGCGCCTCCAGGTCGCGGTACAGCCCGTCGGTGCAGAGCAGGTAGGTGTCCTGCGGCGACACGTCGAACACCGCGACATCGAGGAACAGCCGCGGCTGGCCGCCCACCGCGCGGGTGATCACGTTGGTGTCCGCGGCGATCGCCTCGGCCTCGGTCACGATGCCGCTGTCGAGCAGATCGCTCACCGGGTTGTGGTCGCGGGTGACCTGCTCGAGGCGCCCGTCGCGCAATCGGTACAGGCGGCTGTCGCCGGCCCAGAGCGCCACGGCGGTTTCGTCCCGCGCCAGCATCGTGACCACCGTGCTGCCGATCGTGGTGCCGGCGCCCCGGGCGTGGGCGTGCAGGCGGAGCTGATCGTTCACCGCGAGCAGCGCATCCTCCACCGCGTCCACCTGCGCGGACAGCGGGCCTTCGAGCCGCACGCCGGCGAGCGCCGCGGTGATCGCCTGGCTCGCGACCTCGCCGGCCTGATGGCCGCCCATGCCGTCCGCCACCGCCCACAGCCCGTCGCGCGCGCGGCTCAGCACCGCATCCTCGTTGTTGCGCCGGCGCTTGCCGCAGTGGGTCTGCTGGGCGCTCTCCCAGATCCACTGCGGCGCACGCGCGCGTCTGGCTCGGGCGATCCTCATCATTCGTGCCGGAAGCGGATCGCCGATTCCGCCGTCAGCGGGCTGCCGAGGCCGATCCAGCCGTCGCCCCAGAGCCTGAGCTCGCCGCGGCGCACGAACCGCACCTGCTCGTCCTCGGTCTGCACGAAGGTGCCGTTGGTGCTGTGATCCACCAGCACCCAGCTCTGCTTGCGCCGTTCGATGGTCGCGTGGCTGCGCGAGGCGTAACGGCCGGCGTTGCCGACCGCGGCACCGTCGGCCGGCCCGCGGCCCAGCGTCAGGCGCGGCCGCCGGTCGTCGAGCACCGCGTGGCCGCCCTGCCAGGACAGGATCAGTGGTGAGCGCTCCTGCGCGTCCATACGCAACCCGACGGGACAGTCTTTCCCCCGAAGCATAGGTCAGAGTTGGCGTCCGAGCCGGGATTCAGGTCACAGCGGAGCGCTCACCCGGTGGAAGGCCACCTTCCGGGACGCCGCCTTGTGGGAGCGGCCTCCGGCCGCGAATTCGGCTTGTGTTCGCGGCCGGAGGCCGCTCCAACAATCCTGAGGCGGGTAGCCCTCGCCCCTACGACGGCATCGATCGGTCAGTGCAGGTAGTTGAACATCGTCCGCCGGTAGCGGGACGCGAGCTCGGACCCCTTCCCCATGAGCTTGAACACCCGGATCATCGTCAGCCGGCCGAGGTCGTCGCGGAATGCGCGGTCGGTCCTCAGGATGGTCAGCGCCTCGTCGAGCGCGCGCTGATAGTCGCCGGCCACGGCGGCCCGCACGGCGAGCCGGTAGCGGGTCTCCAGATCGGCCGGGTCCTTCGCGAGCGCGGCCTCCAGTTCCTCGAGCGGCTCGAAGCCGGCGGCCTCCTCGAGCAGCTCGATGCGGGTCTCCGGACGATCCCGCTCGTCGGTGCCCTCGGGCACCGCGGCGAGCACCCGGCGCGCCTCCTCGGCCTGCCCCTGGCGTGCCAGCACGTCGGCCAGCTCCACCTTGAACGCCGCGTTCTGCGGCTCCTCGTCGATGGCCTGCTGCAGCAGCGTCAGTGCCCGCCGGTAGTCGCCCGCCTCGAGCAACGCGGCGAGATCCTCCTTCAGCAGCTCCGCCGAGGACAGCGTGAGCTGGTCGAGCAACGCGCGCAGCGTGCTCTCCGGCTGCGCTCCGTCCATCTGGTGCACGAGCTGACCGTTCTGCACGACCCGCAGGCTCGGCAAGCCCTGCACCCGCAGGTGCTGCGCCAGGGTGGGGTCCCGGGCGACGTCGACGAGCGCGATGAACACCTTGCCCTGATAGCCGCGCGCGACGTTCTCGAGAGCGCGCCGCATCTCCGCCGACGGAATCACCTCCGGCGCCCAGAACAGCAGGATCACGGGCGCCTGCCGCGACCGGTCGATCACGTGGGACTGGAAATTCTGCGGTGTGACCTCGAAGGTCTGCGCTGACTGCTGGCTGGCGTCCATGACGTTCGGGGACTGCGGTGACCCCGCGCATCTTACTACAGCCCCATGAGTCGCCGGCACCGCGGGCGCGCGGATGCAGCGCCGGCACGGTCACGGTAAGCTCGCCGCTCTTCTCCGTGGATCCGCAGCAGATGAGCGAGACCGTGCCTTTCCGGCTGCTTCACATCGACCACGTGGTGCTGCGTGCCCGCGACGGCGACTCGCTGGTGCGCTTCTATCGCGATGTGCTCGGCTGCTCGCTCGAGCGGCGCAGCGACGACGTCGGCCTGATTCAGCTCCGTGCCGGCGCGTCGCTGATCGACATCGTGCCGGTGGACGGAAAGCTCGGCCGCATCGGCGGCCGCGCACCGGAGTACGACGAGGGACACAACGTCGACCACGTGTGCCTGCGCGTGGAACCGTTCGATGCCGCGGCCATCCAGGCGCATCTGAAACGCCACGGGCTGCGGCCGAGCGAGGTGCGGGAAGTCTACGGAGCCGAAGGCTTCGGGCCGTCGATCTACGTCGACGATCCGGAGGGCAACACCGTGGAGCTGAAAGGGCCTGCGAGCTGAGGATTCCATGACCGACACGCCGAACCGCCGTCCGATCCACCGCCTGCTGATCGCCAATCGCGGCGAGATCGCGATCCGCATCGCGACCGCCGCCGCGGAGCTCGGCATCGAAACGGTGGCGGTCTACACCACGGACGACGCCCAGTCGCTGCACGTCGGCTGCGCCGACGACGCCGTCGAGCTGACCGGACACGGCGCGCGCGGTTATCTGGATGGTGCGGCCATCGTCGACGCCGCGCGGCGCAGCGGCTGCGACGCGATCCATCCGGGCTACGGCTTCCTGGCGGAGAGCGCTGCATTCGCCCGCACGGTGGCGGACGCGGAGCTGGCCTTCGTCGGCCCGCGGCCGGAGGTGCTCGAGAGCTTCGGGCACAAGATCGCCGCGCGCGCGCTGGCCGCCGAGGCCGGCGTGCCGGTGCTGCCCGGCACGATGAGCCCTACCGACGTCGCCGAGGCGCGGCGGTTCTTCGCCGAGCTGCCGGACGGCGCGGCGATGGTGATCAAGGCGGTCGCCGGCGGCGGCGGTCGCGGCATGCGCGTCGTGCGCCGGGCCGACGAGATCGACGAGGCCTGGGCGCGTTGCGCATCGGAGGCGCAGGCCGCGTTCGGCAACGGCGAGCTCTACGTGGAACGCCTGCTCGAGCGTGCCCGGCACGTCGAGGTGCAGATCCTCGGCGACCGCACCGGCCGGGTGAGCCACCTGTGGGAGCGCGAATGCTCGCTGCAGCGGCGCCATCAGAAGCTGATCGAGCTGGCGCCGAGCGCGGCGCTGCTGCCGGGCGTGCGCGAGGCGCTGATCGATGCGGCGCTGCGGCTCGCTGCGCACGCGCGCTACGACAACCTCGGGACGATGGAATTCCTGGTGGACGACGCGGACCCCGAGCAGCGCTTCGTGTTCATCGAAGCCAACGCCCGGCTGCAGGTCGAGCACACCGTCACCGAGGAGATCACCGGCGTCGATCTGGTGCGCACCCAGCTCGAGCTCGCGGCCGGCGCGACGCTCGCGGAGCTCGGCCTCGAACGCGACCGGGTGCCGGCACCGCGCGGCCGCGCGATCCAGCTCCGCGTCAACATGGAGACCATGCACGAAGACGGCAGCACACGGCCGGCCGGCGGCACGCTGCAGCGCTTCGAGGTGCCGACCGGCCGCGGCGTGCGGGTCGAGACGTACGGCTACGCCGGCTACACGTCGAACCCGGCGTTCGATTCGCTGCTCGCCAAGGTGATCGTGCACGAAGGCAGCGATGCGCTCGGGCCGTTGCTCCGCCGCGCCGAACGCGCGCTCGCGTCGTTTCGCATCGACGGGGTGCCGACCAACGTCGCGTTCCTTCGCGCGCTGCTCGCGAGCGACGGCGTCCAGAACGACGCCGTCTACACCCGCTTCGTCGAGGACCATCTGCCGAGCCTGATCCGCGGACTGCCCGCCGCCGCGCACCCGGCGCCGTCCGGCGCGGCCGCGCCGGCGCCGGCCATGCCGGCGGAACCCGCGCTGGCTGCGGGTCAGCACGCGGTGACGGCGCCGATGCAGGGCACCGTGGTGGCGCTCGACGTGGAGCCCGGCGCCGCGGTCGCGGCCGGCGCGCAGGTCGCCGTGATGGAAGCGATGAAGATGGAGCACGTGCTGACGACGCCGGTCGGGGGCACGGTGCGCGAGATCCGCGTGGTGCCCGGGCAGACGCTGCGTGAGGGGCAGACCCTGCTGGTCGTGGAGGAAGGCGAAACCGGCCGCGCCGAGACGACGGTGACCACCGAGCTCGACCTCGAGCGGATCCGGCCGGACCTGCAGGAAACCATCGACCGCCACGCCTACGGGCTCGACGAGAACCGCCCGGAGGCGGTGGCGAAGCGCCATGCCCGCGGCCACCGCACCGCGCGCGAGAACATCGCCGATCTGGTCGATCCGGGCTCGTTCGTCGAGTACGGGCCGCTGATGGTGGCGGCGCAGCGACGGCGACGCTCGCTTCAGGAGCTGATGGAGAAGACCACGGGCGACGGCATGGTCGCCGGCATCGCCCGGGTCAACGGCGACCGGTTCCCGCCGGAGCGCGCCCGCGTGATCGCGATGTCGTACGACTACATGGTCCTCGCGGGCACCCAGGGCCACATGAACCACCTGAAGAAGGACCGCCTGTTCGAGCTGGCCGAGCGCTACCGCATTCCGATCGTGCTGTACGCCGAAGGCGGCGGCGGCCGGCCGGGCGACACGGACGGCACCGGTGTGGCCGGGCTCGACTGCCTCGCGTTCAACTACTTCGCGCGGCTCTCGGGGCTGGTGCCGCTGGTCGGCATCACCAACGGCTACTGTTTCGCCGGCAACGCGGCGCTGCTCGGCTGCTGCGACGTGGTGATCGCGACGGAGGGCTCCAACATCGGCATGGGCGGCCCGGCGATGGTGGAAGGCGGCGGGCTCGGCGTGTTCGCGCCGGAGGAGATCGGCCCGCTGCCGGTGCAGGTGGCAAACGGCGTCGTGGACGTCGCGGTCGCCGACGAGGCGGAAGCGACCGCGGTCGCGAAGCAGTACCTCAGCTACTTCCAGGGCGCGGTGTCGGACTGGGAGTGTGCCGACCAGCGGATTCTGCGGCATCTGATTCCCGAGAACCGGCTTCGCGTCTACGACGTCCGCCGGGTGATCGACAAGCTGGCCGACACGGGCTCGGTGCTCGAGCTGCGCCGCGGCTACGGACCCGGGATGATCACCGCGCTCGCCCGCATCGAGGGCCGGCCGATCGGCATCGTCGCGAACAACCCGGTGCACCTCGGCGGCGCGATCGACAGCGTCGGCGCCGACAAGGCGGCGCGGTTCATGCAGCTCTGCGACGCGTTCGACGTGCCGCTCCTGTTCCTGTGCGACACGCCCGGCTTCATGGTCGGCCCGGAAGCCGAGAAGAGCGCTCAGGTGCGCCGCTTCGCGCGGATGTTCGTGGTCGGCGCGAACGTCAGCGTGCCGTTCTTCACGATCGTGCTGCGCAAGGGCTACGGGCTCGGCGCGCAGGCGATGGCCGGCGGCAGCTTCAAAGCGCCGATGTTCACGATCTCCTGGCCGACCGGCGAGTTCGGCGGGATGGGTCTCGAAGGCGCGGTGAAGCTCGGCTACCGTAACGAGCTCGCCGCGATCGAGGACCCGGCGGAACGCGAGCGCACCTATCAGGACATGGTCCAGCGTATGTACGACCGCGGCAAGGCCGTCAGCATGGCGCAGGCGTTCGAGATCGACGAGGTGATCGATCCGGCCGACTCCCGGCGCTGGATCACGATGGCGCTCGAGAGCGCACCGCCCCCGCCGCCCCGGCACGGCAAGAAGCGGCCGCACATCGACACCTGGTAGCTGTACGAGCGGCAACCGCCTGAGGGAGGAGTGGTTGGGGAGCGGCCCCCGGCGGCCTGCCTTGGTTGCGCAGTACCGGACGCGAGACGTCCCACGGCGAACCTGTGCGCTATTCCAAGTCGTGAAGAAACCGCGCGACGGGGCGCCGGACTGGCGATGAATCGGCGCGATCTCCCATGAGTACGCACCGCAACATCGCCCGAATCAAAGCTTGCGAACCGGTTTCGCAGTCGGCCGCAGCGCCAGCATGGCGGCGGTGCGGGTGGTGATCTCTCGCGCGGCACCATCCGCCTCGGCACCATCCACCTCGCCCGCATCGGGAGGGAACATGGCCCGAATCAATCGATCAGGACGCTAGGCGATCGAGATCCGGCGCTGCCTCGACCATCGCGGCTTCGATTCGGGCGATGTCGCGAACTCGATTCAGGCGATGCGCGAATTCGATTCGGGCGATGTTCGCGACTTGATCCCGGCTTAGTGGCGATTTGGTTCGGGCCATGTTCCGTTCCGAGGGGAGCGACGTCCGCGGATACCGGCCGGAATGGTTCGAATGATCCGGCGGCTGGCAGAGCCGCGTGCAACTGCACAAGGACGTCAGCGATTTCTTACCGCACCTTCAGCCATCGCCGG
>DASVDC010000104.1:0-10394 GCA_036381275.1 Pseudomonadales bacterium | reverse complement strand
GCGATCGGCAGGCGCACCAGGTATTTGTAGATTCTCTCTCCCATCCGACTTCGCGCTCCCGTCGCGGGCTCGCGGCGGAGGCGCTTGATACGTCGGACGAGCGGGCGCCGGCGCCACACCGCCAGATTTGGTCAATGCGTTTGCGCAATGTACTGTCGGAGCGGCGCGCGAACAAGATGGCAATTTGATATCACCGGGATACCGCTGATGGAACCACTGACCCGAGGCAACATCCGGCTGGCCGCGACCATCGTGCTGCTGCGGGAAGGGCCGGACGGACCGGAAGTCTTCATGATGAAGCGGCCCGGCGTCGGCGATTTCCCGGACCTGCACGTGTTCCCGGGCGGCAAGCTCGACGAAGCCGACTTCGCGCCGGAGCTGCTGCAGGGGCTCGATGCGGGCACCGCCGACCGGTTGCTGGGCGTCGCCGGCGGCGGCCTGCGCTACTGGGTGGCGGCGATCCGCGAGTGCTTCGAGGAGTGCGGCGTGCTGCTCGCGTACCGGGACGGCGCGCCGCTGTCCTGGGCGAACGAAGGCGAGATCGCGCGGTTCGACGGCTATCGGCAGGAGCTGATCGACGGGCGCATTTCGCTGCTCGAGGTCTGCCGGCGGGAGGGGCTGCGTCTCGCGGCGGATCGGGTCAGATACTTCAGCCACTGGATCACCCCGGCGGTCGTGCCGCGGCGCTTCGATACGCGCTTCTTCGTCGCCGCGATGCCCGAAGACCAGACGACCATTGCACACCACTGGGAGACGGCCGACGACGAATGGGTCCGGCCCCGTGCCGCGCTCGAGGCGCATCGCGCGGGCCGCTGGCAGATGATCTCGCCGACCCTCACCACCCTCGACACGTTGGCCCGGTTCGACGACGTGAGCAGCATCCTCGCGGCGGTCGACGCGGAAACGCACCTGCCGCCGCTGACGGACGAGCTCGCGCGCCAGGGCATGCATCCGCTGCGATGAGCCGCATCCTCGAGGTGGCCGGGCTCGGCAAGGCCTACGCGGACGGCCGCGGCCGGCGCCGGGTCCTCCAGGACGTCCACCTCGAGCTCGATGCCGGTGAGGTCGTCGCGCTGCGCGGGCCGAGCGGCTCGGGAAAGACCACGCTGCTGAACCTGGTCGCCGGGCTGCTCGAGCCGGACGGCGGCCGCATTCGGCTCACCGTCGACGGCCGGACCGTGCCGCTCGACGAGCTGGACGAGCCGGCGCGCACCGCGGTGCGGCGCGCGCACATCGGCTACGTGTTCCAGTTCTTCAACCTGGTGCCGACGCTGACGGTGCGCGAAAACGTGCTGCTGCCGCTCGAGTTGAACCGGCGTCAGGATCTCGCCCCTCGGGCGTTGGAGCGTCTGGCCGGGCTCGGCCTGGACGATCGGCACGATGCGTTCCCGGGGGAGCTGTCCGGCGGCGAACGCCAGCGCGTCGCCATCGCCCGCGCGCTCGCGCACGAGCCGGTGCTGGTGCTCGCCGACGAGCCCACCGGCAATCTCGACGCCGACAACGCCGACCGCGTCGCCGGCCTGCTCTGGCAGGAGGTACGCCGGCTCGGCAGCGCGCTCCTGATCGCGACCCACGACAGCGACATCGCCGCGCGCGCCGATCGGGTGCTGCCGATGGGCGGGCCGGTCCGCCACGCCTCGTGAGTCTGCTGTTCCGCAGCCAGCTCCGGTTCGTGCGTCACGCGCCCTGGAGCGCCGCGACCGCGTTGCTCGGCGTCGCGCTCGGCGTCGCTTCCGTGGCGGCCGTGCACCTGATCAGCGCCGCCGTGGTGCGCTCGTTGGACGAACGCACGCCGTCTCACCTCGCCGGACTCACCCACGTGCTGGAACGCACGCCGCTCTCGGCCGACGACTACTTCCGGCTGCGCGCCGCCTGGCGCGCGCATCCCGACGCGCCGATCGAGGCGCTCGTGCCGATGGTGGAAGGCCATCGGCTGATCGACGGCCGGCAGACGCTGGTGCTCGGCGTCGACTGGCTCGCGATGCCGAGCCCGCCGCTCGACGCCGCGCGCGCGGATGCGGGTGAATCGGGCGCTGTGTCGAGCGACGTGTTGCTCGGTGAAGCGGTGGTGGCGGACCGCACGCTCGGCCGTGCCGCGGGCGAGCGCATCGAGGCCGTCGGGCGGAGCGTTCGGATCGATACCGTGGCCGACACCGCGCTCGGCCCGGCGCTGATCACCGACATCGCGCTCGCCCAGCACCTGCTCGGGCTCGGCCCCGAGACGCTGAGCCGGGTCGGGCTCGAGCTCGACGATCCCTGGCAGCCGTGGCGGGAACGGCTCGACCGCCTGATGCCGGGATTCGCCGCGGGGTTGCCGCGCGCCCGGGCGGGTACGCTCGCGGAGCTGGCACCGGAGCTCGAGCGCGCCGGCGCGGACGAGTGGCGCGCGCGGCCGGTGGTGGCGGAGCGCCCCGAGGCCGAGTTCGCCCGGGCGGTGCTGTTCAACCTCGGCTCCCTCGGCACCCTGGCGCTGCTGGTCGCGTGGTTCCTGATCTACCAGATCGGCCTGATCTGGCTGCGCCGCCAGCGCCTGCTGCTGGAACGGCTGCACGCGGTGGGCGTGGACCATCGCGCGCTGCGGCGCAGCTTTCTGTCCGTGTTTCTGACCCTGGGCGCGCTCGCGACGCTGCTCGGACTCGTGGGCGGCTTCGTGCTGGCGCGGCTCCTGATCGCGCTCACCGGCGGCGGGCTCACCGAGGCGGGCAGTTTCGGCATCGGCCGCGCGCTGCCGGACGTCTGGCTGCTCGCGAAGGCGGTCGGCTCCGGCCTCGGCGTCTGTCTGCTCGGCGGGCTCGCCGCGTTCGCCCGGGAATGGCACGAGCGAAACTGGTCATCGGCTTGGCGGCTCTTCGCGCCCGCGCTGCTGGTTCTGCTGGCGCTCGGGCTCGCGCTGGAATCCACCGGCGTGCTCGGCGGATTTCTCGCGATTCTGTCGATGAGCCTGCTCGCCGTCGCGCTGGTGACGCCGCTGCTCGGGCTGCTGCGGCGCCGGATGAGCGGAGCCCGCGGGCCGCTCTGGCTGCGCCTCGCGCTGCGCGACGTGGCCTGGTATCCGCGCCTGCTCGGGGTCGCGTTGGCGGCCTTGTCGCTCGCGGTGGCGACCAGCATCGGCATCGCGCTGATGGTCGAGAGCTTCCGGCTCGACTTCGAGCGGATGCTCGACGTGCGCCTCGCCGGCGATCTGTACCTGGATGCCGCGGATGCCGATTCCGACGCGCTCGAGCGCTGGCTCGCCGCGCGCCCGGAGGTCGCCCGGCTGCAGGCGTACGGCGCCGTGCGCAGCCGCATCGCCGGCGTGCCGGTGGAGCTCGGCTACACCCGCTTCGACGCCGCCGAGAGCGCCCGTTACCGGCACCCGCGGCCGCTCGGCTCGGACGAGGCGCTGATCAGCGAGCGCCTCGCCCGGGATCTCGACGTCGCGCCTGGCGACGTGCTGCCGGTGGCGCGCGGGGCGCTCACGGTGGTCGGTACGTTTCCCGGCTTCGGCGATCCGCTCGGCCGCGTGCTGGTGGACGTCGCGGCGCTCGATCGCCTGCAGGTGCCCGCCGCGTTCGATCGCATCACCGTGCACCTGAAGCCGCGGGCGGACGCGGCGGAGCTCGCCGCGCGGGTGCGCGAACGCTTTCCGGCGGTGCGGCTCGAATCGCGCGCGGAGCTGCGGGCCGAGGTGCTGCGGGTGTTCGACCGCACGTTCGCGATCACCCGCGCGCTCACGCTGGTGGCGCTGCTGGTCGCCGTCGTCGGCACCTACAACGCGCTGACCGCGCTGCGGCTGCAGCAGGCGTCGACCACCCGGCTGCTGCGTGCCCAGGGCATGAGCGGTCGCGAGCTGCGCCAGATCGCGCTCGTCAGGGCGCTCGGGGTCGGCGGCCTCGCGATGCTGCTGGCGCTGCCGCTCGGGCTCGCGATGGCCTGGACGCTGTGCACGGTGATCAATCCGCGCTCATTCGGCTGGAGCATCGAGCTGCACCTGCCGGCCTCGGGGTGGCTGCTGCCGCTGGTACTCGGCCTCGCGGCGGCGCTGGTGGCCGGGGCGCTGCCCGCGCCCCGGGAGCGAGGGACGTTGCATGAGGCGGCTTGAGCGCATCGTTCTCGGGATGCTGCTCGCCGCCGCCGCCGCGGCGGCATCCGCCGCGGAGGTGCGCCTCGGCGAGCTGCTCGGCGAGACCGACACCGCCGGCTTCCTGCGGGCCGAAACCCCGCGGCCGTTCCGCTTTCCCGACGATCACGGCCCGCACCCGCGCTACCGCAGCGAATGGTGGTACCTGACCGCGAGCCTCGAGAGCGCATCCGGCGAAGCCTTCGGGGTGCAGTTCACGCTGTTTCGCCAGGCGCTGCGGCCGGCGCCGGTGTTCGAGAGCCCGTGGGACGCGAGCCAGGTGTATCTCGCGCACCTCGCGATCACCGACGTGGCCGGCGGCCGGCACCTGGAAGCCGAGCGCCTCGCCCGCGCCCATCCGCGGCTCGCCGGGGTCGAGGCGGCCCCGTTCCGGGCGCACCTCGACGGCTGGGAGCTGGCGGCGGACCGGCCCGACCTCCAGGCGCTCACGCTGAGCGGAACGGCCGAGCGCTTCGCCGTGCGCCTGCGCTTGAACCCGGTCAAGCCGGTGGTGCTGCAGGGCAACGACGGCCTGTCCCCGAAGGGGCCGGGCCAGGCCTCCTACTACTATTCGATCCCGCGCCTGGCGGTGACCGGCGAGGTCCGGGTGGACGGTCGAAGCCGCGCCGTGACCGGCCGGGCCTGGCTCGACCGCGAATGGAGCACCAGCGTGCTCGGCGAGCAGCAGAGCGGCTGGGACTGGTTCGCACTGCAGCTCGACGACGGCGCGGACGTGATGATGTTCCGGCTGCGCAACGACACGGGGCTGCGCGATCCCTACGATCAGGGGCTCTGGGTGGACCCGGACGGCCTGGGGCACCCGCTCCGGGTCCCCGACTTCCGGCTGGAGCCGCTCCGCTACTGGCAGGATCCGGACGGCGTGCGCTGGCCGGTGGCGTGGAAGGCGTCGGTGATGACCCCGCAGGGGCCGCGGCGCTTCCAGATTCACGCGGCGCTGGACGATCAGCGGATGGACACGCTGATCCGCTACTGGGAAGGTATGGTTCGCGTGGTCGACGACGACGGCCGCCGCATCGGCACCGGCTACATGGAGCTGACCGGATATGACTGACGAGCTGGATTGGCCCCTGGAGGGCAGCGAACGCGGCGAGGACCTCATTCTGTTCCGCGCCCGCTACGACCACCGCCGCCACCCGCGCACGGGCGAGGTGCTGAAGCGCATCGTGCTGGAGTCGGTGGACTGGGTGAACGTGGTGGCGGTGGCGGAGGACGGGCGGCTGGTGATGATCCGCCAGTTCCGCTTCGGCGCGGGGTATTCCACGCTGGAGATCCCGGGCGGCATGGTCGATCCGGGCGAATCGCCGCTCGCGGCGGCGCAGCGCGAGCTCGCGGAAGAGACCGGCTACTCCGGCGGCGACTGGCAGTACATGGGCGCCGTCGAGCCGAACCCGGCGATCCACGACCACCTGTGCCACCACTTCCTCGCCACCGGCGTGCGCCGCACCGGCGAACAGGCGCTGATGGGCGGCGAGGCGATCCGGGTCGAGCCGATGACCGAGGCCGAGGTTCGGGAGGCGGTCCGCTCGGGCGAGATCCGCCACGTGCTGGTGCTGTCGGCGCTGTGCCGGGTCTACGACCTGTGGCCGCGACCTTATCTGCAACCAATGTCAAAAAGCTGAACAGATTCTTACACAGCCGCAACTAGGATCACCCCTGGAAAACCGTCACAATCCGCGCTCGGTTCCGTGGCGCCGTGGAAGCGGACCTCCCTCATGGGAGCGGCCTCGCTTGTGGGAGCGGCCTCCGGCCGCGAACGGTTCTCCGGCAGCCGATGGAATGATCGACAACGCAGGCACAGATGGTCGTATCCGGTAACGGCTCGTCCGAGGGCAGTGACGAAGCGGGCGCGGGCGGCGGACCCCGAGCACGCGCGGGCGCCTCGTTGTCCCGACGAAACGCGCGCATCCTGCTCGTCGACGACAAGCCGGAGCTGCTCCAGAGCCTCGAGCAGCTCGTGACGCTGCACGGCTACCAGGCCGAGACGGCCCTCGGCGGCGAGCAGGCGCTCGGCAGGCTCCGTCACAAGGACTTCGACGTGGTGCTGCTCGACCTGATCATGCCGGGCATCAGCGGCCACGACGTGCTCGACTTCGTCGCCCGCGAGGGGCTGCGCTGCAAGGTCATCGTGGTGAGCGCCGACGCGAGCTACGACGGCGTCAAGCACGCGCTGCAGTGCGGCGCGTTCGATTTCGTGCGCAAGCCCTACGAGGCCGGCGAGCTGGTCGCGACCATCGAGTCGGCGTTGCGACAGTGCCGGCTCGAAGCCGACAACGCGATGATGGAGCTGCAGCTTCGCGAGTCGGAGTCGCTGCACCGCTTCATCGTCAACAGCTCCCCCGATCTGGTGTACATGCTCGATCGCAACGGCTGCTTCACGTTCCTGAACGACCGGGTGGGGTCGCTGCTCGGTTACCGGAAGGAGGAGCTGATCGGCAAGCACTACAGCGAGATCGTCGACCCGGAGTTCCTCGAGGAGGCTCGGCACGTATTCGCGGAGCGGCGCACCGGCTCCCGCGCCGCGAGCAACGTCGAGATCCGGCTGAAGAGCCGCCTGCCGCGGCGCGGCAGCCGGATGTACCACCCGAGCGGCGTGTGGATGGAGATCAGCGCGATGGGCGTGTACAGCGACCCGCGCGAACGCACGCGCCGGGGCTTCGTCGGTACCTACGGCACCGCCCGGGACATCACCGAGCGCAAGGAAGCCGAGGAGGTGATCAACTTCCAGGCGTACCACGATCTGCTGACCCAGTTGCCGAACCGCGCGCTGCTGAAGGATCGGCTCGCGCTCGCGATCGCCCAGGCCGAGCGCAACAAGCGCAAGCTCGCGGTGATGTTCCTCGACCTCGACCGCTTCAAGGTGGTCAACGACACGCTCGGCCACACGATGGGCGACCGGCTGCTGAAGGCGGTCGCGAACCGTCTGCAGAGCTGTCTGCGCAGCGGCGACACGCTCTCGCGCTTCGGCGGCGACGAGTTCATGCTGCTGCTCCCGGAGGTGCGCACCCGCGACGACGTGGTGGTGATCGCGAGCAAGATCCTCGAGCGGCTGACGGCGCCGTTCAGCCTGGACGGGCACGAGCTGTTCGTCGGCGCGAGCATCGGCATCGCCATGTATCCCGAGGCGGGCGACAGCGAGGAGGCGTTGATCCAGAACGCCGACATCGCGATGTACCACGTCAAGGGCAACCGGCGTAACGGCTATCAGTTCTTCTCCGAGGAGATGAACCACCAGTTCTCCACCCGGCTCACGATGGAGCGGGAGCTGCGCGCGGCGCTGGCCCAGGAAGAGCTGACCGTGCACTATCAGCCGCGCGTCGCGCTCGACAGCGGCCGCATCGTCGGCGTCGAGGCGCTGGTGCGCTGGAATCACCCGGAGCAGGGGCTGGTCGAGCCGGAGCAGTTCCTCGCGCTGGCCGAGGAAACGGGGCTGGTGGCGCGGGTGGATGCGCTGGTGCAGCGGCTCGCGTTCGGCGACGTCGCGCGCTGGCGCGCCGGAGGCCATCCGGGCCTGCGCGTGTCGGTGAACGTGTCGCCGGATCAGATCGAGCAGGACGACTTCCTCGCGCAGTTCACCGCGTCGCTGGAACTGGCGGGGCTGCCCGGCTCCGCGGTGATCGTCGAGCTCACGGAAGGCGCGCTGCTGCGCGACATCGAGGTGATCGTGCCGCGGCTGAAGGAGCTGCAGCGGCTCGGCGTCGAGATCGCGATCGACGACATCGGCACCGGCTACACGTCGCTCAGCTACCTGCACCAGTTCCCGATCAACGAGCTGAAGGTCGACCGCTCGTTCGTCGGCGACATCCGCGCGGATCGGGACGGGACGACGGTGATCGACGCGATCGTCGGGATGGCACGCGGGCTGAAGCTCGGCCTGGCGGCGGAAGGGGTCGAGAACCGCACCCAGCTCCGCTACCTGCTGAGCCAGGGCTGTCGGGAGGCGCAGGGTTTCATCTTCAGCCAGCCTCTGCCGGCCTCGGCGATCGAGGCGCTGCTGGCCGACAACCCGTGGGAGCGGACGGCGGATCGCGAGCCGGCGATCTTCGCCGACGAAGAGAGCGCCCGCTTCGAGACCAGAGCTGCCGATGCCTGACCAAACACCCCTCGCAGGAGCGATCTCCAGATCGCGATCACCTCGATGACCGACCCGAAACCACCGCAAGGCTTCACAACCCGCATCGTCCACAGCGACCGCCGCGACGTCATCGAGCACGGCTCGCTGCACAAGCCGATCCACGCAACGGTCGCCTACGGCTACGAAGATGCCCACGATCTCGCGGCCGTGTTCCAGGGCCGTCAGGCGGGCTTCAGCTACGGCCGGCAGGTGAATCCCACCGTCGAAGCGCTGCAGACCAAGATCAGCACGATGGAGCAGGGCCTGCAGACGGTCTGCTTTTCGACCGGCATGGCGGCGATCGGCACGATGCTGTTCGCGCTGCTGCGCCAGGGCGATCACTTCGTCTCGAGCTCGTTCCTGTTCGGCAACACCAACAGCCTGTTCCAGAGCTTCGAGGCCCACGGCATCGGCGTGACCTTCGTCGACGCGACCGAGGTCAGCGCGGTGGCGGACGCGATCACGGAGCGCACCCGGCTGGTGTTCGTCGAGACGATCGCGAATCCGCGCACCCAGGTCGCGGCGCTCGAGGAGATCGGCGAGCTCTGCCGCGAGCGCAACCTGATCTACGTGGTCGACAATACGATGACGTCGCCGTACCTGTTCCAACCGGCGACGGTGGGTGCGAGCCTGGTGGTCAACAGCCTCACGAAGTACATCGGCGGACACGGCAACGCGCTCGGCGGCGCGATCACCGAGATGGGCTCGTACGACTGGAGCCGCTTCGACAACATCTACGACACCTACCGCAAGGGCGATCCGTCACGCTGGGCGATCACCCAGATCAAGAAGAAGGGGCTCAGGGACTTCGGCGCGGCGCTGGCGCCGGAGGCCGCCCATCACATCGCCGTCGGCGCCGAGACGCTGGCGCTGCGCCTCGAGCGCCAGTGCGCCAACACACTCGCAATGGCGCGCTTCCTCCAGCAGCATCCGCGGGTGCGCCGTGTCTACTACCCCGGCCTCGAGGATCACCCCCAGTACGAGCGCGCGCGCCGTCTGTTCCGCCACCCGGGGGCGCTGTTCGGGTTCGAGCTCGACCCGGCGGTCGACCTTTGGGCGTTCCTGAACGCGCTCGACGTGATCATCAAGTCGAGCAACCTCGGCGACAACCGGACGCTGGCGATCCCGGTCGCGCACACGATCTACTACGAGATGGGCCCCGCCCGCCGCGCCAGCATGGGCATCGACGACTCGCTGATCCGCATCTCCGTCGGCATCGAAGACCCCGACGACCTGCTCGCCGATCTCGCCCAGGCCCTCGACCGCGCCTGATCCTGTGGGAGCGGCCTCCGGCCGCGAATCTCCGGAAGGTCGCCGCAGGTACACACCGGTCACGCAACACCTGCACCGGGCACATGGGCCTGCAAGCCGCGAGAGCCGGCTCGCGGGCCGGCGGCTCGCGTCCACCGGCGACCTAGTCCAAGCAGTAAGAACGGCCGGGCGGGCGCTGGGCCGGCGATGAGTCGGCGCGATCTCCCGTGAGCACGGTCCGCAACATCGCCCCAATCAAAGGCCTGGGAACGGGTGTCGACCTCGGCCGCAGCGCCGGCGTGCGGCCGGCGCTGCACGTGAGCGATCTCGCCCGGCACATCCGTCTCGGCTCACATGGGGACGGAACATGGCCCGAATCAATCGAGAAGGCTCGGGGCGATCGAGATCCGGCGTGCACCTCGAACAGCGCGGCTTTGATTCGGGCCATGTCGTGAATTTTGATTCGGGCGATGTTCGCGACTCGATCCAGGCGAGGTTGCGAGTTGATTCGGGCCATGTTGAGGAGTCTGGCCGCGCGTTCGGCGCGGTGCGTGAACCGGGTGTTCAAGCGGCGCTACTGGAAGGCCGCCCGTCGTGCGGCACGAACCGGCCGTGCAGCACGCGACTCGTGGCATCGTCGATGAAGGCGATCAGGCAGCACGAGGGGGCGCGTTGCTCGAACCACCGGTGCGGACTGCCGTCGATCTGTACGAGCTCCCCCAGACGGGGACGCCGCTCACAGGGCGGGTGAGGACGGCGCCGCCGCGCGCACTTGGCCTGCCAGATGCCGGCCTCGATCATCCAGCCGCGCAAGGTCTCGGTCGAGTAGCGAAAGCCGTGCGCTTGCGCCAGATACTCCGCCGCGAGGGTCGGGCCGAAATCCCAGTAGTGCTGGCGAACCAGTGCCGTGAA
>DASVDC010000103.1:0-6414 GCA_036381275.1 Pseudomonadales bacterium | reverse complement strand
GGACGTCGCTCCCCTCGGAACGGAACATGGCCCGAATCAAATCGCCACCTCGTCGGGATCAAGTCGCAAACATCGCCCGAATCGAATTCGCGAACATCGCCCGAATCGAAGCCGCGCGGTTCGAGGTAGAGCGCCGGACCTCGATCCGCCCGGGGCTTCATCGATTGATTCGGGCCATGTTTCCTCCCGATGCGGGCGCGGTGGATGGTGCCGAGGCGGATGGCGCCGTGCGAGATCACTCACGCCCACCGCCGGACGCACGACGTCCTCGGGCGTTGATTCGGGCGATGTTGCGGACCGTACGCGCGCGGGAGAACGCGCGCCGATACATCGCAGCCTGGCGCCTGCCGGGCGCTCTTATCTGTTGGAACAGAGCGCTGGTGGTGGACTCGAGCCGCCCGTCCTCGAGGCCGGCGTTCGCGGCTTGGACCTCCGGTCGGATAGGCAAGAGTGGGTCCGATCCGATGGATCAGACCTGGCTGACGTGTTCATCCAGGATGCCGATCGCTTGCAAGCCGGCTTGCGGCGCGCCCGCGCCCCGGGGCATCGGCACCGCCTCCTCCGATGCCCCAGGTGTAACCCGGTCCAGGTGTTACCCATGTGGCCGGTTCGTACCGCCAGAGGCCGCTCCGACAGGAGAAGCGACGGTTCAGCGCAGCTTCTGAATCAGCTCGGCGAGCGCGTCGAGCCGCGGCAGCACCTGGTCGGCGCCCGCATCCGGCAACGAGAACACCAGCTCGTCGAATCCCTGCTCGATGCGGCCCTTGAGCGCGTCGTAGTCGGCCGGCGCGGCGAACAGCGCGAGGTCCAGGTCCTCGAAACGGCGGCCGCGGGCGGCCAACGCATCGCGCATGCGCTCCAGGTTTCCGGAGCCGGGCCCGCCGATCGGCATCCAGCCGTCGGCGTACTCGGCGACGCGGTCGAACACCCACTTCGAGTTGGCCCCGATCCAGATCGGCGGCCCGCCGGCCTGCACCGGCTTGGGATACGACCAGATCGGATCGAAGTCGACGAACTCGCCGTGGTACTCCGCCGCGTCCTGGCTCCAGATCGCCTTCATCGCCAGCACCTTCTCGCGCACGATCCTCCAGCGGTTCGCGTAGTCGGCGCCGTGGTTCTCCATCTCCTCGCGGTTCCAGCCGGCGCCGATGCCGAAGATGAACCGGCCGCCCGAAATCGTGTCGAGCGAGGCGACCTCCTTGGCCAGCGTGATCGGGTCACGTTCGATGACCAGGCAGATGCCGGTGCCGAGGCGGATGCGGCTCGTCACAGCCGCACACGCGGCGAGCGCGACGAACGGATCGTGGGTGTGCCAGTACATCTTGGGCAGCTCCCCGCCGCCGGGGAACGGCGTGCGCCGCGACGCCGGGATGTGGGTGTGCTCCGGAAAGAACAAGCTGTCGAACCCGCGCTCCTCCACCGCGCGTGCCAGTTCCACGGGCGGTATCGCGTAGTCGGTGGGGAAGATGGTGACGCCGAAGCGAACCCGGTCTGCGAACGCCATTCCGATCCCTCCTCCGGTGGTGAGCCCTCGAGCGGGCAGGCCATTCTATCCTACCGGCCCGCCGAACTCGGAGAAGTCGCCGTGGCGGCCGGCACCGGCCGCGAAGCGCCGCGCGCCTTCGCGGGTTTCGCCGGAGCGGATCACCTCGAGACCGAGGCGGGTCTCCTCGGCCAGCGCGTCGGCTTCGGAGCGGCCCCACTGCGCGAGCGCCGAGCGGCGGTCGCTGCGCAGGCACCGCTGTGGAAAGGCCGCGAGCCGCCGCGCCAGCTCGAGCGCGCCGGCGAGGGCGCCGGCCGGTTCGGTCAGGCGGTTCGCGAGCCCCATGCGCAGCGCCTCGTCACCGCTCACGCCCCGGCCCGTCAGGATCAGGTCCATCGCGTGGCTGTGTCCGATCAGGCGCGGCAGCCGCACCGTGCCGCCGTCCACCAGCGGCACGCCCCAGCGTCGGCAATAGACGCCGAATACCGCATCGCGGGCGGCCACCCTGAGGTCGCACCAGAGCGCGAGCTCGAGCCCGCCGGCGACCGCGTGACCTTCCACCGCGGCGATCACCGGCTTGCCGAGCTCGAGCCGGGTCGGGCCCATCGGTCCGTCACCCGTCGTCTCGACCCGGTTGCCGCGGCTGTCGGCGACCGCCTTCAGGTCCGCGCCCGCGCAGAACGTGCCGCCGGCACCGGTCAGGATCGCGACCGCGGCCTCCGGGTCCTGGTCGAAGCGGCGAAACGCGTCCGCGAGCGCGGCGGCGGTGGGGCCGTCGACGGCGTTGCGCACCGCCGGGCGATCGATGGTGACGATCAGGACCGGGCCGTCCCGGTGTTCGCGTACGGTCTGCTGCGCCATGGCTCTGCTCCTGGCACGGTAGGGTGAGGTGTGTATATTAAGCCGGGATTCGTCAACGACCGCACGACGACGGGGAGGGCACGATGCGATTGAGCGAGCCGCGGGTCGAGCCGCTGGCGCCCGAGCAGTGGGACGAGAAGGCGCGTGCCGTGATGGCGCCGTTCGTCGAGCAGGGCAGGGTGTACAACATCTTCAAGACCCTGGCCCACCACCCCGATCTGATGCGGCGCTGGCTGGTGTTCGCGAATCACGTGCTCGGCAAGTCGACCCTCGGCGTGCGCGAGCGTGAGCTCCTGATCCTGCGCATCGGCTACCTGTGCCGAGCCGGTTACGAGTGGGGACAGCACGTCGAGATCGCGCGCCGGGCCGGCATGAGCGACGACGAGATCCGCACCGCGAAGACCGGGCCGTCCACGCCGGGCATTTCGGAGCTCGACCGGCTGCTGCTCACTGCGGTGGACGAGTTGCACGCCGATGCGCACGTTTCCGACGCGACCTGGCAGGGGCTGTCGAAGCACCTCACCACACAGCAGCTCATGGATCTGGTGTTCACCGTCGGGCAGTACAACCTGGTCTCGATGGTGCTGAACAGCCTGGGCGTGCAGCTCGACGAGGGGCTTCCCGGATGGGACGTCTAGCCGACAAAATCGCGGTGGTGGTGGGCGCCGGCCAGACGCCGGGTGACACCATCGGCAACGGCCGCGCCACCGCGATTCGCTTCGCCGAGGAGGGTGCGCGGGTGCTGCTGGTCGATCGCAACGGCGCTTCCGCAGAGGAGACCCTCTCGATGGTGCGCGAACGCGGCGGCGACGGCAGCGTCTGCGTCGCGGACATCACCAACGAGTCCGATTGCGCGCGCATCGTCGCCACTTGCACCGAGCGCTACGGGCGGGTCGACGTGCTGCACAACAACGTCGGCATCGGTACCGGCGACCGCGGCGCGGCCAGCATGACGGTCGAGGTCTGGGACCGGATCTTCGACACCAACCTGAAGGGCATCATGCTCGTCTGCAGGCACGCGCTGCCGGTGATGCGCGAGCAGCGCGCGGGCGTGATCCTGAATATCTCGTCCGTGGCCGCGGTCTGTTCGGTGGGCATCGCCGCCTACAAGACCTCCAAGGCCGCGTTGAACGCGTTCACCCACCACCTGGCGATGGCGAACGCGCGTTACGGCATCCGGGCGAACGTGATCATGCCGGGGCTGATGAATACGCCGATGGCGATCGAAGGCTACGTCGCGTCGGGGCGGGACCGCGACGAGCTGATCCGGAGCCGCGATGCCCAGGTGCCGCTCGGCGCGAAGATGGGCACCGCCTGGGACGTGGCGAACGCGGCGCTGTTCCTCGCGTCGGACGAGGCCCGCTTCATCACCGGCGTCGCGCTGCCGGTGGACGGCGGGCAGTCGGCTCGAATCGGTTGAAATGCGGTTTGCTCACCGAAAATGGGTAAATTGGTAGCCTCTTCTGTCACTTTGCGTAACAGAATCGGTTGACGGCACCGGACGCTTTGTCGAGACTTGGCTGAACCGATAACCGTGAAACACGTTATGGCGAATGGCGGCGGCAGCTCACGGATCACCCGCGGGATGAATGGTTTCCTCGCCGCGGTGGGGCTGGTGTTCGTGATCCTGGCGCTGCTGCACGTCCCGCATCCGGCGCCGCTGCTCTGGCTGCCGTACGCGGGCGGCGCGGTGCTCGCGCTGCTGACGCTGGTGCCGCGGCTCAACATACTGATGGCCCGGGTGCTGGCGGTGGCCGCGACCGGCCTGACGTTCTTCTTCTTCGCCGCTTTCTTCCTCGGCGTGCCCCGGCTGGACGCAGACTGGTACCAGAGTCAGGAAGGCTGGTCCGCGATCGCGCTGCTGGTGGGCGCTTTCACGCTGATCCCGGTGCTGTCCGTGTACAGTTGCCGCTGCAAAGCCGAATGCGGAGCCCGGAAGGGCGGCCGCGTGCTCGGCCAGCCCGGCTTCTTCACCGCCCCCGATCAACGCTCCTGACTTCCCCCGCATGCCGCATCCGTTCCGACCGCGCCGTTCCGTGCTGTACATGCCGGGCGCCAATGCCCGTGCGCTGGAAAAGGCCCGCGCGATCCCGTGTGATGCGCTGATCTTCGATCTCGAGGACGCGGTCGCGCCCGATGCGAAAGCGGCCGCCCGGGCCAACGTCGTCGCGGCGATCGAGCAGGGCGGCTATGGCCACCGCGAGCTGATCGTTCGCGTGAACGGGCTGGATACGGCGTGGGGGGCCGACGATGTCGCGGCGGTGGCCCGGCTCGGCATCGACGCCGTGCTGTTCCCGAAGGTGGAAACCCTCGCGCAGATCGACGCGTGGCTGGCGTGTCTCGATGCCGCCGGCGGCGGGGCGTTGCCGGTCTGGTTCATGGTCGAGACGCCGCTCGCGGTGCTGGACGTGCGCCGTCTCGCGGCCCACACCGCGCGGCTCGCCGCGCTGGTGATGGGCACCAGCGATCTGGTCAAGGCGCTCCGGGCGCGGCACACGGAGGAGCGTCACAACCTCGCGTTCGCGCTGCAGCACTGCGTGCTGGCGGCGCGGGCGCTCGGGCTCGACGTGCTGGACGGGGTGCACCTCGAGTTCCGCAACCTCGAGAGCTTCCGCGCGGCGTGCCGGCAGGCGCGGGACATGGGCTTCGACGGCAAGACCCTGATCCACCCGAGCCAGGTGGACGACGCCAACGCGATCTTCGGCTACGACGACGCCGCGGTGGCGCACGCGCGACGCGTGCTGGAGGTCTGGCAGGAGGCCACCGCACAGGGCAGGGGTGTCGCGGTGCTCGACGGCCAGCTCATCGAGAACCTGCACGCGGCCGAGGCCGAGCGCGTGCTGGCGTTCGCGGAGGCGTTGGCCGGGCGCTAGGCAGTTCGCGGGCCGGAGGCCGCTCCCACAACGGCTCTCTAGCCCGCCGCCTTGCGCACCGCGGGCAGCACGTGCTCGAGGTAGGCGTCCAGGGCCTCTTCGCGCCACGGCGCGCGCAGCGCGATGTTGATCTCGTCGGCACCCGCCCGCACGTACTCGAGGAGCCGCTCGACCGCCCGATCGGGCGTGGTGAGCAGCGCGCCGCCCATGATCCGCTCGGCGGCCTCGCCCCAGTCTTCCTTGAGCAGCCGCCGCTGGCGGGCGACGTCGGCCTCGTCGAGCCCCATGTTGAAGGTGACGTTGACCGCACGCTTCAGGCTCGCGGGATCGCGGCGCTCCTCCTCGCACCAGTGATTCAGCACCGCGTTCACCCGCGCGAACTCCTCGGGAGAGAGGTAGGCGGCGTTCCAGCCGTCGGCGTGATCGGCGACGATCTTGAGCGTGCGCTTCTCCCCGACGCCGCCGATCCAGATCGGCAGCCGTTCCTGCACCGGCCGCGGCAGGCAGCTCGCGTGGTCGACCTGGAAGTGCTTGCCGGAGAACGTCGTACGTTCCTCGGTCAGCATGCGGCGGATGATCTGCACCGCTTCTTCCAGCATGTCGAGGCGGGTGCCGATGTCCGGGAACGCGTAGCCGTAGGCGCTCGCTTCCCAGACGTGCCACCCCGCGCCGATGCCGAGCTCGAAGCGGCCGCCGCTGATGTGATCGAGCGTGGTGGCCGCCTTCGCGAGCAGCGCCGGGTTGCGGTAGCCGACGTAGAAGACCAGGCAGCCGATGCGCGCGCGCCGGGTTTCCGCGGCGAGCGCACCGAGCGTCGCGAGGGCCTCGAAGTGCGGTTCGGTGCCTCCCTTCGGGGGCGCCTCGTAGAAGTGATCCCACGCCGAGATCCAGTCGACGCCGGCCGCATCCAGCTTGCGCCAGAGCGCGCGCAGGTCGTCCATCGCGAGGTTCTGCTGGCCGACGTGTACACCGAGGGAAACGCTCATTCGATCCGGCTCCGACTGCGTTCGCCGGCGAGCATAACCGACGCGACCGTCGCGCAGGAAGCCGCGCCGATACCGGGGGGCCAACGCATTCCGAAACAAATTGATGCAAAACCCGGTGCCGCCGGTCGGAACTCTCATGCCGCCTGTCGGACTAAGCGTTCAGAGAGAAGAGCCCCATGCTGTATCTTCTCTTCAGAACCGGGCGGATATT
>DASVDC010000102.1:0-57658 GCA_036381275.1 Pseudomonadales bacterium | reverse complement strand
GTCAATCAGATGAAGGTGGACCCGAGCATCATCGACGATCCGGCCAAGCTCGAGGCCTTCGAGCGCAACCAGGAGGCGCTGTCGAGCACGTTGTCGAGGCTGATGGTCGTCGTCGAGCGCTATCCGGAGCTCAAGGCGAACCAGAACTTTCTCGCGCTGCAGTCGCAGCTCGAAGGCACCGAGAATCGCATCGCCGTGGCCCGCCGCGACTACATCCAGGCGGTGCAGCAGTACAACACCGAGATCCGCACGCTCCCGGGACGTATCTGGCACTCGCTGCTCTACAGCGACATGCCGATCCGTGAGACCTTCGAAGCGCGAAGCGGCGCGGAGGAAGCGCCCCAGGTCAGTTTCTGATGTCACGATCCGCGCGGCTCGCCGGGCACGGCGCGCTCGGCCTGTTCTGGCTGGCCGCGGCCGCGCTGGCCGCCGCACAGGCGCTGGAATTCCCGCCGCTGACCGGCCGCGTCGTGGACGCCGCCGAGTTGCTCCGCCCCGACACCGAGACGACGCTGACCCGGGAGCTCGCCGCGTTCGAGCAGCAGAGCGGCGGCATCCAGATCGTCGTTGCGACGGTGCCGTCGCTCGAGGGCCAGGCCATCGAGGAGTACGGCTACCAGCTCGGCCGCCACTGGGGCATCGGGCAGCGCGGCGAGGACACCGGCGCGCTGCTGCTGATCGCGCCGGCGGAACGCCAGGTGCGCATCGAGGTGGGGTACGGGCTCGAGGGCGATCTCACCGACGCGATCTCCTGGGACATCATCCAGGGCCGCATCCTGCCGCACTTCCGCCAGGGTGACTTCGATGCCGGCGTGATCGACGGCGTGCGCGGCATGATCGACGCGCTCGGCGGAAGCTACGAGCCGAGCGCGCCGGCGCAGGAATCGGAGGGCTCGCCGCTGCTGGCGCTGATCTTCTGGGTCTTCTTCGTGCTGATCCTGCTGTCCAGCTTCGGCGGCCGCCGCGGCGGGATCGGCCGGGCTGCGCTGATCGGAGCCATCCTGGCCGGCGGCCGAGGCCGCGGCGGCTACGGCGGCGGTTTCTCCGGGGGTGGCGGTTTCTCCGGAGGCGGCGGCAGCTTCGGCGGCGGCGGCGCGTCGGGAGGCTGGTGATGAGCCTGATCTCGCCCGCCGAGCAGCAGCAGATCGCGGAGCTGATCCGCGAGGTGGAACGTCACACCAACGCCGAGTTGGTCACGGTGCTCGCCGCGCGCAGCGACGACTACCGCTACATCCCGGTGCTGTGGGCCGCGCTCGTGAGCCTCGCGCTCGCGCCGGCGCTGCTGTTCACGCCGCTGTCCGCCGAGCTGATCGTCGCGATTCAGCTCGGCGCGTTCTGCGTGCTCGCGCTGCTGCTGCGGCTGCCCGGCCTCGCGATCCGGCTGATTCCACGGAGCGTGCGCCACTGGCGCGCGGCCAACATGGCGCGGCGCCAGTTCCTCGAGCAGGGCCTGCATCACACGGCCGGCGACACCGGCGTGCTGCTGTTCGTGTCGGAGGCCGAGCACTACGTCGAGATCCTGGCGGACCGCGGCGTCGATCGGCACGTACCGCCGGAGCGCTGGCGCGGGATCGTCGCGGAGTTCGTCGACGCGGTGCGCGCCGGCCAGACCCTGAGCGGCTTCGAACGGGCGATCAATGCGATCGGCGAGATCCTCGCCGACGCCGTGCCGAAGACGCCCGACAACCGCAACGAGCTCGACGACCGCCTGATCCTGATCGGCTACGACCGCGACGGCGGCTGACCACCACGTCGAGACACCCGTTGTAGGAGCGGTCTCCAGACCGCGATTCCTCCGGATCGCGGTCTGGAGACCGCTCCTACGGGTCGGCCAGGAACGCGTCCACCTCCGCGACCAGCCGTGCCCACGCCGGATCGCTTTCGGGCATCAGGTGATTGCGCGACTCGAGCCCCACGATCCGCGCGCCCGGTATGCCCGCCGCGAGCTCACGGCCGGCGTCGAACGGCGCCATGATCTCGTGGCGCGCGTGCAAGACCAGCGTCGGTGCCCGCACCTCGGCGAGGCGCGCCCGCACGTCCACGTCGCCGATCGCCCGGACGAGCCGCGCGGCGTTCTCCGGCGAGGTGGTGACGCGCTGCAGCTCGTTGAACCAGCTCTGGTGCTCGGGCGGTGCATCCGGCATGAACACCGAGGTGAACATCTGCCGGAACGCCGGGTTGTCCTGACCCCAGCCGATGCGCATCAGCGTGATCATCGCCTCCACCTGCTGGGCGAGCCGCGGCGAGCCGGCGGCTTTCCAGCCCTTGGCGTAGCCGCCGACCAGGATCAGCTTGCTGACCCGTTCCGGGTGGCGCGCCGCGTACTCGACGCTCACCGCGCAGCCCTGTGACAGGCCGAACAACGCGAACCGGTCGAGCCCCGCCGCGTCCACCACCGCCTCGAGGTCCCGCACCATCGCGTCGAACGAAAAGTCGTCGGTGTCCCAATCGGACAGGCCGTTACCGCGCGCGTCGTAGCGCACGAGCCGGCGGCCGCGCGAGAGGTCGCGGAACACGTGTCGCCAGACCGGGCTCTCCCAGTCGTACTCCAGGTGATTCAGCCAGTTGGCCGTCTTCACCAGCGGCGGGCCGCTGCCGACGGTCGCCCAGGCGATCTGCACGCCGCCCTCCGAACGGCAGAAGCGGATCTCCTGGGTCGGCGCGCGGTGCGCCGCGGCGCCCGATGCGCCGCGCGACTCCTTGGTGTCGCTGGCGGGCGCGGCCGCAGCCCGGGCATGCACCGCACGCTGCAGCGCCACCCGATCGAGATCCGGCAGGTCCTTCAGCAGGTTCAGGCTGACGATCCGCTGACGTTCCGCCTCCCTGCGGCGGCCGGCCATCGCCAGCGCCTCGATCAGCCGGCGGTGCAGCTCGACGTCGTACGGCTCGAGCGCCACGAGCGCCTGCAGCCAGCCGATCGCATCGGCAGGCCTTTCGCTGCGATCCGCGAGCGCGCGCAGGATCCGGCCGCGCAGATCGGTCAGCTCACGGCGTTCCCGGGCGAGAAAGTAGTGATAGTCGGCCTGATCCGGCAGGTCGAGCCCATCGAGCAGCTCACGGGACAACGCAGCGGCGAGCTCGCCGAGCTCGCCCGGCGAGAGTCGATCGAAACCGGCATCGGCACGCGCTTTCAGCTCCAGCACGTCGACATGGCAATCCACGGGCTCGAAGCGCACGCGCTCGCGGTCGGCGAACAGACGCCGGCAGCCGTCGGCCTCCACCAGGGCGCGCAGCTTCGACAGCGACCAGCGCAGCGCCCCCCGCGGATCGTCGGGCCGCTGCCAGAACAGCTCGCAGAGCCGCTCGCGTCGCTCGGGTCCCGGGTTCAGGATCAGGTACCCCAGCAGCGCCCGTGTCTTGCGTGACGGCGGCAGCGCCACGGGCACCCCGTCGCGCAGCAGCGTGAGCTCCCCCAACAGTCGGATTTCGAGGGTCGACATGGTCTCGGCGACTCGTCAATCCGCGAGGAACGCGTTGATCTCCGCGAGCAGGCGCGGCCACGCCGGATCGCACTCCGGCAGCAGATGGTTGCGGGTCGGCAGGCTGACGAACCGGGCGCCGGGAATGCCGGCCGCCAGCTCCCGGCCGGAGCCGTACGGCACGCGCATGTCGTGGCGGGCGTGGATCACCAGGGTCGGCACCCGCACCTCCGGGAGGCGGTGGCGTACGTCGACGTCGCCGCACGCGCGCAAGAGCCGCACCGCGTTCTCCGGCGACGTGGTGAGGCGCTGCAGCTCGTTGAACCAGGCCTGGTTCTCCGGCGGCGCGTCGGGCATGAACATCGAGGTGAACATCTGCCGGAACGCCGGATTGTCCTGGCCCCAGCCGATCCGCACCAGCACGATCATCGCCTCGGTCTGACGGTCGATCTCGGCCGATCCCAGCTTGTGCCAGCCGCGGGCGTAGCCGCCGATCAGGAGCAGCCGGGTGACCTTCTCCGGGTGCCGCACCGCGTACTCCACGCTGACCGCGCACCCCTGCGACAGACCGAGCAGCGGAAACCGCTCGAGGCCGGTGGCGTCCACCACGGCTTCCAGGTCGCTCACCATCGACTCGAACGAGTAATCGTCGGTATCCCAGTCCGACAGCCCGTTGCCGCGGGCGTCGTAGCGGATCAGCCGCCGGCCGTTCGACAAGCCGCGGAACACGTGCTGCCAGACCGGGCTCTCCCAGTCGTACTCCAGGTGGTTCAGCCAGTTCGCGGTCTTAACCAGCGGCGGACCGTCGCCGACGCACGCGTAGGCGATCTGCACGCCGTCCGCGGCCTTGCAGAAGCGTATCTCCTGCTGCAGCGGCGCGGGCAGGTGTGGCGGCAGGTCTCCCGGCGTGCTCGGCGGCGACTCGCTCGACAGCCGCGGGCGCCGGTGCGCGGCCCGCTGCAGCGCCACGCGATCGGCGTCACTCAGCTCCGTCAGCAGCGCGGTGCTGACCGCCCGCTGCCGCTCCGCCTCCTTGCGGCGGCCGGCCAACGCCAGCGCCTCGATCAGTCGCCGGTGCAGATCGACGTCGTACGGCTCGAGCTCGACCAGCGTCTGCAGCCAGCCCACCGCTTCCGCCGGAGCTTCCGCCCGGCTCGCGAGGGTACGCAGTGCTTCCACCCGCAGCGCGGTGAGCCGCCGGCGCTCGGCGGCGAGAAAGTAGTGGAAGTCCGGCTGATCGGCCAGATCGAGGCCCCCGAGCAGCTCCCCCGACAGCGCCTCCGCGAGGCCCGCGAGCTCGCGGGCGTGCCAGCTCCCGAGGTCGTCGATCGGCCGCGCACGCCACGCCAGCACGTCCACGTGCACGTCCCGCGGCTCGAACAGCACGCGTTCCCGATCCGCCTGCAGCCGCTCGACCCCGTCGCAGTTGACCACCGCGCGCAGCTTCGAGAGCGACCAGCGCAGCGCGCCGCGCGGATCGTCCGGCAACTGCCAGAGCAGCTCGCAGAGCCGCTCGCGCCGCTGCGGGCCGGGGCTCAGGATCAGGTAGCCGAGCAGCGCGCGGGTCTTCTTCGACTGCGGCAGCGCCAACGCGGTGCCCTGGCGCAGCACGGCCATCTCGCCCAGCAAGCGGATTTCCAGAGGTGCCATCGCAGTGCGCTTCTCCCTCATGGCGCCTTCTACTCCAAACCGCACGGGCCGTCGACCCTCCTGTTGATCCGCCGTCGGCGGCCCTGATAGGCTGCGTCCGTGATCGAACCGCCTCCGGGCGGTTTTTCTTTGCGCCGCGCCGGCCGGGCGGGCCCGCTCCTGGAAAATTCGCCAGGAGCTCACATGTCCCGTCCCGACCCTCTGCCGATCGCCGGCGCGGTTCCCTATCCGGCCACCTACCAGCGCGAGCTGTCGCCGGCCTGGCTGCACCACGCCGCGGCCGCCGCCGGCGCGCGAGCGCCCGCCATCACCGGGGCGTTTCGCTACCTCGAGCTCGGCTGCGGTGGCGCGTCGACAACGTGCGCTTCGTCGCGGCGCCATTCGACGCGCTGCCGGAGCGTGGCCTGCCGAGCTTCGACTTCGTGGTCGCGCACGGCGTCTACAGCTGGATCGGCGCGCACGACCGGCGCGTGCTGCGCAACCTGATCGCGGCGCGCCTGGCGCCGGGCGGACTCGCCTACCTGAGCTACAACTGCCTGCCCGGCTGGAGCCTCGAGCTGCCGGTGCGGCGTCTGATGCACGAGCTCGCGGCCGTGACCGCGCACGCCGCGAAGGGCCCGGCCGACGCCGTGGATGCCGTGTGTACCGCGCTCGAACAGCTCGCCGACGCCGGCCTCGGCTACTTCCACCAGCACCCGGCGCTGGCGGCGGCGCTGGACGCCTACCGGCGGAGCCCGCCGGGCTACCTGGCCCACGAGTTCCTGGGAGTGGACTGGGCGCCGAGCTACTCGGTGGACGTGGCGGACGAAATGGCCGAGGCGGGCATGGTGCCGATCGGCAGCGCGACGCTGTGCGACAATCACCCGCCGCTGCTGCTGGGCGATCGCCTGGCCGCCCGGATCGCTGCCCTTCCGAGCTCCCGGCTGCGGCGTCTGGCCGTCGACTTCGCGGTCGAGCGGCGCTTCCGCCGGGACCTGTTCATGCACGCCGCCGATCGCTCTCACGCGGCCGCGGTCGACCTCGATGCAACCGTGTTGCTCGGCCGCGCGGCCGGCGCGCCGAAGCTGCCGGCAACCGTGAGCGTGCCGCGGGGCCGCCTGACCTTCGCGCCGGACTTCGTCCGGTCACTGGAGGCGCTGCTGGAAAACGGCGGCGCGTCGCTCGCGCAGTTGTGTGATGCGCTCGCAGCGGAGGCGGATCTGCGCCCCGCCGTACGGCGCAACCTGCTCTACCTGACGGCCGCCGGCGCGTTGCAGCCGTACGCGCGCCGCAGCGGCCGCGCCGAGCCGGGGCAGCCGCTGCGGTTTCCCTCGGTGACGGTGGAACGCATGGTCGCGACCGCGGCGAAAAGCGAACGGTACGGATGGGTGGCGAGTACCCTCACCGGTGCGGGCGTCCGGGTCGATCGGGCCGAGGCCGCGGCGCTGCTGCGCGCGGTGGCCGCGCGGCGCGCCGACCTGCCGCGAGGTCTGCATCGGCTCCGGCGCCTCGGGCTCGTTCGGTGAGCTAGGACGGCGTCAGCGTGGACGGCTCGCGCTCCGGCTCGAGCACCTGGCGCAGGTCGTCGTAGGTGGCGGGTTTCACCAGATGCCGGTCGAACCCGGCCTCCCGCGCCCGCTGCCGGTCGGCGGGCTGACCCCAGCCGGTCACGGCCACCAGCAGGATCTGGTCACCCGCCTGCCGCCGCCGCATCCGCCGGGCCACCTCGAAGCCGTCCATCTCGGGCATGCCGATGTCGAGGAACACGATCTGCGGCTGCAGCTCGTCGAGCAGCAGCAGCGCCGAGCGTCCGTCGTAGGCGGTGCGCACCTCCGCCCCCATCGATGCGAGCAGCACCGAGAGGCTGTCGGCGGCGTCGTGGTTGTCGTCCACGACCAGCATCCGCTGGCGCTCCAGCGCGGGCAGCCGCGGACGGACGGGCGCCGGCGCGGGGCTTTCCTCCTGCAGCGGCAGCTCGATCACGAATTCGCTGCCGAGCCCGCGCCCGCGGCTGTGCGCCTCGACGGCGCCGCCGTGCAGCTCCACGAGGTTGCGCACCAGCGTCAGGCCGATGCCGAGCCCGTGCCGGTCGGTGCGCGCCTGGCTGAACATCGCGAAGATCTCGCCCAGCATGTCCGGGTCGATGCCGACGCCGTCGTCCTCGACGACGACGCGCGCCTTCGCGCCGCGGCGCTCGGCCCGCAGCCGGATGCGGCCGTCGTCGTTGGTGAACTTGCCGGCGTTGTCGAGCAGCGCCGCGACCACCTGAGCCAGCCGGTCGCGGTCGCCGTGCACCATCAGCGGCTCGCTCGGCAGATCGATCGCGACCTGCCGGTTCGCCGCGTAGATCGATGCGCTGCTGAATTCGATCGCGCGGCGGATCGCGTAGACGAGGTCGACGCGCTCGCTGTTCAGCGTCACCACTCCGCGGTTGATGCGCGAGACGTCCAGGAGCTCGTCCATCAGGCGGCGCAGGTGCCCGATCTGCCGGTTCATGATCTCGAGCACCTGCTCCGAGACGCCGGGATCCCGCGCGGGGTCTTTGGCCGCGATCCGCAGCACCTCGATGCCGGACTGCAACGGCGCAAGCGGGTTGCGCAGTTCGTGGGCGAGGGTGGCGAGGAACCGGTCCTTCACGAGGCCGGCCTCGCGCTGCGCCGCTTCGGCCCGCTTGCGGGCGGTGACGTCGGTAAAGAGCACTCCGACCTTGTGCTCCCCCGGCTCACCGGTCTTGAACGCGTACATCTCGTAGTACCGGCCCCGGATCGGGGTCGGGATCTCGAACCGCCGGGGCTCGCCGGTCAGAGCGACGTCGGCGTACGCCCGAAACCAGCGGCCCTCCTGATCGGGCGCCAGCGAGCGCAGGGTCGCGCCGATCGGTTTCTCGAGCCCGCTCTGCCGCTCGAAGGCAAGATTTACGTCCTGGATGCGGTAGTCAGTGGGATGAACCCCGTCGAAGTTGAGCTGAACGATGCACAAACCGACGTCCAGCGAATCGAACAATGTCCGAAACCGGGCCGCTTCGCGCTCGGCAACTCCTGCGGCGTGCCGTGCCGCCGCCAGTTCTTGCTGCAAATGCGCAATCTGCTTTTCTTGTTCGGCTACCTTCGTCTCCAACCGCGAGACCTGCCTCATGATCCGCAACTAGCGAAACCGAAACGGACGCGGGTTGTATGCAATATTCGGGCAAGAATCGAAGGAAAAGTGGTTAGGAGCGGCTGGCGCTGAGGCAGGAGCGATCTCCTGATCGCGATCTGGAGATCGCTCCTACGAAGGGCAGGGGTTCGCGGCCGGAGGCCGCTCCCACGAGGGCTTCAGGCGGCGTTGTACCCGAGAATCGCCTTGGTCTCGAGGAACTCTTCGAGGCCCCAGCGGCTGAACTCGCGGCCGTTGCCCGACTGCTTGTAGCCGCCGAACGGTGCGCCCGGATCGACGCCGGCGCCGTTCAGGTGGACGTTGCCGGCGCGGATCCGCCGCGCCACGCGGGCCGCGCGCTCAGGATCGCCCGAGCTGACGTAGGCGGACAGCCCGTAGATCGTGTCGTTGGCGATCCGTACCGCGTCGTCCTCGTCCTTGTAGCCGATCAGCGACAGTACCGGCCCGAAAATTTCCTCCCGCGCGATGGTCATGTCGTTGGAGACGTTGGAGAACACCGTCGGCCTCACGAAGTAGCCGCGGTTCAGCCCGTCGGGCCGACCGACGCCGCCGCACTCGAGCTTCGCGCCTTCGTCGATGCCCTTCTGGATCAGGTTCTGCACCTTCTCGAACTGGGCCGCGGACACGAGCGGACCGATCTGTGTCGCGGGATCCGCCGGATCGCCGACCTTGATCTTCTCGGCGGTCGCGCGGGCGATCGCGGCGGCTTCTTCCATCCGGCTGAGCGGCACCAGCATCCGCGTCGGCGCGTTGCAGGACTGGCCGGTGTTCATGCAGACGCCGAACGTGTCGCGCGCGATCACCTCCTGGAAGTTCGCGTCGTCGAGGATCAGGTTCGGCGACTTGCCGCCGAGCTCCTGCGCGACACGCTTGACCGTCTTCGCGGCGTTCTCGGCCACGGAGATGCCGGCCCGGGTCGAGCCGGTGAAGGACATCATGTCGATGTCCGGGTGCGACGACATCGCGACACCCACCGTCGGACCGTCACCGTTCACCAGGTTGAATACGCCCTTCGGCACGCCCGCCTCGTGCATCACCTCGGCGAAGATCAGCGCGTTCAGCGGCGCCACCTCGGACGGCTTCAGCACCATCGTGCAGCCGGCGGCGATGGCCGGTGCGACCTTGGCCGCGATCTGGTTCAGCGGCCAGTTCCACGGCGTGATCAGTCCGCACACGCCGATCGGCTCGCGAACGATCAGGTTCTTGCCCACCCGCTCCTCGAACGGGAACTCCTTCATCGCGTTGAGCGTGTACATCAGGTGCCCGAGACCGGCCGGCGCCTGCGCGGCCGTCGCGAGGCTCATCGGCGCGCCCATTTCCTGCGAGACCGTCTCGGCGATCTCCTGCATGCGCGACTTGTAGACCTCGATGATGCGTCCGAGCAGCGCCGCACGCTCCTCGAGCGTGGTGCGCGAGAACGACTCGAACGCGCGCTTCGCGGCCGCGACTGCGCGATTCACGTCCTCGGCGCTACCGAGCGCGATGGTGGCGATGGACTCTTCGGTGGCCGGGTTGATTACGTCGAGAGTGCCCTTCCCCACCGGGTCCACCCATTCGCCGTCGATGTAGAATTTCTGGTGATTACTCATGACCTCATCTGCCTCCTGTGGCTCGGTGTCCCGGAAAACCTAAGAATGACACAGCCACCGGGCCGGTGCACCCGCACGCCCGGGAGCGCGGCCGGCTTCAGCCGTAGGCGAGGCGCAGCAGGTCGATCACGCTCTGCACCTGACGGCTCCAGAACCAGATCGCGACGGCCAGCACCAGGATGCAGTAGCCGAGCGCGATGCGCTGCAGAGACTTTCGGCTCATGCCTCTCTCCCTACCTCACGAGAAGCCGATCCAGCGGCCGGACGCGGCCACGGTGAACCAGATGGTGATCGAGGTGACGGCCAGCAGCCGCACCAGCCACGGGTTCAGCGCGCCGTGGTCGCCGCGCAGCAGCGGCCGGCGGATCGCGTAGACGAACACGATGCCGGCGGCGAGCGCGGTCATCTTCGCCCAGAACATCTCGTTGCCGTACAGCTTCAGCGCCACCGCCGAGCTCATGAACACGCCGCTCGCGCTCGCCCCCGCCAGCGCGATGTTGAACCATTTCTGGGTGTTCGCGATCACGACTTCGGACGGCACGTCGCGCAGCATCACGCCGAGCAGGCGCAGGTCGCCGATCAGCACGGTGCCGCCGAGCAGCGCCAGCGACAGCAGGTGGAACATCTGCACCACGGCGAACACGCCGCCGTACGCCTTCGACATCTGCGCGAGCAGCGAGTTGTCGAGCCATTCGAAGAAGAAGTACACGTCCACGGCCACCACCTCCTACTGGAATCGGGCCAGCTCGTCGACGCAGCCGGCCGCCCAGTACATGAAGTACGGCAGGTCCTTGTTGCAGTCGAACCAGTCGTAGGCGATGGAACGGCCGGTGACGACCACGCCGGCCCAGAGCAGCAGCGACAACGCGGCGCCGATGCGCAGGCGCTTCGGCGCGCGGGTCAGTCCGTCCCAGCTCCCGTCGCCCGCGCGCATCCGTTTGCGGAACAACAGCGCGTTGACGCCGGCAGCGATCATCAGCACCACCTTGATGCGAAACCAGATGCTCTGCGTGGTACGTATCGGGATCGCGTAGTACAGCAGGAGCCCCGTGATCACCATCACCGCGAAGCCGGCGATCATCGGCTTGTCGAGCCGCTCGGCGATCACCGGCGCCGGCACGGTGGGAAAGATCAGCCCGAGGATCTTCAGGTCGATCACGAACAGCATGCCGAGAAACACGGTCAACGTCAGCACGTGCGTGCTCTCGATCCACGCGTACATGTAGAGCGACTCGTGCAGCGCGACGCTCCAGGCCTGCGCATCGAGCCAGCGCGCGAGATCCAGCAACAACTCGTTCAGCACGACGCCCCTCCCGGCGGGTGCACAGCGCAGCAGATCATCTTCGGTGAGCTCCCCCTGATCGAACCGCAGCGCATCCGCGCTGCGAATCGACGATTCTACAACGAACCGGCCGGCGCTTGCGCCGGCGGCGTGCCGTTCGGCACACCTTTCGGTTCCTCCCACACGTGACCGCCCCGATACGTACGGGCGGCACTGAAAAAACCCGCCGCCTGCAGCCGTAACGACACCGCTTCCAGGCCGCGGTTCTCCCAGAACCAGCCGTGCCAGCCGGGAAACTCCGCCCGATAGCTGCCGCTCGCCCCGGCCGAACGTTGGCGATCGAAGCTCACCGCGAAACCTTCGGGCGCGTCGTCCGGCTCCGCGTGCAGCTCGGCCACCACCGGGCCGGACGCCTGCCACGCGAACACCGCAGCATCTCCGGCCTCCAGCCGGTACTTGTACTCCACCGACTCGAACGGCTCGAGCTCGAACGCCACCGCGTCGAGTCCGTACGGGGCCGCGGCGGGTTGCAGCGCATCCGGCTCGGGCTGCGCGAGCGCGAGCAGCCCGAGGGCCGCGCCGGTGCCGAGCGGGTCGACGCCGTGCTCCGCCGGCAGCACGAAAGCCGCGAGCGCAACGACCGCCGCCGCGAACGCGGTCGCGGTAGCGACGAGGATGCGGCGACGGGAACCGGGCGGCGATTCGGTACCGCTCATTGCGGTTCGCCCAGCACGAATCCGGCGAGTTGATGGCCCGCCAGCAGGAAGCCGCCGAACATCAGCACCGCGTTCGCGGCGAACGCCTGACGGAGAAACCGGGGGGATGCCCGCCAGCGCAGCAGCAGTGCCACGACGAACAGCAGCGCCAGCACCTGGCCGGCCTCGATGCCGACGTTGAAGCTGAGCAGGTTCGTCAGCAGCCCGTCGCCGGCGGGCACCATCGCCTGCAGGCGCGTCGCGAGGCCGAGGCCGTGGAACAGCCCGAACACGAAGACCGCGAGCCGGGTGTCGGGGCTCGTGCCGAACAGTGCCTGGAACCCGCCCATGTTCTCGAGCGCCTTGTACACGACCGACAGGCCGATCACCGCGTCGATCAGGAACGGGTCGATGCGAAGGCCTCCGAGCACGCCGCCGATCAGCGTCAGGCTGTGACCGACCGTGAACAGCGACACGTACAGCACCACGTCCCGCAGCCGGTGCAGGAAGAACACGACGCCCACCAGGAACAGCAGATGGTCGTAGCCGGTGAACATGTGCTTGGCGCCGAGGTAGAAGAACGGTCCCGGCGACGGGCCGCTCACGCCCTGCACGAAGGTCGCGTCGCCACCGGATATCGTGTGGGCGAGCACGCCGGTCGCTCCGAGCGCGATCAGCCCGAACCCGACGCGAAGCGCGGCGCCGCACCGCGCGCGTGGCCGGATCGGTCCGGCGGCGGTCACGGCGACGATGCCTCGGCCTCCGCGAGCATGTACTGCTGATGGCAGGCCACGCAGACGTTGTAGAGCTGCCCGCCGAGCTCGAACAGGCGCTCGTCGTCTCTGGCATCGGCGGCGGCGATCGTGCGCTCGGCGATGCCCATCAGGCCCTCTGCGAATTCGTCCCAGTCGGCGCCGCGGCTGCGGCCCGGCAGCATCAGGAGGTTCCCGGACTCGGCCAGCATCGCGCCGGCGTGCCGCACCCGCACCCAGCCTTCGTCGTCCACGGGCGCGAGATCCTGTTCGCCCTCCGCGGTGGTGATCGATCCGGCCGAGCCCCAGATCACGTCCGCCGACGGATCGATCACCCAGTTCATGAGCTGCTGCGTGTCGAGCACCAGTCGATAGTGTGTCTCCGGTGCCGCGGGCGATTGCTCGCCGCAACCGGCGACCACGACCAGCACCGTGCCGAGCAACGAACGAACCCGCATCCGCGGCATCCCTCCCCCGAACCGACGAGGCCGGAAGACTAAAGCAAAACGCCGGCGCCGTCAGCCCGACGCGCCTGTGCGACGCGGCGCAATGCGCGCCGCAGCGAGCCGGTCAGGAATCCGCTCGAACCTGACGTGGACGGTTCACGAACTACACTTCATCCGGGGCGATGGAGACGGCGCCCCGCAACAAGGAGAGGTGAATCGATGCGAGATGCGATGAGCGCGCCCCGTCAGAGGGCCCTCGCCGAGACCTTGAAGGACGTATTGAACGAGGCGGAGCTGGCCGACCTGCGCATCATCCTGCAGGCGGCGAGCCGCTGGGCGGATGAGCTGATCCATCACCGGGCACCCGCCTCCGAGCACTCCCACGATCTGGAGCTCGCCTACACGCTGCGCGACGAGGCCCTGGACATCGGCAACGCGCTCATCCGCTTCGACGCGATCTGAGCGATCAGGCGGACGCGAGCGGGATCGTGAACCAGAACACGGTCACGAACCCGTCGTCCGTGACGGCTCGGTCCGCTTCGCCGGGCGGCCGGCTCTCCACCCCGATCCGGCCACCGTGCGCGTAGACGATGCCCCGCGCGATCGCGAGCCCGAGCCCGGCGCCGGCCCGGCGGGTCCGGCCACCCTGCCAGAAACGATCGAACAGGTGCGGCAGCTCGGTCGGATCGATCCCGCAGCCCGAGTCGGCCACGGAGAATCGCGCTTCCCGTCCCTCGCGGCGGACACGCACCTCCACGCAGCCGCCCCGCTCGGTGAACTTGAACGCATTGCCGACCAGATTCGCCAGCACCTGATCGAGCCGGCGTGCCTCGCCGCGCACGGCCGGCAGGTCGGGCTCGGCGTCCGTGACGAGCGAAATCCCGAGCTCGGCCGCCTGCATCCCGTATTGCTCGCGCACCTCGTGGAGCAGTGACTCCACCGCGACCGGCGCGAGGCGCACGTCGAGCAGACCGGACTCGATCCGGCTGACGTCGAGCAGATCGTCGATCAGCGCACCCATGCCCGCGGTGGTGCGTTGCAGCATCTTCAGGTCGCGGGTCAGCTCCGCCGCCTGGCCGGCGCGTTCGTGCTGCAGCCGCGCGAGGGTCAGCCCGATCACGTTCAGCGGATTGCGCAGATCGTGCGCCAGCACCGCGACCATCTCGTCGCGTACCCGCGTCGCCCGCTCGGCTTCCTCGCGCGCCTGGCGCTCGCGGAGCAGCAGCCGTTCGCGCTCGCGCTCGGCCTGCTTCTGCGGCGTGATGTCGACACAGATCGCGATGCCGCTGTCGTCGGAATCCGCCCAGGTCGCCTTCACCACCAGCACCGGCACGATGCGGCCATCGACGGCGTAGAACTCCTTCTCCCAGGGCGACGTGACCCCGGCCGCGCGCGCTTCCGCCACCTTCAGGTCGTCTTCCGGATGCCAGCGCCACGGCGTGATTCGACGGATCGTCAGGCGGCCCGACTCGAGCTCGTCGGCGCCGTAGCCGAGCATGCGCCCGAACGCCGCGTTCGCACCGGTGATGGTCTGATCGGCATTCCAGTAGAAGACCCCGACCATGCCCGAGTCGATGATCCGCCGCAGCTTCGCTTCGCTCGAGCGCGCCGCCTGCTCGGCCAGTTTCAGCGAGGTGATGTCCTCCAACGTGCCGACGTGACCGATGTGCCGCCCCTCGGCGAAGATCGGTGCGGTCCGGCCGCTGACCCAGACGATCCGCCCGTCGGGATGAACGAACCGGTAGGTTTCCGACCAGCGTCGCACCGCCTTCGCGTGCGCGTGCCAGGAAGCGACGATCCGTTCGCGATCGTCGGGATGCAGCGCCGCGATCCAGCCTTCGGGTCCACTTTCGTCCAACGGAAATCCATGCAGCTCCTCGCAGCGCGGGTTGTAGTAGAGGGGCCGGCCTTCGACGTCCATGACGTCGATGCCGAGCGGCGAAGCATCCACCAGCGCGCGCCAGCGAGCCTCGCCTTCCCGAAGCCGCATCAGGGTCGTTTGACGTTCCGTCGTGTCGATGCAGAGGCCGGGCAACCGCGCCGGGCGGTTGGCGTGGTCGAGCTCGGTGCGTCCCTGCCAGTGCATCCAGCGGACCGCGCCGGACGGTTCCGTCACCCGACACAGCTCGTCGAGGGAACCGCCATCGCGCGCGCAGCGGGCGAGCGCGGCGCGCAGCCGCGGCCGATCCTCCACCACGAGCCACTCCAGCAGTTCCGTGACCGACGGCGTCCACTCCTCACGCCGGCCGGCCATCCGGCCGAGCCCGCGACTCCAGAACAGCCGCTGCTGCGGCAGGTCGAGGGCGAACACGGCGGTTCGACCGGCGAGCAACGCCGCTTCCAGCGGATCGATACGTGCGTCCGACTGCTGCTCGGGATACCCCATCGGATCTCCCCTCCACCGCCGATTTTTCCGAATGACGTCCGGGCGTGCAAATTTTACGCCGGTGCTCCGCCGCGCTCCGGACCCCGGCGCCGTGGCCGACCCGGTATACTCGGGGCACTGCCGGTACGGCATCCTTGCCGGCCTCACCGGCCGATCGCAGTTTCCAACGGACGGGAGGTGTCATGAACGAGCGAAAAACCCATCCACGGGAGCACGAGGAGCTCGAGACGACGTCTCACGAGGTCGCCGCGCAGCGCTCGCAGGAGGAGCTCGACGAGCTGCTCGACGAAGCGCTGGCGGGAACCTTCCCGGCGAGTGATCCGATCGAGCTGTCGGTCACCACCGACTGACGCGCTCCGGGCGTCGCACGCCGGGCGTCGCGCGCCGGGCGTCGCACGCCGCGCGGGTGCGAATCAGAGCTTCCAGCGCGGCACCGCGTCCCAGTCGTAGGGTTCGATGCCGTCCTCGACGATCTGCCAGATACTCGCCTCGGCGCGCCCCCGGTCGATCTCGAGAAAACCGATGGTGCCGAACTGCGTGTCGTAGTTGTGCGGATACGTCGGCGACCCCGGATTCACGCAATAGATGCCGTCCACCCATTCGATCGTGTGCCGGTGCGTGTCACCCGACACGATCACGTCCGGACGACGCTCAGGAAAGAACCGTTCGACCCAGCGCGCCATCGTCAGGTTCGGCGGACGCTCCGGCACCGGCACGTAGTGCGTCAGCCCGACCCAGACGCCCTCGATCTCGAGCAGCCACGCGTACTTCACCCGCGGATCGTCGGGCTGGACCGGACGACCCGCGCTGCCGTCTTCACCGTTGCCGCGCGCGGCGTACACGGGCGCCAGCCGCTCGAGCGCATCGAGCACGTGGAATTCGTGGATGTCGCCCGCGTGCAGGATCAGGTCGACGCCGCGGAATGCGTCGAACACCTGATCCCACAGGCACGGGTGCGCCTCGGGAATGTGCGTGTCTGAAATCAGGCCGATCCGCGTGCTCATCCGCGCCGATTCTACTACCAGCCCCAACGCGCCTGCAGGCTCACCTGCCGCCGCGGCGGCGGCGTACCCGGAAAGTGCTGGAAATCGTCGTTGGTCAGGTTGTCGGCGACCAGCTCGACACGCAACCCCGGCACGGGTGTGCGCCAGCCGACGGACAACGCCGCCTGATACACGTCGTCGTCGCCGGTGCGCAGCGCGTTGTTCCGATACCGGGCGAGCTCGTTGTCGAGCCGCACGTCGAGCCACTCGAACGGCGCGTAGCGCAGCGCCAGCGTCACGCGCTGTTTCGCGTAGTTCAACGCGTAGTAGCTCGCGTCCACCGCTGCGTCATCGTAGTCCTCGTCCTTGTGCAGCAGCGTCAGGCCGCCGATCAGCTCGAGCGCGCCCCAGCGCCGTCCGAGCTCCAGCTCCAGACCGTTGACCGACATGTCGACCGCGTTCGCCTGACGAACGAACGGCGCCGCGGCACGGAACGTCCAGTCCACGAGATCGTCGTCGCGGCGGTGAAACAGCGTCACCCGGCCGTGCCAGGCGGCGGCTTCGCGCTCCGCGGTTGCCGAGACGCTGTCGGCGCGTTCCCGGCCGAGATCCGGGTTGCCGCCGAACAAACCCGCTGGCGGCGACTTGAGCGCCGTATAGCCGGGCACCTGGGAGGAAGCCGCGTACTCGATCGAGATGCGATCGACGGCCGTCGCGGTCGGCCGGGTGAGCACGATGCCGAGCACCGGCAGCACCGCGTCGTCGTCGCGATTCGAATGATCGACGGTGACACCGCCGCGCACGCTGAGCTCGGCGCCGCCGGCGAACCACCAGCGGCGCTCCGGAACCAGCGCCAGCTCGACGTAACGACGTTCGTCGAAATCGCCGCCCGTCAGGTCGGTGCTGCGCACGAGCTCATCGCCCGCGAGCTGCACGGTCCAATGCCAGTCGAGGCCGGCGGCGCCCAGAACACCGCGCGCGGCGATCCCGTAGCTGCGCGTTTCGTGCTCGAACGCACCGGGAACGCCGCTCTCCTGCGTGGTGCGATCGAAGTCGTAGTCGTCCTCGAGGCGCCGGTAGTAGCCGCCCACCGCCCACCAGCCGCGTTCGAGTTGTCGGCGGTGGCGCACCAGCAGGACGTCCGTCTCCGTGCGATCGGTCTCGGCGAACGTCGCGAAGCCGGTGTACGCGCCCGGCCAGCCGAAGAACTTCTCCTGCCGTCCGTACAGCAGATCGGTCTGCTGCGCGGCGGCGCGATGCTGAACGCGCGCGGCCACGCGTTCGAAGTCGTGGTCACCACCGTCACGACTGCCGTCCCCACGTGCGCGGGAGTGCGCGAGCTCCAGGCCGAGCCGGCCGCCGCCGGAAAGCTCGAGCGCGCGTGCGGCGCGCAGATCGAACAGGCGCAGGTCGTGATCGCCCGCGCCGGCCATTACCTCACCGCCGCTCTGCACCGCGACCGGCTCGTGGCGCACCGTGGCGACGGTGGAATTGAATCCGTCGATCGCGTTGTCGATTCCGGTCGCAACGTCCGGCGCCGACAGCATACGCGGATGGAACGGCAGCTCTGCGCCGTAATGTCCCGTTTGCGGATCGAGCAGCGTCACCGGCACCACGCCGAACCCGGTGTTCTCGAACAGGCCGCCGCGTACCGACACGTCGGCCTGACCTTCCGGGAGTCCGCGCGGCTGCACGTCCACGCGCGGATCGAAACGCAGCTCCGTCACCAGCGCGGCGTAGCTGCCGGCCGGACGCGGGTTGGCAACCTTCGGTGCCCGGGCGGTGACGACCGGAAGATTCTGCTCCGATGCAAGGGTGTTCTGTTCAGCCCAGGTCGGCGGGCTCGTTATCGAACAGATCGGTGCGACCAAACAAATAAACTGCCTGAACCGCAGCCGCACGCGGCAGTGGTACATTCACTCGTTCCTGTGGTATTGATTGATATACGGAAGGGTACGACGCCGTTTTGACGATTCTGACGGCGAACGTACCCTTCCAACAAGATCTTTCAACCGCATCACCCGAGTCGTACCATCACCTTCATGAACAACCCGACGCTCAAGTTGCAGTCTCATTGCGTCTACGACACCCGTTACCACCTCGTGCTGACGACGAGTGGTCGAAGGAAGCTGTTGACGCCGAAGATCGTTGCGCGCTTCGAAGAGCTCGCGCGCGAACGCGCCGAAGCGTGGGAAGGCGAGTTGCTCCGGCTGCTGGCCGGTGCGGACTACGTTCACCTGACGCTGGCGCTGCCGCCGAAGGTTTCGGTCGCAACCTTCGCCGGTGCATTGAAGACCGGGAGCTCGCGCCGGTTGCGCAACGAGTTTCCCGCGCTGGCCCGGCGCAAGGAGCTCTGGAGCGACCGGTACCTGGTGTTGAGCGACGGCAACAGCGCGGTGGCGACCGCGATTGCCGAATACCTCGACGGAAGCCCGGAGTTCTCTGCCGTGAACGGCAAGGCGGCGGGCGCGGCCACGCTCGCGCTCAGCAATCTGTCGCGCACCGCGGAGACGTTCCTGCGTGAACGTCCCGACGACGCCAGCGTGGTGATCGCGGCCGCGGTCGAAGCCGCCGCGTTACAGCACGGGCGCAGCACGAACGGCCGGCCCGCCGCCGATCGCGCCGAACCGGCCGCCGAGCCCGAGGAGGACAACCTGATCGACGCGCCGGAGGCCGCGCGGCGTCTCGGCATCAGCCAGGGCAGCGTGTACTACTGGGTGAAGCGCGGCAAGATGATCGCCTGGCCGACCGACGGGCGCGGCGCGCTCGCGATTCCGGCCGAGCAGATCACCGACGACGGCCGCGTGCTCGAGGGCATTCCCGAGGCGCTGGAAGCGGTCGGTGACGCGCGCACCGCCTGGATGCGCCTGACCCGGCCGTCGTCGGGTAACGGCCGGGCGCGTTCGCTGCTGTCGCGCCTGCGCGCCGGTCAGGTCGAGGAGGTCGTGCGCCGGCTCGGTACCGACGGCTGAGCCGGCGCGCGGCTCGAGCCGCCGGCGACTTCACGCGCCGCCGTCGAGGTACTGGCGGCGCAGCTCGCGTTTCAGGATCTTGCCGCTGGCGTTCTTCGGCAGCGACTCGGCGATCACGAACGCTTTCGGCCGCTTGTAGCCGGCGAGCCGTTCGCGGCAGTGCGCCTGCAGCTCGCCGACGTCGACCGCCGCACCGGGGCGCGGCACCACGACCGCCATCACCGCTTCGATCCACTTCTCGTCCGGCACGCCGAACACCGCCACTTCCGCCACGGCCGGGTGCGCGAACAGCACCTCTTCGATCTCGCGGCTCGAGACGTTCTCGCCGCCGGTTTTGATCATGTCCTTCTTGCGATCGACGACGTACAGGTAACCGTCCTCGTCGAGCCGGCCGAGGTCGCCGCTGTGGAACCAGCCGTTCCGGAACGCTTCGCGGGTCTTCTCGTCGTCCTCGAAGTAACCGAGCATCGCCTGCGGACTTCGATGCACGATCTCGCCGACCTCGCCCACCGCCACGTCGTTGTCGTCGTCGTCCACGAGCCGTGTCTCGACGTTCACCGCCGGCAAGCCGGCCGAACCGAGCTTGCGGAGCTGATCCTCGGGCTTCAGCACGGTGGCCATCGGCGCCATCTCGGTCTGGCCGTAGAAGTTCCACAGGCGCAGCCCCGGCAGCCGCGCGAGCAGCTCCTCGATGATCGCCGTCGGCATGATCGACGCGCCGTAGTAACCCTTCTTCAGCGACGTCAGGTCGCGGCGGTCGAAGTCCGGATGGCGCAGCAGCGAGATCCACACCGTGGGCGGGCAGAACAGCTTCGTCACGCGTTCCGCCTCGATGGTCGCGAGCATTGCCGCCGGATCCGGACCGCGCAGCAGGATGCTGGTGGCGCCGAGGTACAGGTCGACGCTGAGGAAGCAGTCGAGCTGCGCGCAGTGGTAGAGCGGCAGACAGTGCAGCTCCACGTCACTCGCTTCCATCCCGCCGTCGACGATGCAGCTCACGTACTGCGCGATCAGGCAGCGCGAGCTCAGCAGCGCGCCTTTCGGCCGCGACTCGGTGCCGCTCGTGTACATGATCTGCACCGGATCGTCCTCTCCGCGGCTCGATCGAACCGGCGTCGCATCCGGGTGCTCGAGCCAGGCGTCGGCATCCTGCCAGCCGGCCAGCGGCTCGGCGCCGGTGTGACGCACGAACGCCTTCAGCACCGGCGGCGCGCCGAGCTGCGCGAACGCTTCCTCGCAGATGCCGCACAGACCGTCCTCGGCGATCACCGCGCGGGCGCCCGAGTGCTGGAGGATGTACGCCACTTCCGGCGCCGTCAGCATGAAGTTGATGGGCGTGAACACCGCGCCGGCGCGGATGATCGCGAAGCGCAGCACGACGTACGATCGATTGTTGTGCGAGAACACCGCGACACGGTCACCCGGCTCGATGCCGAGCGCGCGGATCGCGTTCGCGGCTCGGTCGATCAGCCCGTCGAGCTCGCGGAACGTATCGCGCTGGCCCTCGTAGACCAGCGCCGTCTTCAGCGGCTCGCGCCGCGCCTGCAGGCGCACGATGTCGCTGACGTTGCGGGCACGGGCCGAGTCGATCAGGGTCCGGGTTTCGCGCGCGTACATGAGCAATCCTCCGATGCTGCAGCCGACCGCGGCACGGCCCGCGGCGCGGCCGCTTCGTCCAAGCCTACCCCGACGACGGCGCGCCGTCTCGCGGCGGAGCGCCGCCGCCGGAGAGTGCCGGGTGCTCGCGCAGCTCGCGCACGGCGCGATCGACGAACGCACGCAGCTTCGCCGAGGCGCGCCGCCCCTCCCCGTGCACGACGTGGATCGGCAGCGGCGCCGGCTCGAATTCTTCCAGCACGACGCAGAGGCGTCCCGCGGCGAGCGCCGCTGCGGCCTGATACGAGAGCACGCGGGTCAGCCCCCAGCCGGCGACCGCGGCATCGAGCGCTTCGCCGTTGTTGGTCGTGACGAGCGCGGGCTCCAGCGTCACCGCCGCCGATCCGGCCTCCCCGGCGAACCGCCATTCCGTATTGCCGAGTGACACACCGGCCGCCACGATGCGATGCCGGCGCAGCTCGTCCGGCGTGCGGGGCACGCCGTGGCGGGCCAGATAGTCCGGCGACGCGCAGACGATCCGGCGCACCGAGCCCACCCGCTGCGCACGCAAGGTCGAGCTCGGCAGCTCGCCGATCCGCACCGCGACGTCGACGCCCTCCTCCACCAGGTTGACCACGCGGTCGACGAACAGCGTCCGGATTGCCACGCCGGGATGCGCGTCCAGGAAGCGCATCACGATGGGCAGCACGAACAGGCGGCCGAACAGCACGGACGCCGTGACCAGGAGTTGGCCGCGCAGCTCACCGTGCGCACCGGCGGCGGCGCCGTCGGCCTCTTCGACGTCGGCCAGGATCCGGCGGCAATCTTCGTAGTAGCGCTGGCCCGCCTCGGTCAGGCGGACGCTCCGGGTGGTGCGGGCGACCAGCCGGGCGCCGAGCCGATCCTCGAGCGCCGCGATCGCCCGGCTGACGGCCGGCGGCGACATGCCGAGCCGGCGGGCCGCCGCGGCGAAGCTGCGCCGCTCGGCGACCTGAACGAACACCGCCATCGCCCTCAGCCGGTCCATCCGCGATCAGTGCGCATCGCGCAACATTCTCTTTCAGTGGATGACGATTCTGCCGATCCAGGTAATAGTGCACCATCGGTCCGTCAATCACCGGAACGATCCGATGGCGCAGCGATTCTACGAACTGTTGTTCACGCCGGCGGTCCGGGCGCTGCAGGAGCGGTTCGGCTCGCGCGACGCCTACCGGCGCTACGAGGCCCCCGACGCGCCGCCGCGCGACCGGCTGACGGAACGGGAGACGGCCTTCATCGCGGCCCGCGACAGCTTCTATCTCGCGTCCGTCTCGGCCGCCGGCTGGCCGTACCTGCAGCACCGCGGCGGTCCGGCCGGGTTCCTCCGAGCGCTCGACGAGCGGACCCTCGGCTTCGCCGACTTCCGCGGCAACCGGCAGTACCTCAGCGCCGGCAACCTCGCCGGCGACGATCGGGTGGCCCTGTTTCTGATGGACTACCCGAACCGCCGGCGCCTGAAGATCCTCGGGCGCGCGCGCATCGTCGAGCCGGACGACGATCCGGCGCTGATGGGTCGTCTCGAGATCGGCGGCTACCGTGCCCGGGTCGAGCGGGGGATCCTGATCCGGATCGAAGCGTTCGACTGGAACTGCTCACAACACATCACTCCCCGCTACAGCGAGGCGGAGCTGCGCCCGGTCTTCGAGGAGCTGCAGCTTCGGATCGCCCGACTCGAACAGGAGAACGCACGGCTGGCCGCGGCGGAGCCGCGGTCGCGCTGAAGCCTCGGTCAGGCGGCGCTGCGTACCCGCTTCAGCGCCTCGATCTCCGCGCACAATTCGTCGATGCGCCGCCGCAGTGCCTCGATCTCCGCGCCCGAGGAAGCCGCGGCGCCGCAGATCCGGTCGTACTGGGCCTGCAGCCGCCGGCCGCTGTCGCGTTCCTCGCAGATGAAGCGCCCGAGCAGCGCGCCGGTCTGCGGATCGATGCTGGTGTCGTTGAAGAACTTCGCGAACGGATCCTTGCGTTCGGCTCGCGCATCGCCATTGCCGCGGATGCACGCCACCTTTTCGGCGTCGCTCGCGTCGGAGCCGAGGAACTTCAGCATCTCGTCGAAGTTCTCGAACGCCCGGTACGCCGTCTCTTCACAGACCGGATAGCCGAGCTCGCACATGCGCTTCGTGAACGCCGCGGCGTGCTCGCCTTCGCGTATCGCAACGAACCGCAGCACCGACTCGAGCTCCTTGTCCGCGGTGGCGTTCGCCCAGACCGTGAGCAGCTTCTCGCCCTTGGCCTCGTTGACGGCAATCGAATTCAGCAACGGCAGGTAAGTCGGTTCGGCCACTTGGTGCTCCTCCCTTTATCGTGTGGACGTAGAACCCGCCCCCGGGAACGCTAACGCATTCGGCGGGCCGGTGCCAGCATCGTTTGGAACGCGTTTCAACCGCGCGGGCCGGTGTGGTAGCTTCACGCGAAAACCGCCACCGACGCGCAGGGGAGGACATGGCAGACCCGGAAGTACCGCCGCTCACTACCGCGACCAAGCTCTCCTACGGCGTCGGTCAGGTGGCCGAGGGGCTGAAGAACACGGCCATGGCCACCTTCGTGCTGTTCTACTACAACCAAGTGCTGGGGTTGTCCGGCACCCTCGCCGGGCTCGCGCTCGGCATCGCGCTGGTGTTCGACGCGATCACCGATCCGCTGGCCGGCTCGGTGTCGGACAATTGGAATTCGAGGCTCGGACGCCGACACCCGTTCATCTTCGCGTCCGCGCTGCCGCTCGCGGTCGCCTTCTTCCTGCTGTTCTTCCCCCCGGCGATCATCAGCGGCCAGTGGGCGCTGTTCGCCTGGTTGACGGTGACGGTGGTCGCGGTGCGCGCGGCGATGACGCTGTTCCACGTGCCGCACATCGCGCTCGGCGCGGAGCTTTCCGACGACTACGAGGAGCGCACCACCGTGGTGAGCGTGCGCACGTTCTTCAGCACGTTCGGCAGCCTGATGGTCTACGTGCTGGGCTTCGGCCTGTTCTTCACCGAGGCGCGCGGCGGGCAGATCGAGCCGTCGAACTACGGGCCGTTCGGGGCGACGATCGCGGTGCTGATGGCCGTCACCGCGCTCTGGTCCGGCTGGGGCACGCGCCACCGGATTCCCTATCTGCACGCGCCCGAACCGGCGTCCCAGGTGTCACTCGGCGAGGCGCTGCTGCGGGTGCTGCGCGACACCGGCCGCGCGTTGCAGAACCGCACGTTCCGCTGGCTGTTCAGCGGCGTGCTGATCCTGTTCGTGATGGTCGGCCTGGACAGCGCGCTGAACCTGTACATGTTCAACTATTTCTGGGAGCTGTCCTCGAGCCAGACGCTGGTGCTGTTCCTGATTCTGCCGATCGGCGCGCTGATCGGTGCGCCGTTCACGCGGCTGCTGCACAGGTTCATCAACAAGCACACCACCGTAGTGCTCGGTACGTCCTGGTTCGCCGTCTGCGAGCTGACGCCGGTGCTGCTGCGCCTCGCGGACCTGTTTCCCGAGAACGGCTCGCCGGCGGTGTTCTGGATTCTGCTGGTGGTGCGCTTCCTGATGGGCGTCGGCGCCATTCAATCCACGGTCAGCTTCAATTCGATGATGGCCGACATCGCCGACCAGCACGAGCTCGAGACTCACCGGCGCCAGGAAGGCATCTTCTTCGGCGCGATCTCGTTCTCGGCCAAGGGCACCTCCGGGCTCGGCAACCTGGTGGCCGGCGTCGGTCTCGACGTGATCGACTGGCCGCGCGGGGTCGACATCCGCACCGCGGCCGACGTCGCGCCGGAGACCATCGTGAACCTCGGGATCCTGTACGGACCGCTGATGGGCGCATTCGCGCTGGTCGCGATCTGGTGCCTCTCCCACTACGACCTCACCCGCGAGCGTCACGCGGCGATCCAGAACGAGCTGGCTATGCGGCGACGGGCGCGGGTGGGCGAACCGCCAGGCGCACCGCCCCCGATAACGCCGCACCCGGTTCGAGCACACGCAGACCGGTGAGCGCACGCGGCAGGGTGCTGTTCACCGCGTTCGGTACCTGGCTGATCGGCTCGACGCAGAAGAACGGCCGGTCGGGCGGCGCGTAGATCACGCGGAACCCGAACGGCTCACCGGCACGGAGCGTCACCCGATGGGCGACGGTGAGCACGTCGATCTCGGCCGAGCCCGCTTCGAACACATCGTCGAGGCGCAGCGCTTCGGCCGGCTGCGGTTCGCGCCAGTCGACCGACTCTCTGTTGTGGTCCGGCGTCGGCGCCAGCGTCGCCCGGTCGAACGCCCACCGTCGGCCGAGCCGCCCGACCAGCCGGGCGCCCGGCTTCGGGAAGTACGGGTGCCAGCCGAGTCCCGCCGGCATCGCCCGATCGCTGCGGTTGTGCACCGAGATCTCGAGCGCCAGGCCCTCGTCATCGAACTCGAAGCGCTGCCGCGCGAGGTACGGCCACGGCCAGGCCGCCTCCCGGTACTCGTAGCGCAGGGTCACGTGCCGGGTCGAAGCCTCCTGCACCTGCCAACGGCCCTTCCACGCCTGCCCGTGAATCGCGTGCGGCTCCGGCGGAAAGTTCGCGGGCAGCTCGATCCGGGCGCCGCCGAAGCCGAACCGGCCGAACGCGATCCTTCCGGGAAACGGGATCAGCGGGAACGCGGCCATCTCGAGCGGGTCTTCGCTCCCCGCCGGTGCCGGCCGCAGCACGTCCCGGCCGTCCATCCGGAACGCGGCGACGCTGCCGCCGCAGGCCGGCGCCAGCTCGATCTCGAACCGGCCGCAGCGAAGCGTGATCGTCATTCGGGGTCCGCCAGCCGGAGGAGCTGCTTGCCGAAGTTCTTCCCGGTGAACAGACGCGTCAACGTATCCGGGATGTTCTCGAAGCCTTCCTGAATGTCTTCCCGGTGGTGCAGCTCGCCGCTCTGCACCCAGCCGAGCAGGTCGGTGATCGCCTGCTGCGAGCGCGCCAGGTAGTCGAGCACGATGAAGCCTTCCATCCGTGCGCGCATCACCACCAGATTCATCAGGTTGCGCGGGCCCGGTTGCGGCTCGACGTCGTTGTAGCCGGAAATGCCGCCGCAGAGCACCACGCGCGCGCGCATGCCGATGTGGTTCAGTGCCGCTTCCAGGATCGGCCCGCCGACGTTGTCGAAGAACACGTCGACCTTGTTCGGGCACAGCTCGCCGATGCGCCGGTCGACATCCTCGCGGCGGTAATCGATCGCGCCGTCGAAGCGCGCCACGTCGGTGAGCCAGCGGCACTTCTCCTCGCCGCCGGCGATGCCGATCACCCGGCATCCCTTGATCCGCGCGATCTGCCCGGCCACCGATCCGGTGGCACCCGCGGCCCCCGAGACCAGCACCGTCTCACCCGGCTGCGGCCGGCCGAGGTCGAGCAGGCCCCAATACGCGGTGAGCCCGGTCACGCCGAGGACGCCGAGCGCGTGCACCGGCGACACGCCGGGCGGCAGCTTGTTCGCGCCGATGATCCCGGCGGCGGGATCGACCACCACGAAGTCCTGCCAGCCGCCCGTCGTCTGCACCAGATCGCCCTTGCGGTAGTCCGGATGCCTCGACTCGACCACCTGCGCCACCGACCCCGCCCGCATCACCTCACCGATCTGCACCGGCGGCAGGTAGCTCTCACGATCCTCCATCCAGCCGCGCTGCGTCGGGTCGAACGACATGTAGAGGTTCCGCAGCAGGAGCTGCCCCTCGCCCGGCTGCGGGATCGGCACCTCCCGGTACTCGAAGTCTTCCCGACTGACCATGCCGCGCGGCCGTCGGGCCAGGACCCACTGACGGTTGACGTTCATGCGATGCTCCTCCCGCTGACGATCGGCTGATTACATCACCGGGCGGGCGCGATTGCATCGCACGGCGCGGCCGATGCCGGCGAAGGGTGCATAGCCCGAGCCGGCGTGGAGGACGCCACGGCCACTCCGGCCACGCTCCTCGACGGCTCTCCTGCTGCTCCGCCTGCCGCTTCCTGCTCAGCCGGCGAACGCCGTGTGTGGTGAGTCTACGGATACAGCGCCCGAATCAAACCAGGCTCGACTCGGCATCCGCGGTCTCGCCAGTTGCCGGCCCGGTTGCGGCTCGGCCGGCGATTCGGTGGTATTCGATTCGGGCGCTGTTCGATTCTGAGGTCCGCCCATCCTTCGGGGTGCCTTCGACATCAACATCGCCCGAATCAAAATGCCGCGGTGACCGTCGGATGACCTCCGATTGATTCGGGCGCTGTTCGATACCCATGCCCGGCCCTCAAGGTGTCGTGCGAGGATCGCGCGCATCGCGCCGCCGGCGGCACGCCGGTTCCGACGCCGACGTCGACACCAGCTCGCCGGCGATGCAGCTGCGCGAGTCGGATGCCGCCGGGCGCCGAGAACGATGTCTTTTCGTGCCGGGCGCCCAGGCAGCGGACTTCTCCGCTCATCGCCACCCCCTCGAGGCCGTCACCCGGCGCACGATCCCAGAGGGGACATCGCTACTTGGGTGAACGGGGTATTCGTGCGTTTGATTCGGGCGCTGTTGCAGATTCAGCCGATCGCCTCGCCGGCGGGTGAGCCTCGGCGTCAGGCGGGCGGCGCGGCCTGCGGTCTCAGAGGGAAGCTGAGGAGATCGCCCGCTTCGACCACGTGGCGGTCGTTGCACACGAGGATGTCGATCGGCTCCGCAACGCTGTCCCAGGAGCGCAGCACCAGCTCCTCGGTGCGCAGCCGGATGTCGAGCCAGTGGCCGCGATAGTGGATCCGAAGGTCGAGGCGGGCCAGCTCGTCGGGCAGGCGCGGGTCGATGCGCAGCGCGTCGCCCATGATCTCGAGCCCGAGCGCGACCCGCTGGATCAGGTCGACGGTGCCGGCCATCGCGCCGAGATGAATGCCCTCCTCCGTGGTTCCGCCCTGGATGTCGTTCAAATCGCTCTGCAGTGCGTCGGCGAAGTACGCCATCGCGCGCGGGCGGTTGGACCGTGCCAGCACCCAGGCGTGCACCACCCGGGAGAGCGTCGAGCCGAGGGACGTGCGCGCGTCGTAGTAGGCGACGTTCAGCGGGATCCACGCGGGGTCGAACCGGTAACCCATCTGCGCGAACAGCTCGCAGAGCGCCTCCGACGAGAACAGATAGAACAGCATCAGCACGTCGGGCTGCTTGCAGAGCTTGTAGCGGTTCGCGGTGTCGCCCTCGGATTCGAGGATCAGATCGAGGCGCTGGATGTTGCCGTACCGCGCGCGGTAGGAATCCCAATCGAGCTCCTCGAGCGCGTCCCAGCCGTCGAACTGGCGGATCAGCCCGTCCTCGCCGAGGGGCACGTACATATGCCGGGCGACGTCGCGCCAGCGCTCGAGCTCGTCCGCGGTGAGCCCGAGCCGCGCCTCGAGCTCGAGACGGCGCACGCGCGGCAGCCGCTCCACCGTATCGAGCGCCCGCAGCAGAACCCAGGCCGCCATCACGTTGGTGTAGGCGTTGTTGTCGACGCCCGCCGGCGTCTCGCCCGGATAGCCCTCGTGGAACTCGTCCGGGCCCATCACGCCCCGGATCTCGTAGCGTCCGCGCGCGGCGTCGAACGAGGCGATGCTGGCCCAGAAGCGGGCGATCTCGAAAATCATCTCCGCGCCGTAGAACTGCAGGAACTTCTCGTCGCGCGTGATTCGACAGTACTGCCAGACGTTCCAGGCGATCGCGCTGCCGACGTGGCGCTGGCGCCAACTGTTGTCCGGCACCAGCCGGCCGGAGAACGGGTTGGGGTTCAGCTCCTGGGTTTCCTCCTGCCCGTCGCTGCCGCTCTGCCACGGGAACATCGCACCGGCGTAGCCCGCCTCACGCGCGGCCGCGCGGGCCTCGTCGAGCCGCCGGTAGCGGTACATCAACAGCGACCGGGTGATCTCCGGCGCGCGGAAGTTCAGCGTCGGAAAGATGTAGAGCTCGTCCCAGAAGATGTGTCCCTGGTAGTGCTCGCCGGTCAGGCCGCGCGCCGGCACACCGACGTCCCGCCCGATCGAGTGGTGCGACGACGTCTGCAGCAGGTGCAGCATGTTCATGCGCAGCAGCATCGGCACGTTCAGGTTGAAGCCGCCGGCGCTCGGCCGGAGGTGAATGTCGAAGCGGCGCCAGAGCAGCTTCCACTCGAGCTCGTGCGCGGCGAGGAGCGCCGCGAAGCCGTCCGCGCGCGCGATCGTCTTCTCGGCGTTCACGCCGGGTTCCGAGATCGCGAGATCGCGCGACGTGTGCATCGCCAGAACCTTCTCGATCGTCACCGTCTGGCCTTCGGCGAGCGTCACCTCGAACGACTGGCCGACGTAGCCTTCGCGGGTGACGAGCTCGCGCACGGGTTCGTGCGGGCGGCCGTCCAGCGCGATCCGCGTGCGCACTGCCTGCGCCACACGAAGCTGCGACTGGGTGGTCCGCACCAGCAGCAGGATCGTCTCGCGGTCGAGCGCGCGTTCCTCGAGCGGCACCAGATGGCGGTTGTTGAACGGCGCGTAGATCTTCGCACCGGCGTTGACCACGCGCCCGTCGATTCCGGAACGCAGCATGACCCGCCCGCGCCAGTTCTCGGCCGTCAGCGACAGCTCGAGCGCCGCGACGTGCATGTTCGCCATCGAGAGGAAGCGCCGCTCCTCCACGCGGCTGCGACGCCCCGCGGCGTCTTCGAACACGAGACAGCGCAGCAGCACCCCGTGGCGCAGGTCCAGCTCCTGCCGGAAAGACGACACGCTCACCCGGCGCAGGTCGAACCACGCATCGTCCCCCTCCAGCCGGAACCGCAGATCGAGCCAGTTGGGAAGGTTCACCAGGTCTTCGTTCTCGACGACGCGGCCTTCGATCTCGGTCTCCATCCGGTTGTAGCCCCCGGCCAGGTAGCAGCCCGGATAGTGCACGCCGTCCGCGCGCGCCCACGGCATCGCGGCGCGGGTTCCGAAGTAGCCGTTGCCGAGCGCGCAGAGCGCTTCGCGGCGACCCTCGGTGACGGGATCGAAGCTCGTATAGACGAGCGACCAGCCGGACGGGGCCGCGTGGGTGAGCTCCACTTCGGCGAGGCTGCACACCACTACGTCCGCTCCCGCGGTACGCAGGCGCTGCGACTGGCCGCCGTTGTCCACCCCGATCACCAGCGCGAAGCCGCCCGCCCGGCCCGCCTCGACGCCGGCGACCGCATCCTCCACGATCAGGGCTCGGGATGGCTCGACGCCGAGCTGCGCCGCCGCCTCCAGGAACGCATCGGGCGCCGGTTTACCGCGCAGATGGCGCTTGGCCAGGTCGTTGCCGTCGACCCGGACGTCGAACAGCTCCGTGATACCCGCGGCGTCCAGGATCGCGGCGCAGTTGCGGCTCGACGAAACCACCGCGGTGCGGATGCCCGCGCGCCGGAGCCCCCGGACGAGATCGACGGCCGCGTCGTACACCGCGACCCCCTGATCGGCGAGCCGTTCCAGGAAGTAGCCGTCCTTGCGCCGGGCGAGGTCCCGTACCGAGTCGCCGGCCTCCCCGGCCGGCAGCTCGTCCGGTAGCCGGATGTCGCGGGATTCGAGAAAGCTGCGCACGCCGTCTTCGCGCGGCTTGCCGTCGACGTAACGCCGATAGTCGACGTCGTCGTCGAACGGCACGAAGCTACCGCCGTGCCGGCGCTGCCGGTCCGCGAGAAATTCGTCGAACAGCCGCTTCCACGCGGCCGCGTGCAGCTCCGCCGTGCGGGTCAGAACGCCGTCGAGGTCGAACAACGCGGCATCGAAATCCCGCGGCGACAACCGGATCAGCGGGAGGCAGCCGTCCATGCTGCCCATTATGGGGCTTCAGAACGTGACGCGCGCCCCCACCAGCGCCGTCCGCGGTCGTCCGGGCCGCAGACCGGCCGGGCGCCGCGAGGCGAGGTAGTCGTCGTCCAACACGTTCTCGACGCGGCCGAACAGCGCGAGGCGCTCGTTCAGGTCGACGGTGACGGCGAGGTCCACGATCCAGTGATCGTCCACCCGCTCGTCGGACGGCGGATCGCCGCGGCCGGCGACGACGCGCATTTCACCCGCGTAGGTGGCGGTGAGATCGGCGCGCCAGCGGGCCGCGGCCAGTCCCGCGCCGAGCTGAAGCTGGTGCTCCGGCAGGTACGGCAGCTCGTCGCCGCGCTCCACCGTGCCCCACTCTTCGAAGCCGCTCTCGAAGGCGTTCTCGAATTCGGCCTGCGACCAGGTGTAGCTGGCCCGCAGCGGCACGGTGAAGGGGCCGGCGGCGAGCTCCGCGGAACCGGTCAGCTCGAGCCCGTACATCTCGACTTCGCCGCCGTCGAACTGCTCGCCCACCACGCAATCCCCGCCGGACGACAGCGTGCAGGTGCCGACGAGGTTGTCGTAGTCGTTGTAGAACGCGATCGCTTCCGCGGCGACGGCGGGGCCGGTGTAGCGGATGCCGGCCTCGTAGTTCACGCTGCGCTCCGGGTCCGCGTCGGATCCCGGCCCGGGCGGATTGAAGCCGCGGTGCACGCTGCCGAGCAGGCTCACTTCCTCGTTCAGCCGATACAGCACGCCGATGCCGGGTATCCACTCGGTGACGCTGTGGCGCCGGACGTTCGTCGGACCCGTGTCCCGATTCGGATCCGCCCGGTCGTAGTCGCGGCGCGTGAGGTCGATGGATTCGTAGCGCAGCCCGGGCGTGAGGATCCACCGGCCGAGGCGAATCTCGTCCTGCAGATACACGCTCCAGGCCTCGGCCTCGCCGACCCGGTTGTCCTGGGAGCCCGGCGCGCCGTCGCTCGTGAGCTCGAGGCGCCCGCCGGCCATCCGGTAGGCGTCGTCATCCTGCAGCCGGTCTTCCTCGTCCTCGTGGTAGCGGACGCTGAGCTCGAACGCGTGCTCGACGGACGTATTCCAATCCGGCGTCCAGCCGAGGATGGTCTGCACACCCTTCGCCACGTACTCACGGTTGTTGTTGCGCAGCACGATGGCATCGTCGGGGCTGTCCGCGCCTTGAAGCCACGCGAGCTCGTCGGCGAACGTCACCGGGTCCGTGAGTACGTCGTCCAATCCGACGCCGCCGACCGAGTCGCCTTTGTACCAGTTGCGGGCGAACTCGTTGCGGTAAGCGACGGTCGTCAGGTCGAAAGCCTCGGTGAGCGCGGCGTAGTGGCGCAGCTCGTACTGCTCGTGCTCGCTGTCGAAGCGGTCGAGCTGAGAGCCCCGATAGCGGCGGTAGGGATCGCGGCGGAAATCGGATTCGGTGAGGCCGAGGTAGGTTTCGTCCGACGTCTGCTCGGTGCGGCCGAGCTTCAGCTCGAGCTCCTGATAGATCCGGGCGTCCCCGGCGCTGCGCCAGCGCAGCTTGCCGAGATAGTCGTCGAGCTCGTAGCCGGTCTCGCCGCCGCCGTCGAGATCCTTGAAGCCGTCCGTCTGCTGACGCACTCCTTCCAGCAGGAAGCCGAGTTGCTCGCCCTGCCCGCCGACGTAGCCGTGCGCGAGAAGCGTGTCGTCCTCGCCGAGCACCACCTCGGCACGGGCGCCGAGCGGCGCTTCCGGAATCGGCGTGGAGATCAGATTGACCGCGCCGCCGGTCGTGCGCGGCCCGTGCCGCACCGCCGCCGAGCCCTTGCGCACCTCGATCGCGTGCATGCGCGCCATGGTCGGCACGTAGTAGGCACTCGACGCGGCGTACGGAGCGGGCGCGATCAGCACGCCGTCTTCCATCAGCGCGATGCGTGCGCTGCGGTCGGTGCCCGATCCGCGCAGGCCGATGTTCGGACGCAGCCCGTAGCCTTCCTCCTCGACCACGTAGACACCGGGTACCTGGCGCAACGTGCGATGCAGGTCGGTGTGCTGAAAGATCCGGATCTCGTCGATGGACACGTAGTTGGCGGCGCCGGTCGTCTCCTGGGCGGCGCTGCGGCTGCCGACCACGGTCATCCGTTCGAACGGCGGCGCCGCCCGATCGAGCGATCCCTCCGCGGGAGCGTCGCTCCCTTCCGCCACGACAACGCCGGTCACGAGCAGCGACGCGATCGTCGCAACAGCACGCACAGTAGCAGGCACGGTGGAATCTCCACGATGAGCAGCCGCATGCTAATGAGAATTATTATCAAGCGCAAGAGATTATCGTTTGAACGGAACGGCGTCGCGGGCCCGCGCCTGGCGGCGCTACCATGCCGCCGAGCTAGCGCCAGCCCGCCCGGTCGGCGATCCGCACCGCCTCGGCGTTGTTCACGCCGAGCAGGCTGACGTTCACCGCGTCGACCCGCATGTCGGCGAGGAACTCGAGCGCCGGATGCGGCGGCACGCTCGCGACCGCCGGAAACTCGTAGTTGCCGGCCGCGAACAGCGCCTGCGCCTCGTCCGAGGCCAGGAATTCCAGGAAACGCACCGCGTTCGCACGGTTCGGCGCACCCCGCACCAGCCCCGCACCGCCCACGTTGACGTGGGCGCCGCGCCCGCCCTGATTCGGCAGCACGACCGCCACCGCGTCGGCCACCGCCCGGTCGCCGGCGTCGTCGGATTCTGCGAGACGCACGTAGTAGTAGTGATTCGCGACCGCCACGTCGCATTCACCCGCCGCCAGCGCGCGGAGCTGGTCCGTATCGCCGCCCTGCGGAGACCGCGCGAGATTGGCGACCAGCCCTCGGGCCCAGCGCTCCGTCGCCTCGACGCCGTTCGCCGCGATCAGCGAGGCGATCAGCGACTGGTTGTAGGGGTTGCTCGACGAGCGGATGCACACGCGACCGCGCAGCGCCGGCTCGGCCAGCGCCTCGTAGGTCCGGATCGCGTCCGGTTCGACCGCGCCCGGCCGATAGAAGATCAAGCGCGCGCGGGTGCTGAAGCCGAACCACAGCCCCTTCGGATGCCGCAGGTGCGCGGGCAGGCGCTCGGTCAGCACGGCCGATTCCACCGGCTCGAACACGCCGGCCTGCTCCGCGCGCCACAGCCGCGCCACGTCCACGGTCAGCAGCACGTCCGCGGGGCTGGCCGGACCCTCGCGCTGGATCCGCGCCAGGAGCTGATCCGAATCACCCTGCAGCACGCGCACCTCGATGCCGGTGGCATCGGTGAAGGCCCGGTACAGCGCGTCGTCGGAGTCGTAGTGGCGCGCCGAGTAGACGTTGACCTGCCCGGCTGCGACGGCGGCTTCCGCCATCGCGACGAGAACCCCGAGCAGGAGCGCGAATCTGCCGATCGTGTTCATGGGTACTTCCCGCAGCCAACGGATCGCGCCATGGACAGTCCCGGCGCCGATCCCACACAATGGCGAACGAGAATAGCTTTCATTTGCGAGGGATTCACGCTCGCCCCATCGGACGGCGCGCGAAACGTAGCCGAATGAGCGCCGCGGAGCTGCAACCGAACGCCCAGATGCTCGAGATGAGCCACGTCAGTCACCGCTACCGCGACGGCCCGGGTCGCGGCGCCGCGGCGGCGGCCGTGGACGACGTGAGCCTCGAGGTCGGGCCGGACGAAGTACTGTGCCTGCTCGGCCCGAGCGGCTGCGGCAAGAGCACGCTGCTGCGCCTCGCGGCGGGGCTCGAGCGGCTGCAGGAGGGACGCATTCGGCTGCGCGGCCTCACCGTGGCCGACCCGGCGAGCGGCATCTGGCTGCCGGCGGAGCGGCGCAAGGTCGGGCTGGTGTTCCAGGACTCGGCCCTGTTCCCGCACCTCAACGTGCTCGGCAACGTCGCGTTCGGTCTCGATCGGCTCAAGCCCGCCGAGCGGGAGCGGCGCGCCCGCGCGCTGCTCGAGCAGCTCCACCTCGCCGAGTACGCGCGCGTGTTTCCGCACCAGCTCTCCGGCGGCCAGCAGCAGCGCGTCGCGCTGGCTCGCGCGCTGGCGCCGGCGCCGCCGCTGATGCTGATGGACGAGCCGTTCGCCAGTCTCGACACGAGCCTGCGCAGCCAGGTGCGCGACGACGTGCTGCACACGTTGAAGGCGAGCGGCTCGGCGACGGTGCTGGTGACCCACGATCCGGAAGAGGCGCTGTTCATGGCCGACCGCATCGCGCTGATGCAGGCCGGCCGCATCGTGCAGATCGGCACCCCGGAGCAGCTCTACTGCAAGCCCGTGAACCGCTTCGTCGCGCGCTTCTTCGGGGAGCTGAACGAGTTGCCCGGCCGGGTGGAGGGCGGCGCGGTGCGCACGCCGCTCGGCCCGGTGGCGGCGCCCGGACACCCGGAAGGTGCGTCGGTGTCGGTGCTGCTGCGCCCGGAGGCGGTGCGCATCGTACGCATCCGAGAGGCCGCCGCCGGCGGCAGCCACGTGCTGGCGTCACGCCTGCTCGGCCGCTACAGCCTGATCCACCTCTGCGTGCACGACGAGGACGGCCGCGAGTACCATCTGCACGCCCACGTGCCCGGCGTGCAGTTGCCGGCGCCGGGTCAGTGCGTCGAGCTCGCGCTCGACGAATCGCAGGTGTTCGTGTTCCCGGCCGAGGCTGCGGCGGTCTGAGCGCGGCGCGTCCGCACCATCGCGCGGCACAGCAGAATCACCGGCACGATGCCGACCGCGACGATCGCGAGCGACGCGGTGGACGCCTGACTCAAGCGCTCGTCCGAGGCGAGCTCGTAGGCGCGCACCGCCAGCGTGTCGAAATCGAACGGCCGCAGGATCACGGTGGCCGGCAACTCCTTCATCACGTCGACGAACACCAGGATGCCGGCCGCGAGCAGGCTCGAGCGGGTCAGCGGCAGGTGCACGCGGGCGAGCGTGCGCGCGGGGCCGAAGCCGAGCGTGCGGGCAACGCCGTCCATGCTCGGGGTGATCTTCTCGAGGCTCGCCTCCACCGTATTCAGCGACACCGCGAGGAAACGCACGAGGTACGCATAGACCAGCGCCACCACGGTGCCGCTCAGCACGAGCCCCGGCGCCGGCCCCAGCCATTCCGGCCAGGCCGCGTTCAGGTACCTATCGACCGCGCCGAGCGGCTGCAGCACACCGACCGCGATCACCGAGCCCGGAATCGCGTAACCCATCGCGGCGACCCGCGCCGCGCTCGCGGTCACCCGGCCGGCGGCGAAGCGCAGGCTGTAGCCGATGAGCAGCGCGAGCGCCACCGCCAGCACGCCGGCCGCCGTCGCCAGAGTCAGGCTGTTGGTCGCGAGCTCGAGGAAGCGCGTGCCGAGCAGCGGATCGCCGGCGGTGATCGCCATCTCGGCGAGCAGCGTCGCCGGCAGCAGGAAGCCGAGGGTCACCGGCAACGCGCAGGCGAGGACCGCGAGCCCGGCGCGGGCGCCGGTGAGCGGATAGCGGGGCAGCTCGTGATAGCGGCCCGCGGTCTGGTAGAAGCGCGCCTGCCCGCGCGAGAGACGTTCCAGCAGCACCAGCACCACGACGAACGCGAGCAGCAGCGACGCGAGCTGGCCGGCCGCCCGCGCCTCACCGAGCCCGAACCAGGTGCGGTAGATGCCGGTGGTGAACGTGTCGACACCGAAGTGCTGCACCGCTCCGAAATCGTTCAGCGTCTCCATCAGCGCGAGCGCCGCGCCGCCGGCGATCGCCGGCCGCGCCAGCGGCAGGGCCACCGACCCGAACAGGCGCCATGGTCCGCGGCCGAGCGTGCGGCCGACCTCGAGCACTCGCGTCGACTGCTCGAGAAACGCCGCCCGGGCGAGCAGGTAGACGTACGGGTACAGCACCAGCGTCATCACCACGATCGCGCCGCCGAGCGAGCGGATCGGCGGAAACCAGTAGTCGCCGCGCTGCCAGCCGAACAGCTCGCGCAACGCGCTCTGCAGCGGCCCGGCGTACTGCAGGAAGTCGGTGTACGCGTAGGCGATCACGTAGGTCGGCACCGCGAGCGGCAGCAGCAGCGCCCATTCCCAGACGCCCCGTCCCGGAAACCGGCACATCGCCACCAGCCAGGCGGCGCCGACGCCGATCAGCAGCACGCCGCCGCCGACTCCGACCATCAGCCAGGCGGTGTTCACCAGGTAGCGGGGCAACACGGTGCTCGCGAGGTGGGCCCAGACCGCCCCGGCCGGCTGCACGGCCTGCAGTACCACCGCCAGCACCGGCAGCGCGATCAGCGCCGCCACCAGCACGCTGAGCACCGTGAGCGGGCTGACGGAGCGGTATCGGGAACGCGGCAGCGCGTGCTTCATCGACGGCGGGCTTCTCGGGCGCGGACGGTACGGCGGCGGATGCGGGCGCTATCATCCCGGCACCGCAACCCGCTCTGCAAGCAGCATCGAGGAGCAGTATCGTGGTTTCGATTCCCCAGCTCGACCCGCTCTATCACCGCGACGGCGAACGCTTCGTGCCGGCCGAGTTCTGCCGGGGGCCGTGGGATCCCGGCGCGCAGCACGGCGGCGCGCCGGCGGCGCTGCTGGTGACGCTCGCGGAAGGGCTGGTCGCCGAGCCGGACTGGCAGGTCGTGCGCCTGACGATGGAACTGATGCGGCCGGTGCCGCTCGCGCCGCTCTCGGTGGCGACGGAAGCCGGGCGCGGCCGTACCGTGCGCCGCATCGCCCTCACGCTGTCGCACGAGACCACGACAGTGGCACGCGCGACGGTGCTGCTGCAGCGCTGCGAGCCGCTCGGGTTGCCGGCGCCGGTCGGCCGCGGTCCGCTGCGTCCGCCGGCCGCCTGCACCGAGCCGGCGTCGTTCCGCGGCATGCCGACCGGGACCGCATTCCACAGCACCGCGATGGAGACGCGCCTCGAAAGCGAGCTCACCGGCGGCCGCGCCGCGGCCTGGTTCCGCCTCGCCGTGCCGGTGCTGCCCGACACGCCACCCTCGCCCGCGGCGCGCGCCGTCGCCGCGGCCGATTTCGGCAACGGCATCAGCACGCCGCTGCCGTTCGACGAATACCTGTTCACGAACCCGGATCTGACCGTGTACCTGCACCGGCCGGCGGACGGCGAGTGGATCGGCGTGGCGAGCGAGACGGTCGTCGAGCCGACCGGGATCGGCCTCACCCGGACGACACTGTACGACCTGCAGGGACCGATCGGCGTCGCACAGCAGGACCTGGTGATACGCCGGCGGCCGTGAGGATGTGGGAGCGGCCTCCGGCCGCGAACCGCCGAAATTCCCTATCGCGTCTTCACCAGATTCAGGAACTCCGCCCGCGTCGACGGATTGTCGCGGAACGCGCCGAGCATCGCGGAGGTCTTCATCAGCGAGTTCTGCTTCTCGACGCCGCGCATCATCATGCACAGGTGCTGGGCCTCGATGATCACCCCGATGTCCTCCGCGCCGGTGACCCGCTGCAGCGCGTCGGCAATCTGATAGGTCAGCTCTTCCTGGATCTGCAGCCGGCGCGCGAACATGTCCACCACCCGGGCGACCTTCGACAGCCCCAGCACGCGGCCGTTGGGGATGTAGCCGACGTGGCACTTGCCGATGAACGGCAGCAGATGGTGCTCGCATAGCGAGTAGAGCTCGACGTCCTGCACGACGATCATCTCGCGGTTCTCGGTGGGGAACAGCGCGCCGTTGACGACCTCCTCCAGGCTCTGGGTGTAGCCGCGGGTCAGAAACAGCATCGCCCTGGCCGCCCGTTTCGGCGTATCCAGCACCCCCGGTCGGGTGACGTCGTCGATCTCGGCGATGATCGACGCATACGCTTCGATCAAGCGGGCCTCGTCTTGCATGGTTTCCTCTAGGCTGCCTGCCCCCTGCGGTGCGAAGCGAGTTTGCCAAAATCCCCGTGGCGGCGCGACTCGAGCATCCTGTGGGAATTGCGGGCTTGCCCCGCTCCACGCGCTCCTGTTACATCTTCAGGCGCGATGGCTCGATCTGAATTGCACATCAAACGCGCCTACGAGCCGGCGGCGCCGGGCGACGGCTTCCGGGTGCTGGTGGACCGGCTGTGGCCGCGCGGCGTGCGCAAGGACGACCTGAAGGTCGACCTTTGGGCGCGCGATGCGGCGCCGTCCGCGGCACTGCGCAAGTGGTACGGCCACGAGCCGGAGCGCTGGGAAGGATTCCTCGAGCGCTACTTCGCCGAGCTCGACAGCAACCCCGAAGCGCTCGAACCCATTCGTGCCGCGCTGCGCAAGGGTAAGGTCACACTGGTGTACAGCGCCCGCGACGAGCGGCACAACCAGGCGGTGGCGCTGAAGTCCTACCTGGAACGCCGCCGCTGACGAGGGCCCCGTGATGTCGAGCGCGCTGTTCTCCATCGGTTTCCGCCCGTTCTACCTCGGCGCCGCGGTGTTCGCGACGCTGGCGGTGCCGGCCTGGTACGGGGCCTACGCCGGCTGGCTGCCGTTCTCAGCGACACTCCCCGGCCTCGCGTGGCACGCCCACGAGATGGTGTTCGGCTTCGCGCCGGCGGTGATCGGCGGTTTCCTGCTCACCGCGGTGCGTGCGTGGACCGGGCGCATGACGCCGGCGGGCGCCACGCTCGCGGCGCTGTTCGGCGTCTGGGTGCTCGGCCGCGTGCTGATGCTCACCGGTCCCGCGCCGCTCGCGGTCGCGGTGGATCTCGCGTATCTGCCGCTGCTCGCGCTGGCGCTGGCGGTGCCGCTCTGGCAGGCGCGGAACCGCCGCAACGCGTTCGTGGTGCCGCTGCTGCTGACGCTGGCGCTGCTCTCGGCCACCCACCACGGCGCCTATCGCGGCTGGGTCGACCCGCTCTGGGCGGCGCGCTCCCAGACCGTGGCGATGGATCTGGTGGCCATGCTGCTCGCGGTGATCGGCGGGCGCGTCACCCCGGCGTTCTCGGCGAACGCGATCCGCGGGCTCCAGCCGAAGCGCTGGCCGCTGGTGGAGGGCGTCGCGCTCGGCGGGCTCGCGCTGGTCATTCTGCTCGACCTCACCGGTTTCGCGGCCGAGCTCCCGGCGTGGCTGCTCAGCTTCGTGTTCGTGCTCGCCGCGCTCGCGCACCTGGTCCGCTGGCTCGGCTGGCAGCCGTGGAAGACGCGCAGCAACGTGCTGCTGCTGGTGCTGCCGCTCGGCTACCTGTGGCTGCCGGTGCACCTGCTGCTGCGCGCGAGCGTCGATGTGGTGCCGGGGCTGATGTCGCCGCTCGCGCTGCACGCGTTGTCGGTGGGCGCGATGGCCGGGCTGATGCTGGCGATGATGACGCGGAGCGCGCTCGGCCACACCGGCCGGCCGCTCGCCGCCGGCCCGGCGGAGACCTTCATGTTCGCGGCGATCCATCTCGCCGCGTTGGCGCGCGTGTTCGGGCCGCTGCTGTGGCCCGCCGGCTACGTGACCTGGGTCGGGCTGTCGGCGGCTCTCTGGGTGCTGGCGTTCGGCGCGTTCGCGATCAGCTACGCGCCGATCGTCAGCCGGCCGCGGGTGGACGCGGCGACCGCGTGATCGGCTGAACCGAGATCTGTGGGAAAGCTGAGATACTGTGAGAGCGGCCTCCGGCCGCGAACTTCCGGAGGTTCGCGGCCGGAGGCCGCTCCCACAACAAGCCCCTTCACGCGAATCGTTTCAGCTCCCGGCGCGCGATCACCATCTTGTGCACCTCGTCCGGGCCGTCGGCGATGCGCAATGCGCGGCCGTTGCGCCACATCGCGGCGATCGGCGTGTCGTCCGAGACGCCGAGCGCGCCGAGGCACTGAATCGCGCGGTCGAGCACGGTCATCATCATGTTCGGGACGACCACCTTCACCATCGACAGCTCCTGGCGCGCTTCGCGCTTGCCGGCGGTGTCCATCTTCCACGCGGCGTACTGGGTGAGCAGGCGCGCCTGATCGATCTCCATCCGCGACGTGGCGATCCAGTCCTGCACGATCTGCTTCTTGGCGAGCTTCACGCCGCCGACCTCGCGCTGGTTCGCGTGCCGGCACATGATCTCGAACGCCCGCTCGGCCATGCCGATCGCGCGCATGCAGTGATGGATGCGGCCCGGTCCGAGCCGCGCCTGGGCGATCATGAAGCCGCCGTGCTCCGGCCCGAGCAGGTTCTCCGCCGGCACGCGGCAGTCTTCGTAGCGGATCTCGCAGTGCCCGCCGCCGCCGCTGTGCCCCATCACCGGCACGGAGCGGATCAGGTTGAAGCCGGGCGCATCGGTCGGCACGATGATCATCGACGCCCGCTCGTGCGGCGCGCCCTTCGGATTGGTCACCACCATCACGATCGCGAACGCGGCGCCCACGGCGCCGCTGGTGAACCACTTGTGGCCGTTGATCACCCACTCGTCGCCGTCGCGCACCGCCAGCGTGCGCAGGCCCGTCGGATCGGCGCCGGATACCTCCGGCTCGGTCATCGAGAAGCAGGAACGGATCTCGCCGTCGAGCAGCGGTTTCAGCCAGCGCTGCTTCTGCTCCGGCGTGCCGAACTCGGCGAGGATCTCGGCGTTGCCGGTGTCCGGCGCGGCGCAGTTGAACACCCGCGGCGCCAGCGCCGAGCGGCCCATGTGCTCGCAGAGGATCGAGTAGTCGTGGTTCGACAGCCCCGCGCCCCATTCGGGATCCGGCAGGAACAGGTTCCACAGCCCCAGTTCCTTCGCCTTCGCCCGCAGCCGCCGCATCACCGGCGGGTCTTCGCCGTCCGGCGTCTCCTTCGCTTCCTGCGCGTAGACGCGCTCGGCGGGGATGATGTCCTCGTTCAGCATCCGCAGGACCTGGTCCTCGACGATGCGCGCTTCTTCGGAGATGGCGAATTCCATGGTCGTACCCTTCTGTGGGAGCGGCCTCCGGCCGCGAACTTCCGGGCTCCCTCCTCTGGGAGCGGCCTCCGGGCCGCGAGCTCCGATCCGGTTCGCGGCCCGGAGGCCGCTCCCACAGATTGTTCACTGCCCTCAGTAAATCTCGTGGGCGGTGTTGTACACGTTGAACTTGCCGGTCGGCGTAATCAGGCGCTCGTCCTTGATCACCGCCTTCAGCTTCCGGGTCTTGTCGTCGACCACCACGATGGCCGATGGCTGATCGAGCGCGTTCCACACCGAGAACCAGACCTCGTCGCCCGCCTTGTTGTACTCCGGGTGCACCACCCTTCGCGCACCTTCCCTGATGCCGGACCATTCGGCAATAGGTAGAACCTCGTAACCCGCTTCCGGATCGTCGATGTCGAACACCGCCACGGACTGGCTGATCTTCTCGTCGGGGTTCAGCGTCGTGTCGACCCACAGGTTCCGCGATTTCGGGTGCGTCTTCACGAACAGCGAGCCGCCGCCCTGACCCTGCAGCACCCGCACCGCCTTCCACGCGTGCTCGGGATGCCCCTCCGGGTCGGTGCCGATGAAGGTGATCTCGGCGCTGCCGAGCGCGCTGGTCACCCAGACCGGGCCGAATTCCGGATCGATCAGGTTGGCGCCCCGGCCCGGATGCGGGATCGACGTCACGTCCACCAGCGCCTCGAGGTTCTGATCGCGCGAGTCCACCACCGCGATCTTGTCCGACTGGTTCGCGGCGGTCAGGAAGTAGCGCCGGGTGCTGTCCCAGCCGCCGTCATGCAGGAAGCGCGCGGCATCGATGGTGGTCTCGCGCAGGTTGTCGATGTCCTGGTAGTTGACCAGCTTGATCAGCCCGGTCTCCTTCACGTTGACGATGAATTCCGGATGCTGGTGCGACGCGACGATCGCGGCGACCCGCGGCTCCGGGTGATACTCCTGGGTGTCCACGGTCATGCTGCGCGTCGAGACGATCTTCAGCGGCTCGAGCGTGTCGCCGTCCATCAGCACGTATTGCGGCGGCCAGTAGGCGCCGGCGATCGCGTACTTGTCCTCGTAGCCCTCGTACTTCGAGGTCTCCACGGAGCGCGCCTCCAGGCCGATCTTGATCTCCGCGACTCGCTGCGGCGGGTTCATGTACAAATCGATCATGTCGATGCGCGCGTCACGGCCGATCGTGTAGATGTACCGCGCCGACGCGGACGGCCGCGAAATGTGCACCGCGTAGCCGGTGGGAACGATCGTGACGATCTCCTTGCTCGTGCCGTCGATGATCGCGACCTCGCCGCTGTCGCGCAGCGTGACCGCGAAGAAGTTGCCCGTGTCGTAGCGGTGCTGCGGCTTGTCCGGGCGCTGCTCCGGCGGCACCAGCAACTTCCAGGTCTCGCGCATTTCCCGCATGCCCCACTCCGGGGGCGCCGGCGGCGGATGCTGGAGAAAGCGCGCCATCACGTCCATCTGCTCCGGCGAGAGGTCACCGGACGTGCCCCAGTTCGGCATACCGGCCGGCGTGCCGTAGTTGATGATCGTCTTCAGGTACGGTGTGCCCTTGGCGCGAGTGACGTCCGGCGTCAGCGGCTTGCCGGTAGCGCCTCGACGCAACACGCCGTGACAACCCGCACAACGCTGGAAGTAGATCTCGCTCGCCTGCTCGAACTCCTGCCGGGTCATCGGCGGGCCCTCGGTGGAGACCATCTGCTGCAGCTCGGCGGCACCCACCGGGCTCGACGCACCGCCCTCGTAGATCAGGCGCGGCGTCTGCACACCCGGGTGCGGACCACCCTCGGCACCGGCGGCGCCCGCCAGTCGCGTGCGCTGCTCCGCCACCTCGGCGGGCCCGACCAGACCGCCGTCGTTGCCCCACGCGTTCAGCACGTAGCTCAGGACATCCGCCACCTGCTGATCACTCAGGTAGCTCAGGTGAGGCATCACCGCGTCGTAGATCTCGCCGTTCACCACGATGGGCCCGGACCGGCCGGCCAGCACGGTCTCGATCGCGCGCGCCTTGTCCTCGAGCAGATAATCCGATCCCGCGAGCGGCGGGAACACCCGTGCCATGCCGGCGCCGGTCGGCTGGTGACAGGACTGACAGTACGCCTCGTAGCCCTGCCGGCCGGCTTCCAGGCGCTGCTGCAGCGCCGGATCGTCGGATTCGACGGCCGGCGCCGCGCCGACGGCCATTGCCGGCAACACGAGACCCCAGACCGCCGCGGTCAGCAGACGAGCCAGCGTGTGCTTGTTCATGGATGTTCTCCCGACTGACGAACGAAACCGGCCGAGTCCTCAGAGGCGGAGCGCGACCGAAACCGCTGCGTAGCGGCCGGGTGCCGCCAGCAGCTCGACGAGGGGGTCGTCCGCGGGACGTCCCCGAACCGACGACCAATGCCAGTAGCGGCGGTCGTTCAGGTTGAATACACCCGCGCGGATCGCCAGGCTTTCGCTCGGCGCATAGCCGCCGGTGAGATCGAGTGTCAGATAGCCGCCCGGCTCGAACAGCTCCGCCTCCGAGTCGTCCACACGGTGCTGCGCAGCCGCCGCCCGCACCGCGAGCCCGGCCCACCAGCGCGCGTTCGGCTGCCAATGCAGACGCGCCGTCACGGAGGGCGGATCGACGGTGTCCAGCGGCTCGTCCGACTCACGGTTCTCGCCCCGCGTCCAGCTCCCCGCCGCTTCCAGGCCCAGCGTTTCGCTGAGCCGTGCCGTGACCGACAGCTCGACGCCGTACACGCGGGCGCGCTCGAGGTTGCGCGACTGGAACAGCAGCACGCCGGTTTGCGGATCGACGCCCAGGCTCGCCTTCGATTCGATGAAGTCGTCGTAGTCGGCGCCGAACAGGGTCACCCGGGATTGCCAGCGATCGGCGTGATGCGCGAAGCCGATCTCGAGCCCGTCGGAGGATTCCGCCTGCAGATCCGGGTTCGGCAGCGCCTGGACCGGGAACGGCACCAGATAGGAGAGCCCGATGTTCACGTCCTCGAAGGGCGGCGCGCGGAAGCCGCGCGCGTACTGCGCGAACAGATCGGACCGCTCGCCGAGTTGCCACTGCGCGCCGAGCTTCGGCGCGAACGCGAACTCCTCGACGTCTTCCACCGGCAGGTCCGGAAAATCCTCGCGGTACAGGTTGTCGGCGTCGGCATCGAGTCGGTAGTGCTCGAAACGCACGCCGGGGATCAGCGTCACCGGGCCGAGGAACACCTCGTCGTGCAGGTAGACGGCGGATTCGGTGATCGTGGAGTTCGGAAAGTCCCGCACCGGCAGGTTCTCGCCGAGCAGCGTCGAGGTAGTGGCGCCGCTGACGAGATCCCGTTGCCAGCCGTCGCGCCGCTCCTTCACGTGTGAGCGCCGCACGCTCACACCCCAGCCGAGCCGGTGCTGCGTCGTGCCGAGCGCGAAGCGGCTGTCGAAATCGGCGACCACACCGAGATCGTCGAACGCGTAGTCGAAGCCGCGGCGGATCTCGACCGGCGGATCGAGCCGCTCGCGGCGCTCCCGCGTGTTCGCCTCGGTGCGGCTGCGCTGCGCGAACAGGCTGAGCCGGCCGGACTCTGCCCAACGCGCCTCCGGCGTGAACTCGTAGCTGAGCTGCACGGCGTAACGGCGCCGCTCGTCGTTGCCGGCAAGCTCGGTCGTGTTGACGAATTGACGGCCGTAGCCGAGCACGGCCTCCGGTCGGCTTTCCACCTGTTCGTCGAACACCTGCCCGGTCAGGCGCAGCGCGTCGCCACGGGGCAGCTCGTAGACGAGCTTCACGAGCGCGGCGCGGCGGTCGCGCTCGAGCGGCTCCTCCGCGTCGGTGCCGGCGGCATCGCGCTCGTCCGAACGCAGCCGCGAGCCCTGGAACAGGCCACTCCACGCACCGTGTCGGCCGGCGACCGCGCCGCTGACCCTTCGGGCATCATCCGCGCCGGACCAGGCCATGCCGGCCGAGGAGCCGAACCGGCGTCCGTCGAGGTAGTACTCGGGATCCCGCGTCAGCACGGCGACCACGCCGCCCATCGCGTCGCTGCCGAACAGCGTGGAGGCCGGTCCCCGCAGGATCTCGACCCGAGCGATGGCTTCCGGCGTCAGGTAGTCCTGGCCGGCGTTGGAGAAGCTGCCGATGTCGAACTGATCGGCCACCGGCACGCCGTCGATCAGCGTCGTGACGCGGTTGCCGGAAAGGCCGCGTATCGTGAACTCGGTGGCGCCGAATCGCGTGTCCGCACGCGTGACGCTCACGCCCGGCGTGTAGCGGACCACGTCGCCGGCATCGATCGCGATGCGATCCGAGAGACTGTCACCGTCGATCACGTCCACTGAACCCACCACGTCCTCCACCGGACGCGGCAGCCGCGCGGCGACGACCAGGATCTCCTCGAGGTTTGCGGACTCGGCGGGAGGGGCCGATGCCCCGGCGGCCAGCGACCAGACCAGCAGCAACGTCAGCATCGGAAGCCACGTGGCCATCAGAGAGTCGCTAGCATCCTTCAAGGCGTGACGAGCGTCCAGCGTCTGCGAGCCTGCAGGAGCGATCGCCAGATCGCGATCTGCCGCAGAGGCGATCCAGATCAAACGGGAGCTCGCTCCTACGACGACGCTGGGCTCAGACGACCTCCACCACCGGAATGTTGAGCAGCCGGCGCAGCGGATCCGGATCCGCGACCAGATCCGCGAGGGTGTAGCGATCGAGAACGGCCATGAACGCGTTCATCGCGTCGCCCAGCACGTTCTTCAGTCGGCACTCCGGCGTGATCACGCAGCGGTTGTTCGGGCCGAAGCACTCGACCAGCGCGAGATCGCTCTCCATGTCGCGTACCACCTGGCCGACGTTGATCCGCTCCGGCGGCAGGCGCAGGCGCATGCCGCCGCCCTTGCCGCGTACGGTGTCGATGTAGCGGCGGCGGTTCAGCTCCTGCACCACCTTCATCAGATGGTTGCGCGACACGCCGTACGCCTCGGCGATGGACTGGATCGTACCGAAGTTGTCCGGGCGCACCGCCAGATACATCAGCACGCGCAGGCTGTAGTCGGTGTAACGGGTCAGCCTCACGGGCGCGTGCTTCCCGGGCGGATCGTGCCGGGCTCCGGCCGCATCGCGAGCCAGGATCCGACTGCCAGCAGCAGCAGCGACACCGCGAGCTTGACCGGCAGCGGCAGCGCGAGCGATACCGTCACCGCCAGACTCGCGGCGAGCGTGGTCAGCGCGATGAGCTTGGTCCGACGGGACAGCGCCCGTTCCTGACGCCAGGCGCGCAGCGCCGGTCCGTATTTCGGATGTGCCAGCAGCCGCGCCTCGAGCTCGGGCGAGTGGCGCGACGCCGACCAGGCGGCCAGCAGCAGGAACGGCGTCGTCGGCAGTACCGGCAGCACCACCCCGAGCGCCGCGGCCACCAACGAAGCCGCGGTCACGGCCTTATAGCCCAGGCGTCGACCGGCAGAGCTGCTCACCAAGCTCCTCGAGAACAAACCATCACGCCAGATGCATATTATCAGAACCGAAGTGGTATTCTAGCTATGGGTTAAGAACGGAGGTGGCTGATGGCCGGACACGATCCCGTTGTGGCATCCCTGGAGTACGTCGCGGAACGCGCCGGCGACGTGACGCAGGAGCTGTACCGCCGCTTTGCCGAACGTTATCCCGAGTTCGCGGCCCTGATGAGTCACATGGACGAGTACATGCTCGGCCGCATGATGCAGGACGTGCTGCAGCTCGTGATGTCGCGGCCGGAAGAGATCGACGACCATTACCTTTCGTTCGAAGTGGAATCGCACCGCGCGTACGGGGTCACGCCGGACATGTTCCCGCCGCTGCTGCGGGTGGTGCACGACACCGCGAAGGACCATCTCGGCGAACACTGGACGCGGCAGATGGACGACGCGTGGCGGCAGCGCCTGGAGCAGCTCCACGCCCGGCTCGCGGATGCCGCCCAGACCACCGGATGAGCGACGGGCGCCGGCCGCGACTGGACGACTGGATCCGCCGGCTGGGCGGCTCCGGTCTGCCGATCTTCAGCCGGACGGTGCAGGAGGTCTCGGGCATCGCCGAGCGTCGCGGAAGCTCGGCGCGTGACCTCGCCGACGCGATCGGCCGCGATGCCTCCCTCGCGGCGCGCCTGCTCCGGGTCGCCAACAGCCCCATCTTCAACCCCCAGGGCCGACGCATCGAGACCATCAGCTCCGCCGTGGTGCTGGTCGGCTTCGATGCGGTGCGCGAGCTGGCGGTATCGCTCGCGCTGATCGAGCAGGTGCTTCAGGGCCGGCGTCACTTCAAGGTCACCCGTGAAATGTCGCGCGCGTTTCACGCCGCGGCGCAGGCGCGCGCATTCGCCGAGCACCGCCGGGACCCGACGCCCGAGGAAGTGTTCGTCGCTGCGCTGCTGCTGCGCATCGGCGAGATGGCGTTCTGGTCGGTGGCCGATCGCGAAGGCACCGGGATCGAGCGGCTGATGGCGTCGGGCAGCTCCGAGGCGGACGCGGAACAGCAGGTGCTCGGCTTCACGCTGGCGGAGCTCAGCCGCCGGCTGGTGGCCGACTGGCGACTCGGCGAGCTGGTGGAACGGGCCTCGAGCGGCGGCGACGACGTGCGTGCCGCGGACGTGCGGATGGGGCATCGGGTCGCGCTGGCGGTCGAGACCTCCGGCTGGCGCGCCGCGCGGGTCAGCCGCACCATCGACGAGGTGGCCGCGCATCTCGGCGTGCCCCGGGCGACGGCGATCGAACGCGTGCACGAGAACGCCCAGGAAGCGGCGCGGATTGCCGCGCTGTACGGGGTTCCGACCATCGAGACGTATCTGCTCCAGGCCGAGCTGCCGGGGCGGCCGGCGAGGGGCGATGCCGAGCTTCAGCTTCGCGTGCTGAAGCAGATCGCCGAACACCTCGACGGCGCGGTGAATCCCGACGAGCTGACGCGCCTTGTGCTGCGCGGCGTTCGCCGCGGCGTGGGCATGGAGAACGCGTTCGTCGCGCTGCGCTCGCCGAGCGGCCGATCGCTGCAGATCCGGCACGTGGTCGGCGGCAGCAAGGCGGGCGTCGTTCCGCTGCCTGCCGCGTCCGGCGACGACCTGTTCGCCCGGACGCTGGCTTCGGGCAAACCGCTGCTCGTCACGGACGCGAATCTCGGTGAAGTGCGGGCGCTGCTGACGGACGAGATCCGCCGCCACGTGGCCCTGCCGTTCGTGATCCTGCCGATTCGAGCCGGCGAGCGCAGCATCGGTCTCCTGTACGCGGACAGGGCCGGCAGCGGCGCGGCCATCGACGACGAAACGCTCGCGGCGCTGCGCGTCTTCACCCAGCAGCTCGCGCTCGGGCTCGCCTCCCGCAGCGGCTGATCAGCCGGCGGGCGCGGCCGGGCGGCGCCCCTCATCGCGCGGTCCGATGCCACTGCCGGCGGGAGGGAACGTCGCGAACACGCGCTCGATGGCCTGCTCGACCCGCTCCGGGTCGACTGTCAGCCGATCGGAAGACCGGCGCGCGCGTACCACGCCTTCCCACGCGAGCTGGTTCGTTTCCACATCCACCACGTCGACGTGCAGCGTGCCCTCGGTGTACTGGCGGATTTCCTCGACGCCGTAATCGGCCCAGACGCCGTAGTGTCGATGGAACACGCCGTAGCCGATGCCCACGTTCGGCCGCCGCCAACCTTCGATCACCTCGCGGGTCTCGACGAAGAAGTTCACGGCCAGGTCCGCATCCGCCGGCACGTAGCGGTAGCCGCGCGCTTCGAGGGCCGCCCGGGCCGCCCGGCGCAGCGTCTGGCTCAGGATCGTGCTGACGCCCTCCTGACGGTCCGTGCCGAGCGGCCGGTGGAAGGTGAACGTCTCGTAGCGCCCGAAGTCCGCCTCCGGCGACCGCACGGACTCCACCTGGGGGCCGCTCGCGCAGCCCGCCAACAACGCGGCGCACGTGAGCGCGAGCAGCCGCCGGCGGCGCACGAGGTTTCCGAAGCGCATCGAATCTCCGACAGTCGGTCCCACGCGGCGCTGATGCAGAGCGCGTGCCATCAGGCTGCAACCTGCCCCCTCGCTCATCCCGGCAGCAGGCCGATCCGCTCGCGTACCGCCGCGAGCGTGACCCGCGCCCGGGCGCGGCTGCGCTCGGCACCGGAGGCGAGCAGGCGATCCAGTGCTGCCGTGTCGGCGCGGATTGCCGCGAAGCGCCGCTGGATCGGCTCGATCAGCGCCACGACCGCGTCGGCGACGTCGCGTTTGAGCTGACCGTAGCCGTGACCGCGATACCGCGCTTCGAGCGCCGCCACGGATTCGCCGGTGCTCGCCGACAGCATGTTCAGCAGGTTGCTGATCCCCGGCTTGTCGGGACGGGCGACGATCTCGGAGCCGGAATCGGTCACCGCCCGCTGGATCTTGCGGCGGATCGCATCGGGCGGATCGAGCAGCGCGATCACGTTGGTTTCCGCAGGATCGGATTTCGACATCTTCCGGGTCGGATCCTGCAGCGCCATGATCCGCGCCCCGCTCTCCGGCACCAGCGCCTCGGGCAACGCGAACAGCGGCCCGTACAGGTGATTGAAGCGCTGCGCGAGATCCCGGGTCAGCTCGAGGTGCTGGCGCTGGTCGTCCCCGACCGGTACCAGCGTCGCCTGGTACAGCAGGATGTCCGCCGCCATCAGCACCGGATAGGTGAACAGCCCCGCATTCACGTTGTCGGCGTGACGCCGGCGTTTCTCCTTGAACTGGGTCATCCGGTTCAGCTCGCCCATCTGGGTCAGGCACTGCAGGATCCACGCGAGCTCGCAATGCTCGGCAACATGAGACTGCACGAAGACGGCGCTGCGCTCCGGATCCACGCCGCAGGCGACGTACAGCGCGACGAAGTCCCGACAACGGCCGGCGAACGTGGCCGGATCCTGGCGCACGGTGATCGCGTGCAGATCGACCAGCGGGAAGTAGCTCTCGCAGTCGTCCTGGCGCGCGACCCAGTTGCGGATCGCGCCGAGGTAGTTGCCGAGCGTGAGCCGCCCGGACGGCGCGATCCCGCTCAGCAGCACGGGTCGGGTTCCGGTCATCTCTTGACAGCTTCGCTCTGCCGCGCCGCCGGCTCGCGGTGATAGCCCTTGTAGCCGACGCTCACCGCCAGCGCGCTCCGGTGGTCGCGGTTCGCGGCTAGGCAGCGCAGCGCGTGCGTGAAGTCGTGCCGCGGCTGCCAGCCCAGCACCTCCCGCGCGAGGCGGTTGTCGTAGACCCGATCGATGCCCGGCAGCATGGCCCAATCCAGCCGTCCGTAGACGTCCCGCCAGCCCGGCACGCGCCGATCGAGCACGCTCGGCAGGTCGCGGCGCAGCGCGCCGGCGTCCTCGGGTTCGAGCGGCGTCGTCGCGCTGATGATGAACCGTCCGAAGCCGATGCGGGCCGCTCGCTCGAGCGCGAGCAGATGCGCGTCCACCACGTCCGCGAGGTCCACGCGGCGGTAGAGCAGCTCGTTCACCTTGAGGTTGTCCGCGGAATAGGTGCCACGGGCCGCCGGGTCGTCGTCCTCCTCCGGAAAGAAACGGGACGTGCGCAGCACCAGGCACGGCAGGCCGTGATCCTGATGGAAGAGCTGACAGACGTCCTCCGCGGCCGCCTTCGTGACGCCGTAGACGTTGCGCGGCACCGGCGCGAGCGCCTCGGTCACCCAGACCGCCGGCCGGTCCGGCGGCGGACGCAGCGCATTGCCGAACGCGCTGGTGGTGCTGGTGAACACGAACACTTGCACCCGGGCCGCCACCGCCGCCTCGAGCAGCCGGAGCGTGCCGCTGACGTTCACGTCGACGAACGCCTGCGGGGAGTGGCTGCCGATGTGCGGCTTGTGCAGCGTCGCCGTGTGCAGGATCGCCTGGACGCCCGCCACGCCCGCCTCGACCACCTCCGGATCGAGAATCGAACCGATGATGTCGGTGGTGGGCGATTCCAGACGGTCGAGCCCGATCGGCTCGAACCCCGGGCGCTCGCGCAGCACGCGCATCAGTGCCTCGCCCAGGTGTCCGGCGCTGCCGGTGACCAGCACCTTCACGGGGTCGCCCCCGCTCAGGTGCCGGTGAAACGCGCCGGCCGCCGCTCGAGGAACGACGCCACGCCTTCCCGGTGGTCGTTGCTCTTGAAGCATTCGGCCAGCGCCTTGGTGTGGCGCTGCATATGGGCGTCGACCTCGGCGCCGAGGCCCTCGTAGACCAGCGCCTTGATCCGGGCATGCGAGAACGGCGAACCCTGCTGGATCGCCTGCGCGAGCTCGCGGGCGCGCGCCGGCAGCTCCTCGGAGGACACGACGGCGTCGACGTAGCCGATCGCGAGCGCGTCCTCGGCGCTCAGAAACTCCCCCGTGTACAGCAGACGCAGCGCCCGTGACGGCCCGATCAGCCGCGGCAGCAGCCAGCTTCCGGCGCCCGTATCCGGCACCAGACCCCGGTGCGCGAAGTTCCACGCGAAGCGCGCGTTCGGCGTCGCCAGGCGGATGTCGCACTGGGAGGTGAACTCGGCGCCCATGCCGACGGCCGGGCCGTCCACGGCCGCGATCACCGGCTTCGGACACTCCACCAGCGGCCACCAGCGACCGCGTTCCTCCGCCGAGCCACGCAACCCGCGCTGCTCACCCGGTACCGTCGCCAGGTCCGACAGGTCGGTCCCCGCGCAGAACGCGCCCGGCACGCCGGTGAGGATCACCACGCGCGCGGCCGTGTCCTCCCCTGCCCGCCGCACGGTCTCGATGAAGTCGCCGAGGATCGCATAGGTCATCGCGTTCTTCTTCTCGGGCCGATCGATCGTGATCGTGGCGATGCCGTCCTCTACCTGATAGCGGATGTGTTCTGCCATGAGACTGCCTCCGATGAACGCATTCATCCTGCCAGGCTTCGGCGCCCCGCTCCACCCGGCGTGAGCGGCGAGCCGTCGACAAGCCCGGTCACGCGGCCGGCGACCGGTCTCGTGCGTCCAATTCGAGGGTCATGAACACGCTGTTCGGATCTTCCCGATACTCCGCGAACGGGCCGCACGGCCGGAAGCCGAAGCGCGTGTACAGCCGCCGCGCCGGCTCGAACTCCGGCTGCGAGCCGGTTTCCAGCGACAATCGCCGGTAGCTGCGCTGCGAGGCTTCCGCGACGATGTGCCGGAGCATCGCGGCGGCGACGCCGCGGCGCAGGTACGCTCGCGCGGTGCGCATCGACTTGATCTCGCCATGCTCGGGATCGAGCTCCTTCAATGCCCCGCAGCCGAGAAGCGCCGGGCCGTCCCAGGCGCTCCAGAACGTGATGTCCGGTGCGCGCAACTCCTGCAGGTCGAGCGCGTGCACGCTCTCCGGCGGCGAGATGCGGTACATCTCGTCCAGGTGCTCCTGCAGCAGCAGAGCAATCTCGGCGCCGCCGAGATCGTCTTCACGAATGATCATGAGCTCATCGCGCCGGTGGGGATGCGCCGATTATGCCGGTAATCGGGGACGCCCGGTAAGCGGCAGGACTCGCAGGAGATCGGAACCGCGGCCGGGAGGCCGCTCCCACACCTCGTCAGGGAACGCAGTCCCCGCTTCCGGCTCAGCAGGCGATGGGAGCGGCCTCCCGGCCACGATCTACGACGCAGTGTACCGCGCCGTTTAGTGTACCGCGCGGGAATCAGGCGTCGACGCGCTCGTGCGGCTTGCAGATGCCGCACAGCACCGCCATCAGCAACAGGTGCTGTGTCGAGCGCGCGCCGAGCTTGTCCATGATGTGCTCGCGGTGATGCTCGACCGTGCGCCGGCTGAGACCGAGCCGTTCGGCCACCTGACTGCTGGTCAGCTCGTCCACGACCAGCTCCAGCACTTCCCGTTCCCGCTCGGTCAGGCGCTCGTAGCGGCGGCGCACCGCCCGCGCCCGCCGGACGACGTGCTCGGACTCACGCAGCCGTCGCTCGTGCTCGAGCGCCGTTGCGAGCGCCTGCCGCAACGCGTCGTAGTCGAAAGGTTTCTCGAGGAAGTCGACCGCCCCGCCCTTCAACGCGCGCACCGAGGTCGGCACGTCGCTCTGCCCGCTCATGAACACCACGGGGATTGCGACGCGCCGACGATTCAGCTCTTCCTGGAGCTCGACGCCGCTCATCTGCGGCAGGTGCACATCCAGCAGCAGGCATGCGCGCGGCTCGAGATCGGCCTCTGCAAGGAAACGTTCGGCGCTCGGGTAGCGGCTCACGCGGAAGCCTTCGCGGCCGAGGATCAGCTCCAGCGTTCGGGCGAAGTCCTCATCGTCGTCCACGATCAGGATCTTCACGTCGCGCGCGTCCGGGTTCCCGTCCGTATCACCCTGCAGCGCGCTCAGAACCGCCTCACCGTCCATAGTGTGCGTGGAGCCTCGGAACATCGTGACCAGCCCCCGGTCGCCGCCAATCGAGGAAGAGCCCGGGTATGCAAGCGCCATGCAAGGCCGACCCGTGGCCCGAACGAGCCGGAAGCGGATGCGTGGCCGCGCTGCCGCGGCGTGCAGCGTGTAGATGTTTCGTCCGCGCCCGCAATATTTCCCGACGCGGCCGGCCCTCCCTCGGCGACGGAGAGGCCCGTGGTATAGTCGCCTGGCGCGGACGGCACGCCGCGCGACGCCATTCGAGGAGGGGATTCATGCAAAAACTGCTCACCTGGGCCGCCGCGGTCGCCCTCGGGCTGTCGCTCGGCGGCTGCGATGCGGCGGCACCACCGCAAAGCTCGACTCCCGCTGAGGATGCAGTCGTCGAGACGGAGGCGCCCGACCCGCTCGCCGGCCTCGCGCCGGGCTGGAACGCGCTCGAACCGGGCGGCGACACGGTCTGCTCGGACGGTTCCCCGTATCGCTTCTTCGTCCGTCCGGCCGACCCCGGCAAGCTGGTGGTCTACTTTCAGGGCGGCGGCGCCTGCTGGTCCGGCGCGAACTGCGACCCGCACCTCGACCCGAGCTTCAAGCAGACGGTCGCGCCGGACGAGATGACGCGCTATCGCGGCATCTTCGAGTTCGACAACCCGGAGAATCCGTTCGCCGACTACAGCTTCGTGGTGGCGCCCTACTGCACGGGCGACGTGCACCTCGGCGACAACGTCGCGGCGTACCAGGGCCCGGCCGCAGAGGCGCATGACCCGCACGAGCTGACGATTCATCACAGGGGCATCGCGAACGCGATGGCCGTGCTCGACTGGACCTACGCGCACTTCGCGCCGAGCGACGTGTTCGTGACCGGATCCAGCGCCGGTGCGATTCCCTCGCCCTACTACGCCTGGCTGATCGCCGACAATTACCCTGAGGCGCGCATCGCCCAGCTCGGTGACGGCGCCGGCGGCTACCGTCGCAGCGCCGACGCGAACATCAGCCGGATGCAGCAGTGGGGCACGATGGAGCACCTCGCGCAGTATCCGGAGTTCGCCGACATGCCGATCGAGGAATTCGCCTACGAGGATCTGTACATCGCCGCGGCGAAGCGGTATCCCGACATCGTGTTCGCCGAATACGACGCCGCCGAGGATGCGGTGCAGAAGCGCTTCCTGGCGATGGCCGGCAACGAGACGACGACGCTGCTCGACCTGCTGCGGGCGAACCACGCCGACGTTCGGGCCGAGGTGGGCAACTTCCGCACCTACGTCGCCGGGGGCGATTCGCACACGATCCTCGCGCGCCCGGAGTTCTACACGTTCCACGTCAACGGTCGCCGCGTGCGCGACTGGGTCGCGGATCTCGCGAGCTACCGCGACGTCGAGGACGTTCTCTGCGATCCCTGCGCCGAAGCCGAAGTGCTCGGCCCGACGCCGGAGGGTGGCGAGTAACCGACCGCCCGGGGCATCTGCACACCGATTGCATGAGGACGTGCGCGGCCGCCGCGCGCGCTGGTGACCGATGCGAACCAACCGATCCGCCCACCGGGCGCTCTGGCTCCTGCTCGCGCTGTCGCTGACGCTGTGCGGCTGCGGCGGGGGTGACGGCGACGATCCGCCGCCTGCCGAAGAGCCCGAGCAACCAGCCCCGGAAGAGCCGGCCTTCGGCCTGTCGGAACGCCCCTCGCTGGCCGACTTCACTCTGCCGCTCGGCGACTCCGAGCTCGGCACATACGAGCTGGTGCAGCGCTTTCCCAACCTGTCGTTCTCCGCCGCGATCTTCCTCTCCGGCATCCCCGGTGACGACCGGCTCGCGGTGGTGGAACAGTCGGGCTTCGTTCGGGTGTTCGAGAACGACGACGCGGTCGGCACCACGGACACCGTCCTGGACCTCTCGGGCGAGGTGCTGTTCAGCGGCGAGCAGGGTCTGCTGGGCCTCGCGTTCGATCCGGATTTCGCGGACAACCGCTTCCTGTACGTGCACTACTCGCTGCCGAGCCCGCGCCGCTCGGTGATCGCGCGCTTCACCTGGGACACCGGCACCGACCGCGTCGACCTCGGCAGCCGCAAGGTGCTTCTCGAGCTCGAGCAGCCGTTCTCGAATCACAACGGCGGCATGCTCGCGTTCGGCCCCGACGGGTACCTGTACATCGCCTTCGGCGACGGCGGCAGCGCCGGCGATCCCGGCAACCGCGCTCAGGACCTGACGAACTGGTTCGGCTCGCTGCTGCGCATCGACGTGCATCCGGATGATCCGGCCGATCCGTACGACGTGCCGCCCGACAACCCGTACGTCGGCGATCCGGTTGCCAGGCCGGAAATCTGGGCACACGGCCTGCGCAATCCGTTCCGGTTCTCGTTCGACCGGGAGACCGGAAGGCTCTGGCTGGGCGACGTCGGGCAGAACGCGCAGGAGGAGATCGACCTGATCGAGCGCGGCGGCAACTACGGCTGGCGGGTGTTCGAGGGCGACCTCGAGTTCGACGCCAGCGAGAACGATCTGCCGCGTTCCGCGTTCACGTTCCCGATCCACACCTACCCGAGGGGCGGCGGCGCCGCGGTGATCGGCGGCTACGTGTATCGGGGCCAGGCGGTACCGTCGCTGCGCGGTCGTTATCTGTACGCCGACTTCGTCATGGGCGCAGTCTGGGCGCTCGCGTACGACGCCGCGAGCGAGACCGTGACCGCCAACGACCGCATTGCGACCGCCGCGTCGCCGACCTCGTTCGGCGAGGACCAGGACGGCGAGGTCTATCTGGTCACCCAGGGAAGCGGAATCTTCGCGTTCGAAGAGACCTCGGGCGGCGGCAGCGGGCCCGAGCGCTTGTCGGAGGCGGGCCTCTTCACCAATCTCGCCGCGCTGACGCCGGCCGCCGGATTGATCGAGTACGAGGTGAACCAGCCGTTCTGGTCGGACGGCACGGTGCAGCGCCGCTGGATCGGCATTCCGGACGGCCAGCGGATCGGCTTCTCAGCGACCGGCAACTGGTCGTTCCCCGTCGGCACCGTGATCGTGCAGCACTTCGAGCTGGCGCTGGTCGAGGACGATCCGAACAGCCGCCGGCGCATCGAGACTCGGGTGCTGACCCGCTCGGCGAGCGGCTGGCGCGGCTTCACCTACCGCTGGAACCCGGCCGGGGACGATGCGGAGCTGGTACCGGATGGCGATACCGAGACGTTCACCATCGAGACCGACGAGGCGCCGCGCGAACAGCGCTACGACTACCCGAGCTCGGCCGACTGTCTGCGCTGCCACACCGAAGCCGCCGGCTTCGTGCTCGGCGTGCGCACCCGCCAGCTCAACCGCGACTTCCTGTACGCGAGCGCGAACGTCGAGGACAACCAGCTCCGGACACTGAACCACATCGCACTGTTCGACGCCGACATCGGCGAGGCCGATCAGTACGAGCGCTATCCGCAGGTGGACGACGCCGGCCAGCCGCTCGACGTGCGCGCGCGCACCTGGCTCGACGTGAACTGTGCGCATTGCCACCAGCCCGGCGGCCCAGCGCCGGGCGAGCTGGATCTGCGTTTCGATACCGCGGACGCCGCGATGAACGCGATCGACGTTGCGCCGACGCAGGGCGATCTCGGCGTCGCCGACGCGAGGATCATCGCGCCGGGCGACCGCGCACGCAGTGTGCTGTGGCTGCGGATCAGCGAGCTCGCCGACGCCCACATGCCGCCGCTCTCGACAAACCGCGTGGACCCGATCGGGGTGGGGGTCGTGGGGGACTGGATCGATACCCTCTGAGCCGAGTGGGCCAGCCTGTGGGAGGGGCCCCTGTGGGAGCGGCGGCCACCCGCCCAGCTCCGGCCGCGAGCGTCCGGAGATTCGCGGCCGGAGGCCGCTCCCACGGGATGGCTTGGCCAGAGGTCGCTCCCCCAGGGGCCGCTCCAAGATCAGAGGAACAGCGTCGCCGGGTGCTCGAGCAGGCCCTTCAGCTTCTGGATCATCGCGGCAGCG
>DASVDC010000101.1:0-6014 GCA_036381275.1 Pseudomonadales bacterium | reverse complement strand
CCGGATCATTCGAACCATTCCGGCCGGTATCCGCGGACGTCGCTCCCCTCGGAACGGAACATGGCCCGAATCAAATCGCCACCTCGTCGGGATCAAGTCGCAAACATCGCCCGAATCGAATTCGCGAACATCGCCCGAATCAAAGCCGCGATGGTCGAGGCAGCGCCGGATCTCGATCGCCTAGGGTCCTGATCGATTGATTCGGGCCATGTTCCCTCCCGATGCGGGCGCGGTGGATGGTGCCGAGGCGGATGTTGCCGTGCGAGATCACGCACGCGCACCGCCGTTGCACGGTGGCGCCGCAGCCGACGGGAGCACCCTTCCCAAGCTTTGATTCGGGCGATGTTGCGGACCGTACGCGCGAAAGAACGCGCCGACTCATCGCTGGCCAGCGCTCGCCGGCCGCTTCCTTACCCCTTGGAACAGAGCGACCACTTGGAATGGAGCACTGGTGACTCGAGCAATCCCGTCCCGAGGCTGACTTTTCTCACTCCCGCCCGGGGGCACAGCTCCACCATGGGAGCGTCGCCGGCTCGGTACCGGGCGCATAAAGGCCAATGGCGTCCATCACAGGATGTGGCCGGTTCGCACCGGCCGGGGATCGCGGTCTGGAGACCGCTCCTACAAAGCCGATTCGCGGCCGGAGGCCGCTCCCACGAGAAAAGGCGCTCCCACGAGAAAAGGCGCTCCCACAGAGAAAAGGCGCTCCCACAAAGGAAAGGCGCTTTCGCGAAACTTGCGCTCCGTCAACGCGCCGGCGTGGCTGCGTTAACGTTTCGTGCGACGGCCGGATGAGCGGGCGGCGGCCGTGGGCCATCATGCCGGGAACTTCGCCGGAGGAGGAACCGCCATGGCGGGTGGTCCCGCTTCGCGCTCCACAGCCCGGTCCTGCGCCGTCGGCCTGCGGTCGACCGCCGTGCTGCTCGCGCTGCTCGTCTGGCCGCTCGACACGATCGGCCATGCGCCGCCGCCCGCGCACGGCTGCAACGCGCCGGTACGGCCGGTGAACGATCAGGACGATCGGCTCTGGCAGCGCTTTCTCGACGAGGTCGACGCGTTCCGCGCGTGCATCAGCGATTTCGCGGAGGCGAACCATCGGGCGTCGGACGCGCACCGTCAGGCGGCGAACGACGCCACGATGGACTGGAACCGCTTCGTGCGGACCGAGCTGAACGTGCCGGAAGATTATCCCTGGCCGCCGCCCGAGACTCAGAAGCGGTAGCCGACGCTCACGCCGAACGCGAACGGATCGATCTCCACCTTCTCGAGCTTCGCCCCGTCGAGCTCGGCGTCCGTGTCGATGTCGAGGTAGCGCACGTTCGCGTTCAGAAACCAGCGGCTGCCGAGGTCGATGTCGACGCCGGCGACCGCGGCGGGACCTACCGACGTGTCGAGCTCGAGGTCTGCGCCGTCCAGCGCACCGCGGGTGTCCTCGTCGAAGAAGAAGGTCACGTTGAGTCCGAGCCCGACGTAGGGTTTCACCGGCGCGTCCGGCAGGAAGTGATACAGGAGGCTCACGGTCGGCGGCAGGTGCTTCACGGTGGCCACCTTGTCACCGCCGTCAGCGAGCCGAACGTCGTGCTCGAACGGCACGGCCGCGAGCAACTCGACGCCCCAGTTGGGGCTGAACATGTACGTGATGTCGACCGTGGGCCGCGTGTCGTCGTCCACCTCGACGATGTCGCCGTTGTCGGATTTGGGATCGACGGTGTGAAATCCGGCGCGAACCAGCAGATCGCCCGCTTCGTAGCCGAACGCTGGTGCCGCGGCCAGGCAGCCGGCCAGGATGCAGGAGCTGACGACACTCTTCTTCATAACGATTCCTCGCATTGTGTTTTGGAGCCGGCCGAAGCAGCCCCGGCACGGACGAATGCGTTTTAGTGATGCCGTGCGGCGCGCGGAATACGTGGTATCCCGAGCCTGCGCGGCCGGCAGCACGACTTGTTGATCGAGATCAGATTTTCGGCGGCGGCGAACGGCTATCGCCTTTTCGGGCGGGGACCTCTATGCTTGCCTGCATGTCTGGCCACTACTCACCGCGGGACATGCTCGAGGCGTTGGTGGGGTTGCCCACCGTGTCCCGCGACTCGAACCTGGAGTTGGTCGACTTCGTGACCCGCTACCTGCGCTGGCACGGCATCGAAGCGCGGCTGGTGGTGAGCGATTGCGGCGAGAAGGCCAACCTGTACGCCACGGTCGGGCCGATGGTCCCGGGTGGAGTGGTGCTGTCGGGCCATACCGACGTGGTGCCGGTGGACGATCAGGACTGGCAAACCGATCCGTTCCACATCGCCGAGCGCAACGGCCGGCTGTACGGCCGCGGCACTTGCGACATGAAGTCGTTCATCGCGATCGCGCTGGCGCTGGTGCCGGAAATGAACCGGCTGCGTTATCCGATCCACTTCGCGTTCTCGTACGACGAGGAGGTGGGCTGCCTCGGCGCGCCGCGCCTGATCGACGCGATCGTCGCGAACCTGCCGGCGCCGCGTGCGGTGATCGTCGGCGAGCCCACCGAGATGCGGGTGGTCACCGCGCACAAGAGCATGTTCATCTTCGAGACCGAGGTGCTCGGCCACGAGGCGCATTCAAGCAAGCAGAACCTGGGCGTCCCGGCGGTGATGGTGGCCGGCAGGCTGGTCAACTGGCTCGCCGAGCAGCAGGACCGCAACCGCGCCAACGCCGATCCCGATTCACCGTTCGAGCCGAACTACTCGACGCTGCACTGCGGGATGATCCACGGCGGCACCGCGCAGAACATCACCGCGCGGCGTTGCCGGTTCGTCACCGACATCCGCACGTTGCCGGACGAGGATCCGATGACGTTCTTCACTGCGCTCGAACGCTACGCGCGCGATGAGCTCGAGCCGGCTATGCGGCGCATTCATCCCGACACCGGCATCCGCTTCGACATCCGCTCCCAGGTGCCGGCCTTCCAGGCGCGGGACGACGAGCCGGCGGTGGTGCTGGCGAAACAGCTCACGGGGCAGAACAGCAGCGAATCGGTCGCCTACGGCGCCGAGGCGGGTCAGTTCCAGCAGGCGGGGCTGTCGGTGGTGATGTGCGGCCCCGGCAGCATCGACCAGGCCCACCAGCCGAACGAATACATCAGCCTCGATCAGTTCGAGCAGGGCGTCGCGTTCGTCCGCCGGCTGATCGACCAGCTCTCCGCCGCCTGAAGCCTACCGGCTGCACAACGGTGCATACCCGTGCTCCGCCGCGTACAGCTCCACCTGGTGCCAGACGCGCATCAGGTTGCCGCCGAGGATCTTGGCGATCTCGGGCTCCTCGTAGCCGCGCCGCAGCAGCCCGGCGACCAGGTTCGGATAGGAGCTCACGTCCTCGAGTCCGCGCGGCAGCGAGTCACCGACTCCGTCGTAGTCGGAGCCGATGCCGACGTGGTCGATGCCTGCGAGCCGAACCGCGCGGTCGATGTGATCGAGCACGTCCTCGAGATCGGCGTAGGGATACGGATGCTCCGCGCGGTAGCGTTCCGCGAACCCTTCGAGCTCCGGTGAGTCTTCGGCGAGACCCTGATCCAGCAGCGCCTGACGGGCCGCCTGCATCTCTTCCCCGTACTGTTGCGCCTCCTCGGTCAGGAACGCAGAGCCGTAGTTGATCTGGATCACGCCGCCGTTCTCGGCGAGCGCCCGGACCATTTCGTCGGTCATGTTGCGCTCGAACCCGGGCGTGAAGTGCCGCAGCGAGCTGTGGCTCGCGATCACCGGGACCTTCGACAGCTCGATCACCTGCCAGAACGCGGCGTCGCTGATGTGCGAGACGTCGATCATCACGCCGCGCTCGTTCATTGCGGAGATCAGCTCGCGGCCGAACGGCGACAGCCCGCCCCAGCGCTCGTTGTCGTCGTAGGAAGAGTCGGAGATGTGGTTCGACTTCGAGTGCGCCAGCGTGATGTAGCGGATGCCGCGTTCACGGAAGTGGTCGAGGTTCGCGAGCTCGCCTTCGAGCGGCCCGCCGTTCTCCATGCCGAGCGGCATCGCGATCAGCCCGTTGGCCTTGGCGTCCAGCACGTCGGTGGTGCAGGTCGCGAGCGCGAATTTGTCGGGGTAGCTCTGGGTGAGGTTCCTCACGCCGTCGATCAGCTCGTCGGCGAAGACGCGCGCGTTGCCGGCTTCGTCCACCTCGGCCGGGATGTAGATCGACATGAACAGCGCGTCCAGGCCGCCTTCGCGGGCGCGCGGGTAGTCGAAGTCGCCCTCCTCGGTGGCGCGGCTGATGTCGATGCGGTTGTCGTTGTACAGCCGGAAGGGCACGTCGATGTGGGTATCGACGATCAGGTGCCGCTGCGCGAGCTCCCGGGCCCGCTCGTCGGCATCGCTCAGCGGCGGCGAGCCGAGCTGGGCGCAGCCGGCGAGACAGAGGGCAGCGAACGCGAGGGCGGGGAACTTCATCTGCGGCAAGGCTCCTGTCGAAACGCGCCGCAGTTTCACACCTGGCTCCCGAGGAGACAAGCTCGAATCGCCGGGGGGAACGGCCTGCGCTGCTGTGGGAGCGGCCTCTGGCCGCGAACAGCCCGGACATTCGCGGCCGGAGGCCGCTCCCACAGCAGCCCGGCCGCTCCCCCGGACAATCCGGTAGAATCACCGTTCAACCGGAGCTTCGAGAGCCATGACCACCACCATCAGACAGGACGACGTGATCCAGAGCGTGGCGGACGCGTTGCAGTTCATCTCCTACTACCACCCGGTGGACTTCATCCGCGCGATGCGGCTGGCCTGGGAGCGGGAGGAGTCCCCGGCGGCGAAGGCGGCGCTGACCCAGGTGCTGGTGAACTCGCGCATGTGCGCGCTCGGCAAGCGGCCGATCTGTCAGGACACCGGCATCGTGATCGCGTTCGTCGACGTGGGGATGGACGTGCGGTGGGAAGGCGATCTCAGCCTCGAGCAGATGATCAACGAAGGCGTGCGGCGGGCCTACCTGCACCCGGACAACGTGCTGCGGGCATCGGTGCTCGACGATCCGGACGGCCGTCGCGCCAACACCCGCGACAACACGCCGGCGGTGATCCACTACCGCATCGTGCCCGGGGACAAGGTCAGCTTCGAGCTGGCCGCCAAGGGCGGCGGCAGCGAAGCGAAGGCCAAGTTCGCAATGCTGAACCCGTCGGATTCCGTGGTCGAATGGGTGCTGTCGGTGGTTCCGCAGATGGGCGCCGGCTGGTGTCCGCCCGGTATGCTCGGCGTCGGCATCGGCGGCACGCCGGAGAAGGCCATGCTGCTCGCCAAAGAGTCGCTGATGGAACCCATCGACATCCACGAATTGAAGGCGCGCGGGCCGCAGAACCACGCCGAGGAGCTGCGCCTCGAGCTGTTCGAGAAGGTCAACGCGCTCGGCATCGGCGCCCAGGGCCTCGGCGGGCTCACCACCGTGCTCGACGTGAAGGTGAAGGAGTATCCGACTCACGCGGCGAACAAGCCGGTGGCGGTGATTCCCAACTGCTCCGCTACGCGGCACGTGCACTTCACGCTCGACGGCAGCGGCCCGGCCACGTTCGAGCCGCCGGACCTGTCGGAGTGGCCGGACATCGACTTCCAGCTCGGCGACGACGTGCGCCGGGTGAACCTCGACACGCTGACGCCGGCCGAGGTGGCGACCTGGAAGGCGGGCGATACGCTGCTGCTGTCCGGGAAGCTCCTCACCGGACGCGACGCCGCGCACAAGAAGCTCACCGATCTGCTCGCGCGCGGCGAGCCGTTGCCGGTGGACCTGACGAATCGCGTGATCTACTACGTGGGTCCGGTGGATCCGGTGCGTGACGAGGTGGTGGGCCCGGCCGGCCCGACCACCGCCACGCGGATGGACAAGTTCACCCGCACGATGCTGGAGCAGACGGGCCTGATCGGCATGGTCGGGAAGGCGGAACGCGGTCCCGCGGCGATCGACGCGATTCGCGACAACAAGGCGGTGTACATGATCGCGGTGGGCGGCGCGGCCTACCTGGTGGCGAAGGCGATCACCCGCTCGACGCTGCTGGCCTTCCCCGAGCTCGGCATGGA
>DASVDC010000100.1:0-11983 GCA_036381275.1 Pseudomonadales bacterium | reverse complement strand
GCCGCGGGGATCCGAGCCTCCGGGCAGCGGAGGAATCCTGTGCCGATGACCACCGCTCCGGCTCCGAGCGCGAGCGCCGCGGCGACGCCGCGGCCGTCGGCGATTCCGCCTGCCGCGACGACCGGCACCTGGACCGCGTCGACGACGGCGGGCACGAGCGACATGAGACCAACGAGCGCGCGCTCCGCGGCGGCGGCGTCGAACGCGCCGCGATGGCCGCCGGCTTCCATGCCCTGCGCGATGATCGCTTTCGCACCGGCGGCCTCGGCTGTCACCGCCTCGTGCACCGTCGAGGCGGTTGCGAACCAGGCGATCCCGGCCCGCTCGAACTCCGCCGCGATCTCGGCCGGATAGAGGCCCATGATCGAGGAGACTACCGGTGGTCGGAGCTCGAGCAGCGTCCGGCACTGTGCGTCGAAGTCCGGCGGCGTCGCCTCGCCCGCGTCCGGCGGAGGTGTCGGGCCCCAGGCGGCCAGGAACTCGCGTACCCGCGCCTCGTGGTCCGGATCCCTCCGAGGCGGCGGATCCGGGATCCACAGGTTGATCTGAAAGTTTCCGCCGGCCTCGCGGCGCACCTTGCCCGCCCAGGCCTCGATCTGCGGCGGCTGCATCGGCAAGGCACCGCATGCACCGAGACCACCCGCCTTCATCACTTCGATCGACAATGAAGGTGGACAGGCGCCCGCCATCGGCGCCAGCAGGATCGGGAGCTTCAGGCCGAAGCGTTCGCAGAACGACTCCACTCGGGCGCGCACAGCGGTCAAGGTTCACCTCCGTCGTCCGCTTACATTGCGATACACCACTGCGACAAGTCCCTCATTTTGCCCGTTGGCGCTCCGCAGAAACATCATGTCGGAGGCCGATGATTTCGGAGTTCACGTCACGGAGGACGGAGGTCGCCATGAGCCGGTTTCGATGGATCGCCCTCAGCTCGATCAGCCTGCTGCTCCTGTCGGGCAACGCGCTTGCCCAGGATACCGAACCGAACGACGTCTGCCCCGGTGAGCACGTCGGGATGCCGGTGCTGCCGTTCGGCCAGAGCGGCAGTCTCGATTCCCCGCCCGACGTTCCCGACGTGGATTTCTACCGCTTCGACCTGACGCCCAGAGCCGAGCTCGTGGCCAACCTGCGCGGCCGTTCGAGCGGTGCCGGCGCGCTGGAGGACCCGCTGCTCGGGCGGTTCGACGCCGACTGCAATCTCGTCGATCTCGACGATGACGGCGGAATCGGCCTCAATGCGCGCCTGTTCTTCGTCGTTCCGGACGACGGGGTGGTCATCCTGGCCGCGTCGTCCTACGCGGACCTGGAATTCACCGGCAACGGCTTCAGCGCCGGCTCGTACCAGCTCGGCCTCGCCGACGCACCGCCGCGGATCGAGTCGATCAGCGGGCGCCTGGTCGACGCCCGGGACGGCATGCCCGTCACCGGCGCCGATCCGACCTTCGCGCTGGTCACGCTGGTGCGCTGCGAAGCCGGTGAGTGCGACGCGCTGGCGGACGAAGTCCCCGATGCGCAAGGCCGCTTTACGTTCAATGGCGCGGTTCTGGATCTGCGCGTGGGTCAGTACCTGGTCGCCGCATCTGCCGAAGGCTATCAGAACGGTGAGCAGCGCGTGAGCGATGCATTTCAGGTGGGCGCCGGCGAGGCGTTCGAGCTGGGTGACCTCGCGCTGCAGCCGAATCCGTTGCAGATCACCAGCATCGAGTCCTGCAGTCCGCTGCCCGAGGAGGGCGGGGTGTGCCGCTTCGCGCTCGAGTTCCGCAACCGCAGCAACCTGCCGTTCAGCGGCCGCGTCTGGAGTCTTGTCGAATACGCGACCCCGACCGGTGAGGAATACTCGTTCCAGGTCGGCCGCGGCAGCGCGCACCGGCCGCAGCCCACGTACGTCTGGGTCGAGCCGGAAGGTTCCGAGCGGGTGAGCTTCGAGCTGGAGGTGCCGGCGAACTGGCCGGCGCTGGACCCGGGCGGCTTCGCGTGCCTGTCCGCGCGTATCGGCCGCGCTCCGCTCGCCGTGACTCGCGGCGTCGCGACCGTGTCGATCGGTTGCCTCACGTCCCAAGCGGGCCGGATCTCGCTGATGCCGGCGACCGAGCGGGCGAGCTCGCGCAAGCTCCCGTCGGGCAAGGCGCCGGCCGGAGGCAGATGGCGCTGAAGCCCCGCCCGTGAAGCCGCGCGTGAGCTGAGCCTCCGGCGCGCCGCGGCTTCGCGGATTTGCGAATAACGATCTGAAGAATTCTTGGTTCTGCCCGCGTTCGGCCCGTTCTAACGTGCCGGCTTCGAAACCATTGGAGAAGCCGAATGAACAGGTTGACGCGGCTCATCACCGCGGCGGCGGTGCTGACCTTCGCGGTGGGCGCGGCCGGCGCCGAGATCACGCTGCTGAACGTGTCGTACGATCCGACCCGCGAGCTCTATCAGGAGCTGAACCCGCTGTTCGCCGCCCACTGGAAGGAGAAGACGGGCGACACCGTCACGATAAGACAGTCCCACGGTGGCGCAGGCAAGCAGGCACGCGCCGTCATCGACGGTCTTCCGGCGGACGTCGTGACGCTCGCGCTCGCGTACGACATCGACGAGATCGCCGAGCGGACGGGTAAGCTTCCGACGAACTGGCAGAGCCGGCTGCCGAACAACAGCTCGCCCTATACGTCCACCATCGTGTTCCTGGTACGCAAGGGCAATCCGAAGCAGATCCACGACTGGGACGATCTGGTGCGGCCGGGCGTACAGGTGATCACGCCGAACCCGAAGACCTCGGGCGGCGCGCGCTGGAATTACCTGGCCGCGTGGGGCTATGCACAGCGCGAGCTCGGTAGCGAAGAAGCGGCCAGGGACTTCGTCACCCGACTGTTCAGGAACGTGCCCGTGCTCGACTCCGGTGCCCGCGGTTCGACCAACACCTTCGTGCAGCGGGGCATCGGCGACGTGTTGCTCGCCTGGGAGAACGAGGCGTTCCTCGCGATCAACGAGCTCGGTCCCGATCAGTTCGAGATCGTGGTGCCTTCCGTCTCGATTCTGGCGGAACCGCCGGTCACCGTCGTCGACGGGAACGCCGAGGCGCACGGTGCGCTCGAGGTCGCGCAGGCGTATCTCGAGTTTCTGTACACGCCCGTCGGCCAGCGTGTGGCGGCGAAGCACTACTACCGCCCGGTGCAGCCGCAGCACGCAGATCCGGACGACATCGCGCGGTTTCCCGATATCGAGACGTTCACGATCGACGAAGTGTTCGGCGGCTGGCAGCGCGCGCAGGAGACCCACTTCAACGACGGCGGCGTGTTCGACCAGATCTTCGCCCGAGGCGAATGAACCGGTTCGTGCCGGCGATCCCAACCATCCTGGAGAGACCGAAGAATGAGAACCAACTTCACTGGATTCGTGCTTGCGTGGGCCGCCGCGTCGGCGTCGGCTCCGGCGCTGACCGCGACGTTCGAGACGGACGCGCTGCCGCCGCTCAGCATGGAGATCGGTGGCTACCTGCAGAGCGATGCACGCTTCTTCGACGACAGTGACGTCGAGCAGACCGACACGTTCCTGATCCGCCGGGCACGCGCGAACTTCGACGGCAGCTTCGGCGAAGACGTGACGTTCCGGATCGGCGCCGAGTTCGGCAACGGCGCCGACGGTGAGCTCTACGATGCATACGTCGACTGGGCCGCGTTTCCGGTCGGGTCGCTGCGCGTCGGCAAGTTCAAGCCGCCGATCGGGCTCGAGCTGCTGCAGAGCAACCAGCGATTGTGGTTCACGGAACGTTCGCTCGTGGACAACCTGGTGCCGAGCCGTGACGTCGGCATCGTCTGGCAGACCTCCGGCCGGCTCGAGGCGGCGTTCGGCGTGTTCAACCAGGCGACCGATCGGCTCCGGGAGAGCGACGACGTCGACGACCGGAAGACCTTCGTCGCCCGTCTGTTCGGGCAACCGTTCGGCAGCGGACCGCTCGCCGGGCTCGGCATCGGCGTCGCCGGCAGCTACGGAAAGGCGGATCAGGCCGCGGCGGAGTCGACGGCCCAGACCACCGGACGCAACACCGTGTTCCGCTACGCGCCGACCGCGCTGCGGGACGGTACCGAATCCCGCATCTCGCCTCAGTTCTATTGGTTCCTCGGCCCGGTCGGGATACTCGGCGAATACGTCGTCTCCGAGCTCGAGCTGACCGACGGCACCACGCGTGAGGAGATCGCCAACGAAGCCTGGCAGGTGGCCTGGAGCTGGGTGATCACGGGCGAGGAGAACAGTTGGAAGGGCGTGAAGCCCGATTCGACGTATCGAGTCGGCGGTTCCGGCTGGGGTGCCTTCGAGCTGGTCGCGCGGGTCAGCAGCATCGAGTTCGACGACGACCTGTTCCCGCTGTTCGCGGACCCCGGGAGCAGCGTGTCCGAGGCGCGCGCGTACGAAGCCGGCCTCAACTGGTACCCGAACTCCGCGCTCAAGGTCGCGCTGAACGTCGCACGCACCGAGTTCGACGGTGGTGCCGGTGGCGGCGCCGACCGGGAGGACGAAGACCTGCTGCTCGCGAGACTGCAGATCGCCTTCTGAGCATGCCGCGCGGCGGGCCGAACGCGTTAGCAGAATCCTGAATAAGCATCCCAGGAATTCTTCGTTTGGCCCGAAACGCACTGCGGCGACAATCCTTTCCCGTCGCCGTCATATCCACGATGGTAAAGAGACGTCCGCGAATGATGGTACAACGCAGACGCCGTGTGCTGCCCGGCTTCGGACTGACGCTGGGCTTCACGCTGACCTACCTGTCACTGATCGTGCTGATTCCTCTGGCGGCCGTGTTCGTCGAAAGCTTCGGATTCGGCCTCTCCGAGCTGTGGGCGGCGGCCACCACGCCGCGAGTGCTCGCCTCGTACCGGCTCTCCTTCGGCGCGGCGCTGCTGGCGGCCTGCGTCAACGCCGTGTTCGGTCTGCTGCTCGCCTGGGCACTGGTCCGCTACACGTTCCCCGGCAAGCGTCTGGTCGACGCGCTGGTGGACCTGCCGTTCGCGCTGCCGACGGCGGTCGCGGGCATCTCGCTCGCTGCGCTGTACGCGCCCAACGGCTGGCTCGGGCAGTGGCTCGCGCCGCTCGGCATCCAGATCGCGTTCCAGCCCGCGGGCGTGGTGGTCGCATTGATCTTCATCGGGGTGCCGTTCGTCGTGCGCACGGTCCAGCCGGTTCTCGCGGACCTCGATCCGGAGCTCGAGGAGGCGGCCGTGAGTCTCGGCGCCAACCGCCTGCAGGTGTTCCGGCACGTGGTGCTGCCGGCGATCCTGCCGGCGCTGCTGACCGGCTTCGCGCTGGCGTTCGCGCGGGCGGTGGGTGAATACGGATCGGTGATCTTCATCGCCGGCAATCTGCCGATGGTTTCCGAGATCGCGCCGCTGATGATCGTCACCAAGCTCGAGCAGTACGACTACGCGGGCGCGACGGCAATTGCGGCGGTGATGCTGGTGGCGTCGTTCGTGCTCTTGCTGGCGATCAATGCGCTGCAGGCGTGGAGCAGTCGACGCAACGGAGGGCTCGCCTGATGGCTGGTGCAGCGAGCACACTCGTTGGCGGCGCGTATTCGGGTACGCTCTCCGAGACCCGCACCGCTACGCGCGACTCCGCGTTCACGAAGCGCCTCATCCTGACGCTTGCGCTCGGCTTCTTCGTGCTGTTCCTGCTGCTGCCGCTCGCGACGGTGTTCGTCGAGGCGCTGCGCAAGGGCATCGGCGTGTATTGGAGCGCGCTGGGCGATCCCGATGCGCTCGCAGCGGTGAGGCTGACGCTTCTGGCCGCCGCCATCGCCGTGCCGCTCAACCTGGTCTTCGGCGTCGCGGCTGCGTGGGCCATCGCGAAGTTCGAGTTCCGCGGCAAGCAGGTACTGACCACGTTCATCGACCTGCCGTTCTCGGTCTCGCCCGTCGTCGCCGGGCTGATCTACGTGCTGGTGTTCGGTGCCCAGGGCTGGTTCGGCCCGTGGCTCGCGGAGCACGATATCCAGGTCATCTTCGCCGTGCCGGGCATCGTGCTGGCGACGATCTTCGTCACGTTCCCGTTCATCGCGCGCGAGCTGATCCCGCTGATGCAGGCGCAGGGGCGCGAGGAGGAGGAGGCCGCCGTCGTGCTCGGCGCCCGCGGCTGGCAGACGTTCTGGCACGTGACGCTGCCGAACGTGAAATGGGGTCTCCTGTACGGCGTGATCCTCTGCAACGCCCGGGCGATGGGCGAGTTCGGTGCGGTATCGGTGGTGTCCGGGCACATCCGGGGCGTCACCAACACGATGCCGCTGCACGTCGAGATCCTGTACAACGAGTACAATTTCGCCGCCGCCTTCGCGGTGGCCTCGCTGCTCGCGCTGCTCGCCCTGGTCACGCTGGCCGTCAAGAGCTGGGTGGAATGGCGCGCAGCGCGCAGCCGCGTCATCGGAGAGAGTTCATGAGCATCGAGGTGCGCAACGTCTGCAAGCGGTTCGGATCGTTCGTCGCGCTCGACGACGTGTCGCTGTCTTTGCCCCGCGGCGAGCTGGTCGCGCTGCTCGGTCCCTCCGGTTGCGGCAAGACCACGCTGCTGCGCGTGATCGCCGGCCTGGAGCAGGCCGATTCGGGAACGGTGCTGCTGGACGGCGAGGATGCCTCGGACACCCACGTGCGTGAGCGCAACGTCGGCTTCGTGTTCCAGCACTACGCGCTGTTCCGGCACAAGACGGTGTTCGAGAACGTCGCTTTCGGTCTGCGCATGCGCCAACGGCGGGAGCGTCTGCCGGAAGCGCGGCTGCGCAGCCGTGTCGAGGAGTTGCTCGACCTGGTTCAGCTCGGACCGTTCGGCAAACGTTACCCCACGGAGCTCTCCGGCGGGCAGCGTCAGCGGGTGGCGCTCGCGCGGGCGCTCGCGGTGGAGCCGCGCGTGCTGCTTCTCGACGAGCCGTTCGGCGCGCTCGACGCCAAGGTGCGCAAGGAGCTGCGGCGCTGGCTGCGGCGGTTGCACGACGAGTTGCACGTGACGTCGGTGTTCGTCACCCACGATCAGGAGGAGGCGCTCGAGGTCGCCGATCAGATCGTCGTGATGAACCGCGGCCGGGTGGAGCAGCGCGGTGACCGCCAGCAGATCACCGCGGCGCCGCGCACGCCGTTCGTCTACGGGTTCGTCGGTACCTCCGCGCGCTTCGAAGGCGAAGCGGCGGGCGACGGGGTCCGCATCGGCGGAACGCTGCTGCGCACCTGCAGCAGCCGGGCGCGGCCGGGCAGCCGGGTGGAGGCGTTCGCGCGGCCGCACGAGCTGCACATCGTTCCCGCGAGCAGCGCCGAGGGTCTTCCCGCCGTGGTGAGCCGCGTGCTGCCGCTCGGCATGACCGCCCGTGTCGAGCTCACCAGCGATGCGACGCCCGGGGTGCCGCCGCTGCTCGAGGCCGAGTGCCTGGTGAGCCACGCCGAGCGCCTGCGGCTCGAGCCGGGTACGCCGGTGAAGCTGGTCCCCGTTCACCTGCGCGTGTTCGAGCTGGCACCGGCGGCGGTGAACGGATGAACTTCCAGCAGCTTCGCATCTTCCGTGAAGCGGTGCGCCGAGGCTTCAACCTGACCGAAGTCTCGGAGGCGCTGTTCACGTCGCAGTCCGGCGTCAGCAAGCACATCAAGGAGCTCGAGTCGGAGCTCGGCGTGGAGCTGTTCGTGCGGCGCGGCAAGCGCCTCGTGGAGCTGACCGGTCCGGGCCAGGAGATGATCGAGATCGTCGAGCGGATGCTCCGCGATGCCGAGAGCCTGAAATCGATCGCCGAGCAGTTCAGCCGGCGCGACGAGGGGACGTTGTCGATCGCCACCACGCACACGCAGGCGCGGTACGCGCTGCCGAAGGTGGTGATCGAGTTCAGGCGCCAGTTCCCGAAGGTACACCTGACGCTGCACGAATCCTCGCCGGATCACATCGTCGAGATGCTGCTCGACGGTCGTGCCGACATCGGCGTCGCGACCGAGGGCCTCGGCGAGAACGACCAGCTCGCCGCGTATCCGTTCTACACCTGGCAGCACGTCGCGATCGTGCCGCCGGGCCATCCGCTCGAGGCGGCGTCGCCGCTGACGCTCGCACGGCTGGCCGAGCATCCGCTGATCACCTATCGGGAAGGCTTCACGGGCCGCGATCGCATCGACCGGGCGTTCGCGGCCGCCGAGCTCGAACCGCAGATCGTGCTGTCGGCGATGGACGCCGACGTGATCCGCACGTACGTGGCGCTGGGGCTCGGCGTCGGCATTCTCGCTTCGATGGCGGTGGCGGATGCGCGTCCGGACGACGTGCGCATCCTGCCGTCGGACGGCTTGTTCGAGGAGAACACCACCTGGATCGCGGTGCGCCGCGGACGGTTCCTGCGCGGATTCGCCTACCGGTTCATCGAGCTCTGCGACCCCGGGCTGACCGAGGAGCTCGTGCGGCGCGGCAGCCTGGCGACGAGCGGCTGAACGGCCGCCGCTCGATGCCTCAGGAATCGGCGATCGCGCCGACCGCCCGTTCCACCGCGCGGGAGTCCGCCGGGCGAATCAGCCGCTTCACTTCCCGGCCATCGCGCAGAAAGATCAGCGTCGGCCACAGCTTCACGCCGAACGAGCGGCCGAGGCGCCGGCCCGGGCCGTCTTCGATCTTCAGGTGGCGGATCTCCGGCCGGCTGCGCAGCGCCGCTTCGATCAGCGGCTGAGCGGCGCGGCAATGGCCGCACCAGTCGGTACCGAATTCCAGCACCACCGGCCCGGGCATCGCGTCGACCTGATCGCGCTCGGGCGCCTCGCTCGAGTATCGGCCGTCCATGTCCGACGTCTCAGGAGGCGAGCTGCCGGATCACGTCCAGCACGCTGTCCGGGTTCAGCGACATCGAATCGATGCCGGCTTCGACCAGGAAGCGGGCGAAGTCGGGGTGATCGCTCGGCGCCTGCCCGCAGATGCCGATCTTGCAGCCGCCCCGGTGGGCGGCGTCGATGAGTTGACGGATCGCGCGCCGGACGGCTTCGTTGCGCTCGTCGAACAGCTCCGCGAGCAGCGCCGAGTCGCGGTCGACGCCGAGCACGAGCTGCGTGAGGTCGTTGCTGCCGATGCTGAAGCCGTCGAAGCGTTTCGCGAACTCCTCGGCGAGGAACACGTTCGACGGCACTTCCGCCATCATGTAGAGCTGGAGGCCGTTGCTGCCGCGCTCGAGCCCGTAGCTCGCCATCACCTCGATCACCCGGTCCGCTTCCTCGGGCGTGCGGACGAACGGCAGCATCACGACGATGTTGTCGAGACCGATCTCCTCGCGGGCACGCCGCACCGCCTGGCACTCGAGCGCGAAACCTTCCTGATAACGTTCGCTGTAGTAGCGGCTGGCGCCGCGGAAGCCGAGCATCGGGTTCTCTTCGTGGGGCTCGAACTCGCGCCCGCCGATGAGCTGGGCGTACTCGTTGGTCTTGAAGTCGCTCATCCGAACGATCACCGGATGCGGGTACTGGGACGCGGCGATCGTCGCGATGCCGCGCGCCAGGTGCTCGACGAAGTACGCCCGCTTGTCGTCGTAGCCGGCGGTCAGGTCTTCGATCTGCCGCTTCGCGTCGGCGTCGGCTAGGGCGTCGAAGCGGCAGAGCGCCATCGGATGGATCTTGATCGCGTTGTTGATGATGAACTCCATTCGCGCGAGGCCGACGCCGCGTACCGGCAGACGCCACCAGCGCAGCGCCGCGTCCGGCGCGGCCAGGTTGATCATCAGTTGCACGGGCGGCTCCGGCAGCTCGCTGAGGTCGATCGCCATCTCCTCGAACGCGAGCGCACCGTGGTAGACACGCCCGATGCTGCCCTCCGCGCAGGACACGGTGACGATCTCGCCGTCGCTCAGGTTCCGGGTCGCATCCTCCGCACCGACCACCGCGGGGACGCCCATCTCCCGACTCACGATGGCGGCGTGACTGGTGCGACCGCCGTGATCGGTCACGATCGCCGCGGCGCGGTGCATGATCGGCCCCCAGTCCGGGTCCGTGCGCTCGGTGACCAGCACGTCGCCGTCCTCGAAGCGGTCGATCTCGCGCGGGCTCTGCAGCAGCTTGACCCGGCCGACCGCGATCGCTTCACCGATCGCGATGCCGGTGGCGGCGAGCTCGCCGCGCCCCTTCAGCCGATAGGTCTTGAGCGCTCCCTGGTCTCGCCGTTGCGAGTGCACCGTCTCGGGACGGGCCTGTACGCAGTACAGCTCTCCGGTTTCGCCGTCCTTGGCCCACTCCATGTCCATCGGCTGGCGGTAGTGCCGCTCGATCGCGACCGCCCAGCGTGCGAGCGTGATGATCTCGTCGTCCGAGAGCACCGGGCGGATCCGGTCGGCCTTCGGCGTGTGCTTGATCCGCGTACTGGAACCGTTGGAGCCGTACACCATCATCCGTTCCTTCCGGCCGATGCGCTTCGACAGGATCGGCACGAGTCCCGGCTCCTGCAGCCGCGGCTTGAACACCCGGTACTCGTCGGGGTCGACGGCACCCTGGACCACCATCTCGCCGAGGCCGTATGCCGCATCGATGACCACCACGTCCGGAAAGCCGCTGTCGGTGTCGAGCGAGAACATCACGCCGGCACCGGCGCGATCGGAGCGCACCATCTGTTGCACGCCGATCGACAGCGCGACCTTCAGGTGATCGAAGCCGCGCTTGGCGCGGTAATCGATGGCGCGGTCGGTGAACAGCGAGGCGTAGCAGTCCTTGCAGGACTTCAGCAGCTCCTCGACGCCGCTGACGTTCAGGTACGTCTCCTGCTGACCCGCGAAGCTGGCTTCCGGCAGGTCTTCGGCGGTCGCGCTGCTGCGAACGGCGACCGCGGCGTCCTGCACGCCCACCCGCCGGGACAGTTCCCGATAGGCGCCGCGGATCTCGTCGGCGACCGGTTCCGGGAAGCTGCCTCGGCGGAACGCGCGCCGAATCCGCTCTCCGACCGTGTGCAGCAGCGACGGATCCCCGGCGAGCGCCGACAGCTCTTCTTCGAGGTACGCGTCGAGATCGTTGTGGCGCAGGTATTCGCGATAGGCCGCCGCCGTGGTGGCGAACCCGGCCGGCACGCGCACGCCTTCGCTCGCGAGATGGCGGATCATCTCCCCGAGCGAGGCGTTCTTGCCGCCCACGGTGTTCACATCGTGATAGCCGACGTCTTCCAGCCACCTCACGTAGCCGTTGTGAGTCATGGTCTTCTCCGTCAGAGGCAGCGACGGTGCCGCAGCCAATCCTACTCCGGCCGGGGGGTGGGCTCGACCGAGTCCCGCGCGGAAGCGGACGCCCCCGGCGGTGACACGGCAACCCCCGTGCCAGCGCCGGCAGTTCCGGGAGCGCTTCCTATACTGAGAACGGAAGCCGGGCGGCAACACGCCCGCCCGCCGGAACCTCAGCCATCAGGGACGAACCACCATCGTGACGCACGCCCGCCGCCTCGCGTTTCTCGCGCTCGTCTGCCTGGGCGCCTGCAGCGGCAGTGGCAGCAGCGTTCGGCAGGATGCCACCGAACAGCAGCAGGCGGCACCGCACGCGAATCAGCGGATGCAGTTCCGCCTGTCGGGTACCCTCCGGGCCAACGACGGATCGGCCGTGGACGGCGATGTGAACGATCCGCACGCGCCGCTGCGGCCGAACGATTCGCCGGCGTCCGCGCAACCGATTGCCACCCCGATCACGCTCGGCGGCTACGCCGGCCTGGCGCGGGCGGGATCACACGGGGCGCTGCACGGGCGCGGCGACGTCAGCGACTTCTACCGGGTCCACCTGAAAGCGGGACAGGCGGTCTCGCTCGAGGTGGCCGAACCGGAAGCCGCGGATCTCGATCTGTACCTGTGGAATGCCGCGGGGGATCGACTGCACGATGCTTCCACCGACACGGGCGCACACGAGACCGTCCGTGCCTCCGAGAGCGGCACGCAACTGCTCGAGGTCGCCGCCTACCAAGGGGCGTCGAACTACCTGCTGGTGGTCGGGCACGACCCGATCCCGGAAATCCAGAGCGGCCTGCAGCTCTCGGCCGACTTCATCCCCGGCGAGAT
>DASVDC010000099.1:0-3687 GCA_036381275.1 Pseudomonadales bacterium | reverse complement strand
TCGCCTACGAGACCGGCTTCAAGAGCCGCTTCGGCGGACGCTGGCAGGTGAACGCCGCCGCCTTCTACTACGACTACGAAGACCTGCAGCTCTTCCTGCTCGAAGCCTTCGGCGCGCGGATCGACAATGCGGCGAGCGCCGACATCCACGGCGTCGAGGTCGAGGTGCTCGCGGAGCCGGTGGACGGGCTGCGCCTGAACCTGCAGGCGTCCTGGCTCGACGCCGAGCTCGAAGATTACGTGACGATCGACGACATCTTCCCGGAGCTCGGCCCGCAGGACCTCTCGGGCAACCGGCCGAACCGCGCACCGGAGTACACGTTCGGAATCGGCGCCGAGTACACGTTCGAGCTGGGCCGCTACGGCACCCTGACGCCGCGCATCGACTACTACTGGCAGGACGACACCTACCTCCGGCCGCAGAATCTCGACCGCGACCGCCAGGACGCCTACCACCGCACCAACGCGCGGCTCACCTGGGACAGCCCCGACGGGCGCTGGTCGGCGCAGGCGTTCGTCGACAACATCGAGGACGACGACGTGGTGCAGAACCTCGCGCTCGGTTCGGGCTCGCTCGGTTATCCGAACAACGTCACGCTGAATCCGCCGCGCCTGTACGGGGTGCGGCTGCAGTGGAGCTACTGAGATGGCGGACCGTGCGGCGAGCTCCTGGTCGGTCGATTCGCTCTACCACACCGTGGTGAACGTCAGCGACCTCGACCGCAGCATCGCGTTCTACCGGCGCCTCGGCTTCGAGGTGCTGGACGACCGCCGCGACGTGCGCTGGCCCGAGTTCGTCGCGCGCAACTTCGGGATGCAGGTCGCGCAGGGCCAGGGCGTGCTGATCGCGCTGGCGGCGGACCCGAACGGGCCGATGCTCGATCTGATGCGCTGGCTCGAGCCGGATCCGGCCGCGCAGGAGCCGCCGGTGCCGGAGGCGCTGCGCATCCCGCGCATCATCGCGTTCCGGACTCGGAACGTGCGGGCGCTCTACGACGAGCTGTCCGCCGAAGGCATTCAGTTCACCAACGATTTCACCGGGCCGTTTCCCGACCTCGGCATCATCGGCGTCTGCTGCGTGAAAGACCCGGACGGCAACGTGCTCGAGTTCATCGAGCTCGAGCCCGGTGTCCGTCACAGCAAGGCCCACGTGCTGGAGCAGCGCCGGTGAACGCGGCGCGTCCGGTGACCGGCGCCGAGCTCGAGCGGATCTTCGAGTCGGTGAAGAACTGGGGGCGCTGGGGCGCCGACGACCAGGCCGGCGCGCTCAACCTGCTGACGCCGGAGCGCGTGCGGGCGGCGGCGGCACTGGTGCGGGAGGGCCTCACGGTGAGTCTCGCCGCCGACTTCCCGGTGCAGCTCGCGCCGGACAACCTCTACCCCGCGCAGCACATGATGGTGATGGCGGGTGACGCGCGCAAAGACCACGGCGTGCCGGGTCTCGAAACCGCGCTCGACTTCATCGGCATCAGCTACCACGGCATGGCCTGCAGCCACATCGACGCGTTGTGTCACGTGTTCGTGAACGGCCGGATGTACAACGGCCGCGACGCGATGGAAGTACGCAGCACCGGCGCGCGCTACAACGACATCATGGTGGCGCGCGACGGCATCGCGGGCCGCGGGGTTCTGCTCGATCTGCCGGCGCTGCGCGGGTGCGACTGGCTCGAGCCCGATCAGATCGTCGAGCCGGACGAGCTGCTCGAGTGTGAACGGCGCCAGGGCGTGACGATCGGCGAGGGCGACATCCTGCTGGTCTCAACCGGACGCTTCGAACGCCGCGCCGCGCTCGGCGCCTGGGATACCCAGACGGTGGGTCTCGCCGGGCTCTCGGCACGCTGCGCGCCGCTCTTGCACGAGCGCGGCATCGCGGTGCTCGGCGGTGACGGCGTGAACGACCCGCTGCCGTCCGCCACCGTCGAAGGCTGGGCGATGCCGCTGCACATGTGCTGTCTGGTCGGCATGGGCGTGCACCTGTTCGACAACCTCGACCTCGCCGCGCTCGCGGGCGCCTGCCGCGACCGCAGCCGCTGGGAGTTCTTCTTCTGCGCGGCGCCGCTGCGGGTGGTCGGCGGTACCGGCTCACCGATCAACCCGATCGCGATCCTCTGACGCGCCATGCACCGCCGATCCGCCCTCGAGCCGTGTTACATAACAGTTGTTCTTCATAGGAGCCTGCCGTGAAGCTGGACATCTTCTGCGAGATTCAGAAAAGCCGGCCGTGGTCCGGCAACCATGAGCGCGAGCTCTTTCGCGAGACCGTGGAGCAGGCGCGCCAGGCCGATGCGAGCGGCTTCGACACCTGGTGGCAGGTGGAACACCACGGCGCGCCCGAGTTCAGCTACAGCTCGGCCCCGGAAGTGGTGCTCACCGCGATCGCGCAGCGCACCACGCGCCTGCGGGTCGGCCACGCGGGAGTGCTGGCGCCATTCCGGATCAATCACCCGCTCAAGGTGGCCGAGCGCGCAGCGACGCTCGACCTGCTTTCGGACGGGCGCTTCGAGCTCGGCCTCGCGAAATCCGGCGGCAAGGAGTGGGAAACGTTCGGTGTCGATCCCGCGACGGCCCGGGATCAGCTCCGCGAAGCCATCGAGATCATTCCGCGCATGTGGGCGCCGGGCAACTTCGCGTGGCGGAGCGAACACATCGACATTCCCGAGCGCGAAGTGCTGCCGAAGCCGTTGCAGCAGCCGCATCCGCGGATCTGGCAGACTGCGGGCAGCCCGGAGTCGTTCCGGATGGCGGGCGAGCTCGGCGTCGGCGTGCTCGGCACCACGCTGCTGAGCCCCGTCGACTTCATGGGCGAGCTGCTGCGCGAGTATCAGGCGGGGCTCGATGCGAGCACGCCGGTGCCGTACCGGCGGCGCAACGAGGAACGCGGCGTGTTCACGTTCGTGCACGTGACGGAGTCGCGCGCCGCGGCGATCGAGAACGGCGCGGCGCTGTCGGCGCTCTGGTACGTGCACGCGGCGCCGATCGTGTTCAAGGTGCCCCGCTCGGTCTGGTACGACGCGATCCGCTCCGGGCTGCATCCGAACGCGCCGGAGATGACCGCCGCGCTGAAGGAGGCCGATCAGACGAGCCTCGAGATCACGCCGGACGAGGTGCCCGTGGTCGCGCTGCTGAAGCGCCTCGCCCGCGGCGACACGGTCGACCGCGAGGAAGCGCACGAAGTCTGCGAGGCGCTCGACTCGGTGATCATCGGCGACGTCGACCACTGCCGCCGCAAGATGCTGCGCTATCGGGACATCGGCTGTACCCGGCTGATGTGCCTGATGCAGTTCGGCAACGTGCCGCACCAGGCGGTGCTCCACAGCATCCGCCTGTGCGGCGAGCACCTCGTGGGGCGGCTTTAGGGACGCCCGCACCTTTCAATGTGGGAGCGGCCCGTGGGAGCGGCCTGTGGGAGCGGCCTGTGGGAGCGGCCTCCGGCCGCGAACTTTCGGACACTCGCGCCCGGTCGCGAGCCACATGAGCAACAACTGGACCGCTCACATGGGCTACCACGTTCACTGCGCAGAACCGAGCCCGCGACGTCCATCGCGGAGCTGTGCCGCCGGGCAGGGATGAGCCGCAAGACGGCCTATGGGTAGTCGGCTGTGTAAGGAAAGCGCAGCGGCGTGCCGGGCTGGCGATGAACCGGCGCGTTCTCCCGCGCGCACGGTCCGCAACATGGCCCGAATCAAAG
>DASVDC010000098.1:0-10803 GCA_036381275.1 Pseudomonadales bacterium | reverse complement strand
GTCGGCCTGTCCGATCCCAACACGCTGATGCTGTTCCAGGAGTGGGAGAGCATGGAGGCGCTGATGCGCCACTTCCAGACCGCGCACATGGAGGAGTTCCTGCGGGCGTTGCCGGCGGTCGTGTCCGGCGAGATCACGACGCGCCGCTACGCGGTGCAGAGCGTCGACGACGAGCGGGACGAGCCGGCCGGCTCGACGCGCCCGGTGATCCACTGAGCGCGGGCGTCAGAGCGGCAGCAGCGCCGTCGTCACCAGCAGCATCCCGAGCAGCAGCATCAGGCCGAGGCGCTGCAGCCACGCGTCGCCAGCGGACCCGTGGCGCGGTGCGATCGGCGCGCTCGGGCAACGGCGGATGAGCCGACGCCAGCCCGCGTCGAGCGCCCACAGGGCAATCAACATCACGACGGCGAGGACGACCACGCCGACCTGCTGAACGATTCGTTCCATTCCGGGGTGCAGCTACGGGTGAACCGCCGAGTCTAGCGGAACGCGCGGCTGCGAAAGCGGATGCCGGTCACGCTCCGGCCCGGGACTAGCCCTCCGGGCGGCCCCGCAGGCGGCGCATCGCGGCCGTCGCGAGCGCGATCAGGCCGACCGCGAAGCCGACTTCCCACAGCGCGATCGTGCGGTGGTCCGGGGTGGCGGCCTCCAGCACGCCGTGGACGAAGTACAGGCTCGCCGCCAGCACGCTGTAGAAATAGCCGCGATGACTGCCGTGCAGCACACCGGGCAGGATCAGCAGCAGCGGCAGCACCTGGATCACGAACCAGACGGTGTTGGTGACGTCCGAGTCGAGCGGCTCGACGAAGAACTGGCGCAGGCCCGTGACCGCGAACAGCGAGCCGATCAGCACGAACGCGAGGAACTGCAGGCCTTTCATGCGCGCGGCTCCGGGCCGGTGTCGAGCAGGCGCCGCGCGACGTCGCCGAGGCGCGCGCCGAGGGCCTGGGCCAGGGTCTTCTCCGCTTCCGACAGCTCCGGCCGGCCGTCCACCCCGGAGACGTGGCTCGCGCCGTACGGCGTTCCGCCGCTCGTGGTCTCGTTCAGCGCGCGCTCGGAGTACGGCAGGCCCACCAGCAGCATGCCGTGGTGCAGGAGCGGCATCATCATCGTGAGCAGCGTCGACTCCTGACCGCCGTGCATCGAGCCCGTGGAGCAGAACACCGCGGCGGGGCGGCCGCAGAGGCGGTGCGAAAGCCACAGATCCACGGTGCCGTCGAGGAAGTACTTGAGCGGTGCCGCCATGTTGCCGAACCGTGTGGGCGAGCCGATCGCGAGGCCGGCGCAGTCGGCGAGATCCGCCTTGGTGCAGTAGACGGCGCCGCTGTCCGGTATCGGCGGCAGCGTCTGCTCGATCGCCGCCGACACCGGCGGCACGGTGCGCAGACGCGCATCGAGGCCGCTCTGCTGCACGCCGCGCGCGACGTGGCGCGCGAGATTCGCGGTGCCGCCGGAACGGCTGTAGTACAGCACCAGAACGTACGGTCGGCTCATCGGCCGGGTCGACCTCGCGGCACGCGGCCCGGCGCGGCGCGCCGCATCAGAGGATCCCCAGCACGTTCTCCGGCGGGCGGCCGAGCGCGGCGCCCTTGCCGCTGACCACGATGGGCCGCTCGATCAGGATCGGGTTGTCGACCATCGCCTGCAGCAGCTCGTCCTCGGACAGTGCGGGGTCGTCGAGGCCGAGCTCCTTGTAGCGCGCCTCGCCGCGGCGCATCAGTTGCCGCGGCTCGAGACCGAGCTGGCCGAGCAGGCGCTTCAACGTGGCCTTGTCCGGCGGCTCGTCGAGGTAGGGCACGATGCGCGGTTCGATGCCGCGCTCCTGCAGCAGCGCCAGCGTCTGGCGGGACTTGGAACAGCGCGGGTTGTGATAGATAGTGATCGGATCGCTCATGGACGCCGATGGTAGCGGAGCCTCGCGCGCCGCACCATCGGCCAACGACCCGGGGGATCTTGATGGCTCGAATCAGTCGCTACCTGCTCACCGTGGTGGCCGCGCTCGCGCTCGCCGGCTGCGCCCGCCCGGAGGTGGAGCTCGCGGACGGCAGCGGCGCGAGCTGGGATCAGTGGCGCGGCAAGTGGCTGCTGGTGAACTACTGGGCGGAGTGGTGCGCGCCGTGCCGCAAGGAGATTCCCGAGCTGAACCGGCTGCACCACGAGAGCGACGACGTCGTCGTGCTGGGGGTGAATTACGACGGCCTGCAGGGCGATGCGCTCACGACGCTGATCGACGAGATGAACATCGAGTTCCCGGTGCTGCTGCACGATCCGGGCGCGCGCTGGAATCAAGCGCCGCCGGGCGTGCTGCCGAGCACGCTGGTGATCGATCCGGACGGGGCGCTGAGGGAAGTGCTGGTGGGGCCGCAGACGTTCGAGAGTCTTTCGCGCGCGGTCGAGCTGACCTCCGAGGTCTGAAACGACGGGCTCATTCTGAGGGCGTCCCGCCGCCGGCGACGCATCCTTCGAACGTGCTCGTTCTTTCAGACGTCGCGCCGTGTACTCGCGTGCTACTGGTACCGGCACGCGGCGAGGCCGTAGCTCTGGCAGCTCGCCTGGAGGGTGGGGAGGTCGGCGGCGCTCTTGTTGCGCCAGACGCGGCGCCAGGCGATCAGCACGCGGTCGGGGTAGTCGATGCGGCCGCGGCTGCCGTTGTAGCGCGCGAGCGCGTCGACGAGATCGCCCTTCGCGACCTCGAGGTAATGCGCGAGGATCGTGGTGCCGTAGCGGATGTTGGTCTCGACCTCGGTGAGGTTGTCCTGGGGGCGACCGATCTCGAGACGCCAGAACGGCATCACCTGCATCAGCCCCTGCGCGCCGACCCGCGAGATCGCAAAGCGGTCGAACGCGCTCTCCACCTGCATCACCGCGAGTACCAGATCGGGATCGAGACTGTGGCGGTGCGCCTCGCGGTAGACGAGGCGCAGCAGCTCCAGGCGCTCCTCGTGATCATCGAGGAAGCGTGCGAGACGCTGCTCGGAAGCGAGCAGCCACACCTCCGCATCGAACCGGTCGGGCGCCTCGGTGGTATCGGCCAGGCTCTCGGCGAGCTTGCGGATCAGCTCGGGATCCGGCGCCTCGGCTCGGGCCGCGAGCGGCATCGCGAACAGCAGCAGCGACAGCGCGATCCATTCGCGCAACCGCCGCGTCGTGGGAGCGGCTGTGGGATCCGTTGTGGGAGCGGCCTCCGGCCGCGAACTTCTTCCGGATTCGCGGCCGGAGGCCGCTCCCACAGCGGAGGCCGCTCCCACAGTGAAGGCCGCTCGCACAGTGGCTTCGGGCTTCATCCGCGGGCGGTGAGGCGGCGCAGGACCGCGTCCTCCGGCTCGGTGATCGTCTCGCCGGTGCGGCGGTCGTGGTACTCGAGCACGCCGTCCTTCAGCCCGCGGTCGCCGATGGTGACCCGGTGCGGAATGCCGATCAGATCGGCGTCGGCGAACTTCACGCCGGGGCGTTCGTCTCGATCGTCGAGCAGCACTTCCACGTTCGCTTCCTGCAGTCGCCGGTAGAGCGCGTCGGCCGCGCGGCGCACGGCCTCGGACTTATGATAGTTGAGCGGCACCAGGTGCACGTGGAAGGGTGCAATCGGCTCCGGCCATTTGATGCCGACGTCGTCATGGTTCTGCTCGATCACGGCGGCCACCAGGCGGGTGATGCCGATGCCGTAGCAGCCCATGATCGGCGCGAGGCTGCGGCCGTCCTGGTCGAGCACGGTGGCGTCCATCGGCTCGCTGTAGACGCTGCCGAGCTGGAAGATGTGACCCACTTCGATGCCGCGCAGGAACTGCAGCACGCCTTGTCCGTCCGGTGCCGGATCGCCCGGCTTCACGTTGCGCATGTCGACGACGCGATCCGGGTCGACCCGGACGTCCACGTCCCAGTTGGCCCCGACGTGGTGGTGGCCGTCGCGATTCGCGCCGCAGACGAAATCCGCCACCGCGAACGCCTCGCGGTCGACGTACAGCGGAACGTTGAGCCCCACCGGGCCGATGGAGCCGGGCTTGCAGCCGACGGTGCGTTCGATCTCGGCGTCCGAGACGAAGGTGAGCGGCGACGCGACGCCCGGGAGCTTCTGCGCTTTGATCACGTTGAGCTCGTCGTCGCCGCGCAGCACCAGTGCCACCACGCCTTGCTCGGCGCCGGCGACGATCAGCGTCTTCAGGCATTGCCGGGGAGAGACCTTCAGGAACTCGGCCACCTCGGCGATCGTGCCGACGTTCGGCGTCGGCACCGTCGACAGCGTCTGCTGCGGCGCGGGCCGGGGCGGCGGCGGCGCGGACACGGCCTTCTCGAGGTTCGCCGCATAGCTGCCTTCCGTCGCGTAGACGATCACGTCCTCGCCGGATTCCGCCAGCACGTGGAACTCGTGGCTGTTCGTGCCGCCGATGTTGCCGGTATCCGCTTCCACCGGCCGGAAGTTCAGCGCCATGCGCGTGAAGATCCGGCAGTAGCAGTCGTACATCTCCCGGTAGGTCTCGTCGAAGCTCTGCTGATCGAGGTGGAACGAATAGGCGTCCTTCATCGTGAACTCGCGGGCGCGCATCACGCCGAAACGCGGCCGGATCTCGTCGCGGAACTTGGTCTGGATCTGAAAGAAGTTCAGCGGAAGCTGCCGGTAGCTGTGCACCTCGCGGCGGAACAGGTCCGTGATGATCTCCTCGTGGGTCGGGCCGAGGCAGAAGTCGCGCTCGTGCCGATCCTTCAGGCGCAACAGCTCCGGGCCGTACTTCCACCAGCGGCCCGAGTCCTGCCACAGCTCGGCCGGCTGCACCACCGGCATCAGCACTTCCTGCGACCCGGACGCGATCAGCTCTTCACGCACGATCTGCTCGATCTTGCGCAGCACGCGCAGCCCGAGCGGGAGCCAGGTGTAGAGACCGGACGCGACCTGACGGATCAATCCGGCGCGCAGCATCAGGCGATGACTCACCACTTCGGCGTCGGCCGGCGTTTCCTTGATGGTGGGGATGAGCTGGCGGCTCTGGCGCATGACGGCTTCCTTCCGAAAGACGCGAAAATCGTAGGGAACAAAAAGGGGCCGGCTGGCGAACCAATCGGCCCCTCTTTGTACCCGGTGGGTGGCGGCTGATCAGCGCACCGTCAGGAGACCATCTCCTTCAGCCGCTTCAGCGGCGTGACCCGAACGCGGGTGGTGGCCGGCTTGGCGGGGATCACGATCTCCTCACCGGTGGCCGGGTTGCGCCCCATCCGCTTCTTGGTCGCGGGACGCTTCACCGCACGGACCTTCAGCAGGCCCGGCAGGGTGAACTCGCCCACGCCGCGCTTGGAGATGTGGCGCTCGATCAGGCTCTCGAGCTCCGTCAGCAGCGTGTCGACCTGCTTGCGCGTCAGCTCGGTACGCGCGGCGAGCTCGTTCAAGATCCCGGTTTTGGTCATCTTCTGCGTGACCGGGCCGGCCTTCTTGGCGGGAGCCTTCTTGGCTGGAGCTTTCTTGGCTGCCTTTCGGGCCGCTGCCTTCTTGGTGGCCGCCTTCTTCGCGGGTGCTTTCTTAGCCGCTGCTTTACGCTTGGCTGGAGCTTTCTTCGTTGCCATTAATCATTCCCTTCGCAGTGATTAACTAAACGGGGCAATTCCTCACCTGCTCTCTCACCCTTCCCGGTCCTCCCTGAGGGGAGTGGTTCGGCTCGAAGAACGTCGGGGTTTCACCCAGTTCCTATTGAGAAACCTCTGCACAGCCGCGGGATCTCAATCCGGCGCTTTATAGCTTATGAACTTGTCCCAGGCAACAAAATTGCGGCGAAAACGCTGTATTTTTACTGGTATTTTTCGGATCATGCGCCGCTTCCGTACCCCTGCTTCGAGAGAGTGCAGCGAATGCCAATCTACGAATACCGATGCGACAACTGTGGCCACGAGCTGGAGACGATTCAGAAGGTGAGCGACGCGCCGCTCACCCGCTGCCCCGCCTGCGACCAGGAGCGCCTGCGCAAGAAGGTTTCGGCGGCGGGTTTTCGGCTGAAGGGCGGGGGCTGGTACGAAACCGACTTCAAATCCGATAAAAAGCGTAATGTGGCGGGCGACGAGAAGGCGTCCGACGGCGGCAAGGACGGCGGCGACAGCGGGAAAGAGGCCAAATCCGCGGACAAGGCCGCCGCGAAGACCGGCGACGGCACGAGCGGGACGTCGTCGAAGAGCAGTGAGAGCAAATCGTCCGGCGAGTCCGGTAAATCGAGCGGCGGAGGCAGCGCCGGCAGCAAGGCCTGACCCGAGTCGACCCAACAGACAGGCGAAAGACGATGCGAAGTCACTACTGCGGCGAGCTCAGCGCCGCGAACGTCGGAGATCAGGTGGAGCTGTGCGGCTGGGTGCACCGTCGCCGGGACCACGGCGGCGTGATCTTCCTCGACGTGCGCGACCGCACCGGCATCGTTCAGGTCGTGTACGACCCGGACACCGCGGAGAGCTTCGCCCGGGCCGACAAGGTACGCAGCGAGTACGTGCTGCACCTGACCGGCCGCGTGCGCCCGCGCCCCGAAGGCACGGTGAATCCCGAGATGGCCACCGGCGAAGTCGAGGTGTTGGGCGCGACCCTCGACGTGCTGAACCCGTCGGCGACGCCGCCGTTCCAGCTCGACGAGCACACGGATGCCGGCGAGGACGTGCGCCTGAAGTACCGCTTCCTCGACCTGCGCCGGCCGGAGATGCAGCAGCGCCTCGCGATGCGCGCGCGCATCACCAGCGCCGTGCGGCGGTACCTGGAAGGCCAGGGATACTGGGAAATCGAGACGCCGACGCTTACCAAGACCACGCCGGAAGGTGCGCGCGACTATCTGGTGCCGAGCCGCACGCACCCGGGTCACTTCTTCGCGCTGCCTCAGTCGCCGCAGCTCTTCAAGCAGCTCCTGATGGTCGCCGGCATCGACAAGTACTACCAGATCGCGCGCTGCTACCGCGACGAGGACCTGCGTCACGACCGCCAGCCCGAGTTCACCCAGATCGACATCGAGGCGTCGTTCGTCAGCGAAGACGACGTGCGCGCGCTCACCGAGGGCATGCTGCGGCAGGTGTTCCGTGAGGTGCTCGGCGAAGAGCTGCCGGCGTTTCCGGTGCTCAGCTACGAGGAGGCGATGCGCCGCTACGGCAGCGACAAGCCGGACCTGCGCAACCCGCTCGAGCTCGTGGACGTCGCCGACCTGGTCCGCGAGGTGGAGTTCAAGGTGTTCAACGCCCCGGCCAACGATCCGAAGGGGCGGGTGGTGGCGCTGCGGGCACCGGGCGCCGGGCGTCTCAGCCGCAAGGTGCTCGACGACTACGGCACGTTCGTCGGCCGCCACGGCGCGAAGGGTCTCGCGTACATAAAGGTGAACGACCTCGCTGCGGGCACGGACGGCCTGCAATCGCCGATTCTGAAGTTCCTGCCCGAGGGCGTGGTGCGGGAGGTGCTCGCCCGCGCCGGCGCCGAGAACGGCGACGTGGTGTTCTTCGGCGCCGACAAGGCGACCACGGTGGCGGATGCGATGGGCGCGCTGCGCGGCCAGCTCGCGAAGGATCTGGAGCTCACCCGCGACGGGTGGGCGCCGTGCTGGGTGGTGCGCTTTCCGATGTTCGAGGAGGGCCGCGACGGAAACCTGACGCCGATGCACCACCCGTTCACGCGGCCGACCTGCACGGCCGAGGAATTGGTCGCCGACCCGGCCGCGGCGCTCGCCGCCGCGTACGACGTGGTGCTGAACGGTTACGAGCTCGGCGGCGGGAGCCTCAGGATCCACGACGAAGCGACGCAGAACGCCGTATTCGAGGTGCTGCGCATGGGTCAGGAAGCGCAGGTGAAGTTCGGCTTCCTGCTCGATGCGCTGAAGTTCGGCTGCCCGCCGCACGGCGGCATCGCGCTCGGTCTCGACCGGCTGGTGATGCTGATGACGGGCGCGCACGCGATCCGCGACGTGATCGCGTTCCCGAAGACGCAGACCGCCGCGTGCCTGATGACCTCGGCGCCGAGCCCGGTGGACGATCACCAGCTGCGCGAGCTGCACATCCGGCTGCGCCGGCAGGACTGACACGGGAACGATGTGGGAGCGGCCTCCGGCCGCGAACGAGAGCCTGTGGGAGCGGTCTCCGACCGCGACCTCCCGAATTCGCGGCCGGAGGCCGCTCCCACAGCAGTATTGGAAAACGACGACGGACGGGATATGGCCGGTCACAGCAAATGGGCCAACATCAAGCACAAGAAGGCGCGCCAGGACGCCAAGCGCGGCAAGATCTTCACCAAGCTGATCCGTGAGATCACCGTTGCCGCCCGGCTCGGCGGCGGCGATCCGGCGGACAACCCGCGCCTGCGCGCGGCGATGGACAAGGCGCTCGGCCAGAACATGCCGAAGGACACCATCGAGCGCGCGATCGAGCGCGGTGCCGGCGGCGGTGAAGGCGCCAACGTCGAGGAGCTGACCTACGAAGGCTACGGCCCGGGCGGGGTGGCGATCCTCGTGGAGGCGATGACCGACAACAAGAACCGCACGGTGGCCGAGGTGCGCCACGCGTTCAGCAAGCACGGCGGCAACCTCGGCACAGACGGCTCGGTCGCGTACCTGTTCAGCAAGCAGGGCGTGATCAGCTTCGCGCCGGGCACCGACGAGGACCGGGTGATGGAAGTCGCGCTCGAGGCCGGCGCCGACGACATCGAGGTCGAGGACGACGGCAGCATCTCGGTGATCACTCCGTGGGAGCAGCTCGGCAGCGTGGTGGAGGCGCTCGGCGCCGCGGGTCTCGAGCCGGCGGAGGCGGAGGTCTCGATGGTGCCGAGCACCTACGTGCCGTGCGGGGACGAGCAGGCGCAGGCGGTGCTCAAGCTGATCGACGCGCTGGAGGAGCTCGACGACGTCCAGAACGTGTACAGCAACGGGGACTTTCCGGAATCCGCCTACTCTTCGTAGGAGCGATCTCCAGATCGCGATCTGCTCGATGGGGGAAGAATGAGTTCATTCGAGGGTGTGTCGCCGTCGCGGCGGGAAGCGCCTTCCGCACCCTCGCTCGGGCCGCTCCGCGGCTTCCCTCGCTGCGCAGAATTGCCCCGCGGAAGCCGCGGGTCAATCTGCTCCGCTCGGCCTCGCTACATGGGATGCGGAAGGCGCTTCCCGCCGCGCCGGCGACGCATCCTTCTACGAGCTCGTTCTTACCCGAATCCGCTCGGGGTGGGTTCGTCACCTGCGACGTCTTGTCGTCTTTCAGCGACTGTCCCCGGTGCTGTGGTGGCGACGACTTTTGGCTCGGCCTCCCATTCTCGTGGTGGGTAGGTATCGCATCCTCGGGATCGATCCCGGGTCGCGGGTGACGGGGTACGGGGTCGTGGAGGTGGGCGCGGGGGGATCGCGATACGTGGGCAGCGGGTGCATCCGGCCGCGGGCGGGGACGTTCGTGGAGCGGCTCGGGGAGATCTATCTCGGCGTGGAGGCGTTGATCCGGGAGTTCCGGCCGGACGAGATGGCCATCGAGGAGGTGTTTCTCGCGAGCAATCCGGCCTCGGCGCTGAAGCTCGGACAGGCGCGCGGTGCGGCGATCGCGGCGGCGGTGGCGGGGCGTCTGCCGGTGACCGAGTACGCGGCGCGCACCGTGAAGCTCGCGGTGGTGGGCACGGGCCGGGCGACGAAGGACCAGGTTCAGCACATGGTGCGCGTGCTGCTGAAGCTGTCCGGCAACCCGGCGGCGGATGCGGCCGACGCGCTTGCGATTGCCATTTGTCACGTCAATACTGCGCGCTTCAAGCCGTCCTAGGAATCTTCTCTAACTCCATGATCGGCCGGATAGAAGGTCAGCTCGTCGAGATCAGTGAGAACGTCGTGCTGCTGGCCGTCGGCGGGCTCGGCTACGAGGTCGAGGTGACCAACGACGTGCTCGCGAACCTGCCCGCGCGCGATCAGACGGTGCGCCTGTACACCCATTTCGTCGTGCGCGAGGACGCCCAGCAGCTCTACGGTTTCGCGTCGCGGGCCGAGCGCGACCTGTTCCGGCTGTTCATCCGCATCACCGGCATCGGCCCCAAGCTCGCGATGGCGCTGCTGTCGAGCTTCCGGCTCCCGGAGCTGGCCACCGCGGTGCGCAAGGGCGACGTGGCGATGCTGACCCGGGTTCCCGGGGTAGGGCGCAAGACCGCGGAGCGGCTGCTGCTCGAGCTGCGCGACAAGCTGCCGGAGACGCTCGCGCCGGCCGCGGCGGCGGACGGGGAAGGCGGCTTCGCGCTGGAAGAAGCCGAGAAGGCGCTGGTCGCGCTCGGCTACCGGCCCGCGGAGGCGTCTCGTCTGGTGGAGAGCATCAAGGGAGAAGGTGACACCACCGAAGAGCTCGTGCGCGCGGCGCTGCGCCGGGTCGCCCGGCAGGCCGAGGCCACGTCGTGAGCATCGAGCCCGATCGCCTGGTGGACGCGGCGAGCCGCGGCGACGAGGTGCGCTTCGACCGGGCGCTGCGGCCGAAGCGGCTGGCCGAATACATCGGGCAGGACGCCGTGCGCGAGCAGATGGACATCTTCATCCGCGCCGCGCGGCGGCGTAACGAATCCCTCGACCACACGCTGATCTTCGGCCCGCCGGGGCTCGGCAAGACCACACTCGCGCACATCATCGGCAACGAGATGGGCGTCACCGTGCGGTCGACGTCGGGCCCGGTGCTGGAGCGCCCGGCCGAGCTCGCGGCGCTGCTGACCAACCTCGAACCGGGCGATGTGCTGTTCGTCGACGAGATCCACCGCCGGCCCCGCCCGGTCGAGGAGGTGCTGTACCCGGCGATGGAGGACTTCCAGGTCGACATCGTCCTGGGCAAGGGCCCGGCGGCGCGGTCGATCCGGCTCGACCTGCC
>DASVDC010000097.1:0-4438 GCA_036381275.1 Pseudomonadales bacterium | reverse complement strand
GGCTGGTGGGCGCGTTCTTCAAGAGCCATCCGAAGATCCAGCCGCTCACGATCCGGATCGAGGACCGCAGCCACCCGTCCACGCGCGGGTTGCCGTCCGCGTGGATGCGGACCGAGGAGCCCTACGATTTCCAGGTCAACCCGCGCGGGCGCGTGCACGTGCTCGCGACGTTCGATGCGGCCAGCTACGAAGGGCACGAGATGGGCCCGGATCACCCGATCGCCTGGTGCCATCGGTTCGACGGCGGCCGGTCCTGGTATACCGGCCTCGGCCACGCCTCGTCGGCCTTCACCGACGAGCCGCTGTTCCTGGAGCATTTGCGCGGCGGGATCGAGTGGGCCGCCGGCGCAGCGGCAGGCAACTGCGGGAGCTGACGCGCGCGGGCGGCCCCCGGCGGCGGGCCGGCCGACGTTCAAGCTCCGGCGCGTCCTGCCGATTGTCTGGCTGCCCCCAGCACAGACTGCGTCGGCATGAAGACGACTGTGCTCGAACGACTGTCCGGCACCGGCCTGGTGCTCAGCGCATCAGGCGAGGTGCTCGAGTCCGCGCCGTACCATCTCACGATCCGGCGTGATGGCGCGGAGCCGCCTGACGCTGCGGCCATCACCGGCTACATCGCGCCCACGCGCGCCGTGCGGCGCCGCTCGCTCGACCATGGCGAACGGCTCGCGCTGCGCCTCGAGGACGGGCGGCATCTGCCGTTCGTGTTCGTCGATCCGTGGGGCAAGGTCGAAGCCTGCGGTCCGCTCACGTCGTGATCGGGTCGGCCAGGCCGGGCCTGCGGCGCGTCCGTCTTCCTCATGAGCGGTCGGAACGCATGGTAGATTGAGGCGGCCGTTCGCCGCCTCGATCCCTATGCGCCTTCTGCTCACCCGACGCCAGTTCACCGGACATCTGGCCGCGCTCGCCGCGCTGCCGCTCGTGCCGGGCGGCGGCTTCGAGCTCGACACACAGGAGACCGCCGCGCGCGAACCGGTGCTGTGGTATGCGCGGCACGCCCGCATGTGGGTCGAGGCGCTGCCGGTCGGCAACGGCCGCCTCGGCGCGATGGTCTTCGGCCGCGTCGGTGTCGAGCGCCTGCAGCTGAACGACGACACGCTGTGGTCGGGCGGGCCGCAGGACTGGCGCACGCCGGGTGCGCGGGAGGTGCTGCCGGAGCTGCGGCGTCTGGCGCTCGAGGGGCGGTACGTCGAAGCCGATGCGCTCTCGAAGCGCATGATGGGACCGTTCACGCAGTCCTACCTGCCGCTCGGCGACCTGCGTCTCACGTTCGAGCACGGGGACGTCGCCCAGGGCTACCGGCGCGGGCTGCATCTGCGCGAGGGCGTCGCGTCGGTGCACTACCGGCTCGGACGGGACGAGTTCACGCGCGAGGTCCTGTCGAGCCATCCCGATCAGGTGATCGCCGTCCGGCTGGGTGCCTCGCGTCGCGGCATGCTGACCTTCCATGCCCGGCTGACGAGCCCGCTCCGGTTTCGCACGGTGTCGGACGGCGCCGACCTGGTGCTCGCCGGCCGGGCGCCCGCACACGTCGACCCGAGCTACTACAACCGCGAGGATCCGGTGCGGTACACGGACGCTGGCGGCATGGCGTTCGAGGCGCGACTGCGTGCCGTCGAGACCGACGGCGAGGTGCGCGCCGACCGTGACGGCCTGCACGTCGCAGGCGCCACGCACGTCACGTTGCTGCTGGCGGCGGCGACGAGCTTTGCCGGCTTCGATCGCTCGCCGGTGACGGACGGACGCGATCCCGCTCCGATCGTCCGCGAGCGGATCGACGGGGCAGCGCGTCTGTCATGGACACAGCTGCGGGAACGCCATGCCGCCGATCACCAGGCGCTCTACGATCGCGTGTCGCTCGATCTCGGCGGGGCCAGCGAGCCGGACCTGCCGACCGATCGCCGCATCGCCGAGCGCGGCGCCGCCGATCCGCACCTGGTGGCGCTGCTGTTCCAGTACGGCCGGTACCTGCTCATCGCCGGCAGCCGCCCCGGCACGCAGCCGTTGAACCTCCAGGGCATCTGGAACGAGCACGTCCGCGCCCCCTGGAGCGCGAACTACACGATCAACATCAACACCGAGATGAACTACTGGCCGGCGGAGCCCACGAACCTGCCGGAGCTGCACGGCCCGCTGCTCGAATTCGTCGAAGGGCTCGCGGTGAACGGGGCGAAGACGGCCGCCGCGAACTACGGCACGCGCGGCTGGGTGGCGCACCACAACAGCGACCTGTGGCGTCACTCGGCGATGGTGGGCGACTACGGCTGGGGCGACCCGGTGTGGGCGTGCTGGCCGATGGGCGGTGTGTGGCTCGCCCAGCATGTGTACGAGCACTACCTGTTCGGAGGAGACCGGCAGTACCTGCGCGACCGCGCGTACCCGGTGCTTCGGGGCGCCGCCGAGTTCTGTCTCGACTGGCTGGTCGAGGATGCGCGCGGGCGGCTGGTCACCGCGCCGTCGACGTCGCCGGAGCTGAAGTTCATCACACCCGACGGCGGACGTGCGGCGATTGCCGTCGCGGCAGCGATGGACCTCGGGCTGATCCGCGACCTGTTCACCAGCGTCATCGACGCCGCGGAGGCGCTCGGCACGGATGCCGCGTTTGCGGCCCAGCTCCGCGCGGCGCTCGAGCGGCTCGCGCCGTACCGCATCGGCACGCGGGGCCAGCTGCTCGAATGGCACGAGGAGTTCCGCGAGGAGGAGCCGCACCACCGGCACATCTCGCACCTGTACGGTCTGCATCCCGGGCGTCACATCAGCCGGCGCACGCCGGAGCTGTTCGCCGCGGTCCGCCGCTCGCACGAGCTCCGCGGCGACGAGGGGACCGGCTGGAGTCTCGCCTGGAAGGTGAACCACTGGGCGCGGCTCCTGGACGGGGAGCGCGCGCTGGCGCTGCTGACGCGCCTGCTTCGTCTGGTCGACGACGCGGGCTACGGTGGACGCGGTGGCGTCTACGCGAACCTGTTCGACGCACACCCGCCGTTCCAGATCGACGGCAACTTCGGCGCGACGGCGGGCATCGCTGAGATGCTGCTCCAGAGTCACGCGGGCGAGCTGCACCTGTTGCCTGCGCTGCCGGCAGCCTGGGCGAGCGGACAGGTGCGCGGCCTGCGCGCACGCGGCGGCTTCGAGGTGGATCTGGAATGGCGCGGCGGTCAGGTCGCGCGCGGCACGATCCGGTCGCGGCTCGGTGGCGTGTGCCGCCTCCGCACGGCCGTGCCGGTGACGGTATCGGGCGCCGCGTCGCGACCCGCTGAAGGGCCCAACCCGAACCCGTTCTACAGGGTGCACGACCCCGGGCAGCCGGAACGCCTGCCCGGCGCCCCGCCCCCGCCGTCACCCACGCCCGACACCGACGCCATCGTCGACATCACGCTGGAGGCTGGCGGGTCGTGCACATTCGAGGCGTGACACGTTCAGGCGGAGCTGAAGCTCCGCCGCTACAGACAAGCCAACAAGGGAGATAAGCAGCCCGCTTCATGCGCGCGACCGCGAGACAGCGATGCAAGCGGTCGCGCGGACCAGATCCGACCCGATCAGACCCGATCCGACCGATCACGGCAGACTGAACGCGACATACGTCCCGCCCGACGGCGCGCCCCACTTGCCGCCGCCAGCCGCGATCACCACGTACTGCTTCCCGTTCACCTCGTACACCGCCGGCGTCGCGTTGCCCGCCGCCGGCAGCGTCGTCTCCCAGAGCAGCTCGCCGGTGCGCGAGTCGAACGCGCGGAACCTGTTGTCGTAGTTCGTCGCGCCGATGAAGAGGAGCCCGCTGGCGGTGACGACCGGTCCGCCGTAGTTCTCGCTGCCGGTGTTCGTCAGGCCTGAGCCCGGCACCTCACCGAGCGGCACCTGCCACGCGATCGTCGCGTTGTTCATGTCGATGGCCGTCAGCGTGCCCCACGGCGGCGTGATCGCGGGGAAGCCGTCCGGATCGGTGAAGCGGATGTAGCCGTCGAGCGTGTAGGGCACGTCGTACGGCGACGGCGTGTCGCCGCGCACCGTCTCGGAGCGTCCCGTCATCACGTACTCGACGATCGCGCGCCGGACCGCCTCGTGCAAGTCGCGGTACGCCGGCATCCGTCCACCGCCGCGGTTGACGATGGCTGCGACGTCCACGACGCTGCGGCGCTCGCCGATGCCGGTGAGCGACGGGAACTCGGGCGGATTGCCGGTCAGGTCCGCCTTGTGGCACGACGCGCAGTAGCGCTCGTAGAGCGCCTTGCCGGTCGTGGGCTCGCCGTCCGGCATGTCGCGCGGCGCCAGACGCACGCGCCAGGCCATCTCGTTCGCATTCACGAACAGGTAGCCGAGCGACGGATCCCAGGCCACGCCGCCCCACTCGGCGCCGCCGTCCATGCCGGGGAAGAGGATCGTGCCGCCCAGGCTCGGTGGATCGTACTCGCCCCGCTTGCTCAGCCGCTCCCATTCGGCG
>DASVDC010000096.1:0-22222 GCA_036381275.1 Pseudomonadales bacterium | reverse complement strand
AGACTCCAGCGCGATGAAGCGCCGCGCCAGTCGCTCGGGGTCGACGTGGTAGCGGCCTTCTGCGATGGCTGCGCGGATCTGCTCGACGCGGGCAGTGTCGAACGCCTCCTCCTCGCTGACCCGATGCTCGATCTCCCGGAGCTGGCGCGCCTCGGCGCTGAGCCGCACCGCGTCGTCGTGGCGGCTCGCGGACGCTTCGTCCGCGCGACGGCTGGCCTTCTGTTCGCTCGCGCCACGGGCCGGTGCGAGCTCGGCGTCGCGCGCCCGGCGCTCGAGCGGATTGGGGGCGTTGAGCTTGTTGACGTCCATCACTGCCTCACGGCTTCGGTTCGACCGATACGAGATCGCTATCGGCCGTTACTGGAAGAACTTTAGTCCAGATTCCACCGATGTCAGGCCGCCGCGGCGGAGCCGCTGCGTCACTGTCCGCTTCCCGTGGCCGCGACGGGCGTGGTCGAGACCCGGCCGGGTCCGGTGACCCAGGCGTGGACGATCCGGCCACTGCTCTGATTGCGCACGCGCACCTGGCTTCCCACTTCGCCGGCGGAGAGGGCTTCACCGACGCCCGTGATCTCCACCGCGCCGCGACGGGCCACGATCTGCACCTTGCTGCCGCGTTCCACCGCGATCGGCCGGGCGAGCTGTGAAGCCAGCACTACCTCCCCCTGCGCGAGGTGACGGCGCGCCTGTTGGCCGACGACGTCGCCGAGGTCGGTGTAGAACAGGTCGCGCAGCTCGCCGAGTTCGCGTTCCTCGGCGGCGAGCATCGACGCGTCGATGACCTCGCCCCGGCGAATCGGGCGGAGAGTCACGACCACCGGCACCGAAACGCGCACGTCGCCGGTCAGGAAGATCGACCAGGGCTGCGGCGCCTCGCAGCGCACCGCCACCGCGATGCGGCCGTGACGCTGCTGGCCGCGCGGCGTCAGCTCGGCATCGTCGCACGGCGGCAGGTCGAGGCGCGGATCGAGCGTCTGCATCTGCGCGTCGATCCGCGCCGTCGGATACGCCTCCCGGGCCTGCCGTTCCAGCATCCGCTCGGCATCCGCGAGCAGCATCGCCAACGAACGCGCTCCGCCGCCGGCGTCCGCCGCGGCGGCGAACGGCGCGAGCGCGAGCAGCAGCACGGGGATCAGGTGTTGGTGAGCTTGTCGCCGCATGCGGTCCTCCGGGTCTGGTTGTATTGATAGCAGAGAACCGCGGACGCGCCCGGCGCGGCGTGCCCGAACGGGCGGCAGCGGCCGGCAACGGCTTGCCGCTCGCCCGGCAAACGGCCGGGTCGTTGCCGCTCGTTGCCGCGGTCGGCGCCGCTACGCCGTGGCGCCTGCGGCGGCCGCCCCTCGGTCTCAAGTCATTGATTTTCGGACGTATCCCGAGCCAACGCATCGATTCAATCGAAATTGGCACGGCCCGTGCTCTCGCAGCGGCCGGATCGATCGAAGTCCGTCGTGACAAAGGAGCAGGAGTTGAGGATCGGATTCGATGCGGCGCTCGGCCCGCACGCCGAGGCGCTGAAACTGCGAAGCGCACGCACGGAAGTGCTGGCACGCAACATCGCTCACGCCGATACACCCGGCTATCTGGCGCGGGACATCGACTTCCGCGCGGAGCTTGCACGCCGACTCGAGGAGGGCGGCGATGCCGGTCGCCTCCGGGCCACCGATCGCCGTCATCTGGCGACCGGCGCGGCGGCGACCGATACCGTCACGCTGAAGTACCGCACGCCGCTGATGCCGAGCTTCGACGGCAACACGGTGGACACGCAGACCGAGCAGGCCGCATTCGCGGAGAACAACCTCCAGTTCCAGGCGGCGCTGCAGTTCGTGAACAGCCGGCTGAAGAGCCTGCTCGGCGCCATCAAGGGAGAATGAGCATGTCACTCCTCAACGTGTTCGACGTATCCGGCAGCGCGATGGCCGCGCAGTCGGTACGGCTCAACACCACGGCCAGCAACATCGCCAACGCCGAGAGCATCGCGGAGAACCCGCAGGACACCTATCGGGCGCGGCACCCGGTGTTCGCCCAGGCGCTCGATCGGCAGATCGGCCTCGGCGGGGCCGACAGCGAGGCGAGCCAGGGGGTGCAGATCCTCGGCATCGTCGAGAGCGACGCGCCGCTCGAGTACCGCTACGAGCCGGACCATCCGTTCGCCAACGAGGAAGGCTTCGTTGCCTATCCGAACGTCAGCGTCGTCGAGGAGATGGCCAACATGATCTCCGCGAGCCGCTCGTTCGAGCTGAACGTCGAAGTCATGAACACCGCCCGGACGCTCGCCGAGCGCGTGCTGTCGATGGGGCAGTAGGCCATGGACGTCACCGCCACCGGCATCCGCACGGCTCAGGAACTGGTCGACCTGAACAAGGGCACCGGTAAGGAGGAGCTCGGCCGCACGCAGTTCCTCGAGCTGATGATTGCGCAGATGAGCCACCAGGATCCCCTCGATCCGGCGAAGAACGAAGAGTTCGTCGCTCAGCTCGCGCAGTTCTCGACGCTGGAAGGCATCGAGAACCTGAACAAATCGTTCGAGACCGTCGCGCTCGCGATGCAGACCAGCATGGCCACGCAGGCCGCCGCGCTGGTCGGCCGCAACGTGGTCGCGCCGACCAATGCCGCTTCGCTCGGCAGCGAAGGCGGCGTGGTGGGCAGCATCGAGCTGCCGGCCGCGGCATCGGACGTGATCGTGGACATCACCACCGCTACCGGTGCGCTCGTGCGCCGCATCCACCTCGGTGCGCAGGCCCGAGGCCGGCTCGACTTCGGCTGGGACGGCACCGATGGCGCCGGGCAGCGGATGCCGGCCGGCGCCTATCAGGTGCGCGCGTACGGTGAATTCGACGGCGAGCCCGCCGAGCTGACGGTGAACATGCCGGACCGCGTGGTCAGCATCTCCGTCGGGCCGAACGGCGTGCTCGCCAACCTGGCGGGCGGCAGCAGTGTGCCGGCGAGCCAGATAAAAGAAATCCAATGAGGAGCTAGGGACATGACTTTCAACATCGCTCTGAGCGGGCTTGCCGCCGCGTCGAAGGAACTGGCGATCACCGGCAACAACATCGCCAACGCCAGCACCACCGGCTTCAAGGCCTCGAGGGCGGAGTTCGCCGACGTCTACGCGTCGAGCCTGCTCGGCTCGGGCGGCAACCAGGTGGGGGGCGGTGTGAAGCTCGCCAACATCGCCCAGCAGTTCGGCCAGGGCACGATCACGTTCACCAACAACGCGCTGGATCTGGCCATCGACGGCAACGGCTTCTTCGTGCTGTCGGACAACGGCACCCGCACCTACACGCGTGCCGGTGCGTTCGGTGTGGACCACGAGGGCTACATCGTCGCGAGCAACGGTGCCCGGGTGCAGGGGTTCGCCGCGAACGAGCAGGGCACGCTGTCCGGCGTAGTGAGCGACATGCAGATCAATACCAGCCGCCTCGCGCCGGTGCGGACCACGCTGGTGGAAGCCGCCGTGAACCTGGACGCCCGGGAGCCCGTGCTGATGCAGATCGGCACCACGATCTCGACGCTCGGCAGCGGCGTCGGCGTCGCGCAGCTCGGGGCGGGCAACGGCTACGCGCAGCAGACGGTCGAGGTGGTCCAGCCGGACGGCACCGTCCAGGAAGTCACCATCGAGGCCGATGCCACGGCGGCCGAGATCGCCAACATGTTCAGCAGCACCACGGTGCCCGGCGTCAGCGCCACCGCGTCGAGCTCGGCGCGGATCGCGGCAGCCGGCTTCGACATTTCCGGCAGCTCGCTGTCGATCAACGGCGTCGCGATCACCGGCAGCACGCTCGAAGAGATCGCCGACTTCATCAACTCGAATCCGCCCGGGCTCGGTACCGTCAGCGCGTCGATCGACGACACCACCGGTGACCTGCTGCTGACCGATCTGGTCGGCAACGACCTCGTGTTCGAGCTCGAGGGCGGCAACGGCCGTTCGATCAGCATCACCGGTGCCCAGGGCGCGGCGCAGGTGCTCGACGACAGCGGCGCGAACCCGGTGACCGTCGGCGGAACCGTGAACTTCACGCTGGACGAGGGCGTGACGCTGGCCAACAACTCCTCGGCGGATCTGTTCGACCTGGCGCCGGTCAACTTCACCGCCTTCCAGCACAACGCGTTCGACCCGAGCGATCAGGAAACCTACAACTCGGCGACGTCGCTGACGATCTACGACAGCCTCGGCAACCCGCACGTGATGTCGCTGTACTTCGTGAAGGAGCGGCCGGATGCGGGCGCGCCGGCCTCGCAGGGCAATCGCTGGTCGCTGTACGTGCAGATCGACGGCCGCGACGTCGGCGATCCCGATCCGAACCTGCCGCCGCCGCAGAACACCGAGCCGACCCGTGCCCGCTTCAACCTGCTGTTCAATCAGGACGGCTCGCTGAACCCGGCCGGTACCGACCCGATGCTGATCTCGAACTGGACGCCGCTCGACGAGAACGGGCAGCCGAACGGTGCCGCGGGTCCGCAGAACGTGCTCGCAGGCGGCGCCCTGCCGATCCCCGATCCGCCGACCAGCTCGAACTTGGAGCTGCGCGTGACCGGCTCCACGCAGACCGGCAGCGTATTCTCCGCGGACCGGCTGGTCGAGAACGGCTCCACGGTGGGTGAGCTGTCGGGGCTCAGCATCGACGAATCCGGCCTGGTGTCGGCGCGGTTCACCAACGGCGAGAGCCAGGTGCTCGGGCAGATCGCGATCGCCGATTTCGAGAACGTGCAGGGACTGGCACCGGTGGGTGACACCGCCTGGATCGAGACCGGCGCGTCCGGCGGCGCCACGATCTCGGCGCCCGGCGCCGGCACCAACGGCAGCATCGTGTCGGGCGCGCTCGAGGATTCGAACGTGGACCTCTCGGAGCAGCTCGTGCAGCTCATCATCGCGCAGCGGAACTTCCAGGCGAATGCCCGGGCGATCTCGACGGCCGACGAGATCAACCAGACCATCATCAACCTGTAACGGCTGAGCGCGGATGGATCGACTGCTCTACATCGCCACCACGGGCGCGTCTCAGATCGAGCGCGCCCAGGCCGTGCACGCCCACAACCTCGCCAACGTCTCGACGACCGGCTTCCGTGCCGACTACGCGCAGGCGCAGGCGAGGCTCGTCGGCGGCGACGGCATTCCCGCGCGCGTGTACGGTATCACGCAGGGACCGGGCACCGACCACAGCGAAGGCATCAAGCGCCAGACCGGACGCAGCCTCGACGTGGCCCTCGAGGGACCGGGGTTTCTCGCGGTGCAGCTTCCCGACGGCAGCGAGGGCTACACCCGCGCGGGCGACCTTCAGGTGGACAGCTTCGGGCGGCTCTTGTCCCGCGATGGGCTGCCGGTGCTGGGAGAGGGCGGTCCGATCGCGCTGCCGCCGTTCACGGAGCTGTTCATCGGCGCCGACGGCGGCGTGACGGTACAGCCGGAAGGCCAGGGCCCGGAGGCGCTGGTGCAGGTGGACCGGCTGAAGCTGGTGAACCCGCCGCTCGAAGAGATCCGCAAGGACGCGACCGGTCTGTTCCGCCACGTCGACGGCCAGCCGCTGCCCGCGGATCCGGACGTGCGGGTGGTGTCCGGCTTTCTCGAGGAGAGCAACGTCAACGCGGTGAACGAGCTGACCGAGATCATGATGCTGGCGCGCCAGTTCGAGATCGAGGTGCGGCTGATGCGCACCGCGGAGAGTCTCGACGAGGCGGCGACCAGCCTGGTGCGGGTGAGCTGACCGAGTTGAATCGTGGGAGCGGCCTCCGGCCGCGAACACATCAGGAATGGACAATAGAACGAACACGGGGAACAGGGACAAATGCAATCGGCACTCTGGGTGAGCAAGACGGGTCTCGCCGCGCAGGACGTCTCGCTGCGCACGATTTCCAACAACCTGGCCAACGTCAGCACGGTCGGCTACAAGCGCGACCGCGCGACGTTCCAGGATCTGATGTACCAGATCGAGGCGCAGCCCGGCGGCCTCACGTCACAGGACACGACCAACCCGTCCGGCCTGCAGCTCGGCGTCGGGGTCCGGGTCGTGGGTACGCAGAAGGAGTTCTCCGAGGGCTCGATTCAGACGACCGGGCAGCCGCTCGACCTCGCGATCGAGGGGCGCGGGTTCTTTCAGATCACGATGCCGGACGGGAGCCTCGCGTACACGCGGGCCGGCGAGTTCCAGCTCGATCAGGACGGCCGCATCGTGACGCCGCAGGGCTTCCCGCTCGAGCCCGCGATCAACGTGCCCCAGGAAGCGACCGGGCTGACCATCGGCGTGGACGGCACGGTCACTGCCACGATGCCGGGCGACGCAGCGCCGAATCAGCTCGGCATGATCCAGCTCGTCACCTTCATGAACCCGGCGGGTCTGGAGGCGGTGGGCGGCAACCTGTTCGTCGAGACCGCGGCGAGCGGCACCCCGCAGCAGGGCACGCCGGGTGAGAACGGCATGGGTCAGATCGTTCAGGGTTCGCTCGAGACGTCCAACGTCAGCGTGGTGGAGGAGCTGGTCAACATGGTGGCGACCCAGCGCGCGTACGAGATGAACTCGCGGGTGGTCTCGACGGCGGATCAGATGCTGCAGTACGTGACGCAGAACATCTGATGATTGAAGGAATCGTGATGATCAGGAAGGCGGGAACGGCGGTCGCGGCCGCGGTGATCGGGCTTCTGCTCGGGGGTTGCGTGTCGACGCCGCCGTCGCGACCGGAGCCGGTATACCGGCCGGCGTATCCGGCGATGCCGCCGCGCGTGGCGGCGAGCCCGGGCTCGATCTATCAGACCCACGGGAGCCTGGCGCTCTACGGCGACAGCCGCGCGAGCCGGGTGGGCGACGTGGTGACGATCATCTTCGAAGAGCGTACGCAGTCGAGCAAGTCCGCCGAGACCAGCATCAGCAAGCAAGCCGAAAACGAGATTCCGAACCCGACGCTGCTCGGCAACCTGGTGCGCGGTCACACCGAGCCGCTCGCGAACCAGTTCGAGAGCGCGTCGGACTTCGAGGGCCAGGCGGAGAGCGATCAGCGCAACAGCCTGTCCGGAACGATGACCGCGGTGGTGAGCGAAGTGCTGCCGAACGGCCTGTTGCTGGTACAGGGCGAGAAGTGGCTGAACCTGAACCACGGCGAAGAGTACCTCCGGGTCAGCGGGCTGGTGCGGCCGGAGGACATCGACGGCCGCAACACGGTCTCGTCGCTGCGCCTCGCCGACGCGCGCATCGCGTACAGCGGCACCGGCGATCTCGCGAACGCGAACCGGCCCGGTTGGCTGACCCGGTTCTTCATGAACCCCATCTTCCCGTTCTAGCAACAGACGAACTGTGGGAGCGGCCTCCGGCCGCGAATCGGAAAAGAATGAAGAAGCTCATCCTGATCTCGATGTTGACCGCGCTTCTCGGCGCCGAGGCCGAGGCGCAGCGCCTCAAGGACCTCGCCAGCGTCGCGGGGGTGCGGGCGAACCAGCTCGTCGGCTACGGCCTGGTGGTCGGCCTCGACGGTACCGGCGACCAGACCAGCCAGACGCCGTTCACGGTGCAGACGTTCCGCAACATGCTGCGCGAGTTCGGCATCCAGCTTCCGCCCGGCGTGAATCCGCAGCTCAAGAACGTCGCCGCGGTGTCGGTGCACGCGGAGCTGCCGCCGTTCGCGAAGCCGGGCCAGACGCTGGACGTGACGGTCTCGTCCATCGGCAACGCGAAGAGCCTGCGCGGCGGCACGCTGCTGATCACGCCGCTGAAGGGTCTGAACAACGAAGTCTACGCGGTGGCGCAGGGCAACCTGGTGGTCGGCGGCTTCGGCGCCGAAGGGCGGGACGGGTCGTCGATCACCGTGAACGTGCCGAGCGTCGGCCGCATCCCGAGCGGCGCGCTGGTGGAGCGGCCCGCGCCGGATGCGTTCACCGACGCCGACCGGATCGTGTTCAACCTGCACCGCAGCGACTTCACCACCGCGCGCCGGGTCACCGACGCGATCAACGAGACCTTCGGCCCCGGTGTCGCGCAGACGCTGGACGGCGCGTCCGTCGCGGTGCGCGCGCCGCAGGATTCCACGCAAAAGGTGGCGTTCCTCTCGGTGCTCGAGAACCTGGACGTCGAGCCGGGCGACACCGGCGCCAAGGTGATCATCAACTCGCGTACCGGCACCATCGTGATCGGTCAGCACGTGGAGGTGGCACCGGCCGCGGTGACCCACGGCTCGCTCAGCGTGACGATCTCCGAGTCACCGCAGGTGAGCCAGCCGAATCCGCTCGGCCGCGGCAACACCGTCGTGGTGCCGCAGTCCGAAGTCGAGATCGAGCAGGACGCGAACCGGATGTTCTACTTCGATCCGGGGGTGTCGCTGCAGGACATCGTCACCGCGGTGAACGAGGTCGGCGCGGCGCCCGGTGACCTGATGGCGATCCTCGAGGCGTTGCGCCAGGCCGGCGCGCTGCGCGCCGAGATCGTGGTGATCTGACGGAGGCGGGATGGGAGCGGCGGCTAGCCGCCCAGCTCCGGCCGCGAACAGCCGAATGCCTGAAACATGACGGAATCCACCTTCTCGGCCCTGCAAGGCCATGCCCAGGCGCTCTCGCGCATGGCCTACAGCGACATCAACGCGCTCCGCCGGGTGCGCGGCAACGATGCCGAGGCGCTCGAGCAGGCGGCGGCGCAGTTCGAGTCGATGTTCATCGACATCTGGCTGCGCAGCATGCGCGAGGCGAACAAGGCGTTCGGGGAGGGCAACTACCTCTCGAGCTCCACGGTGGAAATGCACCAGGAGATGCTCGACCACCAGTGGGCGCTGCACGTGGCGCAGGCCGGCGGCGTCGGCCTGAAGGATGTGCTGGTGCGGCAGCTCGCGGGGCAGGTGGGACAGCCGTCCGAAGCGACCCCACCCGCTCCTGTAGGAGCGATCTCCAGATCGCGCTCCCGACCTCATGCTCCGGAACGGACGGTCGAGGGACAAGCGGGGCACGCCGAATCGCGGTCTGGAAACCGCTCTCACATGGAGGAACGGTCTGGAGATCGCTCCTACAGTGGGGTGGGAGCCGGGGCAGTAGAGGCCCGGCCGCAGGGGTTCAAGCGGGCGCTGTTCGACAGCGCGCAGAGCTTCGTCGAGCGTCTGGAGCCGGTGGTGCGGCGCATCGCGGCCGCGAGCGGCCTGAACCCGATCGCGATGCTCGCTCAGGCGGCGCTCGAGACCGGCTGGGGCGCGAAGGTGCCGCACGACGGCGACGGCCGGCCGAGCTACAACCTGTTCGGGGTCAAGGCGCACGGCTGGGACGGCCCGTCCGTGGACGTGACCACGCTCGAGCACCAGTTCGGCCGCTTCGTGCGCAAGGTCGATCGGTTTCGCGCCTACGAAGATGCGGCGAGCGCGCTCGAGGATTACGTGAGCTTCCTCACGAACAACCCGCGCTACGCGCGGGCGCTCGAAGTGGCTCAAGATCCGGCGGCCTTTGCCGATGCACTACAGGAGGCCGGCTACGCCACGGATCCGGGATATGCAGACAAATTGAAGGCCCTGCAGCGGCAGATCGCCGCGATGCTGGGGGTCTCTCAGGAAGCCTGACGACGTATAGACCATGGCGGACCTATTCAACATCGGCCTCGCGGGGCTGCGCGCCCAGCAGGCGGCTCTCGCGGTCACCGGCCACAACATCACCAACGCCGAGACACCCGGCTACAGCCGTCAGCGCGTGGAGCTGGCGCCGCAAGTCGCGGGCAGCCAGGGCGGCTCGTTCCTCGGCAGCGGGGTACGTATCGCGCAGGTGGCGCGGCTCAGCGACGGCTTCGCGGTGGCGCAGGTGCGGATGGACACCTCGCTGTTCGCGGAGCTGAGCACGTTTCACAGTCAGATCGGTCAGATCGAAGGGCTGCTGCTGAACGACAACAGCGGGCTCGACGAGGCGCTGAAGGGATTCTTCAACGCGATCCAGCAGGCCAGCAACGATCCCTCCGACAGCGCGAGCCGGCAGATGGTGTTGAGTGAGGCCGAACGTCTGAGCGGGCGCTTCCAGACGCTGCACCGGCGCTTCGAGGAGCAGCGCGACAGCGTGGCCAACGTCGTGAGCACGGCGCTGGTGCGGGTGAACGAGCTGACGGTCGGCATCGCCGAGCTGAACACGCGGATCGCCGGTCTGCAGGACACGGCTAACGGTTCCGGGGCACTCAACCACATGCTCGACCAGCGCGACGAGATGCTGCGCGAGCTCGCGAAGTACGTGAACGTGAAGGTCACCGAGCAGCCGGACGGGCAGGTCAACGTGTTCATCGGCAAAGGCCAGTCCATCGTGCTCGGCGGTCAGTCGGCCGAGCTCCAGCAGACGCCGCAGGGGCACGTGGCGCTGCGCATCGACGGCCAGCGCGAGCCGACCCGGATCACCGAATTCCTCACCGGCGGCGAGATCGGCGGAGCGCTGCGGTTCCGCGATCAGGTGCTGGATCCGGCCGCCGACCAGCTCGGGCGCCTCGCCTTTGCGGTGTCGATGGAAGTCAACCGGCTGCACGCCGGCGGCGTCGATCAGCGCGGCGAACGCGGGGGCGATGTGTTCGCCGACCTGAACGCGCCGGAGCTGGCGCGGGGCCGGGCCGTGGCGGACGAGAACAACTCCGGCGCGCCGGGCGTGATGTCGCTCACCGTCGACGATCCGCGGCAGGTTCCGATCTCCGACTACGAGCTCGTGTTCGATCGGAGCGGCAGCGGTGCGTTCTTCATTCGCCGCGGCAGCGACGGCGCGGTGGTCTCGAAGGGACAACTCGCCGGTCCGCTGCCGCAGCAGGTGCAGTTCGACCACATGACGCTGACGCTGGAGAGCGGCGACTTCCGGCCGGGCGACGTCTACCATCTGCAGCCGCTGCGCGGCGCGGCGGGCGCGATGGATCGGGTCCTCGACGACCCGTCGTTGCTGGCCCTGGCGGGGCCGCTGCGCACCGCGGAGTCGCCCACCAACCTCGGCACCGGCACGCTGGAGCTCGGCGAGGTCTTCGACCCCGATCATCCGCTGTTCGGCGACGATGCGGCGCCGCCGCCGCTGCTGGTGCGCTTCATCACGCCGACGCGCTACGAGATTCTCGACAACAGCGATCCCGCCGATCCGCGGCCGCTGGACCCGCCGCTGTCGAACCTGCCGTACACGCCGGGCCAGCAGAACTCGCTGCTACCGGGACCCGGCGCGACGGTGGTGCGCTTCGACGGCGCCCAGGCCGGGCAGCTCGGCAGCGTAACCACCGAGGCCACGCTAGGCGGCTCGCCGAACGGCTATCCGGGCCAGACGTTCATGGTCACGCAACGCGATCCCGCGACCGGCGAGGTGCTCGGCCAGCAGTCGCTCACGATCGATGCCGACAGCAGCGCCCGGACGATCGCGGCGCAGCTCTCCACGCTGCGCGGTGTGTCTGCCACTGCGGAAACCGAGCTCAGTCTCAGCGACCTCGTCGACGACGGCACCGGCGACGGGGTCGGCATTGCGATCAACGGCATCGACCTCGGCAACGTCGGCTCGCTGAACGAGCTCGCGGATGCGATCAATGCGAACGATGCGCTGACGGCGCTCGGCATCCAGGCGTCCAGCGACGGCGGCACGCTGCGGCTGCGTGCGCTGAACGGCGACGACCTGACGGTGCAGGTGAGCGGCAGCGCGGGCGACGGCGTCACGGTTCACGACCTCGACGGCAACGCGGTGACCTTGAGCAGCTCCGGTGCCGGCTACGAGACGGTGACCGTCGGCGGCGTGGTGTCGGCGTGGCTCACGGCGGACGCGGAGCTCTCGAGCCCGACCAGCGCGCTGATGGCGGCCGACCCGGAGCATCGCCGCGCCGATCTCGGCTTCCAGTTGTTCCTGACCGGCCGTCCGGAGGCGGGCGACAGCTTCACCGTCGAGCACAACGCCTCCGGCATCGGCGACAACCGCAATGGGCTGCGCCTCGCGGAGCTGCTTTCGCAGCCGCTGCTCGGCCAGCCGCCGCGTTCGCTGATCGACGACTACGCGAACCTGGTGCAGAGCGTCGGGGTGCTGGCGAGCCAGGCGGAGATCAGTCGCGATGCCGCCGGCGCGATGCTCGAGCAATCGACGAACCGCCGGGAATCCGTGGCCGGGGTCAATCTGGACGAAGAGGCCGCCAACCTGATCCGCTTCGAGCAGGCCTACAACGCCGCGTCACAGATCATTTCGGTGGCGCGCGATACCTTCAACACGCTTCTGAGCGCGGTGCGGTAATGCGAATCTCCACCAGTCAGATCAATCAGCACGCGATCGACTCGATGCTCGACATCGCGCGGCAGGTCAACGACACGCGCATCGAGATCTCCAGCGGACGCCGGGTCAACAAGCCGAGCGACGATCCGGTCGGCGCGGCGCGGATCGTCAAGCTCAAGCAGGAGCTGGCGCTGCGCACCCAGTACAACCGGAACATCGATTCCGCGGAAGCGCAGCTCCGCCGCGAGGAGGCCGTGCTGCAGCAGGTGGTCGGCGTGCTGCACCGGGTGCGGGAGCTGATGCTGTCCGCGGGCAGCGGCGTGAAGAGCGCGGACGATCGCCGGTTCATCGCGACCGAGATCGAGAGCCGGTTCAACGAGCTCGCCGACCTGATGAACACCCGGTCCCCGACCGGCGATTACCTGTTCGCCGGCTACCAGAGCAAGCAGCAGCCGTTCACGGTGAACGGTGATCAGGTCACCTATCACGGCGACGACGGGCGGCGGACCGTGCAGGTGGATGCGGGACATCGGGTTGCGGTCACCGACTCGGGACGGTCGATCTTCATGGACGTCGACGCGCGCGGGCCGGTGTTCAACGTCGCCGCGCACCCGGACAACGACCCGCTGGCCGCGGCGACGATCACGAGCCGCGGCGTGGTCGATCGGGACGCCGTTGCCGCGTTCCACCCGGACGGCCTGATCATCGAGTTCCGGCCGCTCAGCGAGAGCGCCACCGGCTCGCCGAACTTCACCGTGCGGCGGATGAGCGACAACCGTCCGGTGGAAGGTTTCGAGAACGTCGACTTCGTCCCGGACGCCGCCATCGAAGTGGCGGGGATGAGCTTCACGATCGACGGCCAGCCCCAGGTGGGTGATCGCTTCACGGTGCAGACCACGACCAAGCAGGACGTGCTGACCACGGTGCGCGGCGCGGTCAACGGGCTGCTGAACCTCGATCCGGCCGCGGACGCGGAGGCGTTCGAGCAGATGATGGCCGACACGCTGGCCGGGCTCGACAACGCGATGAACCGCGTGCTCGAGGCGCAGGTGGAGCTGGGCGGACGACTCAATACCCTCGAAACCACCCGCGAGATGCACTCGGACCTCGAGCTTCAGACCCAGGAGATCCTCTCCGACGTTCGCGATCTCGACGTGGCGGAAGCGGTGAGCCGCCTCGCATTCCAGTCGTTCGTGCTGGAAGCCGTTCAGCAGAGCTACGTCCGCGTCAGCCGCCTGTCACTCTTCAACCGGCTGTAGCGCAACCGCTCAGAGGCTCGCCACCGCCCGATCACCCACCGTCGGCGCCGCTGGCCGATCGGGGCGAACGACGCTGCCGGTCGCCGAGCCGTGCGGTAGAACCCGCCGAAACCGGTCCCGCAGCGTGGGTGTCGGCGATCCGGGAACGTAGAGGCGTGTTTCCCCCGCGGGCGTCGTCAGATAGGAATGGAGCCCAAGCTCGTTGGCCACCCTGGTATCCGCCGACGAGAACAGCTCACGGCTGGGACCGGCCGCGCCGTGGGTGTGCCAGAGCGCGACCAGTCGCTCGTCGGCGGCGAGGCGGAATCGAAGGTGGAAGCGGTCGTGCCCCGGCTCGTTCACCATGACGAGGCCGACGAACCCCTGCGGCGTCTGCAGGATCGCGGCAACGTACTCGCGATCTTCGTCCAGCGACCGATCGAAATAGCAGTCGCTCAGTGCGGTTACCGCCGCGTCGACGGAGCCCCTGGGCGGCATCCGATCCCCGCACGCGATCGCCGAGGGTGCCTGCAGCGCGATCAGGATGATCGGCACCGCGACAGTGGCCGCCGGCCGGCGCCGACGGCTGCGACGCCCTGCGGCCGGATGATCGAGCTGCCACCGTGCCATGTGCCGCCCTCCCGATTCCTCGAGCGGGGGCAGGGCAGCAACCGTGCCATGGCGCTAAGCGATTGATTTTGAAAGGAATCGGAGTGAGGCTAGGGCGGCCGCATCGAGCGGCTTGTTGGCCGTCGGCGAACGCATGCCGGCCGGCAGCCGACACCGCCTCTCGGCGTGGCAGCCGTATTCCGGCTGCGCCTCGGCGGTCAGCAGCCCTCCGCCTGCTCGCGGTAGCGGGCCTGCCCGTGCCGGCGTCCGCGCACCTTTCTCAGGTCGTTCAGAGCCCTGTCACGGGCCGCGAGCGCGCGGTCACGCAGGCGGGCGTCGTCGGTCAGGATCGCGCGAAAGGCCTCGAGACCGCGCTCGAGCGCTTCCGGATGCGAGGCCGTCACCGTCATGCCTTCGAAGCACGCGCGGCGCTCGGCATCGAGGGAGGCGACGCTCTGCCAATCACCGCGCTCGGCCGCGTCGAGCATCCGGCCGGTCAGGACGCGGCACGCTTCGATGGCTCGCGCGAGGGGATCCATCAGGACGCCGCCCGGGCCGTCTGCTCGGCGATCCCGTCCCAACCGGCTTTGATCTCCTTCAGCAGACGCTGGACCTCGTCGAGCGCGTCGGGGTCGTTGTTCAGATTGGCGTGCAGCAACCGGCGCACCATGTAGTCGTAGAGCGCCGCCAGATTGGCCGCGACCTCGCCGCCTCGATCCTGGTTCAGCGACGCGCGCAGGCTGTCGATGATGCTGATGGCCTTGCCGATCCGCTCGCCCTTGCGCGCGGTGAGTTGACGTTCCATCGCGGCGCGGGCCTGCACGATGCGTTCGAGCGCGCCGTCCATGAGCATGCTCACGAGCTGGTGGGGGCTCGCATAATGGGCGGCCTGCACGGCTTCACGCTGGTAGGCCGAGACGCCCTGACTCACGAAAGTCATCCTGTCGTTTCCTTACTGCGTCGGTTGCTACTTGCTGTCCTTGCGGCCGGCGTTGCGGGCCAGCGCTTCGAGCCCGGCGAGCTGGCTCGAGAGGAAGCTGCTGGTGGAATTGAGCTGCGCCACCATCGCGTCCATCGCGGTGAACTGGGCGATGAGCCGTGCCTCGAGCCGGTCGAGTCGGTCGGCGAGCTTCAGGCGCTGGTCGTCGATGTCGTCGATGCTGCCCCGGAGGCTCTTCGTGACGCTCTCGAGCGGGCCCGTGGAGCTGAGCAGTGAATCGAGCCGCTCCTGCAGCAGGCTGCTGACGCCGCGCGAGAAACGCACCATGCCGAGGTCGCCGATCTCGGTGGCGGTGATCTCGAGCTTCAGCCCGGCGCCCTTTCCCGTCTGCAGCGTGAGGTAGCGGCCGAATCCTTCCGCGGCGACGCCGCCGATCGTGCCGGCGACGTCCACGCCGCTGTCGGTGAGGCCTTCGGTCAGGCCGAACGTCGTCGCCGTTCCGCTTTCGGCGAAGGTGACTTCGACGCTGGCCTGACTGCCGTAGTCGTCCGTCCGCACGGTGAACTGGTTGGTCGTGTCGTCGAACTCGACGGTCACGCCGATGCCGGCTTCCCGCAACGCGTCGGATCCGTTGATTCGCGCCTGCAGCTCCGCGGCCAGCGCGGCTCCGCTGGCGTAGCTGCCGTGCGTCAGGCTGATGCGGCCGGTGGCGGTACCGTTGATGGTGAGCTCGATCTCGTCGTTGTCGTCGTCGATGGTCACCGGCGCGCCTTCGCTCGGCGCGGCCACCGCGGTTCCGACGATCGCCGCCTGCTCGGCGAGTTGCGTCACCGACACCGCGTACTGGCCGGCCTGGGTTTCGGTGCGGGAGCTCTCGTAGCGGAAGCCGCCGCCTTCCACGAGCCCGCCGGTGCCGAACAGCGCGCCGATCGCTTCGAGGGACTCCGCCAGTCGCTCGTCGAGCTGGCTCTCGTCGATCTCGAGCGTGCCTTCCCGCGTGGTCTTGATGCCGATGTCCGCGAGGGCTCGTACCGACTGGCCATCGAGGACGTCGACCTGAGCCGTCACCAGCGTGCGCAGGCTCGACTCCAGCGAGCGCACCAGCGCGTTGCCCTGCAGCACGCCGCCCTGCTGCGTTTCCGGGTTGTACCCCGAGAGGGCCTTGATCTGCTTCTGGAGCGCGTTGTATCCCTCGACGAACTCCTTGATCAGCGCCTTGGCCTTGGAGGCGTCCGGCTCCACCCGCACGTTCACCGGCTGCGTGGTGGTCTCCTTCAGCGTGAGGGTGGCTCCCTCCAGCAGATCGGTGATCTCGTTGTCGGAGCGGGTCACCGGCAAGCCGTCGACCACCAGCGACGCGTCGCCCGCCGCGCGGTTCAGCACGAGATCCGCGGCGGATTGATTGAACTGCAGCCGCGACAGCCCGGCGCCGTCGGCGAGGTTGCCGTCGTCGTCGGTGACGTCGACGACGAACCCGTTCGCGGCGCCGGTCTCCGTCGCGTTGAAGACGAGCCGTTCGCTGGTGCCGTCGAAGATCACCGAGGCGCGGATGCCGATGTCGGCGTCGTTGATGGCGTCCCGAACGTCCTCGAGGGTGGACGCTTCCGCGGGGATCTGGATTGTCGCCGTCGCTCGTTCGGGGTTCTGGGTGAACCCTGTCACCGCTCCGGATTCGTCGGTGGTCACCGTGCCGAACCGGAAGGTCAGCGAGCCCGAGCCGATCGGTGCGGTACGGCTCGCGAACGCCCCGCTCGCCACCGACTGGGCCGTCGCGAGGGCGTCGATCTGAATGCCGAACTCGGCGGCCTGGAGGACGTCACCGCGGCCGGTGACTTCGATCGCTTCGGAATTGCCGGACGTGCCCTTGGCAGCCCGAAAGCTCGAGGCGCTGGAGAGCTTCTCGATGACCGTCTGCAGCGCCGACATCGCGGCCTTGAGCGTGCCGAACGCGGACAGCTTCGCCTGCAGCGTGGTCTCCTGCCGATCCAGCCGGTTCTTGGCCGGGGCCTCCTCGGCGGCGACGAGTTGGTCGACGAGGCTGCGGATGTCGATGCCCGAACCTACGCCGAGGGAGCTGATGCCGGCCATGAGGTCGAATTCCTCCGATCGCGAAGCGTTTGGAAGTCGTTCAGGAAGTAAAGCACAACTGCGGAGCCGTCCCGGCTCCATGTGCTGTACTGCGAACGGGGTGGCGCCGCCTGCGTCAGGCCCGCTCGCCGAGCAGCAGTCCGTTCATCTGCTCGAGGTGCGCCGCCATGCGCACCATGTACTCCGGCGGAATCTGCCGGATCAACTCGCCGCTCTCTGCATCCACGACCGATACGATCATCCGCCCCGAGCTCGCGTCCTCTCGGAACTCGAGGTTGCGGCGAACCGTCTTGAAGAGCGCCTCCACCCGACGGGCGGCTTCGGCCACCTGCTGCGGATCGAGGACCGTTTCCGGCGGGGCAGTGGTCTTCGCGGCCGAGCTGGCAATCGGTGATCGATCGTTCCGTTCATGAACTTTGACAACCACCGGTTTGATGCCCGGGGCACCAGCGTAACCGTCTACGGGAGTCGTCATGGTCCATCGTCCAGCTGGTCATAGGAATCGGGCGCCCCCGGAAGGGCGCCCGTCCTGCGTGCCGGCCCTTACTGGAGCAGGGACAGCACGTTCTGCGGCGTCTGGTTGGCCTGAGCCAGAACCGACGTACCCGCCTGCTGGAGGATCTGCGCCCGGGTGAGGGCCGCAGTCTCGGCAGCGAAGTCCGCGTCCATGATCCGCGAACGAGCGGCGGAAGCGTTCTCCACCGACGTGCTCAGGTTCGCGATCGTGGACTCGAAGCGGCTCTGCACAGCACCGAGCTGGGCGCGGAGGCCGTTCACCATGTCGAGTGCGTAGTCGATCGTCAGCAGCGCATCCGTCGCCGTCTCCCGGGTCAGAACGTCGACAGCGGTCAGCGCCTGATCCTCCGCGGCCGCAAGGCCGGTGAGCCCCAGTGCATCAGTGCTCGCGCCCGCGCCGCCAACGGTGATATCGCCACCGACCTCCGTCGAGAGCACGATACCCGCTTCCCAGGTGCCCTGCGTTGCGTTCGAAGCACCCAGGACCGAATCGGCGTCCACGACGTCGACCGCAGAGCCGTCGCTCGCCGTGAAAGTGACATCTGTGCTGTCGTGCGAGGCAGTCACGCCGGTCTGCGCCGACAGGGCGTTCACGGCGTCCGTGAAGTCCGCGATCGTCATTCCGGTCGTTACCGAGATGTTCACGCCGTTGATGGTCACCGTAGCGGGGCTGGCCGAGTCGAAGCCTTGGCTGCTGAACGTGGTTTCCGTGGCTTGCCGCGCAGTCACCCCGCTGTCCGCGGAGACCTTGTTGATGGCGTTGATGAGGCTCTGCGCATCTTCAACGCCCGTCATGTCCACGGTCACGCCGTTGACGGTGAGATCGCTGATCGTGGAGAAGTCGGCCCGCTTGAAGCTGATGCCTTCCGTGGTTGCGGCTCCGAGCTGCGACCCGCGAGCGTCGACGCCGTTCACCGAGATGGTCTGCCCTTGGTTGGCACCGACCTGGAACACCAGCTCGCTCGAGGTCCCGTCGAGAATGTTCTGACCGTTGAACTGGGTCGAGCCCGCGATCCGGTTCACCTCGGCGATGAGCTGCTGGACTTCGTTGTTCAGCGCCTGCCGGTCGGAAGCGGAGTTCGTGTCGTTGGCCGACTGCACCGCCAGCTCACGGATGCGCTGCAGCGCGTTGCCGACCTCACCCAGCGCGCCTTCGGCGGTCTGGGCGAAGGAGATGCCGTCGTTGGCGTTGCGCATCGCCTGGTTCAAGCCGCGGATCTGAGCGGTCATACGCTCCGAAATGGCAAGACCGGCAGCATCGTCCTTGGCGCTGTTGATGCGCAGGCCGGAGGACAGACGCTGCAGCGCGGTGTGCAGCGCACCCTGAGAGGTGTTCAGATTTCGCTGCGCGTTCAGCGAAGCGATGTTCGTATTGATGACCTGGGCCATGATTTGTCGTTCCTACTTGCTGTCGTTTGGTCCGGCCAAGCCGGGCTTAACCGGGGCATTCGTTGCCCTTCGTCCTGCAATAGCGGCAGTTCGTGAGTGCTCTTTAGGGAGACTTCAGGGAGATTTCGGGAGAAGTGAGATGGACGCCACAGATTGCTCGAGGACGGGCGGCAGACCGGCAACGATCGGCCGGGAAGGCGGCAAGCCTTTGCCGCCCGATGCCGCACGGTAGCGCCCAGAAAGATCGAGCCGCCCGGCCGGAGCGCGAAATGATGCGCAGTTCACGGTCTGCGCGGCGATCCGCCGAAATCGTGCTGCGCGTGGCACGGAATCTGAATCGGCTCGGGCCCGACCCTCAAGTTTCGCGGGACGGAGCCGTCAAAGGAACGACTGCATCTGGGAATGGATTTCTCGTGAACACCGCAACCATCATCAGCCATCGCGAAACGAACGTGCACGCCGATCCGCAGAGCGCACCGCCCCACAAGTTGATCGACATGCTCCTCGACGGCGCCTGCTCGCGCCTGCTGCGTGCGCGCGACTGCATCCGGCTGAACGACCGAGACGGGCGATCGAACGCGATCGCTGCCACGGTGGCCATTCTCGAGGGTCTGCAGGGGTCCCTCGATCACGAACGGGGCGGCGAGCTCGCGAGCAACCTCGATGCGCTGTACGACTACATGCAGCGGCGGCTGTTCCGGGCCGACGCGGACAACGACCCCGCCGGGGTCGACGAGGTGCTCGGGCTCGTCACGACGCTGAAGGAAGCCTGGAGCGCGATCGGCGATCAGGTACCGCAGCGGCCGAACGCCTGACGCCGCAATCCCGCCGCGCCGGCGCATTGACGCGCATGTGCCGGCGTTTGACGCCCGTCGCACTTCGGCGCGTCGGTAATTTGACAACCCTTTGATCGCGACTTTACTTGCCCTGGGACATCTCGGGTGCAGTAACGGCATGGATTTCACGGGGATCAGGGTGGTCGGCGACGACGCGGATGCGGTCGCACGGCTGCGCGGGTTGCTCGAGTTCGTCGGGGAGCCGGTCAGGGAAGATATCAACGACGTCGTCATCATGCTGCCGGACGGAGCCGGGCGCTGGCCCGAGCTCGAGGTCCGGCCCGACGCCCTGGTCGTGGCCGGCGACGGAACGCCGCCCGGGATGGTTCCGGTGCTCGGACGGCTCGAGCAGCCGCTGCGCCTCGCCCCTTTGCTGAACTGTCTGCACGGCGTGCACGCGTGGCGGCGCGGCCGCGGGTTCGGCCTGCATGCCGCGACGTTTCCGGAGGTGGTCGGCGTCAGCGACGCGATGGCGCGGGTGCGCGCGCAGATGGCCAAGGTCTGCGCCAGCGACTCCACGGTGCTGATCACCGGAGAGTCCGGCACCGGTAAAGAGATCGTCGCCCGGGCGCTGCACCGGGCCTCGCCGCGCAGCAACGGCCCGTTCGTACCGGTGAACTGCGGGGCGATACCGGCCGACCTGCTCGAGAGCGAGCTGTTCGGCTACGAGAGGGGTGCCTTCACCGGCGCGGTGGCCGCCAAGGCGGGACGGTTCGAGCTCGCGAACGGCGGCACGTTGTTCCTCGACGAAATCGGCGACATGCCGCACGCGATGCAGGTCAAGCTGCTGCGCGCGATCCAGGAGCGCAGCTTCGAGCGGGTCGGCGGCATCGAAACGCGGCGCGCGGACGTGCGCATCATCGCCGCGACGCACCGCGATCTGGAAGCGATGATCGCGGAGGGGCGGTTCCGCGAAGACCTCTATTACCGTCTGAACGTGTTTCCGATCGCGATGCCGCCGCTGCGGGAGCGGCCGGACGACGTCGAGCCGCTGGTGTACGCGATCGGCGAGCGCATCCGCACCGAGCAGCGGTTGCAGGTCCGGCTGACCGAGGATGCCGTCGCGGTGCTGCGCGCCTACGCGTGGCCGGGCAACGTCCGGGAGCTGAAGAACCTGCTCGAGCGGCTCGCGATCGAGTACCCCGGGGAAGTGGTCACCGCCGCGGAGCTGCCCCGCAAGTTCCACGAGTCCGAGCCGGCGCGTCCGGCTGCGCCGGTGGGCATTCCCGATCCGGAGGCGCCGGCGCTGTTGCCGGTGAACGGGCTCGACCTGAAGGACTACCTCGGCCGGCTCGAGCGCAGCCTGATCGAGCAGGCTCTCGAGGACACCAACTGCGTCGTGGCGCGCGCCGCGGACCGCCTGCACATCCGCCGCACGACACTGGTCGAGAAGATGCGCAAGTACGGAATCGAGCGGGCATGAACACGATGTACGCGTCGGCACCGAGCGGGCGAGCTTCCTTCGAGCGCGGCAGCGTTCGACCCGGCGTGCTGGTGGTGGCGCAGAACGAAGGCGAAGGCCGCTGGCTCTGCGAGCAGCTCGCGAGCGGCGGCTACCGCGGCGAGTGCGTGGACGGCGCCGAAGCGGCGCTGGCGCGGCTCGGCCGGCGCGACCTGGGCCTGTGCCTGTCGCACGCGCGTCACGCCGGTGCGCTGCTGCCGGACGTGAAGCTGAGCGCGCCCGGTTGCCCGGTGGTCGTGGTGGACGACCAGGACAACGTCGAGACGGCGGTCGAGATGATGCGCCGCGGCGCCGCGGACTACCTGAACCCGCGCTCGAATACCGCGCGGCTGCTCGAAGCGGTGCGCGAGCACTGCCGGAGCCTGGAGGATGCGTCGCTGATCCGCACCTCGCCCCAGTCGCAGCGCCTGTTCGATCTGGCCGCGCGCGTCGCGCAGACCGACGTCTCGGTGCTGATCATGGGCGAATCCGGCACCGGCAAGGAGGTGGTGGCGCGCTACATCCACCGCGCCTCGCGCCGGGCGTCCGGGCCGTTCGTCGCGATCAACTGCGCGGCGATCCCCGAGAACATGCTGGAAGCGATCCTGTTCGGGCACGTGAAGGGTGCGTTCACCGGCGCGCTGCAGAACCAGCCCGGCAAGTTCGAGCTCGCGCACGGCGGCACGCTGCTGCTCGACGAGATCTCGGAGATGCCGCTCGCGCTGCAGGCGAAGCTGCTGCGCGTGCTGCAGGAGCGGGAGGTGGAGCGGGTCGGCGCCCGATCGCCGGTGCCGGTGGACGTGCGGGTGCTCGCGACCACCAACGTCGACATCCGCGCTGCCATTGCCGAGGGACGGTTCCGCGAAGACCTGTACTACCGGCTGAGCGTGTTCCCGCTGCAGCTCACGCCGCTGCGGGAGCGGCCCGCCGACATCGAGGCGCTGGCGTGGCACTTCCTCGACAAATATTCGGGGGAAGGACTCTGTGGGAGCGGCCTCCGGCCGCGAATCCCCGGGGGTTCGC
>DASVDC010000095.1:0-3133 GCA_036381275.1 Pseudomonadales bacterium | reverse complement strand
CGATGTAGGTGTTCGCCGTGCGCAGATCGTCTGCCGTGCTGGTGAATTCGAGTCTGGCCGAAGAGCGCAGGTCTTCCGCAGTGACCTCGAGGGTGCGGTCGATTCCGTCCCGGAGCTCACCGATCCGTTGGGCGTCGATGTCGAACCCCAGGGTGCGGTACTTGCGCCCCAGTTCCACCGCCAGCGGCAAACCGACGTAGCCGAGACCGATCACCGCCACGCAGACGTCCGACAATTCCCTCACGGAAAGGCTCCTTCGGATCAGGTCCGGGCATTATGCCCGTCGGCCCCCGCCGTGGTGTGCTCCCCTTGTAGTAGGATGTAACACGCCCGCCAGCGCTTGGGCCCCCGGAATCGCCGAAATCGGGAAGCGGTTCCCGCTTGCCGCCCGCCAAAAGGGTTACAACCCATTACAGCGGCATTGCGGGAATTCGTTACCATCCCGGGAGCAGATGAAGGAAGTCTCCAGCCGATGAGCACGATCGAGAAGGCGGCCTCGCGACTGGCGGCTCGCCCGACGTCCAACGGCAGCAGCCGGCCTCCGCTGGTTGATCGTGCCCAGGATCTCGGCACGCTGACGCGGACCGCCGGGACCGAGCATGTGGCGAGCCGCGACGGGGGGGCGCCTTCCCCGGCGTTCGCTGGGGCGCGGTTCTGCGAAATCGACCTCCACAAGATCCGTGCGCGCGGGTTCCTGCTGCCGGACAGCGGCCGTACCCAGCTCGCGCACGAGATGCGGCGGATCAAACGGCCGCTGCTGCTCAACGTCCAGAAGGCCCAGGCCCTCGCGGGCACCGACGGCGCGCCCCGCAACCCGGCCAATCTGATCATGATCACGAGCGCACTGCCCGGTGAAGGCAAGACGTTCACCGCGATCAATCTGGCGATGAGCATGGCGGCCGAGGTCGACCGGCGGGTGTTGCTGGTGGATGCGGACGTCGCACGCGGCGACGTCAGCCGTCAGCTCGGGATTCCGCCGCAGCGGGGGCTCTCCGACCTGCTGCAGGAGACCGGCCATCTGTACGAGGATGCGGTGCTCACCTCGAACATCGAGCGTCTCAGCATCCTGCCGGCCGGCTCCTCGACCGATCACGTCGACGAGCTGTTCGCGAGCGAGATGATGCAACTGGTGGTGCGCTCGCTCGCCGAGGCCGACCCGCAGCGCGTGGTGATCTTCGACGCCTCGCCGCTGCTCGCGACCACGGAAGCCGCGGTGCTCGCCCGGCAGATGGGGCAGACCGTGGTGGTGGTGGAGGCCGGGCGTACGCCTCAGGATGCGGTCGCTCAGGCGATCGATCAGCTCGACGGTTGCGAGAACGTGAGCCTGGTGCTCAACAAGACCACTGGCAAGGATACCGGCGGCTACGGCTACGGTTACGGCTACGGGTACGGTTCCGACGGCTCGGGCGAGCGCGACGTCAAATCGGCCCCGGCCGGCTGAGCCGAGGCCAGAACGAGGCGCAACATGTATCAGGAGTTCTTCGGCCTCGCGGGCAAGCCGTTCCAGCTCTCGCCGGACGCACGCTTCTTCTTCCCGAGCCGGGAGCACAAGCGGGCGCTGTCGTTCCTCGAGTACGGCCTGAGCCAGGCCGACGGTTTCATCGTGATCACCGGAGACGTGGGCACCGGCAAGACGACGCTCGTGCACGCGCTGCTGAGCGGCCTGGACCCGCGCGAGATGCTGGTGGCCACGGTTGTCACCACGCAGCTCAAGGAAGACGACCTGCTGAACCTGGTGGCGGCGAAGTTCGGGCTGCGGGTCACCGCCGGCGGCAGCAAGGCGCTGCTGCTGCGCGATCTCGAGCGTGTTTTCATGCAGCAGGCGCGCGATGGCCGGCGAGCGCTGCTGATCGTCGACGAGGCGCAGAATCTGCCGAAGGAAGCGGTGGAGGAGCTGCGCATGCTGTCGAATTTCCAGTTCGAGGGCCGGCCGCTGCTGCAGGTGTTCCTGCTCGGGCAGGAGGAATTTCGCGCCACGCTGCTCTCGCCCGGCTTCGAGCAGTTGCGCCAGCGGGTGATCGCGACCTACCACCTGAACCCGCTCGACGAGAAGGAAACGCGCACGTACATCGAGCACCGCCTGTCGATGGTCGGCTGGGCGCACGATCCGGAGATCACCGACGACGCCTTCACGGCGATCTACGCGTTCAGCGACGGGGTGCCGCGGCGGATCAACAATCTGTGCGATCGGCTGCTGCTGTACGGATTCCTCGAGGAACTGCACCGGATCGACGGCGCGGTGGTCGGCAGCGTATCGGAAGAGATCGGCTCGGAGTTCTGGAACGGTCGGCCGGCGGAGACGGAAGCGAGCAACGTCGATGCGCTCCGGACGCCGCAGGTCTTCGACAAGCCGGGCCAGCACCTCGAGACGGTGGCTCGGTCGATGTTCGACATGTCCAACGTGCAGCAGCGGCTGGCGTCGCTCGAGCGGGCGGTGGACGGCCTCGGCATGTCGCTGAAGCCCGAGGTCGCGGAGCTTCGGGAGGAGCTGACGTACGTACGCGGCCTGCTCGAAGACCTGGTGCTCGAGCTGCGCAACCACGGAATCGACGCGTCGCGCAAGCAGCGCGCCTGACGTCCGGGCCGTCTAGCGGAAATCGCGCGAGGAGAACGGCGGCTCGGCCGATTCCCCGCTGCGGGTGTCCTGCAGCGCGGCGAGCAGATCGCTGCGGTCTTCGACGTGGCCGGCGATGACGTGTATCACTTCCTGGTCGCGTTCGACGACTCCCTTCACGCGCAGCAACTGACCCTGCAGCAGCGCCGCGCGGAACTGCTCCAGCACCGCCGACCAGACCACCAGGTTCACGTTCCCCGTCTCGTCCTCGAGGGTCACGAACAGCACGCCGCTGGCCGTGCCGGGACGCTGGCGGCCGGTCACCAGTCCGGCCACCCGCACGAACTGACCCTGCCGGCAGCGGTTGAGCTCCGCCGCGCTGTGGCACTGCGCCAGATGCCCGCCGAGCCGCTCGTGCCGGCGCAGCACCGCGAGCGGATGCTCGCCCAGCGTGAGCCCGAGATACCGGTAGTCGTCCAGCATGTCGTCGACCACGGAAGGCGAGGGCAGCATCACCTCGTCCTCGGCGCTGTGGGAGCGGCCGCCTTCGTTGTGGGAGCGGCCTCCGGCCGCGAACTC
>DASVDC010000094.1:0-20114 GCA_036381275.1 Pseudomonadales bacterium | reverse complement strand
CACATCGCGTAACCACGCTCCCATGGTTGATCCCGGCGCGCTAGAATCGGGGCCCGAATCCGGGGTTGGGGACGACGATGATCGGCTGGAGGCTCTCGGCTCTCGTTCTCCTCTGCGCGGCGCTGCCGCGCCTCGCCTCGGCCGCCGATATCGAGCCCGAGACCGTCGGCGTCGAGACCCTCGGCACCCCGGCGCCCACCTGGTTCATCGCGAAGGCCATCCTCGGGCCGGCGAACGTGTTCGATGCCGCCACCGGCCGGATGCTCGGCCAGTTGCCGCTGAGCCCCTGGACGCCGGCGGTCGAGCCGGTGCCGGCCCGCGGGCAGATCTACGCGGCGGAGGTCTTTTACTCGCGCGGCATACGCGGCGAGCGCAACGACGTCGTCACCGTCTACGACCGCCGTACGCTCGCACCGGTCGCCGAGATCGACGTGCCCGACAAGATCGCGTCACTGGCGTTCCGTCACTACATCGGCCTGCTCGACGACGGCCGCCACCTCGCCGTCTACAACCTGACGCCGGCGCAATCGGTGAGCATCGTCGACGTGGAAGCGCGGCGCTTCGTCGGCGAGATCTCGACCCCGGGTTGCGCGCTGGTGATGCCGACCATCGAGCGCAGCTTCCTGATGCTGTGCGGCGACGGCAACCTGCAGATGATCCGCCTGGATCAGCGCGGCCGGGAAACCGCCCGTGTCCGCAGCCGCACGTTCTTCGATCTGGAAACCGATCCTGTCTACGACAAGCCGATCCTCACGCCGGAAGGCTGGCTCCTGGTGTCGTTCGAAGGTTACGCGTTCGACGTCAAGGTGCGCGGCCGCGAGATCGAGGTGGACGCACCGTGGTCGCTCTTGTCGGATGCCGATCGGGTAGCCGGCTGGCGCCTCGGCGGCGGTCAGGTGGCCGCCTATCACGCGGGATCGGATCTGCTCACCACGCTGATGCATCAGGGCGAAGTGGACACCCACGAAGAGCCCGGCACCGAGGTCTGGGTGTTCGATCGCAGCGACCGGCGCCGCATCGCCCGCATTCCGCTGGACGGGCCGGTGACCAACCTGCACATAACGGCCGGCGCCGAACCGCTGCTGGTGGCGGCGCACCTCGAAGGTCCCATCGACGTGTTCGATCTGCGCACCACCACGCGCCTTCGCACCATCGCCGAGCCGGGGCTCGTGCCCGCGCTGCTGCAGGGGTTCTGACGCCATGGATCCGTTGTTCGCTCTGCTGGTCGCGCTCTGCCTGACGCTGCTGTTCGGTGCCGCCGCGATCGCCAAGCTCCGCGACCTCGCGGCGTTCGAGGCGACCCTGGCCGCCTACGCGCTGCTGCCGGCGCCGCTCGTGCCGGCCGCGAGCCGGCTCGTACCGGCGCTGGAAACGCTGCTGGCCGTCGGCTGGCTCGTCCGGCTCGACGACCCGCTGCTCGCCTGGGCGAGCGCCGCGCTGCTCGTCGGCTACGCGCTCGCGATGGCGGTGAACCTGCGGCGCGGCCGCATCGATCTGAGCTGCGGCTGCAGCTTCGGCTCGAGCGACCCCATCTCGTGGTGGCTGGTGGCGCGCAATCTCGCGCTCGCGCTCTTTGCGCTGCTCCCGGCGCTGCCGGCGAGCGGACGCAGCCTCTCGATCGCCGATCTCACCCTGGCCGCGGCCGCGGTGCCGGCACTGGTGTTCCTCCACCTGGCCGTCCAACAGCTCATCGCCAACGGCACCGCGATGGCGCGCGGCCGGGATCCGGCGGGAGCGGAGCGATGACGCTGTTCTGGGTCTCGCAGGCGCTGCTGTGGCTGGTGGTGATCGTGCTCGCGGTCACGGTGTTCGCGCTGGCGAGGCAGGTGGGGCTCCTGCACGAGCGCATCGCACCGGCCGGCGCCCTCTCGCCCACGCGCGGTCCGCAGGTCGGCGAGCCGGTCGAGCCGGAGCGGATGACCGACCTCAACGGTCAGGAGCTCGTGATCGGCGGCGCCGAGCCGGGCGGCCGATCGACGCTGATCCTGTTCACCTCGCCTTCCTGCCCCGTCTGCCGCGAGCTCGTGCCGGTCGCGCGCCGAGTGGCGGCGGCGGAACGGCTGCGGCTGGTGTTCGCGAGCGACGGCGGAACGCCCGAGAGCCACATCGACTACGCCACCGAGATGGGGCTCGGCGGCTACCCCTACCTGCTGTCCCGTGCGCTCGGCCTGCGCTTCGGCGTCAGTCACCTGCCGTTCGCGGTGCTGATCGATCGGGACGGCCGGCTGGCGGCGCGCGGGCTGGTGAACACACGCGAGCACCTCGAGAGCCTGCTGGAGTCGATGCGCACCGGCGTTCCCAACCTGCAGGCCTATCTGGCGATGGAGCAACGACGATGATCTCGAACTGGCTCGACGAGCGTGTCGGCCGCGGCACCCGCGCGCTCGCCCGGCGCACGTCCCGGAGGAGTTTTCTCGGCCGCCTCGGCAGCCTGCTCGCCGGCAGCACGGTGCTGCCGCTCTTGCCGGTGGCACGGGCACTCGCCGCGGAAGGTCTCACTGAGGTGGGCGATCCGGAAAGCTGCGACTACTGGCGCTACTGCGCGCTCGGCGGCACGCTCTGCGCCTGCTGCGGCGGCACCATGTCGAGCTGCCCGCCCGGGGCCGAGCCGTCACCGATCACCTGGGTCGGTACCTGTCACAACCCGGCCGACGGTCAGCACTACCTGATCGCCTACAACGACTGCTGCGGCAAGGCCCCGTGCGAGCGCTGCTTCTGCCACCGGACGGAGCGCGACAAGCCGGTCTACTTTCCGTCGAAGAGCAACGACATCCTCTGGTGCTTCGGCACGAAGAGCCACGCCTATCACTGTACGGTGGCGGCGGTTCAGGGCCGGGCCGAAGCGCCGTCATGAGATGGCTGCCGGCGTTGCTGCTCGCGTGCAGCGCGGCCGGCGCCTCCGCCGACGACGCGCGCGCGCGGATGCACTACCTGCTGCACTGCGGCGGTTGCCACCTGCCGGACGGCCGCGGCGTGCCGCCGGAAGTACCATCGCTGCGCGGTGACCCCGGGCGCCTCGCCGCCTATCCGGACGGGCGCCGCTACCTCGCGCGCATTCCCGGCGCGTCGCAGGCGCCGCTCTCGGATGCCGAGCTGACTGCCGTGCTGAACTGGGTGCTGACCGAGTTCAACGCGGACACGCTGCCGGCCGACCACGAACCGCTCACCGTCGACGAGGTGGCCAGCGCGCGGCGCGACGCGCTCGCCGATCCGGCCCGGGAGCGCCGCGCGATCTGGGAGCGTCATTCGCTCGACTGACTCACCGCGCGCTTCACCCGCGGCACCACGTCCCGGAACAGCCGCTCGAGGCTCGGCGCCATCTGCGCGGCACGCAGGCCCGGCGGCACGGCCATCGTGACGACGTCGGTGATTCCGAACTCGGTGACGAAGCGCGTGAGCTCCTCCACGCAATGGTCGACGTTCCCAACGACCCAGGTCTGCGGTATGACCTCGGCGGGGTCGCCGAAACCCTCGCCGCTCTCCTGGAAGAAGCGCTGGTACAGCGCCATCCGGTACTTCTCGGCCGCGCGCACGAGCGGCCAGTCGGTCTCGCGGTCGTCGGTCACCAGGGTGCTGCGGATGATGCCGACGCGGTGCGCGGCCGGGTCGCGGCCGGCGCGCTCGAGCGCGTCGCGCCAGCGGCCGAGTGTGCGCCGCCGGGATCCCTGGGGCAGCAGGTGCGTCCCGAAGCGCGCGGCCCGCTCGGCGCCGCCTTCCGACATCGCCGCGACCCAGAGCGGCGGGCCGCCGCTCTGCACGTAGCCGGGCTTGATCAGCACGTCGTCGAACTGGAAACGCCGGCCGCGGTAGCTGAAGCGCTCACCGCGGAAGCAGCGCTGCAGCACCTCGATGCCCTCGTCCATCAGCGACACGCGGCGGCGCACCGGGATGCCGAAACCGCGGAACTCGTGCGGCGCGTAGCCCATTCCGAGGCCGAGCTCGACCCGGCCGCCCGAGACGTTGTCGAGCACCGCGAGATCCTCCGCGAGCCGGATCGGGTGGTTGAACGGCATCAGGCAGATGTCGGTGCCGAAGCGCACCCGCTCGGTGACCGCCGCCATCGCGCCGGCCACCGGCACCCAGCTCGGCAGGTAGCCGTCCTCGACGAAGTGGTGTTCGGTGAACCAGACCAGGTCCGCGCCGAGCGAATCGAGCCAGCGCACCTGCTCGAGGATCTCCTGATAGAGCGCTCGGTCGGAGACGCCGGAGTCCGGCGGATTGCGGAAGTCGTAGCTGACACCGAAGCGAAGCTCGTGCATGGCGCGCCCTCCTCTACCGCCCCAGTCTTCGCCGCTCGGCGGCGAGTTGCAACCCGTGCGCTCCGGTAGTTGAAACGCGTTTGAAAATTCCGCCGGACCCATGCAGCATGAAGGTCCGCAAGCTCGTACGGGAGGAGCTCGATGCCGGCGAGGATCATCTGCGGTGAGCGCATCCTGCCGATGGCGGAGATGCACGAGCGGGCGCTGTGCGCAGCGGCCGGCCTTCAGTCCCTCGGGGTCGGCGCGCAGGATGCGATCGCCGTGTTCCTGCGCAACGACTTCCCGTTTCTCGAAGCCGCCTACGCCGCTAACCGTCTGGGCGCGCACCTGGTGCCGATCAACTGGCACTTCTCGGCCGGCGAGGCCGGCTACGTGCTGGAGGACTCCGGCGCGAAGGCGGTGATCGCGCACACCGATCTCGCCGCGAAGCTCGCTGGAGTGATTCCGGCCGGCTGCAGACTCTTTCTGGTCGACACGCCGCCCGAGATCCGCGAGCAGTTCCGCCTCGGCGACGAGCCCGGCCCACGATTCGACGAGGCGCTCTACTGGGGACCGTGGCTCGAGCAGCACGAGCCGCTCGAGCCGGCCGAGGTGGCGTCGCCCGGCAGCATGATCTACACCTCCGGCACCACGGGCCGCCCGAAGGGCGTTCGCCGGCAGCCGCCGACGCCGCAGGAGGCGAAAGGGATCGGCGAGATCCTCGATCGCATCATGCCGTTCGATGCGGACGGTGCCGTCGCGCTGGTGACCGCGCCGCTCTACCACTCGACGCCGAACGGCTTCTTCCGCCGCGCCGTCGACTTCGGCGCCGACCTCGTCCTCGAGCCGCGCTTCGATCCGGAACGCTACCTCGCGCTGATCGACCGCTACCGCGTGACCCACGCGTACGCGGTCGCGACGATGTTCATCCGGATGCTGCGCCTGCCCGAAGAGGTGCGCCGCCGCTACGACGTCTCGTCGCTGAAGGTGGTCGTGCACGGCGCCGCGCCGACGCCGCCCGACGTGAAGCGCCGGATGATCGACTGGTTCGGCCCGGTGCTCGTCGAGCACTACGGCTCGACCGAGCTCGGCGCCGTCGTCGCCTGCGATTCCCACGAGTGGCTCGCGCACCCGGGCACCGTCGGCCGGCCGCTGCCGTACGTCGACATCAAGGTGCTGGACGACGAGAAGCGCGAGCTGCCGCCGGGCGAGCCCGGTGAGATCTACGCGCGCATGCGGCTCTACCCGGACTTCACCTACCAGAACGATCCGGAAAAGCGTGCGGCGATGGAGCACGAGGGGCTCTGGACGGCGGGCGACATCGGCTACCTCGACGCCGACGGCTACCTGTACCTGTCCGACCGCAAGCGCGACATGGTGATCTCCGGCGGCGTGAACATCTACCCGCTCGAGATCGAAGCGGAGCTGCACCAGATGCCGGGCATCGTCGATTGCGCCGTGTTCGGCATTCCCGACGAGGAATTCGGCGAGGCCGTCGCGGCCGTCGTACAGCCTCAGCCGCAGGTCGAGCTGACCGCCGACGACGTCCGCGCGTTCCTCGCGCCACGGATCGCCGGCTACAAGATGCCGAAGGTGATCGAGTTCCGCGACGAATTGCCGCGGGAGGATTCCGGCAAGATCTTCAAGCGCAAGATCCGCGACGAGTACTGGAAGGCCGCTGGCCGCAACATCTGATCGGTGAAGGAGACCTGCGATGGGTAAGCTCGACGGCAAGGTGGCCATCGTCACCGGTGCCGGCCGCGGCCTCGGCCGCGCCTACGCGCTGCACCTGGCCGGGCTCGGCGCGCGGGTGGCGGTCACCGACCTGAACCTGAAGTCGTATCAGGAGTTCGCCGCCGAGGCCAGCGTCATGACAGGCGACTCCACGGTCGACGAGATCATCGCGCGCGGCGGCGAATCCCTCGGCTTCGAGTTCGACATCGGCTCGCGCGACGACGTGTTCGCGATGGTGCACGAGGTGCGGGAGACCTGGGGCCGGGTCGACATTCTGGTCGCCAACGCCGGCGGCGGCCGCGGCAAACCCGCCGAGACCACCGCGAGCCGGGTGGAGCCCGAGCTGCTCGAGCTGGTGCTGCGGATAAACTTCCTCGGCACCGTCCACAGCTGCAGCGCGGTGGCTCCGATCATGAAGGAACAGCGCAGCGGCAAGATCGTCACGGTCGCCTCCTACGCGGGGCTCGTCGCGGGCATCGGCGGCGGCTACGCGCACTACGGCGCGGCCAAGGCGGCCATCGCCCACTACACCCGCTACCTCGCGCAGGAGCTCGGCCCGTTCGGCGTCAACGCCAACTGCATCGCCCCGGGCGTGATCGGCACCGCCCGTATCCTCGAGCTGATGGGCAGCTCGAACGCGGGCAACAGCGCGAGTCAGGACATCGCGCTGCGCCGCTACGGCACCCCGGAAGACTGCGCCCGTGTGGTCGAGTTCCTGACGACGGAGCTTTCGGACTACGTGACCGGCGCGGTGATCCCGGTCGACGGCGGCTGGAACCGGGCGGGCTGAGCCATGCCGATCGAATCACTGATCAGCGAGCCGACGCGTACCGCCGACGCCGTGCTGCGCGTGCTCGAGGAGGCCGGCATCGACATGGTGTTCGGCATCGCCGGCGGGCACACCGGGCGGCTCTTCACCGCGCTCGCCGGCCGCCAGAACACGATCCGCACGTTCACGGTACGCGAGGAGTCGCTCGGCGGCGTGATGGCCGAAGTGTACGGGCGGCTGACGGGCCGGCCCGGCGTGCTGATCGGCCAGGGCCCGTGGGTGCTCGGCAACGGCCTGATCGGCACGATGGAGGCGCTGCTGTCGTCGTCGCCGATGCTGCTCTTGACCGACTTCAGCGACAACCCCGGCTTCAACCTGCACGGCCCCTATCAGGCCGGCACCGGCGACTACGGGGTCTGGAACGCGCGTCAGAGCTTCGGCGGGGTCACCAAGCAGGTGTTCGAAGCGAACGACCCGGTCACCGCCGTGCAGGCCACCCAGCTTGCGGTGAAGCACGCGTTGACCGGTCAGCCGGGACCGGTCGCGGTGCTCTACGGCGCGCGCGGCCTCGCCGGATCGGTCGCGCCCGACTCGAATCCGCATCTGTACACGACGCGCCGCTACCTGCCGGTGCCGCCGGCGCCCGCCGCCGAATCCGCCGTCGCCGAGGCCGCCGCGGCGCTGGCCGCGGCCGAGAAGCCGGTGCTGATCGCCGGCAACGGCGTGCGCATCGGCCAGGCGTACGACGCGCTCGCGCGCTTCGCGGAGCGGGTCGGGCTGCCGGTGGTGACGACGGCGTCCGGCAAGGGCACGTTCCCGGAAACGCACCCCCTCGCGCTCGGCGTGTTCGGCACGTTCGGCATTCCCGCCGCCAACGCCGCGGTCGCGGACGCGGACCTCGTGCTGGTCGCCGGCTCGAAGCTCGGGGTGTCCGATACCGCGCGGGCCAATCCCGCGCTGCTCGATCCGGCACGCCAGACGTTCGTGCAGATCGACGTCGAGCCGCGCAACGCCTCCTGGACGTTCCCGGCGGAGCACACGCTGATCGGCGACGTCGGCACGGTGCTCGATCAGCTCGGCGCGGCCTGCGGCGGGCACGACCGCCGCGGCGAAGCGGGAGCCCGCGTGACGAGGCTATGCACGGAGCACGGCTATTTCGACGCACCCGAATACCAGGCCGGCGGTTCGCCGATCCTGCCGCAGCGCATCATCGGCGCGCTCCGGCGCCGGTTGCCCGACGACGCGATCGTCGCCTGCGACGCCGGCGAGAACCGCATCCTGATGACGCACTTCTATCAGGTGCGCCGCGCCGGCGGGTTCCTGCAGGCCGCGGGCGCCGGGCCGATGGGCTTCGCGATTCCAGCCGCCCTCGCCGCGAAGCTGGTGCACCCGGAGCGCACCGCCGTCGCGGTCTGCGGCGACGGCGGCTTCGCGATGACGATGAACGGGCTGATGACGGCGCTCGAGCACCGCATCCCGATCGTCACGGTGGTGTTCAACAACGCGGCGCTCGGCTGGGTCTATCACGGCGGCGGCCCGTTCGCCGCCACGTTCAACGACTTCGATCACGCGGCGATCGCCCGCAGCATGGGCTGCCACGGCGTGCGGGTCAGCGACCCGGACGAGCTGGAACCGGCGATCGCCGAAGCCGTCGCCGCCGATCGGCCGGCGGTGATCGACGTCGCGACGTCGCTCGACGTCACGTTCCGCGACGTCACCTCACCGCTCGTCAACTACTGAACGCCGGCACCCTGTGGGAGCGGCCTCCGGCCGCGAACCGGCGTCTCCAGACCACGACGCGCGGCCGCTGTGACTCCCCACCCACGGTTGCCCATCCGACCGGACGTGCAATCGCGAAAGCCGGCCTCGAGGGCGGCGGCTCGAGTCCACCAGCGCCCCATTCCAGATGATCGCTCGGTTCCAACTCGTCCAGCGGCCGGCGAACGCTGGGCTGCCGATGAATCGGCGCGGTCTCCCGCGAGAGTACGGTTCGCAACATCGCCCGAATCAAAGCCTGCGAGCGGGTGGTCGTCGGCCACAGCGCGCGAGTGCAGCGTCGGTGTGCCTGCGTGATCCCGCACGGCTCCATCCCGCACGGCTCCATCGGCCGCGGTCCGCTTCGGGATGGAAACATGGCCCGAATCAACCGACAGGTGCGGGGCGATCGATAAGTGCGGGGCGATCGACATCCGGCGCTGTCCCTCGAACACCGCCGCTTTGATTCGGGCGATGTTCGAGAATTCGATTCAGGCGATGTTCGCGATTTGATCGAGGCGAGGTCGAGATTTGATTCGGGCCATGTTGCGTCCCGAGGGAGGCGGCCTCCACGAGAACCGGCGCAACGGTGCGAATGATCGGGCGGGTCGCAGCGCCGCATGCGGCTGCGCGCGGACGTCAGCGACTTCTCACGGCACCTTCAGCCACCGCCGATCGATCCGGCGGAGATCCCCGGCCACGGCGGCGCTAGCCGCGTTCAGGTGTCACCCCTGTGTCCGGTCCAGGTGTTACCTGTGTGGCCAGTCCGTAGCGACAGCGATTCGCGGCCGGAGGCCGCTCCCACGGCGGACTCCCACCTCAACTCGTTGCGCGGTCGAACACGCTGTTCGCGCGCCGCGAGCGGCCGGCCTCGATGGACATGCCGCCGTCGACCACGATCGCCTGCCCGGTCACGAACGACGACTCGTCGGAGGCGAGCCAGAGCGCCGCGTTCGCGATGTCGAGCGGCTCGCCGGCGCGCGGGATCGGCTGGCTCGCGGCCATCAGCTCGCGGATCGCGTCGGGATCGATCGGCTCGTTCAGCGTCGGGCTGTCGTAGATCAGCGGCGTCACGACGCCGCCCGGCAGAATGCAGTTGACCCGGATCCGGTGCGGGCCGAGCTCCACCGCCGCCGCCCGGGTGAGCTCCGTGACGCCGGCCTTCGCGGCGCCGTACGCGGCGAGTCCCGGGAAGCCGAGGATCGCGGCGATCGACGCGGTGGAGATGATCGAGCCGGCGCCGCGCTCGATCATCGCCGGCGCGGCCAGCTTGATGCCGCGCCAGACGGCCTTCAGATCGACGTCGAGCACGCGGTTCCAGACGGCCTCGGAGCACTCGATGATGGAGTGTTCGTTGCCGCCGATGCCGGCGTTGTTGAACAGCACGTCGATGCCGCCGTAGCGGTCGACCGCGGTGTCCATCACGGCGGCGAGCTGCTCGGCATCGGTCACGTCCGCGGCGACGAACGTCGCCGCAGAGCCGAGCCGTTCGGCGATCGCGTAGCCGTCGTTCGGCCCGCCGCGCCGGCGCCGCGCGTGGTGCAGCCGTGCCTGATCGCTACCGAGCCGCGCCGCGAGCTCTTCCCGCGACAGCGGCGGCAGGTCGCAGAACACGACCCGTGCGCCTTCCGCGACGAAGCGCTCCACCGTCGCGAGGCCCATGCCCGATGCGCCGCCGGTGATCACCGCGACCTTGCCTTCCAGTCGTCCGCTCACGTGCGCCTCCCCTCGCTTGCTGCAGGCTCCAGATCGCGATCTGGAGATCGCTCCTACAAGGTTGATTCAATCGAACAGGTAGGGATCGAGCGTTTGCTGCGCCCGTTCCCGGTAACGATGCCACGCGTTGCCGCCGTAGTACGCGAGGCTGCCGGGCTCCGCCTCACCGTGCCCGTTGTAGTACGACAGGCAGTCGCGCAGCGGCCGGCTCATCTGGTCGGCGGCGCGGCAGTGCTCGGCGTATTCGTCTTCCGGCTCCTTGCGCACGTCGACCCGGTCGAAGCCGCGTGCGCGCATCGCATCGAGCAGCCAGACGATGTAGTCGGTGTGGCTCTCGATCGCGTCGGTGAAGTTGAAGCTGCCGCCGCCGCCCTGCGGACCCGTGACGATGAACAGGTTCGGATAGCCGTGGCTGTGCAGCCCGAGGAACGTCCGCGTTCCCTCGCTCTGCCACTTCTCGGTGAGCGAGCGGCCGTCCCGGCCGACGATCATGTTGAACGTCGAGGTCGCCATCCACTGGAAGCCGGTCGCGTAGATCAGCACGTCCAGAGGGTACTCGCGGCCGTCGTGCACGACGCCGTTCTCGTTGATGCGCCGCACGCCGAGCGGCGCGGTATCGACCAGCGTCACGTGCGGCAGGTTGAACGTCGGCAGGTACTCGTCGTGGAAGGTCGGCCGCTTGCAGCCGTACGGGTAGTAGGGCTTGAGCGCCGCGGCCGTCTTCGGGTCCTTCACGATCGCATCCACGCGGGCGCGGATCTGCTCCATGATGCGGAAGTTCGTATCGAGCTGCTTCGCGATCAACTCCTCGGGCGACAGCGGCCGCTCGTGGTACTTCCGCTCCTTGAAGTCTGGAACTTTGCCCGACAGGTAATCGTCGTTCGCCTGCATCGCCGTGCGACCGGCCGAGATCCGCGCGAACCGGGCGCGGCGTGCGCGTGCCCAGCCCGGCTCGCGCGACCACGCCTCGATCTCTTCGGGCGTGGTCGCCCGCTGATCGCGCACGTCCACGGTGGAAGGCGTGCGCTGGAACACGTACAGCTCGCGAGCCACCTTCGCGAGCTCCGGAATGACCTGCACCGCGGTTGCTCCGGTGCCGATGATGCCGATCCGCTTGCCCTTCAGGTCGACGTCGTAGCGCCACCGGGAGGTGTGGAACGACTCACCCCGGAACGACTGCATACCGTCGATCCGGGCCAGCTTCGGCGTGGTCAGGATGCCGTTCGCGAGCACGACGAACCGCGCCCGCATCCGGTCGCCGCGATCGGTGAACACCGTCCAGCGCCCGGTGCGCTCGTCCCACTCGGTGCGATCCACCGTGGTGTGGAACAGGCACCGCTCGTAGAAGCCGGTCTTCTCCGCCATTCGCTGGCAGTACTCGAAGATCTCGAAACCCGACGCGAACTTCATCGTCGGCACGTAGCCCATCTCTTCGAGCAGCGGCAGGTAGCTGTAGCTCTCGACGTCGCACGCGATGCCCGGATAGCGATTCCAGTACCAGGTTCCGCCGACGTCGCCGCCCTTCTCGCAGAAGCGCACGTCGACGAAGCCCTGCGCCCGCAGCTTGTACCAGAGCAAGAGGCCCGCGAATCCCGCGCCGATCACCAGGACCTCGCATTCGTCGGTCAGAGGCTCCCTCGGCACCGGCGCAGCGGAATAGACGTCCTCGAGGTAGCGGGCGAACTCGCCCTCCATCGCCATGTAGTCGGCCGCGCCTCGGCGCGCCTCTTTGTACGCGCGGTAGCGGGCCTGCTCTTCCGCATCGAACACCGCGCCGGGCGGAGGTGGCGGCAACGTCTTCAGCGCCTCGTCGGCGACGAGACCGTAACCCCGGCCGTCGATGCGCGCCGTGGCCGGCGCCGCCCGGGTGCGGAAGATCTTCAAGCCGGTGGCCGGATCGGTGCGAATCGGCATGCGTGACGGCTCCCCCTCAGCGGCGAATCAGCTCGAAGTCCTCCGGGTTCGGTCGCCGCGTCCGCTGCCAGAACTCGAGCAGCGTATATGGCCAGTTCTGGGTCACCCGCCCCTTCTCGTTCTTGTACCAGGCGTTCACGTCGGACGCGCCCCACGCCATGCGCGCGTTCGCCGCGTCGATCTGCTCGTTGTAGGCGTCGTGCACCTCCCGCTTCACGTCGAGCGCGTCCGCCTTCCGATCGAACAGCAGCCGGAGGCAGCCGAGGATGTAACGCACCTCGCACTCCGAGAAGAAGATGATCGAGCCGTTCACGACGATGTTGGTGTTCGGCCCGTAGCACATGAACAGGTTCGGGAAGTTCGGCACCGTGATGCCGAGATACGCGCGCGGATCACCCGACCACTGCGCGTGGATCTCCACGCCGCCGCGCCCGATCACGTCCATCGGCGCGAGGAACCGGCTCGCCTGGAAACCGGTGCCGTAGATCAGCACGTCGAACTCGTACGAGCCGGTCTCGGTCTCGATCCCCTGCGGCGTGATCCGCCGGATCGGGTCGGTGACCAGCTCGACGTTGTCGCGCTGCAGCGCCCGCATGTAGGTGCCGTCGTCGCGCAGCATGCGCTTCGCGCCCGGCGGGTACTGCGGGATGACCTTCCGCGCCAGCTCTTCGTCGCCGCCGCAGAGCTCGCGCATGTAGGCCGTCAGCATCTCGCGGAGCTGATCGTTGGCGGCGCTCACCGACCTCGGAAGGCCGTCCCAGTCCGGGTCCACCGAGACCATCGACAGGAGCCCTTCCGAGGTCATCCAGAACATCCAGAAGCGGAACCACTTGCCGTAGTACGGCACGTGATTCAGCAGCCAGTGCTTCCCTTCCGGCACGGCCTGGTGGTACTCGGGCGTCGGGCTCATCCACGGCGGCGTGCGCTGGAACACGGTGAGCGACTTCGCCTGTTCCGCGACCCGGGGGATGAACTGGAACGCCGACGCGCCGGTGCCGATCACGCCGACGCGCTTGCCCGTCAGATCGACATCGTGTTGCCAGCGGGCCGAGTGGAACGCCGGCCCGGCGAAGCTGCCGTAGCCGTCGATCTCCTCCGGGTAGCGCGGGCGGTTCAGTTGCCCCACCGCGGCGATCACCGCGCGCGCCTGGAACGTCTCACGGGAGCCGTCGGCGCGGCGCAGATGCAGCGTCCACGCGCAGGCCGATTCGTCCCAGACCAGCCGTTCCACCTCCGTCTCGAACCGCACGCGCTGCTTCACGTCGTGCACCGTGGCGGTGGCGTCGAAGTACTGGTGCAGCACTTCCTGCGCGGAAAAGTGCTGCGGCCAGTCCTTCGGCGCGAACGAATAGGAGTAGGTGTGGTTCGGGCTGTCCACCCGGCAGCCCGGATAGGTGTTCTCGAACCAGGTGCCGCCGACGCCCGCGTTCTTCTCGAACACGACGTGGGGTATGCCCGCCTCCTCGAGGCGGATGGCCGCCAGAATCCCGGACATCCCCGCACCGATCACGGCGACCGGGAACGCCTGTTTGCGTTCCTTGGGTACGTCGTCGAACGACGGCGGCGCGAACGGATCTTCGCCGTGCAGCGCCAGCTCCTGCTGGAGGAACTCGACGTAGTCGCCCTGCACCGGCTGGCCGACGATGAAGTCGATCATTTCCTTCAGCGCTTCGCCGGTCGGCGCCGGCGCGAGCGAGCGCCGCCCGTCGCGCCATTCGCGCAGCACGTCGAACGCCTTCTGCCGGATTTCCCGCTGCTGCGGCTCGGTGATTCCCGCCTGCGGATCGCCGAAGAACTCGGCGCTCGGCCGGATGTCGCCGCGCAGAATCGACAGATCACCGGTCAGGTGGACCAGCGCGCACATCAGCGAGGGCACGTGCGCCTCCTGGAGCGCGCGCCACAGGGTCTCGTCGTCGGCGGTAACGGGTTCGATGGCTTCGACTTCGGCTTCGGCCATGGTAATGCTCCTTCCTCGTGCGGCACCGGCACCCAGGCCGGCGCCTCATCGGTCTCCGGACCCTAAAGGAGTTGCCGAGCAGGGTCCAGAGAACCGCCACGCCGGCCGCGCCGGGTGAATTGCCCCAAAAACTGAAATCCGTTATAAGTGGAAAACGCTGCCTCCACAAGAGCATCCGTGCGTCTGCCGCCGGCGGCCGCGCGTTCGACACCTCTCATCGCACAGGAATTCGATATGGCCATAAAGACACGGTTCACCGAGCTGTTCGGCGTCGAGCACCCGATCGTTCAGGGCGGCATGCAGTGGGTGGGCTTCGCCGAGATGGTGGCACCGGTCGCCAACGCCGGCGGGCTCGGCTTTCTGACCGCCCTCAGCCAGCCGACGCCCGAGGCCCTCGCGAAGGAGATCGCGCGCACCAAGGAGATGACCGACAAGCCGTTCGGCGTGAACCTGACGATCCTGCCGGCGATCAATCCGCCGCCGTACGCCGAGTACCGCCAGGCGATCATCGAGGGCGGCATCAAGATCGTCGAAACGGCCGGCTACAAGCCGCAGGAGCACGTGGACCACTTCAAGCAGCACGGCATCAAGGTGATCCACAAGTGCACCGCGGTACGCCACGCGCTGTCCGCGGAGCGCATGGGCGTCGACGCGATCTCGATCGACGGCTTCGAGTGCGCGGGACATCCGGGCGAGGACGACATCCCGGGCCTGATCCTGATCCCGGCGGCCGCCAGCAAGGTGAAGATTCCGATGATCGCGTCGGGCGGCTTCGCCGACGGACGCGGTCTGGTGGCGGCGCTGGCGCTCGGTGCCGACGGCATCAACATGGGCACCCGCTTCTGCGTCACCAAGGAGGCGCCGATCCACGAAAACTTCAAGCGCCGCATGGTCGAGAACGACGAGCGGCAGACCAATCTGATCTTCCGCACGCTGCACAACACCGCACGGGTGATGAAGAACGCGGTCAGCGACGAAGTGGTCGCGATCGAACGCAAAGGCGGCGCCACCTTCCAGGACGTGCAACACCTTGTCGCGGGAACGCGCGGCCGCCAGGCGATGGCGGATGGCGACACCGACGGCGGCATCTGGTCCGCCGGCATGGTCCAGGGCCTGATCAACGACATCCCGACGGTGAAGGAGCTGATCGACCGCATCGTCAGCGAAGCGGAGGTGATCATCAGCGCTCGCCTGCAGGGCTTCCTGGCCTGAGGCCGCGGCGCGGCGGCGTTCGTCAGCGCCGCGCTATGGGTACCAGCGTCGCTGCCGCACCTCGATCGCGGGGTCGGCGGCGACGAGCCGCTCGAACGCCTGCACGTCGCTGAATCCCTGGCGGCTCCGGAAGTGAAACGGGTAGACGATGCGGGGCCGAAACTCCAGCACCGCGTCGGCGGCCTGCTCCACCGACATCGTGTTCGGCGGGTTCATGCACACGAACGCCACGTCGATGTCGCGCAGCGCACGCATCTCGGGGATGTCGTGCGTATCCCCCGACACGTACACGCGCGTGCCGGCGAAGTCGAGCACGTAGCCGTTGCCGCGGCCCTTCGGGTGGCGCGACTCCGGCGTCTCCGGCAGGTTGTACATCGGAACCGCCTCGATCCCGATGCCGGCGAGCTCGATCCGCTCGCCGTTGCGCATCACCCGCGTACGTCGCTGCATCGGCTCCGGCAGCGCGTCGTGGACCGCCCGGGGGGCCACCAGCAGCGTCCGGTCCTTCACGACGAGCTCGAGCGACGCCGGGTCCATGTGGTCGCCGTGGATGTCGGTGACGACCACCAGATCCGCTGCCGGCAGCCCCTCGAACACCGCATCGCCGCCGTACGGATCGACGTAGACGATCTGCCCGTTCCACTCGAGGCCGAAGGTGCCGTGCAGCAGCGGCTGGATGACGAGGTCACCGTGCGCGGTCGGTTCGCGATCGCCCTCCAGCGCCGCGGCCGCGGCGGCCGCCATCGCCAGCGCGGCGAGCAGCGCGCTCGCGGCCGCGCGCCGCGCCATCGTCGTGATCGATCGCGTCATGGTGCCCCTCGACGTCCGGACGGCTTCGGGCAGCTTATCGCATGGATCTGCGCTCGGGCGACCTCTGCGAGCGCCACATCGCCTGCAGCGCGGCCACCGGTGTCAATCCATGTACAGGCCGCCGTCGACGGTGAAATCCTGACCGGTGATGTTGCGCGCCGCGTCCGAGGCGAGATAGACGCAGAGCGCCGCAATGTCGCTGCCCTCGGCGATCCGCCCGAGCGGGGCGCCCTGCTGCAGGTGTTGCAGCAGCGCGTCCAGCGTCATCCCCGCGCCTTTCGCGATCAGCTCGAGCCGGGCGGTCTTCACCGGCCCGGGGCTGATGCAGTTGACGTTGATCCCGGCCGGCCCCAGCTCCTGGGCGAGCGAGCGCGTCAACCCGAGCAGCCCCATCTTGCTCGCGCAGTAGGGGGAACGGTTCGCCAGCGGCCGTTTGCCGCTGATCGAGCCGATGTTGATGATCCGGCCGCCGCCGTGCTCGCTCATCACCCGCGCCGCGGCTCGACAGGTGAGCCAGGGCCCGGTCAGGTTGATCGCGAGCGTCTCGAGCCAGCCGTCGAGGGCAGTCTCGCGAATCGGCGCCATCGGTCCGGCGATGCCCGCGTTGTTGACCAGGATGCCGGGCGGCCCCAGGCGCCGCCCGGTTTCCTCGAACACCCGATCGACAGACGCCTCGTCGGAGACGTCCGCGGCAACCGCTACGGCTCTGCCGCCCGCGTCGGCGATCAGCCGTTCGGTCTCCTCGAGCCGATCGGCGCTGCGGGCCACCAGCGCGCAGTGCGCCCCCTCCCGGGCCAGCGCGAGCGCGATGTCGCGCCCGATGCCCTGACCGGCACCCGTTACGATCGCGACCGCGTGCTGCAGCGACATGACGGCTCCCTCCGCTACTTCATCTTGCCGGGGTCTTTCAGCATGCCGCCGCGGCTGCCCTGCCCGGCCATGAAAGCCACCGGAGCGACGGCCGCGTGGTCGATGATCACCTCCACCACCCCCGGCTTGTTCGCGGCGAGCGCCTGCCGGACCGCCTCGCCGATCGCGTTGGGGTCGGTGACCCGGACGCCGAACGCGCCCATCCGCTGCGCGATCTCGGCGAAGTCGACCTGCCTGAACTCCGACAGCAGGTCGATGTCGTGCTCGGCGGACCAGAACGCCTGCAGCAGGTGTGTGTCGAATACCAGCGCATGGTTGTTCAGGATCACGGTGACCACGTTGATCTCGTTGCGCACCGCCGTCTCGAGCTCGGCGAAGTGGACCCAGAAGCCGCCGTCGCCGGTCCACACCACTACCGGCCGATCCGGCTGCGCGGCCTTGGCGCCGATGCCCGCCGGGAACGCCCAGCCGAGGCTGCCCTCGCACGCGAGGAAGTTCTTGCCCTCGGGCAGATCGAGGAATGCGCCGCTCCAGGCGGCCGCGTAACCGGTGTCGGCCACGACGATCGCATCCTCCGGCAACGCCCGGGTCAGCTCGACGGCGAGCCGCTCCGGCCGGATCGGCGACGCATCGGTCGTGGTGTACTTCTCGTGGGACTTCCACCACTCGGCGCGTTTGGTGCGGCAGGTTTCCGCCCAGACGGCGCGCTCGGCGGAATCCACCGGACCGAGCGCGTCCAGGAGTTGCTGCACCACCGTGCGAGCATCGCCCACCAGCGGCAGCTCCGTCCGGTAGTTCATGCCGGGATGGCTCGGCTCGATGTCGATGTGAATGATCGGCACCCCCGGCCCGGGGATCGTGTGCAGCAGCGTCGTCGCGCCGCCGATGTGACTGCCGACGTAAAGCACTAGGTCGGCCTCGTCGATCACGTCGTTCGCGGAAGAACGACGGTAGGAGCCCTGCACGCCCATCGCCAGCGGATGGCGCTCGTCGATGCTGCCTTTGCCCCCGAGCGACGTGGTGACCGGCATCTCGAGCCGCTCGGCCAGGGTGGTGATCTCCTTCCACGCAGCGGAGGCGATCGCGCCTCGGCCGGCGACGACGCACGGCCGCTTCGACGCCCGCAGCATCGCCGCCGCCTTCTGCACGTCGACTTCGTCGGCCTTCGGGCGGAAAGCCGGATAGCGGAAGTAGCGGTCGCCGACCTCGCCGAGATCGGTTTCGAGCGTCATCGCCTCGAGCTCACCGGCGATGTACAGATGCACCGGCCGCGGTGCCCCGCAAGTGGCCTTGCGATACGCCTTGCCGAGAAACTCGGGCAGCCGGTGCATCATCCGCACTTCGGCATCGAACTTCGTGACCGTGCCGAAGTCGACGTACACCTCCTGGTAGGAATCGCCGTTGTAGCGGACGTCCGGGATCTCCGGCGTCAGCGCGATCACCGGCGTATGGCTCTGCCAGGCATCAGCGAGGCCGGCGAACAGGTTGGTGGCTCCGGGACCGCCTTGCGTGATCACGATACCGGGCCCGCCCGCAGCCTGCGCGTAGCCATCCGCCATGTATCCGGCGGCCTTCTCGGCGTGGCAGAGTACCCGTTTGATGCCGAGATCGCCGAGCGTGACCAGAGTCGGATAGAGAAACGTCGGAACGAAGAACACCGCCTTCGTGCCGGCCCGTCGAAACGTCTCAGCCAGGATCTCGTTGCCGGCCATCGTCGCGATCGCCGTCGTTTTCGCCAGATCGTCCATGTTCGCATCCCCGTCGCTGATTTCCGTTGGATCGCTTGCCGGGGGCTCTTCGCTCCCATCACTCGTACTCTAGGGAGCACGGCATTGCACAGGTTGATCCGGATCAACAAAGGCACCGACGGTAGCCGTGGTGGACGCGGCCTCCGTGCTGCCTAGGTCCCGAGCAACCGCCGGATCACGTCGGCGGCGGTGTAGCTGTCCCGTCCCGGAGGCAGGAACTCGGCGACGATGCGCGCGTCCTCGCCCGCCGTCACCAGCGGCGGCTCGACGTAGCCGCGCTTCTGCACTTGCGCGAGGCCGATGGTCGCCAGCAGGCCGTTGCAGACGCACTTGCGCCCGCGCGTGTCCTCGAGCTTGCCGCCCTTGGCGAGGTAGTCGCGCTCCGGCTCACCGGGGCAGCGGAAGCCGACCGAGCCGTCGTCGCGTCGATAGGCTTGTCTCAGGTAGCCGAGGTCGCAGATCTTGGGTCGCGCCGCGAATGCCGATTCCTCGGAGACGGTGCCCTCGAGCTCCACGACCTTGAGGGGGAAGCCGGTGGGCGAGGCGCGGGGATCGGTGCGCACGCGCAGCGACTGCCGGCGGCTCTCGGCCAGCACGCGCCGCTTCAGATCTTCGCGCATCCCCGACTCCTCACAGAACGCGAACGCGGTGCCGACCTGAACACCGGCCGCACCGAGCGCCAACGCCTCGCCGAGCTTTCCGGGACGTCCCCACGACCCGGCCAGCCAGAACGGCCGGCCGAGTGAGCGGATCTGCTCGAGATCCGGCACGTCGCGCGGCCCGTAGACGGGCTCGCCTTGCGCGGAGAGCTGCAGCGGCCCCCGCGGCGGCGCGTTGTGTCCACCGGCCGACGGCCCTTCGATCACGAACCCGTCGACGTGTCCGGACGCCTTGCGTGCCAGCGTCGTCGCGAGCGTCGCCGAGCTGACGATCGCGAGAAACCGAGGCCGCTCGAGCGCCGAACCCGGGTCCGGGACGATGTCGGCGGGATCGAGCGTGGTCGCGTAGCGTTGATCGGGCCGGGCCCCGGCGACGTCCAGCGGCAACGCCACCGGCCGGTACCGTGCCAGATCGTCGAGCACGCCCGGAATCGCGCGCGGAATCCCGGCGCCCATCAGCACGTAGTCGACGCCGGCCAGCATCGCGCCGAGCAGGCTCGGGAGCGTGGGGAGTTGGATCTTCTCCAGCAGGTTGAGGCCGACCGGACCGTCGTGGCCGTCACGCGCGAGGAACACCTCGACGAAGTTCGCGACCACTGTCAGCTCGAGGAGCTTGCGCGGCATCCGCAGGTTCGGCAGCGGATGGCGCGCGAACTTCGCCGATCCTGTGGGAGCGGCCTCCGGCCGCGAATGCTCGGTGCCGGATTCGCGGCCGGAGGCCGCTCCCACAGC
>DASVDC010000093.1:0-3041 GCA_036381275.1 Pseudomonadales bacterium | reverse complement strand
GCCGTGGATGAACACCACCAGCGGCCCGTCGCCGGCGCTCACGTAGTGGATCTTCACGCCGTTGCTGTCGGCGTAGTGGTGGCTGACCTCGAGCTCGCTCGCGCCGCCGGCTGCCGCGACGGCCCACAGTGCGAGCCCCAGCCACCGGCCGAGCCGCCGGCTCGCGGACGTTTCACATGGACGCATCGCTCTCCCCTCCCAAATCGTCGCCCGAAGGTCCCCTGTGGGAGCGGCCTCCGGCCGCGAACTTCCGGAATTCGCGGCCGGAGGCCGCTCCCGAAGGCATTCAGCGGAGCACTCGGGTCAGAAACGGCAGGCTGCGGTCCATCCGGTGGTCGACGTTCGAATGGGTGCCGTCGAACTCCTCGTAGGTGTGCGGCACGCCCGCCCGGTGCAGCTCCCGCGACAGTATGCGGTTGCCGAAGTGAATGTGGTACTGGTCGTTCCAGCCGCAATCGAGGTAGATGCCTTTCAGCGTCTTCAGGTTGCGCGCGTAGCGGCGCACGAGCCGCACCGGGTCGTGGCGCTGCCAGTTGCGCCAGCGCTCTTCCAGGCGCTCGCCGGTGTCGAGGTGGTAGGGCAGCCGGAAGCCGTTCGGCGCATCGGGGTCCGGGTCGTAGCTCGCCGCCATGCACAGGTTCATCAGCGCCGTGACCTCGTCGCCGGAGAGCCGCTCGCGCTGCCAGACGCTGTCGAGGAAGCGTCGCACGCGGCCGTCGTCGAGGCCCTCGGCGAGGCCGTCGTCGCCGGCATCGCTGCCGCCGATCCGCTGGGGTCCTTCTCGCCGCGCCGGGCGCCGGTAGGCGCCGAGCTCGGTGAGCGTCTCCGGCCAGATGCTGCCGTAGCAGAGCTCGAAGTAAGCGTCACCCGAATGGCTCGCGATCGCACCCCAGTAGCGCGGATAGCGCATGCCGTGGATCATCGCGCCGTAGCCGCCGGACGATTTGCCGAAGCAGCCGCGGTGCTCACGGTCGCCGTGGGTGCGCAGCTCCCGGTCGACGAATGCGGTCAGCTCCTGCGTCAGGTAGTCGGCGTAGGCGCCGATCGCGCTCGAGTTGATGTACTGATTGCCGCCGAGCGCCGTGAAGCAGTCCGGGAACACCACGATGCACGGCGCCATGCGCCGCTCGTGGACCAGCCGCGCGAGGCGCTCGGGCAGGTTCTCCTCGAAGTTCTTCCAGTTGGTGTGCGCCCAGCCGGAGCCCGTGTAGCCGGTCAGGTCGAACAGCACCGGATAGCGGCGGCCGCGCCCGGACGAATAGCCGGGCGGCAGCCAGACCGGAAAACGGCGCACGTGCGGGTCGCCGAGGGGGTTGTCGGCGAGCACGCGGGACTCGTGCTCCAGCACGATCAGCTCGCCGTCGGGCCAGTTGCGTCGCTTCAGCGCCATCCGCGCAGTGTACGCGAACGCGCCCCGGAAGCGCCCGCGGCGGCTCCCGGGATCAGCTCGCGCGCTGCAGCGCCGCGATCCGCGCCTCGAGCGGCGGGTGCGACGAGAACATCGCGCGCAGGCCCTGCGTGACGCCGCGGTTGATGCCGAACGCCACCAGGCTGTCGGGCATCGTGTTCGGCATCTGCTGTGCGTGCTTCAGGCGCTCGAGGGCCGCGATCATCTTGTGCCGCCCGGCCAGCGCCGCGCCGGCCGCATCCGCCCTGAACTCGCGGACGCGCGAGAACCACATCACGATGGCGCTCGCGAGCAGACCGAGCACGATCTCGGCGACGATCGCCGTCGCGAAGTAGCCGACGCCGAGGCCTTCCTCGTTCTTCAGCACCACGCGATCGACGAAGAACCCGGCGATGCGCGCGAGGAACAGCACGAACGTGTTCACCACGCCCTGGATCAGCGTCAGCGTCACCATGTCGCCGTTCGCGACGTGGCCGATCTCGTGGCCGAGCACCGCTTCCACCTCGTCGGGCGACATGTTCTGCAACAGCCCCACGCTGACGGCGACGAGCGCATTGTCGCGGCTCGCGCCCGTGGCGAACGCGTTCGGTTGCGGGCTCGGAAACACGGCCACCTGCGGCATGCCGATGCCGGCCTGACGCGCCAGGCGCTCGACGGTTTCGACCAGCCAGCGCTCGGTGCCGTTGCTCGGCCGCTCGATGAGCTGCGCCCGCGTCGACCAGATGGCCATGCGCTTCGACAGGAGCAGCGAGATGAACGAGCCGCCGAACCCGAGCAGGCCGCAGAACACCAGCAGCGCCGTCAGGTCGAGATCGACGCCGTTCGCCTGCAGGATGCTCTCGAAACCGAGCAGCCGGAACGTCAGGCTCGCCAGTACGATGACCGCCAGGTTGGTGGCCAGGAACAGCAGAATCCTCATCAGTCTCCTCGGGTGGCCGAATCGTTCTTCTACGGATCCTTAGACTGCCGTCGGACGAGCCGGTTCGCCAAGAGGTGTGGCCGGTGTGGGAGCGGCCTCCGGCCGCGAACATGGCACAGCGGGCCAGCATTCGCGGCCGGAGGCCGCTCCCACAAGCTTTGGCCGCTCCCACAGTCGGAACCCGGTCACACTCCCGATGAGCGGTTTTGGCTATTTTGTATCGAGGGGGCAGCCGAATTCCGCCGCTCCGCAGATCGACTGGATGGTCGCCATGGAACAGAGCTCACAGGTACACGACCCGGTTTCCGCCGAGCAGCCGCCGGCGGCGCCCGCCGCCGGCTCCGACGGCGCGTTGCGCGACGAGCTCGCGAAGTGGCGCGAGCGCGTCCCGAAGCTGGCCGCGGCGCTGCGGCAGCGTGCCGAGGAAGCCGAGGCGCTGAAGCAGGAGGTCGAGCGGCTGCGGCGCACGGCCGGTGCCGCCGACGCTTCCGCCGGGATCCGCGCCCGCGACGAACTGATCGCGGAGCTGGAGGCGAAGCTCGCCGAGCTCGGCGAGCGGCACAAGCGCGCCCAGGGCGACCTGCACGCGCAGCGGCTCGAAGCGGACGAGCTGCGCACCGAGGTGGCGTCCTGGAAGCGTAAATGGCAGACGGTCACCCGTACCCTCGACGAGCAGGCGGAAATGGCCGGCGAGCGGGACCGGCGCAGCCGTGA
>DASVDC010000092.1:0-33941 GCA_036381275.1 Pseudomonadales bacterium | reverse complement strand
GTCGGCCGGAGTTGCCCCGCTGAAAAGCGCGGGTCAATCCGACCTCCTCGGCCTCACTAAAATGTGCAGGCGATGAGCTTCCCGCTCCGGACGACGCACGTTCGAGGTCTGCTTACCACCCTGTAGAGGAGTCCCGCCGGCCGCGCTGTACGGTGGTTCGGTGGCTCCTCCCAACCGGTCGAGGGATGCTCAGCCCGGCACGCAGGAGAGGCCGCGGCCGATGCCGTAGTAGGCGAAGCCGAGCTGGGCCATGTAGTCCGGATCGTAGACGTTGCGGCCGTCGAAGATCACCGGCTCCTTCAGGCTCGCCTTGATCTGGTCGAAGTCGGGGCTGCGGAACTCGTTCCACTCGGTCACGACGATCAGCCCGTCGGCGCTATGCAGCGTGTCGTCGCGCTTGTCGCAGAGCGTGAACAGCGGCTGGTCGCCGTACACGCGTGCGGCCGCGTGGCCGGCGGCGGGATCGTACGCCCGCACCGCCGCCCCGTGCTCGAACAGCCGCTCCATGATCGTGCGGCTCGGCGCTTCGCGGATGTCGTCGGTGTTCGGTTTGAACGCGAGCCCCCAGAGTGCGAACGTGCGCCCGGCCAGATTGCCCTTGAAGTGGCGCATCATCTTGTCGACCAGCGCGCCCTTCTGGCGCTCGTTCACCAGTTCGACGCCGCTCATCACCGCGGCCTGATAGCCGACGTCGCTGGCCGTGTGGATCAGGGCCTTGACGTCCTTCGGGAAGCACGAGCCGCCGTAGCCCGTGCCCGGATAGATGAAATGGAAGCCGATGCGCGGATCCGCGCCGATGCCGCGGCGCACGTCCTCGATGTCGCAGCCGAGGCGCTCGGCGAGATTGGCCAGCTCGTTCATCAGGCTGATCCGCGTGGCGAGCATCACGTTGGCCGCGTACTTCGTGAGCTCGGCCGATCGCACGTCCATGTGGATCACCTTGTCACGATTCCGATTGAACGGCGCGTACAGCGCATCGAGCAGCCGCGCGCTGTCTTCACGGCTGGTGCCGATGATGATGCGGTCCGGCTTCATGAAATCGTTGACCGCCGCACCTTCCTTCAGGAACTCCGGATTCGAGACCACGTCGAAGTCGATCTCGAGGCCGCGTGTCGCGAGCGTCCGCGCGATCGTCTCGCGTACCTTGTCCGCGGTGCCGACGGGCACCGTGGACTTGTCGACCACGACCTTCGGATCGGTCATGTGCTCGCCGATGCTGCGTGCCACCGACAGCACGTGGCTGAGGTCGGCCGAGCCGTCGCCGTTCGACGGCGTGCCGACGGCGACGAAGAGCAGGCGCCCGTGGTGCACGCCGGCCGCCACGTCGGTGCTGAACGACAGCCGTCCGGCCGCGAGATTGGTCTGCACCATGTGCTCGAGACCCGGTTCGTAGATCGGCACCTCGCCGCGCGAGAGCGCCTCCACCTTGGCCTCGTCGATGTCGACGCAGAGCACGTCGTTGCCCATCTCGGCGAAGCACGTGCCTGTGACGAGCCCGACGTAGCCGGTACCGAACATCGTGATCTTCACGCGTACTCCTGTGTGCTATCGGTCGTCCCGCTGCCGAGAACGGGCAACATGCCGCTCCCGCACCGGAAAGTCTGTCAAAGAATTGCTTCGATCAAGTAAGGGCCCGGGGTCGCGAAGCTCTCCGCCAGCGCGTCGCTGAAGGCCTCCGCGTCGGTGGCCCGCACCGCCGGAACGCCCATCCCGCGGGCGAGGTGCACGAAATCCAGGTCCGGGCGCGACAGATCGAGCATGCTCATCGCCTTGGGACCGGGGTTCTGGGCGCCGACGCGCATGAATTCCACCTGAAGAATCGCGTACTTGCGGTTGTTGAACAGCACCACGGTGACGTCCAGGCTCTCGCGGGCCATGGTCCAGAGCGACTGGATCGTGTACATCGCGCTGCCGTCCGCCTGCAGCGCCACGACCCGCCGGTCCGGGCACGCCACCGCGGCACCGACCGCCGCCGGCAGACCGAGCCCGATGGCGCCGCCGGTGAGGTCGAGCCAGTCGTGGGGCGCCGCGGCGGCGGTCAACGCCGGCAGCGCGAGGCCGCCGGTGACCGCCTCGTTCATCATCACGGCCTGCTCCGGCAGCAGCGCACCGATCGCGGCGGCGATGGTGTCGGGCCCGAGTGCACCCTGCGGCTGCCGGGGCGGGGAGTGGGACTGAAGGAGGGGCTCCACGCCGGCGGCGCCGATGCCTTCCACGACGGCCTCGAGCGCCGGCAGCGTGTCCTCTCCCGGCCGGCTGAGCGGGTGAACCTCACAGCCTGGCGGGGTGAGCTCGCTGGCCGCGCCGGGATAGGCGAAGAAGCTCACCGGCGCCTTGGTATCGATCAGGATCAGATGGCGGATGCCGGCGAGCACCTCCAGCGCCTGCTCGGCGAAATAGGGCAGCCGCGGCAGATCGACGCGCCCGGCGCCGCGCGGTACACGCGCGAGGAAGGTATCGCCGAACAGGCGTGCACCGGTGTGTCGGGCGATCCGGCTCACCAGGCGCTGGCCGGCTTCGCCGACGCCGAGCCCGTTCACCAGCAGCGCGCAGGGCTCACCGGACCTCAGCACCCGGATCACCTCGTCGACCCGCTCCGTCGGAACGGGAGCGCGCGGCGGCGGTTCGAGAGGCTGCGCCGGACCGGTGGCTTCGCTCCAGGCGGTATCGGCCGGCAGGATCAGTGTCGCGATCTGTCCCGGCGGCGTGCGGGCCGCCTGCACGGCCGCGGCGGCATCGGCGGCCACCTGATCCGCTCGTTCCGACGAGCGGATCCAGCCCGACACCGGCGCCGCGAAACCGGCGATGTCCGATGCGAGCGGGGCATCGAGCGCCCGGTGGTAAGTGGCGTGCTCGCCCACCACGTTCACGATCGGCGAGCGCGCCCGGCGCGCGTTGTGCAGATTGGCGAGGCCGTTGGCGAGCCCCGGGCCGAGGTGCAGCAGCGTGCACGCGGGCTTGCCGGCCATCCGCGCGTAGCCGTCGGCGGCGCCGGTGACCACGCCTTCGAACAGCCCGAGGATGGCGCGCATCCGCGGTTCCTTGTCGAGCGCGGCGACGAAGTGCATCTCCGAGGTGCCCGGGTTGGTGAAACAGACATCGATCCCGCCCGCGACGAAGGTTTCCAGCAGGCTCTGCGCCCCGTTCATAGCCGAGCTCCTCGAAAATCGATACAGGATAGGGTCGAGCGTCTGCTTTGCAAAGGCGCGGCGATTCGCTAGGCTCCGACGCTTTCGCGAAAGTGCCTGCATGAATCACGACTACGATCTGTTCGTCATCGGCGCCGGTTCCGGTGGCGTGCGGGCTGCTCGCATGTCCGCACGCCACGGCGCCCGGGTGGCCATCGCCGAAAACACCTACCTCGGGGGGACCTGCGTCAACGTCGGCTGCGTGCCGAAGAAGCTGTTCGTCTACGGCGCGCACTACGCCGAGGATTTCGAGGACGCGCACGCGTACGGGTGGAATCTCGACGGGCGCGAATTTCACTGGCCGCGGTTGCGCAACAACAAGACCCGCGAGATCGAACGGCTGAACGACGTCTACGAGAACCTGCTGGTGAACGCGGGGGTCGACATCAAGTGGGGACGCGCGGTGGTGCGCGATCCTCACCGCGTGCAGGTCGGCGACGAGAGCTTCACCGCGCGGCACATCCTGGTGGCGACCGGAAGCTGGCCGCACGTGCCGAACGTGCCCGGCTGCGAGCTCGCGATCACCTCGAACGAAGTGTTCTATCTGGACGAGTTCCCGAAGCGGGCGGTCGTGGTCGGCGGCGGTTACATCGCGGTCGAGTTCGCGGGCATCTTCGCCGGGCTCGGTGCGAAGACGACGCTCGTCTACCGCGGTCCGCTGTTCCTGCGGGGCTTCGACGACGAGGTGCGCGAGTTCGTCGCCGAGGAGCTGCGCAAGAAAGGGGTGGAGCTGCGCTTCTCGACCCAGGTCACCGCGATCGATCCGGCCGGCCGGCGCCGGATCGTGCAGCTCGACGACGGCAGCCGCCTCGAAGTCGATCAGGTGCTGTACGCCACCGGACGGCTGCCGAACACCGCGGGTCTCGGGCTCGATGCGCTCGGCGTGGCAATGAGCGACCGCGGCGCGGTGATCGTGGATCACTACTATCAGTCGTCGGTGCCGAGCATCTTCGCGATCGGCGACGTGATCGACCGGGTGCAGCTCACGCCGGTGGCCATTGCCGAGGGCATGTGCATCGCGAACAATCTGTTCACCGACCGGCCGAAGCGCACGCTCGACTACGCGCTGGTGCCGACCGCCGTGTTCTGTCAGCCCAACATCGGCGCGGTGGGCCTGACCGAAGCGGAAGCACGCGGTCGATATCCGGACGACATCGACGTCTACGCCACCAAGTTCCGGCCGATGAAGCACACGCTGTCGGGCCGCGACGAGCGTACCCTGATGAAGCTGCTCGTGCGCCGCTCCGACGACAAGGTAGTCGGCGCGCACATGGTCGGGCCCGATGCGGGGGAGATCATTCAAGGCATCGCGGTGGCGATGACGGCGGGCGTCACCAAGACGCAGTTCGACAGCACCGTCGGCATCCATCCGACCGCGGCAGAAGAATTCGTGACGATGCGGGAACCGAGGAGGGAATGATGGGGGAAGGGGGGAGAGCTCGCCGGCGCGTGCTGCAGGCCACGGGCGCTGCGCTCGTCGCAGCGGCCGTGTGCGCCGGCTGCGCGACCGGCACCGCCGACGGCGCTCCGGCGACGGCCGCATCGGCGGCAGCGGCCGGCGGGCCGCGCAACGTGATCCTGTTCCTCGGGGACGGCATGGGCGTCAGCACCGTGACCGCCGCGCGCATCCTCGCGGGACAGCAGCAGGGCGGCTCCGGCGAGGAGTACCTGCTGCCGTACGAGCGCTTTCCGAACCTCGCGCTGATCAAGACTTACAACACCGATGCGCAGGTGGCGGACAGCGCCGGCACGATGGCCGCGATCATGACCGGCCAGAAGACGCGCATGGGCCACATCAGCGTGTCCTCGGCCGTGCCGCACGACGATTGCGCGGCGGCGCTCGAGGGCGAGCTGCCGACGCTGCTCGAGCTGGCCGAGGAAGGCGGTTTCGCGACCGGCGTCGTGACCACCGCGCGCCTCACCCACGCGACGCCGGCGGCCACCTACGCGCACGTGCCGAACCGCGAGTGGGAGAGCGACAGCCAGTTGCCGCCAGCGGCCGCCGAGCTCGGGTGCCGCGACATCGCCCGCCAGTTCGTCGAGTTCGCGCACGGCGACGGCATCGAAGTGGCGTTCGGCGGCGGCCGGGCGACGTTCGTGCCGAAGGACGCAACCGATCCGGAGCACCCGCAGGTGAAGGGTATCCGCAGCGACGGCCGCAATCTCATCGAGGAATGGCAGCGGGCGCATCCGAACGGCCGCTACGTGTGGAACCAGGCGCAGTTCGATGCGCTGTCGCCGGAGGACGACGGGCCGGTTCTCGGGTTGTTCGAGCCGTCGCACATGCGCTTCTCCGTGGAACGCGCCGGCGACGCGGCCGGCGAGCCGTCGCTCGCGGAGATGACGGCGTTCGCGATCCGCAAGCTCTCGCGCAATCCGCGCGGCTTCTTTCTGATGGTGGAAGGGGGACGCATCGACCACGGCCATCACGCCGGCAACGCACGGCGCGCGCTCGAGGACGCGGTCGCGATGGCCGACGCGGTGCAGACCGCGCTCGATCTGACCGACGAGGCGAACACGCTGATCCTGGTCACCGCCGACCACAGCCACACGTTCACGATCAGCGGTTATCCGCGCCGGGGCAATCCGATCTTCGGCACGGTGGTCTATCCCGACGGCAGCCCGGCGACCGACACCGAAGGCCGGCCGTACACGACCCTGGGCTACCAGAACGGACCCGGTTACCGCGAGACGCTGCCGGATCTCACGAGCGTCGATACCGAGGCGGTCGATTATCTGCAGATCAGCGCCTACCCCCTCGACAGCGAGACCCACGGCGGCGAGGACGTGCCGGCCTACGCGCTCGGCCCGAACGCGGAGGCGGTGCGCGGGGTGATGGAGCAGAACCGGCTGTTCGACGTGATGCAGCAGGCGCTCATGCCCGACGGCGGCCTCGGAGGCCACCAGGCCGGTCAGCGGGCGAGCCGCTGACGGATGGCTTCGATCGAGCGGTTCTTCACGCTCCTCGACAGTCTTCTCGGTAGCGCCGCCTGGTTCCCGTACCTGCTGATCGGCGTCGGGCTGTTCTTCACGCTGTATCTGAAGTTCCCGCAGATCCGCTTCTTCCCGCACGCCTGGCGGGTGTTGCGAGGTCAGTATTCCTCACCGGACGATCCGGGCGATACGAGCCATTTCCAGGCCCTGTCTACCGCCTTGTCGGGCACGGTGGGCACCGGCAACATCGGTGGCGTGGCGCTCGCCATCTATCTCGGCGGCCCGGCAGCGCTGTTCTGGATGTGGGCCACCGCGTTCTTCGGGATGACCACGAAGTTCGTCGAGGTCACCGTCTCGCACAAGTACCGCGTCAAGGACGAGACGGGGCGTATCGCCGGCGGCCCGATGTACTACATGGAGCGCGCCCTCGGCCTGCGCTGGCTGGCGGTGTTCTTCGCGGCCGCCGTGGTGGTGAGCTCGTTCGGCACCGGCAACATGCCGCAGAGCAACAACATGGCGGCGGGCATCCAGGCCTCGTTCGGTATTCCCACCTGGGTGAGCGGGCTGGTGCTCGGCGTGCTGCTGGCGCTGGTGATCGTCGGCGGCATTCGCCGCATCGCGGTCGTGGCGGCGGCCATCGTGCCGTTCATGGGCGTCTTCTACGCCGTCGGCGCGCTCGCCGTCGTGGTCAGCAACATCGATCAGGTGATCCCGTCGTTCGTCGCCGTGTTCCGGGACGCGTTCACCGGCAGCGCCGCGTCCGGCGGCTTCCTCGGCGCGAGCTTCGCGTACGCGTTCAACCGCGGGGTCAACCGGGGGCTGTTCTCGAACGAAGCCGGCCAGGGCTCGGCGCCGATTGCGCACGCGGCGGCCCGCACCGAGGAACCGGTCTCGGAGGGCGTGGTGGCGATTCTCGAGCCGTTCATCGACACGCTGATCATCTGCACGCTGACGGGCCTGGTGATCCTCGCCTCCGGCGTCTGGAAGGAGAAGTTCGAGAACGTGTTCGTGCCGTTCGACACCGAGTTCGTCGCGGGTGTGTATTCGGAATCGAACCCGGCGCACGTCGAAGCGTTGTTCGCCCACCTGGTCGGGCGCCCGGGCTCCGGCGTGCAGCGTCTCGATGGCGAGTTGACGGTGGTGGATGGCGTGGCCGAACGGCAGGATTTCACGGTGATCCACAACCGCTCGATCGCCGAGCACGTGCGCTACCACCGCGCCGGGCAACCGTACACCGGAACGCTCGAGATCGCCGGCGGCAAGCTGCGGACGCCGGGCGTGGTGGTCACCGGCCGCTCGCTGCTGCACTCGGTACCGCTCACCGTGGAGGCGTTCAAGCGCAGCGTGCTCGGCGACTTCGGCCAGTACGCGGTGACCATTGGCCTCGTGCTGTTCGCGTTCTCGACGGCGCTCGCCTGGTCGTACTACGGCGACCGCAGCATCACCTATCTGTTCGGCGTCGACTGGGTGATGCCGTACCGGGTCGCCTACGTGATCGGCTTCTTTCTCGCGACCGTGGTGGACACATCGTTCATCTGGCTCGTATCGGCCGTGACCCTGGCGCTGATGGCGATCCCGAACCTGGTCGGTATCCTGCTGATGCGCAAGGAGGTCCGGCGGCTCACCGACGACTACTGGAGCAAGTTCAAATAGCAGCGAATTTCGGTATAGTGCCGCTCCACCAAGGCCACGCTTCGACAGGGAAGGGGTTCATGTCGCTCAAAGTAACGTTCGATCTGGAAGAGAAAGACCTCAAGTACTTCCGCGCAAACATCAAGCAGGCGAAGGAAGCCGCGGAGCATGCCAGCGAAGAACAGATCCTGACCCGCGCCGAAGAAATGGTGAATCAGGTGAAGTCGCAGGACGTACCGCAGTTCGTGCGCCTGCGCCTCGACCGCCTGACCGCGCTGATCGAGATGGTACGCGACGAGGAGTGGGCCCTGGCTGCGCAGGAGCGCAAGAACGTGCTGGCGGCGCTCGCCTACTTCGCCGATCCGCAGGACATGATCCCCGACAACATCCCGGTGCTCGGCTACATCGACGACGCGATCATGATCGAGCTCGTGGTCAGCGAGCTGAAGCCTGAGATCGACGCGTTCGAGGACTTCTGCCGGTACCGCAACGAGGAGCGGCTGCGCAACCGCAACCCGAACATCTCCCGGGAGCAGTACCTGGAGATGAAGCGCCGGGAGCTGCACGCCCGGATGCGGCGGCGGCGTGCGGCGCGCGCGTCGTCCCGCAGCAGCGGCGCCCAGCGCACCCGCATCCGGCTGTTCTGAGAGAACCCACCTGTGGGAGCGGCCTCCGGCCGCGAACTGCGCTGTGATTCGCGGCCGGAGGCCGCTCCCACAAAAAGATCAGGGGACGACCGCGCAGCTCAGGCACAGCGCGTAGCTGTGCCGCGGATCATCCAGACTCTGCAGCGCCTGCCAGGTCTCGCCGAGCCGTCGCAGCAGCGGCGGCAGCAGCCGGCCGTTCCCCGGTGAGACGCCCGATTCGCTCCCGGTGCCGCCGGTCACCCGGCCCAGGCTGCCGAACAGCTCGCGCAGTAGAATCTCGCGCGGCGTGAGCGGCGGCTCGATGCGCTGCAGGCTCCACCGCTCCAGGCCGGCGAGCTCGGCGGCGCGGGCGATCGCGGCCTGCTGGTCGCCGAGCTCGTCCACCAACCCGAGCTCGACCGCCTGCAGACCGAGCCAGACGCGGCCCTGCGCAATCCGCTCGACCTGCTCGAGGCTCAGGTCGCGGCCGCGGGCCACCAGGTTCAAAAACCGCCGGTAGGCGTGCTCGGTGCCGGTCTGCAGCACCCGGGCCGTCGCCTCGCTGAGCCCGGCCAGCGGGTTCACCGGACCGAGCGGCGAGGTGCGTACGCCGTCGCTGGTGACGCCGATGGACGCGAGGCTGTCCTCGAACGTCGGGACGATGCCGAACACGCCGATCGAGCCGGTGATCGTCGTGGGCTCGGCGACGATGGCGTCCGCCGTCGAAGCGATCCAATAGCCGCCCGAGGCGGCGAGCGGACCCATCGACACCACCACCGGTTTGCCGGCGAGCTGCGTGAGCTCGAGCTCCTGACGGATCAGCTCCGAAGCGAAGGCGCTGCCGCCGGGGGTGTTGAGGCGCATCACCAGCGCGGCGACGCGGCGGTCGTCGCGCACCCGGCGGATGAGCTGAACGATCCGTTCGGCCGCGATCACGCCGCGCAGGTCGTCACCCATCACGATCGGCCCCTGACCGGTTATCACCGCGATGCGGGGGTCCTCGCCCGGCTCCGGAGCGCCGTTCACCGCCTCGAGGTAGGCGCGAAAGCCGATGCCGTTGAAGCCGCCCTGGTCCCCCTCACCGACGGCATCCACGATGCGGGCCCGCGCCTGGTCCGGCGTGAGCAGCTCGTCCACCAGGTGGTATTCCACCGCGAGGCTGGCGAAGTCGCCGTTGGTCTCGGCGACGGCGTCGGCGTACGACTGGGTGTAGCGGTCGAAGCGCGCCCGGTCGAGCTGGCGGTTCTCGACGATCTGGGAGCCGAGCTCGCGCCACAGCAGATCGACCAGCTCCTGATTCGCCTCTCGCGCCTCTTCGGACATGCCGGTGCGCGTGTAGGGCTCCACGAACTCCTTGTAGCGGCCGACCCGGAAGACGTGTACATTAACGTCAAGTTTGTCCAGCAACCCTTTGAAATACATCTGGTTGAGACTGAAGCCCGGCAGCATCACCTGCCCGAGCGGGTGCATGTAGATCGCGTCCGCGAAGCTCGCGATCAGGTAGGGTTGCTGGTCGTAGTAGCTGCCGTACGCGACCACCTGCTTGTCGGCGGCACGGAACGCGGCGAGCGCCTCACCGATCGCCTGCGCGTGCGCGACCGACACGAACCGCAGGTCGTCGAGGTCGAGCACCGCCATCCGGATCCGCTCGTCCTCGGCGGCATGGCGCAGCGCATCGAGCAGATCGTTCAGCTCGGTCTCGGCGAGCACCGCCTGCGGCGTCAGCCACTGCTGGATCGGGTCGACCGGCGAGCGCTGCTCGACGATGGCGCCGCGTGGATCGAGCACCAGCGCGCCGCCGTCGGGAACCTGCGGCACCGGCGGGCCGCCGAACAGCAGCATCAGCATCACGATCAGAAAACCGAAGAACAGGACGTTCGACAGAATCAGCCGCAACCGGGTGAGGCCGTTGCCGAGTCGAGTGAACCACCCGATTTTGCGTTCGCCTTCGCTCATCGCGCTGCACGTCGCCGAGAAGGGGCAAAGCGTACCATGGTGCTCCGGGCGGCGGCGTGGCTTGTCGGCGCTTCCGGGTTGTGTTCTCTTGTCGCCGGCCTTCGGGCGATCCTCTCGAACCGGGATTCCCGCGATGAACCAGCTCTGCGACGACGAACTCGACCGCGATCCCGTGCCACGCCCCCGGGCGGACGCGCCGTGAAGACGCTGTGGACCTGGCCCGAGCTCTGTGAGGCCTTCGAGCTGCCGGTGACGCGCGGGCCGAAGGTGCGGGGCATCAGCATCGATTCCCGCCGCACGGTGACGGGAGACCTGTTCTTCGCGCTGGCCGGCGACCCCGGCCCGCGGTTCAACCCGAGCCACCGTTCGGACCGGGACGGGCACGACTTCATCGATGCGGCGGTGGCGAACGGCGCCGTCGGGGTGGTCGCGCACGACGGCCGCTCGCGTGAGATCCCGCAACTCCAGGTCACGGACACGCTCGATGCGCTGTGGGCGCTCGGTGCGGCGGCGCGCAGACGCCTGCAATGCCCCGTGGTGGCCGTGACCGGCAGCAGCGGCAAGACCACGGTGAAGGGGCTCCTCAGTGCGGCGCTGCGCGCATTCAGCACCGCCGGCAGCCTCAACAACCACCTCGGCGTGCCGTTGTCGCTGGCCATGACCCCGCGCAACGCGCGCGCCGCGGTCTACGAGCTCGGCACGAACCATCCGGGGGAGATCGCGCCGCTCGCCGGCCTCGTGCGTCCCGACGTCGCGCTGGTGCTGAACGTGCACCCGGCACATCGGCAGAACTTCCCGAGCATGGCGGCGATCACCGAGGAGAAGCTGTCGATCCACCAGGGCCTGCGGCCAGGCGGGGATCTGGTGCTGGAGGAGAGCCTGCCGACGGACCGGCTGCCGCCGGGGCTCAAGATCACGCGCTTCGGCCGCTCGCCGGGCGCGCGCGTGCAGCTCCTGGCGCTCGAGGAGCGGCAGGCACGCTATCGGATCGGCGAACGCGAGGTGCGCGCGCGGGTGCCGGGCGGCGGCGAGCACCGGGCGCTGTCGCTGGCGGCCGTGCTCGCCGTGCTGGACGTGCTCGGCCGGGAGCCGGATCCGGCGCTGACCTTGGACGATTCACTGATCGCTGCCGGCCGCGGGCGGGAGCAGGAGGCCGGTGGAATCACCGTGATCGACGACAGCTACAACGCCAACCCGGAGAGCATGAAGGCCGCGTTGATCGGTCTGCAGGCACGTTCCGAGCCTCGGCGCTTTGCGGTGCTTGGTGAGATGCTCGAGCTCGGGGCCGATGCCGAGCAGTTCCACCGCGCGCTCGCGGAGCATACGGACGGTCTCACCGGTGTCTATTGCGTGGGTGAGGGGATGCGGGCGCTGTACGAGGCGCTGCCGCCGTCCCGGCGCGTGCTCTGGACCGCCCAGGCGGACGATGCGCTGCTCGAGGTCCTGGCGGCGAACCTCGCGCCCGGGGACGTGCTGCTCGTCAAGGGCTCGAACCGGGTCTTCTGGGCGCGCGACTTCGTCGCCCGGCTGATCGGACAGCTCGCCTCGAAGTAGCCTTATGATGCTGTCGTATCTGATTGAAAAATAGAAAAAAGGGCCCGGCCTGAAAAAGCGCCGGGCAAGTACCATAGGAGTCACACACGAGGATGAAATGCATCCTCTGTCGAACCTGCTCGTTGGGGGAGGGGGGAGAGATGCAGGTATCGACACCCTGAGTAAAGCAGCTTCCCGACAGGGCGCCAGGAACTGGGTCACGATTTTCGCGTCGACCCCTGGCATACTGGCCGAGCCCTTCTCTGCGGATCCCACTCGATGATCGTCGACTCGCTCGGACGCCGCTTCCGCAATCTTCGGGTTTCGCTCACCGCGGCGTGCAACTACGCCTGCACGTATTGCGTGCCCGACGGCAAGCGGCTGCTGCCGGCGGCGGCGGAGCTCAGCGCGGAGGAGCTGGTCTACGCGGTGCGTCTGCTGGTGGAGGCGGCCGGCATCGAGAAGCTGCGCATCACCGGCGGGGAACCGCTGTTGTCGCCGAAGTTCGACACGCTGCTGCCGGCGGTGATGGCGCTGCCGCTCGACGACGTGTCGGTGACGACCAACGGCCAGCTCCTGCCGCGCAAGGCGGACCTGATCGTCCGCGCGGGGCTGAAGCGGATCAACGTGAGCCTCGACACGCTGGACGACCAGCGCTTCCGCGCGATCGCCCGCGGCGGTGACCTGGAGACGGTGCTGTACGGCATCGAGCTGATGCGCCAGGCGAGTCTCAGGATCAAGATCAACATGGTGCCGATGCGCACCGCCAACGCCGATCAGATCCTGCCGATGCTCGACTACTGCCTCGATCGAGGGCTCGAGCTGCGCTACATCGAGCTGATGAACATGGGGCATCTGCGCTACGGCAGCGCGTTCAAGCGCGATTTCATCGGCATGGAGGAGATCCTCGAGACCATCGCGGGCCGCTACGCGTTCACCCGGACCGATGCGCCGTACGATTCCACCGCGGTGCGTTTCGAGATCCCGGGCCGGGGCTTCTTCGGCATCATCGCGAACGAGAGCGAGCCGTTCTGCAGCTCCTGCACGCGTCTGCGGCTGTCGTCCAACGGGCGGCTGTACGGATGTCTGTCGAACGCGGCGAACCACGACATGCGTCCGATTCTCGAGCTGCCGCACCCGCAGGCGCTGGCGCGGCTGCAGTCGACGCTGGTCCGGGCGCTCGCCGACAAGCAGGACCTCAGCTTCAAAGGCGAGGTCACCGTGATGAAGTTCATCGGCGGCTGATCCCAGTGGGAGCGGCCTCCGGCCGCGAATGTCCCGTTCGCGGGAGCGGTCTCCAGACCGCGATTCGCGGCCGGAGGCCGCTCCCACAGATCGGCGCAGCGCCTCCTATACTCCCGGTATGATCCATCCGGACCGCCTTTCGACGCTCCGTCTGGCGTGCTTCGCGCTGGCGACGCTGCTCGCGCTCGGCGCCTGCACCGTCGCGCGCCTGGAGCACGACTCGACGCAGGCGCTCGAGTGGCTGCGGCTCAAGCACGGCGCCGAGGTGCAGACCGCGGCACGTTGGCAGCTTCCGCGCTACGCCAGCATCCAGGTGGTCGAGCTCGCGCCGGCGCCCGACCCCGCCTGGCTGCAGGCCGCCCAGCAGGGAATCGACGCGGTGTTCCCCGCGCCGAGCGTCGCAGGCGGTGCGCACTTCCAGTTGCTGGTTGCCTGGCCGGAGGGCGAATCGGCGCCGGCCGCCGACGACGCACGGCGGCGGCTGGACCGCTTCCTGCCCGATCTGCAGGGGCCGTTCACGTTGCGGGTGGCGCTGGTGCGCAGCACCGACGGCGCGCTCGTCGATGCGGCCGCGCTCGAGGTGTCGCCGCGCTGGCTTTCCGGCCGTGACTCCGCGCCCGGCGTACGCACGGCGTTCCAACGCTTCGCCGAAGGCTTCCGGCCGGGCTACTGACCGGCCGACGGGCGCCGAGTTACCATCGCCGGAGACTCAGGAACCGGCCGATGAATCCGCAGTCGCTGTTCGAGACGTTGCTGAAGGCCCAGGCCGACCGGAATCTGCCGCCCGTGCACCGCTGGCAGCCGGCGCGGGTCGGCCGCATCGACATCCGCATCGCCGCCGACGGCACCTGGTACCACGAGGGCGACCCGATCCGGCGCGATGCGCTGGTGCGTCTGTTCGCTTCCGTGTTGCGCAAGGATCCGGACGGCTTCTGCCTGGTCACGCCGGTCGAGAAGCTGCTGATCGAGGTGGAGGATGCGCCGTTCCTCGCGGTCGGCCTCGAGGTGAAGGGGCAGGGGCGGGACGCGCAGCTTCTGTTCAGCACCAACGTGGACGATCACGTGGTGGCCGATGCAGAGCATCCGCTGCGGGTCGCGGAGCTCGCCGACGGCGAGCCGCGGCCGTACGTGACGGTGCGCGACGGCCTCGAGGCGCGGATCAACCGGCCGGTGTTCTACCGGCTGGTCGATCAGGCGCTGCAGGAAGGCGACGAGCTCGCGGTCTACAGCCGCGGCGCACGCTTCGTGCTCGGCCGGATCTGACCAGGGATCCGATCACTCTGTGGGAGCGGGCTCCGGCCGCGAATCCTCTGGCGGTTCGCGGCCGGAGGCCGCTCCCACGGGATTCTGCTCTACATGTTCGGGTAGTTCGGCCCGCCGCCGCCTTCCGGCGTGACCCACTCGATGTTCTGCGCCGGATCCTTGATGTCGCAGGTCTTGCAGTGCACGCAGTTCTGCGCGTTGATCTGGAAGCGCTTGCGGCCGTCCTCCTCGACCACCTCGTAGACCGCCGCCGGGCAGTAGCGCTGCGCCGGCTCGTCGTACTTCGGCAGGTTCTCGGCGATCGGAATCGACGGGTCCTTCAGCACCAGGTGGCAGGGCTGGTCCTCTTCGTGGTTGGTGTTCGACAGGAAGACGGACGACAGGCGGTCGAACGAGATCACGTTGTCGGGCTTCGGGTACTCGATCCGCTTGGCCTCCGAGGCGAGCTTCAACGTCGCATGATCCGGGACCGGGTCCTGCAGCGTGTAGGGCGCCTGCCCCCGGAGCAGAAGCTGGTCCAGGAACGCATAGGCGGAGCCGCCGAGCACGCCGAACTTGTGCAGCGCCGGGCCGACGTTGCGCGAGCTCTGCAGCTCCTCGTACAGCCACGACTTCTCGAAGGCGCGCTGGAACTCGGAGAGGTCCCGGGCCGGCTCGTCGGTTGCGAGGTGCGCGTAGACGGTCTCCGCGGCGAGCATCCCGGACTTCATCGCCGTGTGGCTGCCCTTGATCTTCAGCACGTTCAGGAACCCGGCGTCGTCGCCGACCAGCAGCCCGCCGGGAATGGTCAGCTTCGGCAGCGCCTGCAGCCCGCCCTTGACGATCGCCCGCGCGCCGTAAGAAATCCGTTTGCCGCCCTCCAGCACCTGCTGGATCAGCGGATGGTGCTTCCAGCGCTGGAACTCGTGGAACGGCGACAGGTGCGGGTTCTTGTAGCTCAGGTCGACGATGAGCCCGAGAGCCACCTGGTTGTTCTCGATGTGATAGAGGAATGAGCCGCCGGTGGCGCCGTTCGCGAAGTGGCCGAGCGGCCAGCCCACCGTGTGGACCACCTTGCCGGGCTCGTGCTTCGCGGGATCGACCTCCCAGAGCTCCTTCAGGCCGATCGCGTAGTGCTGGGTGCCCGAGTTCTCGTCGAGCCGGAACTGGCGGATCAGGCGCTTGCCGAGGTGGCCCCGGCAGCCTTCCGCGAAGATCGTGTACTTGGCGTGCAGCTCGTAGCCGGGCGTATATGTCGGCTTGTGCTCGCCGCTCGCGCTCACGCCCATGTCGCCGGTGGCCACGCCCTTGACGCGGCCGTCCTCGTGGAACAGCACCTCGGCCGCGGCGAAGCCGGGGAAGATGTTGACACCGAGCGCTTCGGCCTGCTCGCCGAGCCAGCGGCACAGGTTGCCGAGGGAGATCGCGTAGTTGCCGTGGTTGTGCGTCGCCCGGGGCACGAACACGCTAGGCACCTTGACGTGGTTCGTGTCGTTGACCAGGTAGTAGACAAGGTCCCGGGTGACGGGGGTGTGCAGCGGCGCGCCGCGTTCGCGCCAGTCCGGAAACAGCTCGTTCAGTGCCGTGGGCTCGAACACCGCGCCGGAGAGGATGTGCGCGCCGATCTCGGAGCCTTTCTCCACCAGGCACACCGACAGCTCGCGGCCGTCCCGCGCCGCGAGCTGCATCAGCCGGCAGGCCGCCGCCAGCCCCGACGGCCCGCCGCCGACGATGACCACGTCGAATTCCATGGATTCGCGTTCCACGTACCACTCTCCGCTCGGTGAAACGGCGCATTATAGAGAACGACGCCCGGGACAGGAAAACCGGCAAAGCGGCTCGCGGCGGACGCCCGGGCCGCTCGCCGCTCCGGACCGTCCCACGGGACGAAGAGAATGATGCTCACGCGCGCGCAGCGGCACTCGCCTTGACCTGCCAGACGGCCACAAGCGAGAATACGTGGCCCGCCATCGGGCAGCCACAAAGAAGCTGACACACACGACGGTGTCGGCTCGATTTTTCGAGGCAGTCAGAGGTCAGTCATAACGGAAGTGGTCGACTGTTTCGTTTCTCTTGTTAATCCGAACCGTTCGAGGCATGCATGAAGGTATTGGTTCCTGTCAAGCGCGTGGTGGACTTCAATGTGAAAGTCCGCGTGAAGCCGGACAAAAGCGGCGTCGATCTGAACAACGTGAAAATGTCGGTGAACCCGTTCTGTGAGATCGCCGTCGAAGAAGCGGTGCGCCTGAAGGAGAAGGGCGTCGCCACCGAAGTCGTCGCCGTGTCGGTAGGCACCAAGGCTTCCCAGGAACAGCTCCGCACCTGCCTCGCGCTCGGCGCCGATCGGGCAGTCCTGATCGAGACCGACCAGGACGTCCAGCCGCTCGGCGTCGCCAAGGCCCTGGCCGCGCTGCAGCAGCGCGAGAAGGCCGACATCGTGATCTTCGGCAAGCAGAGCATCGACGGCGACAACAGCCAGACCGGGCCGATGTTCGCCGCATTGACCGGCATGCCGCAGGGTACCTTCGCCTCGGTGGTCAACGTAGCGGACGGAAAAGTGGAGGTCACCCGGGAAGTGGACGGGGGGCTGCAGACCGTGTCGCTCGAGCTCCCCGCGGTGATCACCACCGACCTGCGTCTGAACGAGCCGCGCTATGCCTCGCTGCCCAACATCATGAAGGCCAAGAAGAAGCCGCTCGACGTGTTGAGCCCCGCGGACCTCGGCGTCGATCTCACGCCCACCGTCGAGGTGCTGTCGGTGGAACCGCCGCCTGAGCGCAAGGGCGGCATCAAGGTGCAGAGCGTCGAAGAGCTCGTCGACAAACTGAGAAACGAAGCGAAGGTGATTCCATGAGCATTCTGGTAGTAGCCGATCACGACAACGCGAGCCTCGCGGCCTCGACACGCGTGACGATCGCCGCGGCCCAGAAGATCGGCGGCGACGTCGACGTGCTGGTGGCGGGCGAGAACTGCCGCGCCGTTGCGGAAGCGGCGGCCAAGGCCGTCGGCGTGAACAAGGTGCTGCTCGCCGACAACGCTGCCTACGGGCACGGGCTGGCCGAGAATCTGGCGCTGCTGGTCGCCGAGCTCGCGGCCAACTACACCCACGTGCTGGCGCCGCATTCGAGCATGGGCCGCAATTTCCTGCCGCGGGTCGCGGCGCTGCTCGACTCCGCGCAGATCTCCGACATCATCGACGTGGTCTCGGAGGACACCTTCAAGCGCCCGATCTACGCGGGCAACGCGATCGCGACGGTGAAGAGCAGAGACGCGAAGAAGGTCGTCTCGGTGCGCGGCACCGCGTTCGATGCGGTCGCGGCCGAGGGCGGTTCCGCCAGCATCGAGGAGATCTCGGCGGTGCACGACGCCGGGCTGTCGAGCTGGGTTCGGGACGACATCGCGGTCAGCGAGCGGCCGGAGCTCACCTCCGCCCGGGTGGTCATCTCCGGTGGCCGCGGCATGCAGAACGGCGAGAACTTCAAGCTGCTCGAAGGCATCGCCGACAAGCTCGGCGCCGCGATCGGCGCCTCGCGCGCGGCGGTCGATGCCGGTTTCGTGCCGAACGACATGCAGGTCGGGCAGACGGGCAAGATCGTTGCGCCGGATCTGTACATCGCGGTCGGGATCTCCGGCGCGATTCAGCACCTCGCCGGTATGAAGGACAGCAAGGTGATCGTGGCGATCAACAAGGACGAAGACGCGCCCATCTTTCAGGTGGCGGATTACGGGCTCGTCGCCGATCTGTTCCAGGCGTTGCCGGAGCTCGAGCAGCGGCTGTAATACCGCGGCCGGCGGCGGCTGCCGCCGCCGGCACCTTCATGGACTCAAGTGGTACGGGAGCTAAGATTGGCAGTTTACGAACTCAACGACGGTCAGCTTCTTCGGGTTGCACGCAGCATCGACGGCAAGCTGCGCCAGCAGTACTTCAGTCTCATCGGCCTGACCAAGGCGCAGCAGCGGCAGGTTCGCCGCCAGGCGAAAGAGCTCGATGAGGAATGGCGTGAGCGCCAGGAAAAGGCGCGCGAGAAGCGCGTGCGCGAGGCCAGCACCGACAAGAACCACAGCACCGGCGTGCGCGGTATCAACGTCGTGCGGCGGCCGTCGCCGGCGTTTCGCGTGCAGGTGCAGACGGGCGGCAAATCGCACGTGCGGGAGTTCTCGATCAAGCGCCTCGGGCCGGAGAAGGCCTGGGCCAGTGCGACCAAGTTCCTGGCCGAGTGCCGCGGCTACAAGACCGTGCCGAAGGTGTGGGCCAACCGCCGCCCAAAGGTGAAGTAACCAAACCTGTGGGAGCGGCCTCCGGCCGCGATTCGGCGCCTTACGGAACGGTCGACGGGCCGTGAACGCGGGTGTCCGTTCGCAGGCGGAGAATGCTCCCCCGATCGATCGCGGCCAGGCGCCGCTCCCGCCGATCCGTCACCCGAACCGCTTGGCCGTGTACCAGGTCACCGGTTGCGCGTGGTCGTGGATCTCGTCGGCGACGTCCAGCACCAGCGCGAACAGCGCCATCCGGACCAGCAGTCCGTTGTCCGTCTGCCGGAAGATCGCCAGGTTCGGGTTCTCGATCAGGTCGTCATCCAGCTCCTGCGCCTGCGCCCGGGAATCCCGCGGCAGCGGATGCATGATCACGGTGTTCGGCTCACAGTGCTGGGTGTAGATCGCCTGGTTCAGGCGGAACAGGCCCCGGTAGCGGTCGGCTTCTTCCTGGCTCGGGAACCGTTCCTCCTGGGTACGTGTCACATAGACGATGTCGACGTGATCGATGCCGGGCTCGAGCCGATCGTACTCCGAGACGGTGTGCCCGCCGCTGCGCAGCCAGTCCACCGTCTCCTCCGGCAGCCCGAGCCCCGGTGGCGCTACCAGCTTGTAGTGGATGTGATCGAACAGGCGCAGCAGCTTGCAGAGCGAGTGCACCGCGCGGCCGTACTTCAGGTCGCCGACCAGCGCGATACGCAGGCCGTCTATGCCCCGGTCGCGGCTCTGCAGCTCCTTCTTGATCGTGTACAGATCGAGCAGCGCCTGGCTCGGGTGTTCGTTCGGCCCGTCACCCGCGTTCAGCACCGGCACCCGGCTCGCGGCGGCGAACTGGGCGACGGAGCCCGCTTCCGGGTGACGCATCGCGATGATGTCGCTGTAGCCCGACAGAACCCGTGCGGTGTCGTGCAGCGATTCGCCCTTGCTCAGCGACGAGGCCTTGATCTCCGTGGTCTCGCGCACCTCGCCGCCGAGCATGTTGAACGCGCAGCCGAACGAGATCCGGGTACGGGTGCTCGGCTCGAAGAACATGTTCGACAGGATCGCGCCCTCGAGCACCCGGGTGATGCGGCGCCGGTGCGCGTAGGGCGCCATTTCGTCGGCGACGGCGAACAGCCGCTGGATCGCGCCGCGGTCGAACTGCTCCACGGACAGGATGTGAGAACCCACGAACTTCAAGCGCAAGACCCTCGGATGCTGGCGAAGCCGGGGAGATGGTAATGCAAAATCGGTGGCAGCGAATCAGGCCTGTGAGCGCGCGGCGCCGCTGCTATGATCGTAAGGACCGAGGTGACACGCCAGGAGAGCAACGCCCATGAGTGAGCCACGCCTGGAAACCGCGGGGGTCGGCGTCGAGCGCTCCCCGGCCGGCGATGCGATCCCGGCCGGATCGGAGGTGCCACGGTTGCTTCCGTTCGCGTTCGCGCGCCGGTTCGGCGTCGTCGTGCTGGATGAGACCACGGACCGGGGACAGTCGGTGGTGGCGTGCAAGACCCAGCCGTCGCTGACGACGCTGGCCGAGATCAAGCGCTTCGTGAACCGGCCGATCAAGGTCCGCCTGGTGACCGACGAGGAGTTCGAGTCCCTGGTCGGCGCCACCTACGCCCGCGACGGCTCGGCCGCCCGGCAGATGGTCGAGGACATGGGGGATCTCGACCTCGCGAGCCTCGCCGAGTCGGTGCCGGAGACCGAAGACCTGCTGGAGCAGGAGGACGATGCGCCGATCATTCGGCTGATCAATGCGCTGCTGGCCGAGGCGATCCGCGAGAACGCGTCCGACATACACATCGAGACGTTCGAGAAGGAACTGGTGGTGCGCTACCGGGTCGACGGCGTGCTGCGTGAAGTGGTGCGACCGAAGCGCCAGCTCGCGCCGCTCCTGGTCTCGCGGATCAAGGTGATGGCGCGGCTCGACATCGCCGAGAAGCGCATCCCTCAGGACGGACGGATTTCGCTGCGCATCGGCGGGCGGGAAGTGGACGTGCGGGTCTCGACGCTGCCGTCGAGCAACGGCGAGCGGGTGGTGATGCGGCTGCTCGACAAGCAGGCGAACCGGCTCCGGCTCGAGAACCTCGGCATGGATCCGACCACCCTCGCGCGGCTGCGGGAGATCGTCAACAAACCCCACGGCATCTTCCTGGTCACCGGGCCCACCGGCTCGGGCAAGACCACCACGCTGTACTCGTCGCTGTCGGAGCTCTCCACCGCCACCATCAACATCCTCACGGTGGAAGACCCGATCGAGTACAACCTCCCCGGCATCGGCCAGACCCAGGTCAACACCAAGGCCGACATGACCTTCGCCCGGGGCCTGCGCGCGATCCTGCGCCAGGATCCGGACGTGGTGATGGTGGGGGAGATCCGCGATCTCGAGACCGCCGAGGTCGCCGTACAGGCGAGCCTCACGGGCCACCTGGTGATGTCGACGCTGCACACCAACACGGCCGTCGGGGCGCTCACCCGGCTGGTGGACATGGGGGTCGAGCCGTTCCTGCTGTCGTCGAGTCTGGTCGGCGTGCTGGCGCAGCGCCTGGTGCGGGTGCTCTGTCCGGACTGCAAGGTCTCGCGGCCCGCCAATGCCGGAGAGCTGCAGTTCCTGCGGGTGCCGGAAGCGGTGATCTACGAGCCGACGGGGTGCGATCAGTGCCAGCACAGCGGCTACCGCGGGCGCACCGGCATCTACGAGCTGATCAGCATCGACGACACGATGCGCCAGTTGATCCACGATCGCGTGTCGGAGCACGAGATGACCGGCTACGCCCGGCGCAAGTCGCCGAGCATCCGCGACGACGGCCGGGCCAAGATCCTCGCCGGGATCACCACGGTTCAGGAAGTCCTGCGTGTCACGCTCGAAGATTGAATTGACAACCTGTAGGAGCGGCCTTCGGCCGCGAATCCGCTCGGCAACGCGTGGGAGCGGCCTCCGGCCGCGAATCCGGGCTGACCGCTCGGCCGGTTCGCGGCCGAAGGCCGCTCCCACAGAGCCCTTCTGATCATGGCCGCCTTCGAATACGCCGCGCTCGACGCCCGCGGACGCCAGCGCAAGGGCGTGCTGGAAGCCGACAGCCTGCGCCAGACGCGGCAGATGCTGCGCGATCAGGGGCTGGTGCCGCTCAGCGTCGAGCCCGCCGTCGAGCGCAAGGCGCGCAGCGGCAGCGGCTTCTCGTTCGTACGGCGCCTCGGGCCGCTCGACCGGGTGTTGCTCACCCGCCAGCTCGCCACGCTGATCGCGGCGGGGCTGCCGGTGGAGGAGGCACTGCAGGCAGTGGCGCAGCAGTCCGAGAAGCAGAGCGTGCGGGCGCTGGTGATGGGCATCAGGAGCCGCGTGCTGGAGGGCCATTCGCTCGCCTCGAGCCTGGCGCAGTATCCGGGCAGCTTCAACGACATGTACAGATCGACTGTCGCCGCGGGAGAACAGTCCGGCCACCTCGACAAGGTGCTCGAGAACCTGGCCGACTACCAGGAGCGGCAGTTCGAGTCACGGCGCGACGTCGAGATGGCGCTGCTCTACCCGGTGGTGCTGACGCTGCTGGCCTTCGCGATCGTGGCGGGCCTGATGGTCTACGTGGTGCCGGAGATGGTCGGCGTGATCGAGAACACCGGTCAGTCGCTGCCGCTTTCGACGCGCATCCTGATCGCGCTGTCCGAGTTCGCGCAGCGCTACTGGTGGCTGGTGCTCGCGGTGCTGGTGGGCGTGGTGCTGGCCGGCCGCTGGCTGCTCGCGCAGCCGAACATCCGTCTCTCCTGGGACCGGCAGAAGCTCAGCCTGCCGTTCATCTCCCGGATCACGCGCAGCAGCAACGCGGCGCGCTACGCGAATACCCTGAGCATCCTGACCTCGAGCGGTGTCCCGCTGGTGGAAGCGATGAACATCGCGGCCGAGGTCGTGTCGAACAAATGGCTCCAGCGGCGCCTGGGGGATGCGACGCAGCGGGTCAGCGAAGGATCGAGCCTGCGGGCGGGTCTGGAAGGCGTCGGCTACTTCCCGCCGATGCTGCTGCACATGGTGGCGAGCGGTGAAGCGAGCGGCGAGCTCGATACCATGCTCGACAAGGTGGCGCGCTATCAGCAGGCGGAGGTGGAGCGGATCGTCACCACGCTGGTGCGCCTGTTCGAGCCGATGATGCTGGTGGTGATGGGCGGGGCGGTGATGTTCATCGTGATGGCGGTGCTGCTGCCGATTCTGAGCATGAATCAGCTCGTTTGAGAGGCGGTGATCTTTCGCGATCTGGAGATCGCTCCTACAATGCGCGCGAACCCTAAGGGTAATTGAAACAAATTGTTACGTAACGTTTCTGGATTCGAGATGAAGAGACGAAGACAGTCACAACGCGGCTTTACGCTGATCGAGATCCTGGTGGTGGTGGTGATCATCGGCATCCTCGGCGCGATCATCGTACCGAACCTCCTCGGCCGACCGGATCAGGCGCGCGTCACCGCTGCCCAGAGCGATCTGCGCAATCTGGCGAACGCGCTGGACATCTACCGTCTGGACAACTTCCAGTACCCGTCGACCGAACAGGGCCTCGAGGCGCTGGTCGAGAAGCCGGACGGGTTTCCCGAGCCGAAGAACTACAATCCGGAGGGCTACATCAAGAACCTGCCCACCGATCCGTGGGGCTCGCCGTACGTCTACGAGCGTACCGAGCGCGGGTTCGTGCTGAAGTCGCTCGGCGCAGACGGCGCCGAGGGCGGCGAGGGGTTGAATGCCGACATCCTCTACGAGGACGTCTGACCGGCCGACGCGACGGCGCGCCGCCGGCTTCACGCTCGTCGAGTTGCTGGTGGTCGTGGTGATGGTCGGCATCCTGATGGGCACCGTGGTGCTCGGCTTCACCGGCGTCGACACCGAGCAGCGCCTGAAGGGCGGTGCCGAGCAGCTCGCCTATACCGTGGAAATGGCCCGCCAGTACGCGCTGCAACGCAATCGCGAGTGGGGCCTGTACGTGGAACCGGACGCCATCCAGTTCGTCGAATTCGATCCCGAAGCGCAGAACTGGGTCGAGCAGACCGACCGGCCGTTCGGCGACCTCGAGCTGCCGCCCGACGTGCGGCTCTGGGTGGAAGCGGAGGGATTCGAACAGCTCGCCGAGAACGATGAGCAGGACGAGCTGCCGGACGTGATCCTGTTCTCGAGCGGCGAAGTCACGCCGTTCACCATCTACATCGAGCCGCAGTGGGACGCAGCGGGCTGGGAGATCCGCTCGGACGGTATCTCGCGCAGCCGGGCTGTCCGGGCGGAGTACTGAGCGTGACTCCGCCAGGCCAATCGTGGGAGCGGCCTCCGGCCGCGAATCACGGTCTGGAGACCACTCCTGCGGCGGCGGGACCATTCGCGGCCGGAGGCCGCTCCCACAGGGGCTTCACGCTGGTCGAGGTGCTGGTCGCGCTGGTGGTGTTCGCGGTGCTCGGCTTCAGCGTCACCTCGCGTATCGGCAGCGTGGTGGATCAGACCTACAGCCTCGAGCGGCGTACCGTCGCGCACTGGGTGGGGCAGAACCACCTGAACCGCCTGCGTCTGTCCCGCCGCACCACCGACGAGCCGCTGCCCACCGGCGAGGAGCGGGAGCGGGTGCAGATGGCCGGGCGCGAGTGGGTCGTCGAAACGGTCGTGCTCGAGACGACCTATCCGCTGCTGCGCCGGGTGGAGGTGTCGGTGCTCGCCGTGACCGAGGGCGACGAGGTCGGCCCGGTCGACACCATCACCGCGTTCGTGGGCCGGTACTGATGCACGCGCGCACACGCAGCCGAGGCTTCACGCTGATCGAGATGCTGGTGGTGTTCGGCATCTTCGCGATCCTGGGCGTGATGTCGAGCCGGATCGTCAGTCAGGTGATCGACAATCAGCGCGTGCTGCGCGAGCGCGGCGACCGGCTCGCCGAGGTGCAGCGGGCGATGCAGATCATCCAGCGCGACCTGCTGCAGATCGTCTACCGTCCGGTGCGCGACCAGCTCGGCGACCCGATGGAGCCGATGGTGATCGGCGCGGACGGGCTGATCGAGTTCACCCGGATCGGCTGGCGCAATCCGCTCGGGCTCAAGCGTTCCGAGGTCCAACGGGTCGCTTACGTGACCCGCGACGGCGATCTGTTCCGCGCGTACTGGAACGTGCTCGACCGGACACCCGATTCGGAGCCCGTGCTGCAGAGGCTGCTCGGCGACGTCGAGCGCATCGAGTTCTTCGCGCTGGACGTGAGCGGCAACGAGCACAATTTCTGGCCGCTGGCCCAGGGCGGGCTGCCGCAGAGTCCCGACACGCAGCTCGCCGGCATCGTGATGCGCGTCGACCTGCCGCCGTTCGGCAGCGTCGAGCGGGTCTGGCCGGTACCGACACCGCGCACGTCGGTGCCCGGCTTCCCGGGCGGATTCCCGGAAGGCGGGTTCCCGGGCGAGATGCCGGGCGACTTCCCAGACGACGGCTCCCAGGACCAGGGGCCGATCCAATGACAGGCCGGCGCACGCAAGGCGTGGTGCTGCTCAGCATGCTGCTGGTGATGGCGCTGCTGTCGGCGATCGCCTGGCAGCTCATGGGGCGGCACAGCCTGGTGATCGCGCAGGCCCGCTTCACGTTCGGCGGCGATCAGGCGCTCGAGTACGTGCTCGGGGCGGAGGCGTTCGCGCGGCAGATCCTCTACGAGGAGTGGACCCGCAACGGCCCCGACAAGGACACGCTGCTGGAAGTCTGGGCCCAGCCCACCGCGCCGTTCGAGGTGGACAACGGCTTTCTCGAGGTGCAGGTGATCGACATGCACCGCTGTTTCAACCTGAACAGTCTGGCGGGGCAGGGCTGGCAGCAGAACCTCGAGCGGCTGAAGACGCTGCTGCGCAACCGCGACGTGCCCGAGACGCTGGCGGACGCCTGGAAGGACTGGGTCGATGCGGACATCGACATCCACGGCTTCGGCGCCGAGGACGGCGAGTACCTCGGCGAGGAAATTCCGTACCGCACCGCGAACGCGCCCGCCGCGCACGTCACCGAGCTGCGCCTGGTGCGCGGGATCGAGGCGGAGCACCTGGAGGCACTCGAGGGTGTGCTGTGCGTGCTGCCGAGCACAGAGCTCGACATCAACGTGAACACGGCCGGTGCGGCGGTGCTGGCGTCACTCAGCCCGAACCTGGCGGAGGCGCAGATGCAGGCGCTCACCGAGTCGGTTCGTGACTACGACGACGTGAGTCAGCTCACGACCGAGTTCCCGGACCTCGCGGCCGCCGTTGACGCCCTGGGGGTGAGCAGCGAATACTTCCGGATCAACGCGCGTGCCCAGGTCGACGGCAACCAGGCCGAGCTGTCGTCGCTGGTACGCCGCGAGCCAACGAGCGGTCGGGTCGAGCTGATCAGCCGGGATCTCGGCAGGAACTTCCAGTCGCTCTTCACCGCGCAGACGGAAGACGGAGAAGAGGGCGAGTAGCCGGAGCACCCGCGGAGACCAGCATGCCGAGACTCTTCATCAGACTTCTCTCTCCCGCAGCCGCCACCGAAGAAGGCTACAGCGTCACCAGCGCCTGGATGATCCAGGAGGACGACGGCCGCACGCGGGCTCGCGGCGAAACCGATTTCCGCGGACTCTCCGACCTGATCGACCCGCACACCGACTGGGTGCAGAACCCCAACAACATCGTGGTCACGATACCGGCGGAGCACGTGCTGTCGCTGTCGGTGGAAGTGCCCGGCCGCAGCGTCGGCCAGATCCGCCGGGCGCTGCCGTTCGTGGTGGAGGAGTACATCACCACCGACATCGAGGCCATGCACCTCGCGCCGGGCGAGCTGCGCCGCGGCGCGCCGAGTCGGGTCAACCTGCTCGAGATCTCGCTGCTCGAGGCCTGGCTCGCGTGTCTGGCGGAGCTCGGCGTGCACCCCGGCTACCTGTTCTCCGAGGCGGAGCTGCTGCCGGTGGCGCCGCGCCAGGCCACACTGCTCCTAGACGGCGACCGCGTGCTGGTGCGCACGCCGGATCAGGCCGCCGCGGTCGATCGCGACAACCTCGTGCTGGCCGTGGAGGCGCTGGACGTGGACCGCGTGCTGGTGGTGTTCGGCGCGCTCACCGACATCGAGCAGGGACAGCTCGCGCAGGATCGTGAAATCGAAACCGTGCAGACGCCGGGCGCCACGACGGTGCTCGAGTACGTGGCCGCCCACTGGCAGAGCGCCGACGCGGTGAATCTGCTGCAGGGTCCCTACCGGCCACGGCAGCCGAGCAACCCGAACTGGCAGCGCTGGCGGGCGGTCGCGGCGCTGGCCGGCGTCTGGATCGTCGTGGCGCTGCTGACGCGTACCGCCGAGGCGATCTACGCGGACCATCAGGCCGACCGCCTCGAGGCCGAAAGCGTGGCGCTGTATCGTGACATCTTTCCGAACGAGCGCCGGGTGATCAATCCGCGCCGGCAGCTCCAGGCGAAGCTCGGCGAGGGCACCGACGGCGGCAGCGACCTGCTCGGCCTGCTCGGGCCGCTCGCGGCGACCCTCGGCCAGGACACCCGGATCAACAGCTTCAGCTACGACCAGGATCGCGGCGAGCTGTCGGCGGACCTGTACATCGACGCGTACGAAACCCTCGACCGGGTGAAAGAGGGTCTCTCGCAGGCGGGCGTGCCGCTCGAGGTGATCACCGCCGAGCAGCAGCAAAACAGCAAGAGCGTCCGTGCCCGCGTGCGGCTCGGCGGCCGGAGGGCGGACGCATGACCTTCGCCGAACTGCAGCAGCGCTTCCTGAGCTCCGGCGTCGGCCGCTGGTACGCGGGGCGAGAGCCGAACGAGCAGCGGGTGATCCTCGCGCTCGCGGGGCTGATCGTGCTCACGGTGTTCTGGGTCGGCCTGTGGAAGCCGATCGCCGACTGGCGCGAGACCGCGCACAACCGCTATCAGAACGCGCAGGCGCAGCTCGACTGGCTGCGCGCCAACGAGGAGCGCGCCCGCGCGCTGTCGCGCAGCACCGTCGCCGGCGGCGACGCCGGCCGATCGCTGCTGCCGGTGATCACCCGCTCAGCGCAATCCCAGAACATCCAGGTCAACCGGCTGCAGCCCGAGGCGAGCGGGATCGTCAGCGTGTCGATCCAGGACCAGCCGTTCAACGACCTGTTGCGCTGGCTGCACTCGCTGCAGGAGAACAACGGCGTGACCGTGCGGCGGATGTCGGTGGACGCGGACGAGAGGGCGGGGATCGTCAACGCTCAGATTCGTTTGCAGTGACGCCGTCGTCTGTGTAGGGGCGTGTCGCGCGGGGGCTGCGCGTCCGCTGCGCACTCCCGCGCGACGCACCTTCACCGTCCTCGTCTCTGCAAGCCGCTCTCCCCGGAATGGCAAACTCCGGCGCCGTTGGGTTCGCTCCGCTGTGGGAGCGGCCTCCGGCCGCGAATCTTTGCTGGATCGAGACGTCTCCGACGCGTCAGAAAGCGCTGCTGAAGGGCAGGTGGGCTTGCCGCGGATGGTCGATTCGTGATCTGGGTCACGGGCGAAGCGGGGTGGGGTTCACCGCATCCCGGCGCGGGGCAACCTTACACTGCGTTTACATCGACGGCAGTCCCCGAGCAGCCTCCGGGAGGGTTCAGATGGCTCACCAGCCGGATTCGAACAACGTGTTCACCGCCATGCACCATCGGGTCACGGGCGAGCTGTTGCACCTGATGGACGGATTGTACTGCAACATCGAAGACGGACTGTTCGAGCTGGCGTTCCGTACCCGGGAGGAGTCGCAGAAGCGGCGCTGCTTCGACCTGATGCGCGAGATGCGCTTCCAGCGCTCGCGGGTCGTGCAGAACTTCGCGCGGCGTCTGCAGCAGCATTTCGACGCTTGGGTGGCCGGCGTTCCCACCGAGCACGATCCTACCGCGACTGCGCAGGCGACGCGGATGGCACAGAAGTGCACGGCGCACTTCGGCGGCGTGCTGCAGCATCTGGCGGAGCGCTGCGCGCATGCGCTCGGCCGGGAGGTCGACCGGACGACGCTGCCGATCGGTCCGTATCAGGTGGCGTGTCACTTCATCGCCTCGATGAAGGCGCTGAAGTTCGACGACCGCTCGATCGAGATCGTCGAGGAGCTGTTCAGCCGCTTCGTGCTCGAGCGGCTCGGCTCGGTCTACGGCGAGTGCAACCGCCGCCTCGAGCAGGCCGGGTACTCCACGATGTCGGAGTTCGAAGCCACGCGAGCCCAGGCCGGCTGATACCGAGGGATCTATGGGAGCGGCCTCCGGCCGCGAATGGCGACCGCCCCAGCTCAGGAGCATTCGCGGCCGGAGGCCGCTCCCACAGCTGGAGCTCGCTCCACAGGCTCCCTCAGAGCCCCGCGGTCTCTTCCCGAAATTGCCGTTCCTGCTCGGCCAGCCGCGCGTGCCTGGCCTCGAGCTCGCGCTGCCTCTGCCGCTCACGGCCGGCGTCGTCGATGAACACGAGCCGCGCGACCGCCTGATCCACCACGTAGCGGACGACCAGGTAGTCGCCGCTGATCTTGTGGATCTTGTGCACCGGCGTGTCTTTCAGCGCGCTGCCGTACTTCGCTGCGAGCGCTTTCGCGAAGTCGTCGAAGCGGCGCGCGTCCGGGTCCGGAAACTCGCCCACGACCTGCACCGGCTGCCGATCGGGACCGAGCGTCACCGTGATGCGGCCGTCGTCGATCAGACCGGGAAGCTGCGGCGGCTCGACCTGGAGCGGCTGATCGACCGCGAGCTCGTCGCGTAGCCACGCCTCCGGCACGGGTGTGCCGAACGTGATCCCGAGCGCGCCATCGACGCGATAACGGTCACCGCTCGTGAAGCGGTCGGCGACCTCGCGCCAGCGCGCCCGATCGAGGTCGGCGCGGGCCTCGGTGAGCTTGCCCAGGGTTTGCGCGTACGCGTCGTGCCGCTCGGCCTCGGCGGCGAGCCAGGCGCGGTAGCCGGCGGGGTCGGTGTATTCGACCAGGAGCTTGGGGCCGCAGGAGACGTCGATCTGGCCGATCTTGCTCAGGTAGCGGGCGCTGCGCCGGAAGCCGGCACGCTCGGCCCCGAACGGGTCGTCGGGCGCCTGGTAGATTCGGGCGATGCTGCGGGTGAGCCACAGCATGTCGGCGGCGCAGTCGGGGTCCGGACGCTCGGCCAGGATCCTGAGCGGGCGACCGCTCCGGTCCTGCAGGACCATGAAGCGCACGCCCGGTACATCCAGGACTTCCGGCACCGCCTGCGGCACGAACAGGTACCAGCCGCTCGGCTCGCCCGGGATCTCCGGCGGCAATGTCTGCTCGAGGTTCGCGGGCGGCAGCGGGTAGGGCGGTTGGCCGAGGCTCGCCGCGAGCACGTCGTCGCCGAGCGGCTCGGCGAACTCGAGCCCGAATGCACCGGTGATCGGCTCACGGGTGGTCGCCGCGCCGGCCAGCACGGCGAGCAGAGTCAGCGCCGAGAGGTTCAGCACACGAAGCGCCCTTCATCGCGCCGTCGAAGACACTCGCGGCGGTAGTTGTCGCAGCGGATCGCGAACCCGGGCGACTGATCGAAGGTGTGGTTGCATTCGTAGACCCGCTCCTGGAGCGTCTGGTCGGGCACGCGTGCGAGCTCGCTGTCGCAGGCCGCGATCGCCAACCCGCCGGCCACGAGCAGGACGCCGCGCCAGCCGACGCTTAGACGCTGAAGCATGAGGTCATCGCAAATGGTTCTCTCTCCATCAAAAGTAGACGGCCGCAGTATTCCTGTCGAACGAGAGGAGGCTCGGAGGGGGGCGTCGTGATGTCCTTCCACACGAAGCCGGCGGGAGCGGGCAAAGCTTAAGGAGGATCTGAAGTCAATCTCGCAAGTCAATGATTTAAGAATAGAGGAAGCGTGCGATTGATGCGCCGTTCAGGAGCCGTCGATCAATTCGACGGCGGCTGTCCGTTGCCAGTAGGAGCCTTCGAGGTACCCGCACCCTCGGCAGGCGGGGTCGTACCGGGCGGAGAGCGTCGGGCGCTCATCGCATCGAGCCCGCTATTCATCGTCCGACCTGCGCGCCGCAGCCACTCTTCGGCCTTCGGCTCCCCGAACACCCGCTCGCGCCATTCTTCCATCACGTCATCCGCGGTGCCGCGCCGGCGGTAGACGCCGAACAGATTGAGCCACACCTCGACCCGGCGGCCGAAGCGCAGCAGCTCGCGGAAGTAGCGGTGCGGATCATCGCCGCCGCGCAGCAGGCCGAGCAGCACCGCGAGCCACGCCATCGGACTGAGGATCACGTCGACGAAGCCGTCGATGATGAGCTTGACCTGGAAGCGCACGAGGTCCCACACGAGCTGGGCACGTGAGGCGTGCAGCGGCGAGCCGGGTACGCCCTCGGGATCGTCGTCAGCGGGCGCCGTCACCGACCAGCACCACTTCGACGGTCTGCAGCAGAATGATCAGATCGAGCAGCAGGCTGTGGTTCTTCAGGTAGTACAGATCGTATTGGAGCTTCTCCTTGGCGTCGTCCACGGAGGCCCCGTAAGGGTAACAGAGCTGGGCCCAGCCGGTGATGCCCGGCTTCACCCTGTGGCGCTGCTGGTAGTAGGGGATCTTCGTGGCGAGCTCCTCGACGAACATCGGCCGCTCCGGGCGCGGACCGACGAAGCTCATGTCGCCCCGCAGCACGTTGAAGAGCTGGGGGAGCTCGTCGAGCCGTGTCTTACGGATGAACGCACCGACGCGAGTCACCCGCGGGTCGTTCTGCTGCGCCCAGACGGCTTCGCCTGCGCTCTCGGCGTTAGGAACCATGCTGCGGAACTTGAGCACATTGAACGATCTACCGTCCAAACCTACGCGCTCCTGCACATACAGGATCGGGTCCTTCAGGCGGCCTTCGATCCAGATGGCGAGCGCCACCAGCAGCATCACCGGCCATACCAGGAGCAGCAGAACGCCGCTCGCGAGCACGTCGAACGTGCGCTTGGTGACGGTGCGCCAGCCGTTCCCGACGAAGCCGTCGGAGAACACCATCCAGGACGGTTGCAGCAGGTCGACGTCGAGCTTGCCGGCCTCGCGTTCGATGAACTGCTGGACGTCGCAGACCTCGATGCCCTGCAGCCGGCACTCCATCAGCTCTTCGAGCGGGATGCCGCCGCCGACGCCGACGTTTCGGCGCCGCTCGTCGAGGGCGACGACGATCTCCCGGACGTCGTTGCGTCGGCAGAACTCGGGAAGCGGATCATCGGTGTACAGCACGCGAGCGCCGTAGCTGCTGACCTCGTTCGTGGTCGCGCCGCCGCTGGGATCGAGGAAGCCGATCAGTTCGAACGCCCGCTGATCGGAGCGCCGGCGCATGCGGGAGGCGATCTTCAGCGCGCGCTGCCCGGTGCCGAGCACCACCACGCGGCGCTTGAAGACCTCCTCGCTCAGAAAGTGTCCGGTCAGCCAACGCCAGACGGTCAACAGCACGAATGCCGAAACCGCCGAGAGCAGCAGCACGCTGCGGTGGATCGCGAGAGTCGGCAGCACGTACGAGAGGACGGCCGTGGCCATCGCGCCGAGCAGGAACACCGCAACCGCGGTGCGCAGCATCATCCCGGAGAAGCCTTCGCGAACACGGGCTTCGTAGACGCCCATGGACAGCATCGCGATCACGAGCACGACTGCGAAGCTCACCGACGGAAGCAGGTGGTCGGCGAGCGGCGGGAGCTCGCCGTAGCGGATGTAGGAGCCGATGTACGGGGCCGTAACGAGCAGCAACCCCTCGGCAATGGCCACCAGCAGAACGGCCGTCTGGATGTAGTGCCTGGCTATCCTGAGGTGGCCCAAGGGTGCGACAGCCCGATCGGTTCGTGATGGGCCAATTGTGGCCGCAAGCGGACGCAGCGGTTGTCAGCGGTTGTAAGCGAGTGGTCAGGCTGTTATGGGAAGCGGACAGGCGGGCGGAAGGGCGAGCATGTGGGGTTCCTCGAAACGAAATGTCCCTGAGCGCTGCAGCGCTTCTGAGCGGACATCGAAGATCTTTGCAGAAGCTGGTTAAAGGGCAAGGGAAATGTCGAACCTTGACGCTCGGGGTTCTTGATTCGATTGCAAGTGGCTGATTTGAAAAATAAAAGAGTGTGGCGTGCGTTTTGCTCAAGCGAATTGCTTGAAGAGCTGCTTGACCTCTTCGGGAATGGGCAGAAATGATCCGGAAAGCCGCTGGGGTAATTCTGTTGACGTTCATTTTCGGTCAAGGCGAGCGCTGCCTTGATCGAGCTGGATTGGCAATCGACGGGGATGGGCTCCTTACTCTCGATACCGAGACAGGATTGGAGTGGTTGGACTGGTCTTACACCATCAATCTGAGTCATGCGGACGTCGCCAGCAACTTCGCTCCCGGAGGTGAATTCGAAGGGTTCAGATATGCGACCTTGTCCGAGCTGGTGACGCTCTATACCAATGTCGGCTTCGATCCATAGCCCGGGAACTGGTGTGCACTACGCTAAAGCAATGAATCACGTGAATGGGCTTGTTCACCTGCAGTGGCTCACAGCGTCCGACACAAGCCCGATCAGCTTTGTGGGGAGCGCATTGGTACGTGCCACCGCTCCAGGTGTCCGGTACTGGCCGCATCCGACGATTCCGCGGAATCGTCGAGCGGCCGGTACCAGATTGAGATTCTGCAACACGTTGCCCGCGTATTGCCCGATTGCATATACGCCGTGAGGTGGGAGCATGGCCGTTCGAAGGGCAGTTTTGACATGCTCGATTCTCTTGCTCGCGGCGGCGCCAGAGGCCGGGGGGCGTGTAGCGCTCGACTGCGTAAGGACGGTCAGGATTGCCCCTGACGAGCTACAGGAAGTTATGAACGTGGATCCAGAGGATTATCTACGAGTCGATGCCACGTATACGGAAATTGTTTCGCCTTCCTGCTGGGAGCAGCTGCGACAACGCTATGATCTGGGCGAGTTCGAACCACAGCGCAACGTCGAGACGTTCAGCTTCCCGCAGTTGGTTGGAGATAGGCTGTGTAAGCTTCGGGCGTCGGGCTACTACGGGTTGGACCGCAATTGGGACAATCCAGAAGCAATCGCTGAACGTCCGGCTTTCGAATATTGGGGCGGTGAAGGTCGTCCGAGTTGAGTAGGGTGTGTAAGGAGAACGGACGCGGGCGTCGCTTTGCCCTCATCGAATGACTCATTCTATTTAACATAATATACAACCCTCCCGCCGTCGGCTGCCGGCGGAGTAGGGGCCGCAGAGGCCTCGGCCGAGCTCGGCACGCCAGCCCCGAATCCCACCATCAGGAACAGCAGTAACGCCCCCACGGCGCTGCGTGCGCCGCTCTCGAGCGCCATCCGAAGCCCCCCGGCGAGCTCGCCCCATCGCCGCGCGAGCTCGCTGGTCTGCGCGAGCTCCTGGCGGCGCCGCAGCAGCCAATAGCCTGCGTACGCGTCGCGCCGATCCGGGGG
>DASVDC010000091.1:0-11679 GCA_036381275.1 Pseudomonadales bacterium | reverse complement strand
GCGAGGGTCGGGCCGAAATCCCAGTAGTGCTGGCGAACCAGTGCCGTGAAGTGAACCTTCTCGGTCTGCGCGATGCGACGGTTGGAGGGACGCCCCCGGCGACGGCTGACGAGCCCGGCGCTGCCTTCGGCTCGATAGCGCTTGACCAGCCGTTTCACCTGGCGCACCGAGACTCCCAACCGGCTGGCCGCCTCTGGCTGGCCCATACGCCGATCCACTACCGCCTGCACCACTTCCAGGCGAGTCAGCTCCCTGGTGCTCATCGCCAACAGCGCTCCTGAGTCCATCGCCCCCTCCGCCCAATCGCTGAGGGGACATTTCTACTTTGGAGAAAGGGGACATTACGACTTGGGCGCTACACCGCGGGCCGGGGCTGTCGCCCGCGCGCCCGGGCGACGGTAAACTCCTCGGTTTCCGCCTGGAGTCACCATGGACCGCCTGAAGGATAAAGTCGCCGTGATCACCGGGGGCGCCGGCGGCATCGGCCGCGCCGCCGGCGCGCTGTTCGCCGAGGAAGGCGCCAACGTGCTGCTGGTCGACCTGAACGAGAACGCGTTGAAGGAGGCCGTCTCCGCGATCGGCAGCAACCGGGTCAGCTACTTCGTCGCCGACGTCACCCGGGCCGCCGACAACCGGGCGATGGTCGAGTGTGCCACCGAGCGCTACGGCGGCGTGGACGTGTTCCTGGCCAACGCCGGCATCGAAGGCGACGTGAAGCCGATCGTCGAGTACGACGAGGAGCGTTTCGAGCAGGTGCTGAACGTCAACGTGAAGGGCGTGTTCCTCGGCATGAAGGCCGTGATCCCGGCGATGCAGGCGCGCGGCGGCGGCAGCATCGTGATCACCTCGTCGGTGGCCGGCGTGAAGGGCTCACCGGGCGTGTCCGCGTACGTGACCAGCAAGCACGCGGTGATCGGCCTGATGCGCACCGCGGCGCTCGAATGCGCGCCGCTCAAGATCCGCGTCAACACGGTCAATCCGTCACCGGTGGAGACCGAGATGATGCGCCGACTCGAAGCGGGCTTCATGCCCGGCTCGGCGGATGCCGCGAAGGCGTCGCTGGCCGACACGATCCCGATGAAGCGCTACGGTACCCCAGACGAGATCGCCAAGGTGATGCTGTTCCTCGCGAGCGACGACAGCATCTGGGTGACCGGCTCGGTGTGCATGGCGGACGGCGGTTTCACCACCTGAGCCAATCACGGAGGCACGGCAAATGGCCGAAGCACTGCTCGAAACCCGCCTGAACCTCCCGAACCGCCGCGCGGGCAAGGTCCGTGACATCTACGACGTCACGCTGCCGGACGGCGAAGAGGCGCTGCTGATCGTCGCGACCGACCGGATCAGCGCGTTCGACGTGGTGATGGCGAACGGGCTGCCGGGCAAGGGCATCGTGCTGACCCAGATCTCGCGGTTCTGGTTCGAGTACTTCGACGGTCAGGTGGCGCACCACTTGCTCTCCACCGATGCAGCGGACATCCCCGGCATCTCCGACGCCGAGCGTCGGATGCTCGACAGGCGCATCATGCTGTGCCGCAAGACCGAGGTCATACCCATCGAGTGCATCGCGCGCGGTTACATTACCGGCACCGGCTGGAAGGATTACCAGCGCACCGGCGCCGTCTGCGGCATTCCGTTGCCGTCGGGGCTGCGCAACAGCGACCGGCTCGAGGAGCCGCTGTTCACACCGTCCACCAAGGCGGAGAGCGGGCACGATCAGAACATCAGCTTCGACGAGGGGGTGAACATCGTCGGCCGCGAGTTGATGGAGTGGCTGCGCGACACCACGCTGCGCCTGTACCGGACCGCGCGCGACTACGCGCTCGAGCGCGGCATCATCCTCGCCGACACCAAGTTCGAGTTCGGCCGCCTGCCGGGCGCCGAGACGCCGCTCTTGATCGACGAGATCTTCACCCCGGACAGCTCGCGGTTCTGGCCCGCGGATCAGTGGCAGCCGGGCGGCGAGCAGCCGAGCTTCGACAAGCAGATCGTGCGCAACTACCTCGAGACGCTCGTCAGCGCGGGCAAGTGGAACAAGTCGCCGCCCGGTCCGGTGCTGCCGGACGAGGTGGTCGAGAAGACCATGGCCCGCTACCTGGAAGCCTACGAGCGGCTGACCGGCAGTACGCTCACGCTCCCCTGAGATCCGCTGTGGGAGTGGCCTCCGGCCGCGAATGATCCCGCTGTAGGAGCGGTCTCCAGACCCGCGATTCGCGGCCGGAGGCCGCTCCCACAAAGAGTGCAGTGCGGCATGGATACTGCACCCCGTTTCCTCGTCCGTTGTGCCATCACGAGGAGACGATCATGGCATCAGGATCGAAAATGGGTTCCAAAGCTGCCGGTGCCGTGAAAGGGGCGGCCAAGGCGCTTGCCGGTTATCCCGGCATCTTCCACCACCTGGCCGGCGAGCACGCCGAAGTCTCGACGCTGATGCAGCGGGTCGCCGCCACGTCGGCCGATTCCGACGACCGTCCTGAGCTGTTCGCCGAGATCCGCCGGAACCTGCTGGCCCACGCGAAGGGTGAGGAGCAGGAATTCTATCCGGCGCTGAAGAAGTTTCCGGAGATCGAGTCGATCGTCGACGAGTGCCTGCGCGAGCACAAGCGCATCGAGGAGTATCTCGATCAGCTCCACACGGCCGACAAGACCTCGAACGCCTGGATTCAGCGGTTCGAGGAGATGATGCAGGCGGTACAGGCGCACGTGGAGCGGGAAGAGAACCAGCTCTTCCCGAAGGCGAAGGATCTGCTCGACAAGAAAGCAGCCAAGGACATGGAGGCGCGCTACGAGGTCGTGGAGGAACAGGAAAAGGCCCGCTTGTAGGTACGGCGGGCCCGATCGGGTTCGCGGTAGGGCCGCCTGCAGACACGCGTGACGATGACCGTGAGCGTCACGGTCATCAGCGGGTTGATCAGGTAGCGGAACCGCTGGTTCTCGTCCATCTCCAACCAGTTGCCGACCACGGTGACGTACAGCACGTTCAGCCACAGGAACACCATCACGGCGTCGTTGGGGCCGGCACGGCCGCGCAGACCGCGCAGCACCGCCGGCACCGCGCCGAACACACAGACGAGGAACGCGGCGACGATCAGCCACCCGATCTCGCCCGGCCCGCCGAGCCCGAAGCTGGGCTCGCGCGGGTAGCGAGGCTGTCCCGCGACGATCCGGTTGTAGACCCGCACCAGTGGCTCGATGCGGCGCCGGTGCGGCTCGAGGAACGGATAATCCGCCGACGGGCGGAAGTACATCAGGTGCGCGGTGGCCACCGCGTTCAGATAGACGCTCGGACGTCGGTGGATCACCGTGAGCGCGTCCTCGAGGTACTGCGCTGAGACCGCCGGGTAGACGGCGTGGTTCAGGTTCGGCGCGCCGCCCGACTTGCGTGTCCGGTCGAGCACCGCGATACCGGTTCGCGGCGTGGCCGCGAGCCAGTCCGGGTACGCTTCCGGTGCGGCGAACGGCGGCTGCAGCGCCAGCGGCGACAGCACGCCGGCGCGCGCCAGCGCTTGCCGTTCGTCGAGCGGCAGCTCCATCGTAGTCAGCTTCGCGAGGCTCATGCCGAGCCAGGACGACGTGCTGAGCTGGCCGGCGACGAAGTAGTGATTGGCGTACAGCGCCCCCACCAGCAGCAGCGGCAGCGCGGCCGTCAGCGTGAGCGCGCGGCGATGACCGGGCAGCACCGACAGGCAGAACGCGAACAGCACCAGCAGCCAGCCGATCTGGAACAGCGAGCGCAAGTAGATCAGCGCCGCCATCGCGAGGAACAGCCCGAACGCATCCCAACGGCTGAAGTCGCGAACCAGACGGGCGAACAGAAACGCGCACAGGAAGAGCAGCGTCGCCGCCGGCTGCGTGTACAGCGGGTAGTTCTCGTAGAGCAGTGCCGCCGGGCTCAGCGTGAACAGCGCCGCCGCCGCGAAGCTCGTCCAGCGGCCGACCTCGAGCCGGCGCAGCAGACCGTACACCAGCAGCACCAGCGCGAGCCCGAGCAACGCGTAGAGCAGGTCCATCGCCCGCGCCGCCGCGGCCGGATCCTCGAGACGCAGCAGCACGCCGACCAGCAGGTTGTACAGCGGCGGCTGGCTGTGCAGGTGCAACAGGCTCTCGAACAGGGAGCGTTCGAGCAGCGGCGGGTCGATGAGCTGCCAGGTGCCCTCCAACGGGAGCCGCTCGATTCGGACGCCGAGCCGATCGAGCGTCAGGCGCGAGGCTGCGAACAGGAGGATCAGCAGCCACTCGGGGCGAGCGAGCGGCATCCGACCCTCAGAAGTTCGTGCGCTTGAACAGCCAGCGCGGCATGTTGCGGACCGCCAGCATCACGATTCGCCAGAAGCCCGGCGTATACAGTTCCTCCCGCTGCCGGCCAATCGCGCGATGGATGTCGCGTGCGACCCGCTCGGGTGTCGACCACAGCAGGCCCTTCTCGAACGATTCGGTCATCGGCGTGTCCACCAGACCCGGCTTGATCGTCAGCACGTGCACGCCGCTACCGTGCAGCCGGTGCCGCAGACCCTCGAGGAAGGTGGTGAGCGCCGCTTTCGCACTGCCGTAGACGTAGTTGGTCTTGCGGCCACGATCGCCCGCCACCGAGGAGATCACTGCGAGCGTGCCGCGGCCGCGGGATTCGAGCCGGTTGGCCAGCCGCGTCAGCAGCGCCATCGGGCTCGCCGCGTTGGTCTGCCAGGCGGCGAGCGCGAGATCGACGTCGCGCTGGCAGGCGGTCTGGTCGGGCAGCGTGCCGTACGCGATCAGCACCGTGTCGAGCTCGCCGAGCGCGTCTTCGGCTCGCGCCAGCATGGTCTCGTGCGCGGCGAGATCGTTCGCGTCCATCACGAACGTGTCGACGCGGGCCGCGCCGCGGGTGCGCAGGTCGTCCGCCATCTGCTCGAGGTGCGCGGCGTTCCGCCCGACCAGGAACAGCGCATCGCCGTCGGCCGCGAAGAGCCGGGCGGTGGCTTCGGCGATCGCCGAGGTGGCGCCGATCACCACCACCTTCCTCATGCGCAGCCTCCGCCGAGCCGTCGCCACAGGTCCGACGAGAACGCCGGGTCCGCGTAGCGGCGCAGGCACCGCCAGCGGGGAAACGCATGCCGGAACAACGCCGCGCCCATCCGCGCGTCCTTGGCCGGATAGACCGCGCCGTCGGCCTCCAGCACCAGCTCGTCGAGCCGCGCGAGCAACTCGAGTGTCCGCGAGCCGCGGTTCGGGAAATCCAGAGCGAGCGTGATCCCCGGTCGAGGGAACGACAGCCAGCCGGGCGACGGCCGGTCGCCGAACACCTTCAGCACCGACAGCAGCGATCCGGTGCGCGCTTCGGCGATGCGCTCGAGCAGCCGCACCAGCGTGTCGGGTCCGTTCCGGTGCGGCACGACGCACTGGTACTGCAGGAAGCCGCGAGGACCGTACAGACGATTCCACTGGCGAACCCCGTCGAGCGGGTAGAAGAACGGCTCGTAGTGATCGATGCGCTGCCGGCGCTCCCGCCGCTGACGGTGGTAGTACAGCGCGTTCAGCGGCTTCAGCGTCCAGTCGTTCACCAGCGAGAACGGCGGCGTGACCGGCACGGCGGGCTGCAGCCGCCGGTGCCGAACGGCGCCGGGCGCGCCGCGCACGTGGTTGCCCCGCATGAACAGCCCGCGGCCGAGCGCACGGCCGCGGGCGAGGCAATCGATCCAGGCCACCGTGTATTCGTAGTCGCGGTCGGACGCCGCGGAGAGCCTGAAGAACGCATCGAGACTCGGCATCCGTACGCTCTCGACGCTGATCAGCGGACCGGGGATCGGCACCAGCTCGATCTCCGCCCAGACGATGACCCCGGTGAGTCCCAGACCGCCGATCGTGGCGCCGAACCAGTCCACGTTCTGCTCCGGCGTGCACAGGTACCGGCTGCCGTCCGAGCGGAGCAGCTCGAACGCCCGCACGTGCCGGCCGAAGCTGCCCGCCCGGTGGTGGTTCTTCCCGTGCACGTCGTTCGCGATCGCGCCGCCCACCGTGACGAAGCGGGTTCCGGGCGTGACCGGCAGGAACCAGCCGGTCGGCACGACCAGATCGAGGATGTCGGCGAGCAGCACGCCGGCCTCGCAGCGGATGACGCCTTGCGTGCGGTCGAAGTGGATGAAGCGGTCGAGACCGCGGGTGTCGAGCAGCACGCCCGCGTCGTTCAGGCAACTGTCGCCATAGCTGCGGCCGTTGCCGTAGGGCAGCATCGCTTCACGACAAGCCGGCAAACGCTCGTCGCGCCAGCGCATCCGCCAGGCGCGCGCGGGCCGGCTGGCGGGATAGCGGCCCCAGGACTGGTAGCCGATGGGCGATGCGCTCACGTCGCGCCGTTGCGCTGCAGACGCTGCCGGAACGCGGGATCGAGCGTTGCCGGGTCGATGCGCAGCCCCCAGCTCAGGATCGCGATGCGCTCGCGGTTGCCGTCTGCACGCACCGGGTTGACGTACTCCCAGACCACCCGCCCGTCACGGGTCACCTCGAGCAGGCGGGCTGCCTGCGATTCGGTGATCAGCACGTTGCCGTTGTCGAGCGGCTGCTGCGCCGAGCGCCAGAAACTGTGCAGCTTGTCTTCGGCGGTGCCGTTGTAGCTCCAGACGATCCCGCCGGTCGCCGGATCCACTTCGATCACCCGCGACTCCCCGCCGACGCTGAAGTCGCCCAGGTTGTCGAACATCAGGATGTTGCCGTTCGGCAGGATGTCGGGGTCGTGCTGGCTCTTCCAGGCGCCGGCCAGCGCCCAGACGATCTCGCGCCGCTCGACGTCGAGCAGCGCGATCGTGCCCCCGTCGAGCTCGCGGAAGCTGAGCAGCACCTGGCCGGGCGCGGCCGCCGGCACCTTGCGGCGCAGCGCCGCCGCCGACTCCTCGTCGAGCACGTCCACCGCGTTGGTATGCAGCGGATCCCACGTGGTGAAGTGGAAGACGCGAAACAGCAGGCGGCCGAATCGCGATCCCGCCACGACGTCGACGAGCGGGATCTCTTCGAGCGTTTTCCCGTCCGGCGACAGAACGACCAGAAAGTCCTCGAGCAGCGGCGGTCGCAGGTGCTTCTGGTTCGCGACCGGCCGCATACGGAACTGATGGGTCAACGCATAGATGCGTCCGTCGTCCGCAACGGCCAGATCGTGATGGAAGCGCCCGAGGTGCTTCCACAGCACCCGCGAGTTCGCATCGAGCCGCGCCATCCCGTAGCCCCACGGCGTGTCGCCGACGCCGATGTAGATCGCGAGCAGGTCGCCGTTCGGGAACAGATGCGCGCGGCGCATGTAGATCTGCTCTTCCCGCACCGGCTCGGCGATCGACGACGTCTTGTCCCAGATGTCCCGAAACGGCCGGTGCCACTCGTGCACGATGCGCCCTTGCATGTCGATGAGGCGGGCCACCGGTGAATCGCCGGACGTGTAGAGCGTCAGTCCCGACCGCGCGGCCGCGGGATCGTGACGTACCACGCCGGCCGCGTCGGTGCGTGCCGCTTCCCAGAGATTCGACGAATAGCGGTCGTTCACGTAAGCCTGCCTCAGGCGCAGCGAGTTCGCCGCCTGATAGGCGCTGCGGACGTACTTCGCCGGAAAGGTGTCCGACAAGGTCGTCAACGACCCTGCCAGGTAGCCTATGAACAGCAGTGCCAACGCGAACAGCGTTGCGGGGATCAGTTCCCCGAGCCATTTCCACACGGATTGCGAGCCACGTTACCTGAAGCAGGGCGAATGCCAAGCGAAACGCGTGCCAGGCGCGGACGAAGCGGTTGGGCGAATGTGGTACATCGCTTGCTAACCGTAGATCTTGCACTGCAGCCGGCACGGCGAGCCGGGTCGGCGTGCTCCCAACGGAGGTTCGCGTGGAAGGACTGGTTCCGTCGCCGGGCCTGGACCGCGGTAGTCAGCGCTCCGGTGGTGCCACCGTGTCCTGGCCGTTGTTGTTGCTGGCGCTGACGCTCGTCGGGGCGCTGCTGACGCTGCTGCACTACGAATACACCACCGTATGGTGGTTGGCAGAAGGCGAGCGCATGGCGCGTTTCGAAGCGGCCGCGCCGTTTCAGTACCGGATATTGCTGCCTTCCCTGGTGGCCGCGGTACATGCGGTGATCGGCGTGAATGTTTCAGTTTTGTTTGCGCTCGCAGAGGTCGCCGGCTGGATGCTGCTCGTCGTGGTCGCCGAGCGGGCGCTGCGCTCGTTCGGGATCGGCACCGATGGCGCACCGCGATGGGCGCTGGCGTTCACCGCGTGCGTGCCGGTGGCGGCCCACCTGATCCCGCCGGATCTGCTCACGCACTCGCTGCTCACGGTGGAGGACGGCGCACTGATCTGGGGCGAGTGGTACGTGACCCGCGTGTTCCGTTATGTGTACGACTTACCGGCGGCGGTGTTCACGCTCGCGTTGGTCGTGCTGTTGCACCGGCTGGTGACGGGCGGAGCCCGTTGGCTCGGACCGTACCTCGTCGTGTTCGTGCTCGCGGTGCTGAACCGAGAGACCGCCATGTTCCTGATCCCGGCGTTCGTCGCGGTCGGCTTCCGGCGCCTCGGCCACGGCACGCTGACGATCGGGCTGCTGATCCAGGTGGCGGCGGTGGTGCTGATCCAGTCCACGCTGCAGACGATGTTCGAATCCAACGTGAATCCGCACGCGAATGTGCTCGATACGCAGTACGAGAACCATCTGCTCCCCAATCTGGCCCTGCTCGCCGGCCCGACGTATTTCGGATTGTTTCTGCTGCGTTTCGGCGCCGGGATGTGGCTTCCGGTGCTGGCGCTCGTCCGCCACCTCGATCCGTTCCTCCGCCGCGTGCTGGTGTGGTTCGGTGTGCCGTTCCTCGTGGCCGGCCTGGTGTTCGGACGCATCCAGGAGCACCGCGTGCTGGTGGAACTGGCGCCGCTGTTGTGGCTTGCCGGAGTACAGGCGATCGCCGCTTATCGCAGCCGTCTCGAGGCGTTGCCGCCTGGCAACACACCCGCGACGGATTCGGTAAGGCCTGCCGGGGTGGCGGCGGCACAGACGAACGGGGAGCGCTGATGCGCTGGAACGGCGTGATCGTGTCCGTGGCGGTGGCTGCGGGATTCTACCTGACGCTCTTCGCCGGCAGCGGCTTCGGCGAAACGGTGGCTGCGGCCGGGCGGCTCGGTCCGGGGTGGTGGCTGATGATCCTCGGACTGTCGCTGGTGAACTACGTGCTGCGCTACCTGCGCTGGGACGCCTACCTGCGCCTGGCCGGCCACCGCTTGCCGGCGCTTCGCCATCTGATCGTGTACGTGGCCGGTTTCGCGCTGACGACCACGCCGGCGAAGGCCGGCGAGGCCGTGCGGGCGATTTACCTGAAGCCGCTCGGCGTCGGCATTCGTCGCACCGTGGCGACGCTCTACGCCGAACGGGTGGTGGACGTGATCAGCATTGCGCTGCTCGCGATGCTGCTCTACCGCCTGCCCGGCGGCGGCTACCGCTGGCTCGCGGCGGTGGCCGGCGGCGGCGTGCTCGCGCTGCTGCTGCTCCGCCACCGCTTCTTCCTGCGAGCCGCCGCCGGGCTCGCGTTCCGCTTTCCCGGCCGACGGCTGCGGCGCTTCGCGCTGCACGCCGTCGGCTGCCTGCGTCAGGCCGGGCCGCTGCTGCGAGGTCGGTGGCTGACCTTCGGCGTGCTGATCGGCCTGGCGAGCTGGGGTGCCGAGGCACTGGCGTTTCACCTGGTGCTGCAGGAGCTCGGCATTCCCGTGGGGCTCGCCGGCGCGGTCGGCATCTACGCGACCGCGATTCTGGCGGGCGCGCTGTCGTTCGTGCCCGGCGGGCTCGGCGGCACCGAAGCCGTGATGGCGGCGCTGCTCCTGTTCACGGGCGCAGCGCCGCCGGAGGCGATGGCGGCTACCGCGATCATTCGTGTGGCGACTCTTTGGTTCGCGGTGGCTCTGGGCGTCGTGGCACTGCCGGCATTGGAACTGGCAGGCCGCCGCGCAACGAAATCCGCGCCGGATGGCGCGGTACCGGCCCTGGGAGGAGGCCGGTCGAAGCCGTGAGGCGACTACAAGAACGTAGGAGATTCGGTCATGCAGTCTGTTTCGATACTCGAGGAGCACCTCGACACCACGCCGCTGGTGGTCGACCTGGACGGCACGTTGCTGCGCAGCGATCTGCTGCACGAGACGGTATTCGCGCTGTTGCGGCGGTCTCCGCTGCAGCTCTTCCTGCTGCCGTGGTGGTGGTATCAGGGCAAGGCGCGGCTCAAGCACGAGCTGGCGCGGCGCGTCGAGCTGGACGTGACGAGCCTGCCGTACGACGAGCCCTTCCTCGACTACCTGCGGCGCCAGAAGGCGGAAGGCCGCATCCTGATCCTGGCGACCGCCAGCAACGTTGCGCTGGCGCGGCGGATCGCCGATCACCTCGACCTGTTCGACGCCGTGGTCGCCAGCGACGAGGCGGACAACCTGAAGGGCGAGGCGAAACTCGCGGCACTGCGCAAGCGCTTCGGTGACGGTGGCTTCGACTACGCCGGCAACGAGATGTCCGACATGTGTCTGTGGCGGGTGGCCCGCCGCGCGCTGCTGGTGGGCGGCGGCCGCTCGCTCGCGGAGGCGGTCGATCGGGAGGCGGTGCTCGAGCAGCACTTCCGGCGTCCCGTCCCGGGGCTGCGCACGTACCTTTCGGCGCTGCGCGTGCACCAGTGGCTGAAGAACCTGCTGGTGTTCATTCCGCTGATCACGGCGCACCGCTTTCTCGACGTGGCACTCTTGATGGATCTGGTGATCGCGTTCTTCGCGTTCAGCCTGTGCGCATCGAGCGTCTACGTGCTGAACGACCTGACGGATCTCGAGGACGACCGCAGTCATCCGCGCAAGTGCCGCCGGCCGTTCGCCTCCGGCGAGCTGTCGATCGCGACGGGCTGCGTGCTGATCGCGCTGCTGCTCGCGGGCGCCGCGGGTTTGGCGCTGCTGCTGCCGACGGCGTTCGTGCTCACGCTCGGCGTCTACTACGCCACCACGCTCGCCTATTCGCTGTGGCTGAAGCGCATCGAGGTCCTGGACGTGATGGCGCTCGCGTTCCTGTACACGATCCGGATCGTCGGCGGCGGCGTCGCGGCAGGCATTCCGCTCACGGTCTGGCTGCTCGGCTTCTCGCTGTTCGTGTTCCTGAGCCTGGCGGTGGCGAAGCGCTGCGCGGAGCTCGTGGTGATGCGCGAGCTCGGCCGGGAGGCCGCCCGCGGCCGCTGTTACCGCGTCTCCGACCTGCCGCTGCTGTTCGTGCTCGGCGTCGGGGCGGGCTACGTCGCGAGCTTCATTCTGGTGGTTTACCTGACGAGCCGCTCGGTCCAGGAAGCGTACGCGACGCCGGCGCTGCTCTGGGTGTTCTGCCCGATGCTCCTCTATTGGATCACGCGCATCTGGCTGAAGACGTTCCGCGGCGAGATGCACGACGACCCGGTGGTGTTCGCCGCGCGCGACACGAGCAGCCGCGTGCTGGCGGTCATCGGCGGCGTCGCGATCCTGTTCGCGATCTGACCGCAAGCTGTGGGAGCGGCCTCCGGCCGCGAACGCCTGGATGCTTGTGGGAGCGGCCTCCGGCCGCGAACGACGTGGTAGGGGCGGTCTCCAGACCGCGATCCGGCGATTCGCGGCCGGTGGCCGCTTGTATGTTGCCTTCTGCCCTGATCGAAGGATGATTGGGGCAGCCGGGGTGGGAGGGACTAAGGCCGCTTCTGAC
>DASVDC010000090.1:0-36397 GCA_036381275.1 Pseudomonadales bacterium | reverse complement strand
AGAATTGCCTGCGGGATTCTCAGACTCTTCCTGACGGTGTGCCTGGGATAGTTTGCGCTCCCGGCGGATTTGGGGCGTGACTTCGAAGCAGACTTTCTCGTCGACGATGGCTTTGCTTTCCCTTTGGCTGCGGGCATCCGTTCCTCTCCCTTGTAGCTCCGTAACCGGTTGAAGGGTTCCACGTCTATTCTCAACTAAGGTGACAAAGGTGCAAGGGTTAATCGCACCGTACGGGAGGAGACTGAGTTCGTGACATACGGGTGCACACCATAGCATCGCAATGTAGGCGGCTTGGCTGGGTGAGCGGCGGCCACCGACGAGTGGGTCTTCGAGCATCGGATAGGGCGCGCGTGAGGTTGTGAATAACCCTCGAGGAACCGAGGTAGTCACAGCGGTGAGAATGCTGCAATCAAGATGACTTGACTCTTTGAAGGAAGCTTAGAGACTGGACGCGAGTCTTTGGACGGACGTGGCGAATCCCGACCCCAGCGAGGAGATCGAGAGCCTGCACGAGCTCGGATTTGCCGATCGCCGTGATAAAACGCAGTGATGCTGGCCCTGCTGGGTGTGGGCAAGACGCACCTTGAGATTGGCCTGGCCATCGCAGCGGCGCAGCACGGCCGTCGTGTGTACCACGGCACGCGCGCGGGCCCGACCACGGCCCCTTTGGGGGGGCAGGGCCGCGGGCGCCTGAAGCACCGGCTGGGCGCACTCGGTCATCCCTTATTACGGGGACAAGGTCCGCTACGCGCTGTAGCCAGCGGGCGGTGTTGTTCTTCCAACAACTGGTGAACCGCCGCTACGAGGGGGCATCAACGGTCCTGACTCGCTGATCCCGCCGTTTGGTGCAATTCGTTCCTCACGTAGGCCAGAAGCCGACGACAGCTTTTGGCGAAAAGGCACCCCCGTTTGCACGCCGCAGTCGGCGGGTAGCGCGTTATCGGGCCAAAGCGCTCGATCGTGTCGTTTTGCTGGCTAGGGCCTAGAGCGTCATCAGCCAGCCGGACGCTGGCACAGCGCCATTTTCCGCGGGCAAGGTGAGGATTTAGCGCTAGCCGGAGGAAAAGTACCCGCGGAAGCCAATAGAGAGATTCCTGAAATTCAATGAGATACAGGGCTTCGGGGAGTGCGGAGAGACGCGCGACGCGCTAAGATCAATCGCAGCTTTTCACGGCAGCATCGTCGTAAGTATTTGATTTGGGGGGAACGGCGATCGCAGCTTTTCTCGCCAAAATCGCAACTTTCAGCGCACTTTACAGGAGGAGGGGGCCCCGACAGTCGCCAATCAGCGACAAAAATGAAGATTTGATGGATTGTGGATCATCAAGTCCTTGATCCCTCTGCATTTTCCCCAAATCACCCCCCCAACCCCCATTTCCCATGGTTCCGCCCCCGGGTTTTTTGGGTATAGTGACGGCCTCACTAGCCGGTGCTGTATGTACTTACAGTGTAATTCTCCTCGGCAGGGCGAAAACACGACATAGGCCCGGCTAGTGAGGCCAAACCCCTGTCTCCCCGAATCCCGGTTCCAACACGGCGCCCGCTTCCGCAGGCCGGCCGCAATGCGACACGCTCCGCACTCCACTTAACGAGCTCGTTGGCACCTCCGCGGGCCGCGACTAGTCTTGTTGGAGCCGTACCGATACGAGGATGGGATGGTGCGCAGCGACGAGCAGTGGTTGGATGTCGCCGACGCGTTCGGCACGGCCGCCCTCGATGGAAGCTGGTACGACGCGTTGGCCTCGCTGGCGGACGCCTGCGGCGCCCGCTCCGGGCAACTCGTGGGTTTCGGCGCCGGGACGGTCGACTTCAACTGCTGGACGGAGGTCTCGCCCGAGGTGGTCGAAGAGTTCGCGGCCATCGGCGGCGGCGATCCGGCGGTGAATCCGCGGGTGCGCGCGGGGCGCTCCGTCGGCGAGCTCACCGTGCTGACCGAGCGCGACTTCCTGACGCCGGACGAGTTCAGCACCAACGAGTTGTATACGTGGGGCCGCACCCACGACGTGGTCTTCAGTTGCCTGAGCCCACTGATCCACACGCCTGAGATGATGGTCGGCTGCGCGGTGATTCGCGGCAGGGCCGACGGCCATTTCGAGACCGCGGAACGGGCCGTGTTCGCTTCGCTCGCACCGCACGTTCGGGCGGCGGTGCGCACGCGCCGGTTGCTGGAGGGGCAGGCGGCCGCGCTGCTGACCGGCACCCTCGACGCGCTCTCGCTGGCCGCGTTCGTCTGCGACGCCGGGGGCAGGGTCGTCGCGCATACGCCGATGGCCGAGGCCGAGCTCGAGCGGGGACGCCTGCGCCTGCAGCACGGCAGGCTTGGCGCGGCCGCGGAGGGTGCCGGCGCGCTCGTAGACGCCATCGCCGAGGCCGTCGCCGGTCTGCGACGCCCCGGGGCGCCACTGCAGCGCACTGTGTTGCTCACCGACGACATGCACGCCGAGCCGCTGGTCCTCGACGTGTTCGCGCTGCCTCGGCGCGCGGCGGACCTGTCGCCCCGCGCGCGTGCTGTCGTGGTGGTGCGGGGTCCGTTGGGCGAGCCTTCCGATCTGGCGGAGGCACTGCGCGGCGCCTGGGGCCTCACCCGGGCGGAGGCGGACGTCGCGCTGATGCTGGCGCGCGGCCGCTCCACCGCGGAGATCGCCGAAGCCCGCGACGTCTCCGTCGGCACGGTGCGGATCCAGTCGAAGAGCATCTACGCCAAGGTCGGCGTCAAACGGCAGGCCGAGCTCGGCGCCCGCCTGCGGCCGCTGCTGTAGGGGTTTATCGCGGCCATTGTCGCGCCGCGCCCCGGCACAGTCTTTGCTGAGACAGCGTGTCGCACGCTGGGATACGACGCGATGTCGCCGAGGTGCCGGGACGGTACGATGTCGAGGCCCTACGTGCGGCAGAGGCAGCCGATGACAGAGCTCAAGATATCCTGGCAGGATCGCCTGCTCGACGTGCTCGAGCCGGTCTACAAGCCGCGCTTCGACCCCCGGCGCCCGGAGCGCGTGTACCGCACGTTCGATCTGCGCCGGGGTTTCGGCCGCTACACCGAGCTCTGCCGGGCGGCGTTCCGGCGCGCCTCCGAAGCTGCCGCGGACACGCCGCTGCATCGCGACGGCCTGGTGTACCTCGAGGTGTTGAGCCCGGCGCGGGCGGCCGAGCTGCTCGATGCGATCCGCGACGGCAGCGAGACCGCGCTGGTCAAGGGCGGCAAGCGGCCGCTCGAGGGGTTGCGTCTGCGCGACCCGAGCCTGCGCGACCTGCTGCTCGATGCCGTGCTGCCGGCTGCCGTCGACCGCCACCTGACCGGCTTCTTCGGCAGCGAGTATCTGGTGCTGTGGATGACGGTGACCGCGACGCCGCCGTCGGCCGAACCGCCGTCGGTGTCCTTCCACTGGCACTGCGACAAGGGGCCGAGAACCCACCTCAAGCTCATCGTCTATCTGAACGCGACCGCCGAGCACGGCGGCAACACCGAGTTCCTGGCGCTGCCGGACTCGCTCGCAGTCGCGCGCGCCGGCTATCCGTTCGGCCGTGTGCGCGAGCGGGTCGGTGACCTCGCCGAGCTCGCGCGGCCGGCGGCGCGCGCGCTCGATCCGGTGCGGCGCGAGATCGAACCGGGTGGCGGGGTGATCTTCCAGCCCGCCACGCTGCTGCACCGTGGCGTCACGCCGACCCGCGGGACGCGCTACGCGGTGACGCTGTGCCTGCTGCCGAGCCCGGTGCCGTGGCGCGAGGCGCTCGCGCGCGGTGCGATGCTGGACCTCGCGGCGCAACCGAAATGGCCGGGTCACGCCGACGAGCTGCTGCGCGCGCTCGGCTGGCCGGGTGGATGAGGGGCCGTGTGTGTATGACTACCTCGTTCTGACCGCGGCCGTCACCCGTCCCGAGCTTCACAGCGAGGTCTTCCCCCACTACCGGGCGCTGCTCGGCGGTGCCCGGGTGAAATGGCTGATCAACGTCGACGACGCCGCCACCGGCGCATCCGTCGAAGACACCGTCGCGAACCTCGCGCGGCTGCTCGACGTGGAAGGCGTCGACGTCGAGTTCCTGCGCGGCAGCTCCCCGTGCTTCTTCGCGGCGGCCACGCGTCTGGCGGAGCGGGCCCACGAGGTGATCGACGAATGTCGGATCGGCGTGATCTGGCTCGAGGACGACTGGATGCCGTCGGCGCGGGGCCCGCTGCAGGCGGCGCTCGGCTGGCTGCGTCTGCGCCTCGCGCCGAACCGAGCGGGGCAGCGGATTCCGCGCTGCGCCGGGACGCTCGCCGAGAAGGCGCGCTGCCTCGCGCGGCTCGGGCCGCAGCGGCGCTGGTTCGTCTCGCTGGTGCCGCGCAGCCGCGTGTCGTTCAACCCGGGGATCTGGTCGAACCGCCTGTTCGAGGAGGCGTTCTGGCAACCGCTCGTGCAGAAGCGCGTCGCCGGGCCCGTCGACCCGGAGGCGCTGTGTGCGGATCCGCTCAACGCCGCCGAGGTCTACTCGCAGCTCACGGTGCTGGTCGACCCGTTGTTCCAGGATGCCGGCCGGCAATGGAGCGCCGCTCGCGGTGCGGCCAAATGGAGCAAGGAGGCGTGCTCCGGTGGCGGCCACGCGGTGACCTACTCGGCCTGCCGCCCCGCGAACGCGACGCCGATGGCCGCCGACGGGAACCTGTGCGGCTGGGTACTGATACGCCATCCGCTGCTCGGCCCGCCGCTGCCGCTGATCGGCCGGATCGAATCGCGCGGCGAGCGCGTGACGGCGCACCTGCTCGGCGTGCCGTCGCCGTGGTTCGAGCTCAAGGTCGTGGCGCCGGGGGAGGCGGAGCTCTATCAGCACCGGCTGCACGCGTGGGCCAGGACGTATCCGTTCAAGAAGCTGCCCGCGCACGTGTACTGGCAGAGCGATGCGAGCGGCACGCTCGAGGTCGACGACGCGGGTTGCCGCTTCCGCGTCCCGCTGATCCCGGCCCTGCCCTGGCGGGCGCTCTGGATCGCGCCGCTCCAGTGCGTCGGCGGCGTGCTCTGGTGGCTGGCGGACCTGGTCGCGGCGCTGCGGCACCTCGACGCCGAACGTCCGCCGTCCGTCTGAAGCCGCCTCAGAAGCGCAGCCGTACCGGGATCCCGAAGCTCACCTGGATGTCGGGCGAGTCCTCCGTCACGCCGACCCGCAGGCTGAAGTCCAGCGTCACGTCCGGCGTTGCCGAGTAGGAAGCCCCGACCACGAAGTTGCCGGTCGACAGCGACGAGCCGGGAATGCGGTCGCCGTCGAGCCGGCTCGAACGGGTGAACTGCTGATCGAACGCGAAGCTGAGCGAGGTGTCGAGGTTCAGCGCGATGGCCATGCCGAGCTGCCCGCCCCAGGTCTCGCCGCTGACGAAGCGGCCGGCGTCGGTGCGCTTCGACTCGTTGTAGGTGTAGGAGAGCCCGCCGAAGAACACCACCGGATCGGCGACGTGCACGGCGGTGAGCGAGGTCGACCAGCTTTCGAAGCCGCTGCCGAGCGAGACGCGGTCGGCGGCATCGGCGGAGAACGGATCGTCCCCGGTGGTGGATTTCCAGCGCAGGCTCGCGAGCAGGTCGGGCAGCCGGTCGCGGCCGCGCAGCAACTGGTGCGACAGCGCCACTTCCACGTCGCCCATCGCGAAGTCTTCGAGGTCGGTCTGCTCGTTCTCGGCCGTGACCGTCTGGCGGTGCTGGTAGCCGAACGGCACGCGCGTTTCGAGCTGCAGGTCGAACGGCAGACCGAGTCGTGCGGTGGCGGTGCCTTGCACGATCTCGCTGCGCAGGCGCTCGTTGACGATGTCCCCGACCACCAGCACGGGAAAGATCGTGAAGCCGTCGATCACGATGCGGTCGGACGAGCTGCTGATGTACGACAGCCCGCTCTCGAGCTCGAGCGTGCGCGGCGGCAGCAGCAGACCGCCCCGGTCGATCAGCGTCTGCTCGAACGCCGCGCGTACCAGACGCTGCTGCTCGCGGCGTTCGGCTTCGTCGGCAGCGGCCACCGCCGCTTCGGCCCGGGCGCGGCTGTCCGTCGCGGGCGTTACTGGAGTCTCGACCAGTTCGCTCGAGGCGGCCGCGCGATCCGCATCGGCGAGCTTCGCTTCGAGCGCCTCCACCCGCTCGAGCAACCCCCGGATCACCTGGTCACGGGCGAGGATCGCGCGCTTCAGCTCGTCGATCTGGTCGCGCACATCGGGCAGCTCCGCCTCGCTGGCGGTGGCGGAAGCGGCCAGCAGGGTCGCCAGCAGCAGGGCGGCCAGACGGCTCATTCGCTCGGCAGGCGGATCACGCGCGCCCCGGTCGGCACCATGCTGCCGGCCCGCGACAGGCGGTAGACCAGATCGAGATTCGGCAGCAGCACGCTGAGCGCGTCCGGCGCGAGCGGGCTGGCCGTCGGGCTCGTCTCGCCGGCGGCCTGCGCGGCGTCGGCGAACACGAAGAAGCCGATGCCGCTGGTCCAGGCCCGGTGGAACTGCGCCAGGGTCAGCGTCAGGTTGCCGAACGCGGGGTCGCCGACCAGCACCCGGTTGCCGGCGCGGCCGCGGAACACGACGAAATGGTCGTAGTCGCGGATGCGCACCGGCAGGATCGCCGGCACGCCGCGCGCCGCCAGATCGTCCAGCGTCAGACCCCGGTAACCCGCGGCCACGTAGCCCACGGCTTCCGCGAAGCGTTTGAGGTCGAGCAGCGAGAAGCCGCCTCGGGCGCGCACCCGCTCGGGATCGGTGTTGTACAGGATGCTCACCGCGATCGTCGCTTCGCTGTACGGATCGCCGAAGTGGTGGGTCAGGATCGTGCTGAGCGCAGCGGCGCCGCAGCTTATGTCCCATCCCTGGCGGACCAGGCGCGCCTCACGCAGGTTCTTGAAGGTCGCGATCGGCACCTCGAGCCGGCCGGCCGGCGTCGACAGCGGCGCCGCGTGCGCCGGGTGGACGGCCGCGCCGCCGAGCGCCGCCGCGAGCAGCAGTGTGCCGCGGCGCGGGCGTCTCAACCGCCGCCTCCCGGGTTGACCGCGAGCCGGCCGGGCACGCCGTGGATGTTGAGCTGCTGCATCGAGCCGATCTTCGAGTTGATGTTGACGTTGAGGTTCAGCAGCACGTTCACCGGCGCGCCGGCCGCGTTCACGTTGATCAGCGCGCCGAGGTTCTGCTGGGCGTTGTCGCGCAGCACCAGCACGTTCTGTCCGTTCGCGTGTACCACCTCGAGGCTGCCTTCCGCATGAATGACGTTGCCGCGCGAGGTAGTGCGGGTCGCGTCGATCGCCGCCACCCGCTCGGCCGACTCGCCGCGCGTGCCGGCGGTGACGTGATCGAGCTCGGCTTCGCTGAGCTCGAACGGCTGCGCCGCCGCGATCGGCGCCGCCAGCAGCAGCGCCAGCATCGAGAATCTCATCAGGCTTCCTCCACTCAATATAGCCTGCGGGGAGGCACCCGTGGCCTCATCGGAATCCCTGGACGAACACGTTGCTCTGATTGACCCGTCCGAGCAGCCCCGGCGCGGCGGAGCCGGCCGCGCGGGCGGTGCCGAGAACGTTCACCGAGCTGCCCACCAGCGCCGTCGTGACGTTGCTCAGGTTGAGCGCGCGCAGGTCGCGCTGCGCGTTGCCGCCGATGTTGACCACGCGGTAGTCGTCCACCGCGAGCTCGCCGCCGGCGAGTGCCATCCGCTCCGCTTCGAGGTCGCCGACCGCCGCACCCGGGCGTTCACGGGCCTTACGGGATTCGCTGCGCTCCTCCCATTCCGAGCGGCTCTCTTCGTTCACGGTGACGGTGTCGAGCACGCGCACGTGGCTCTCTTCCCGGCTGAAGCGCTGGTCGGCGCAGTTGGTGGTCGTGACGGACAGACACAGCACCGCGTCCTCCATCCGGCCGGAGAAGCCGAAGCTGCCGCTAGCGCCGGGCGCGTCGAAGTCCACCAGCTCCAATTCGAAGCTGCCGCTCGGCAGCTCGATCTCCGGCAGCTCGATCGTCACGCTCGGCGGACCGCCGAGCACCTTCGAGGCGGCCTCGAGCTCCTCCTCGGACATGAAGGCAAGTGACGGCAGCAGGTCCAGCGTGATCGACTGGCCGCCGATCGACGGAAGTTGGAACGACAGCTCCGCGGTCACCTTGGCGCCGCCGCCCTGGACCGAGAAGGTTCCGCTGCCGACCGCGGCGATGCCCTGGCCGAGCTGCAGGTCGATGTCCTTGAACGGGTTCGCTCCCGCAAGGCGGATGTCGCCGACGTCGAGCGACAGGGTCTGGCTTTGGATGGTCGTGCCGCGGACCGTTCCGCTCGCGCAGACGAACGCGCAGAGTGTTCCCTCCACCGTCGGCAGCGTGATCGTCGGCAGCGTGATGTGGCCGCCGCCGATCACCAGATCGTCGCCGTCCGCGCCGATCTTGCCGAGCGAGAGCCCCGCGCCGCTCAGCCCGAACGAGCTGAAATTGGCTGCCACGCCGAAGCGGAACGGTTCCTCGCCAGCGGTCCAATCGAAGCCGAACGCGGGGATCGTGATGGGGGGCATCGTACCGAGATCGAGCTCGACTTCCCATTCGCGCGCCGGGCTGAACGAGGGAATCGTCGCCGTCAGCCGTTGCGTCTCCACCGAATGCAAGGTCTCGCGGTCGATGATCGCTTGGCTCGTGAGCTGGTGCAGGCTGCTGCCTCGGCTGAACGCGCTGCTTTCACGGCGCTCGAGCGGCGCGTCCGGCAGCACCTGCCCCGGCAGCAGGCCGATCCGCGCTTCGTGCTGGCCGAGGTCGTTCAGTTGCCGGATCGCCGGTGCCGGGGCGTCCGCGAACAGCATCGCGACGTTGACCGTGCCTACGGCGTCCGCCGCCGCGGCGTTGACGACGTTCGCGGCGCGCAGCCCCCGCTGGCTGTCGCCGCCGAGCTCGACGGCGGCGCCGTGGTCGGCAGTCACGTTCGAGCGATCCACGACGATCAGGTCACGTCGCGGAGCCGGTTCGGCAGCGGAATTCCTGGTGAGCGTCGAGCGGGCTGCTGCATCGACGCCGACGCGCTCGAGCGCGTTCTCGTCGAGCAACTCGGGGGCTGCGAGTGCGGACGGCGCGAACAGCGCGGCGACGAGGCCGGCGCAGCCGACCGCGTGCCGTGCTCGTGCCTTCGATCGCGCCCCCGACATCGTTCGCTCCTGGAGGTGGGCGGCGGGAAAGCGGAGCCGGATGCCCCGCCGCCCGCCGGCTCGATCAGCGGCTGTGGCTGATGACGTTCGCCTGGACGAGGTTCAGGACCGGAACGCTGCCCGCGACGTTCAGCCCGGCGCTGTCCTGACGCGCCACGTTGACGCCGTTGGCCACCGCGCTGCCGGCCGCGTTCACCACGTTCATCGCGCGCAGGTCCGCCTGAGCGTTGCCCGCGAGCGCCACCAGGTAGTGGTTGTCGATGGTCAGCTCGGAGTCGTCGACCACGATGTACTCGGCCTGCGCATCCTCGAGGATGAACGGCGCGCGGATCGTCTCCACCAGGTCGAGGGTGCTCGACTCCTCGATCGACTCGCTGCGCTCCACGGTGAACAGCGTGGAGTGGTCGGAGAGCCGGTCGACGGTTTCGGTGAAATTGCCGGTGGCGGTACAGGAACCGTTCTGCACGGCACAGCCCGCACCCTGGATGTCCACGGTCAATTCCGGAAGCTCCATGTGGATCGACACTTCACCGTCGAAGCTGACGTCACCGACGGTCACGCCGCCGCCCGCGGTGAAGTCGAAGCTGCCGGCGACGAAGTCGACGCCGAGCTCGCCCGCGGCCGACAGACCCCGTCCGGCCTGCACCTGCTGACCGAGCAGCGTCGACAGCGCATCCACCGAGCCCGAGCTCTCGTTCGACTTGCTGCGCTGCACGGATTCGACGTCGGTGATCTGGTCGACACGCGACAGCGTGCTGGTGCTCGCGTACGAGCCGGTCTCGTTCTGCGTGCGGTCGATGTTCGCATCGGTGCGCTCGTAGTAGGGTGCCGAGGCCACGCGGCGCTGCTCCTGCACGATCTGGTTCGACTGCTCCACGTTGAACTGGGCGCCGGCGCCGAGCTCCACCGCGCCCGTCGAGCGGCCGTCGAACACGTTCACGCCGTTGGCCACGGTGCTTTCCGCGGCATTCACCAGATTCAGCGCGCGCGCGGCCGACTGCACGCTGTCGGCCAGCGAGACCTCACCGGAAGAGGTGATGGATGCGTCGGAATCGTTGCCGACGATCGCCCCGCCGCTGGCGCTGAGCGCTTCCGCCTGGCCCGCTGTGATGCGATCCATCTCATCGAGACTCATCGCAGTGGGATTGGCAGCGGCCGCACCGGCGCCCACTGCCAGCAGCATGCCCAAGGCAAGTGAGGAAACTGGTCTCATACCCCCTCCAGTCGTTTAGTCAAGGCAATTGCGATACTAACCGTACCAGACTCGCACCGGCAATCGGAACAGCGACTACCCTCTCCGGCCGCCTGCCTCTGGTCGCTCTACGCTCTAATTGTCAAGAATTTGGTGCAACTGGCAGTTTGTGAGCGAGTTGTAAGGGCGGGCGGCTGGAGACGAGCCCGCTACCCGGCGCGTCGGAACCGCTGCGTCGAGAACGCGGTCACAAATGGAAAACGCCGTGTCGGAGTCGACGGAGGTCCGGATGAAATGCCCGGTGGACAACGAGACGTTGCAGATGACGGAGCGCAGCGGCGTGGAAATCGATTACTGTCCGAGGTGCCGCGGCGTCTGGCTCGACCGCGGTGAGCTCGACAAGATCATCGACCGCGGCGCGAGCCACGCCAGCGGTCACGTCGGCCATCCGTACCGGGCCCACCGCCGGAAAAAGGAATCGTTCCTGAGCGAGCTGTTCGATTTCTAGGCGCGCCTCGCAGGCATCACGACCAGCCGGCGAGCTTGTCCGGGTTCCGTACCAGGAACAGGCCGGAGAGCCGTCCGGCCTCGTCCCAGGCGAAGGACAGCACCGCGGTCGTACGGCCGTTTTCGACGGCCCTTAGCCCTCGCGCGCCGTTGACCTCGATTTCGGCGAATGCGTAGTCGCGCCAGACCTGGTGCAGGAACGATCCGATGAAATCCAGCACCGCGGTGCGCCCGCGCAGGAAGTGCAGCACGGCCGGCACCTTGCCGCCGCTGTCGTGGTGCAGCGCGACGTCCTCGCTCATCAGCGCCGCCAGGCGCTCGGTTCGGCCGGTGGCCACGGCGTCCTGGAACGCGGCGAGCAGCTCCCGTTGGCGGTCGAGGGGGGTCACGTGGCGCACGCCGCTCTGCTCCACCTGCTGGCGCGCCCGCGAGACCAGCTTCCGGCACGCGGGCTCGGTGAGCCCGAGCACCCGCGCGACGTCCGGGTAGCCGGTATCGAACACGTCGTGCAGCAGGTAGGCGGCCCGCTCCCGCGGCGTGAGCCGCTCGAGCAGCAGTAGAAACGCGGTCGACAACGAGCTGGCGAGCTCGGCGGCGGCTTCGCTCGCGCCGTCGAGATCCGCCACCGGCTCCGGCAACCATTCGCCGACGTAGACGGTGCGGCTGCGCCGATGTGACTTCAGCATATCGAGACAGATCCGAGTGCAGACGGTGGTCAGCCAGGCGGCCGGATTCTCGACCGCGGCGCGCTCGGCCTGCTGCCAGCGCAGGAAAGTCTCCTGCACCGCGTCCTCGGCGTCGGCTCGCGAGCCGAGCATCCGGTAGGCGAGGCCGAGGAGGCCGCGGCGAGCCTCCTCGAAGGGCGTGTCGTCGCGTCGTCCGGCCATGGTCAGTGCCGCGCGACGTTGATGCGGTTCCAGAGATTGATCATCCCCACGGCCGCGGTCAGTGCGGCGATCTCCCGCTCGCTGAAGTGCGCGCGCAGCCGCGCCCTGAGCGCAGCGAGGTCGGCGTGGCCGTCGAGGCGGGTCAGCGCTTCGGTCCAGGCGAGCGCTGCCTTCTCGGGCTCGGTGAAGTCGTTGACCTGATCCCAGACGATCACTCGATGCAGGCGGTCGTCGCTCTCACCGTCGTCGCGGGCTTCCCGCGTGTGCATGCGGATGCAGAACGCGCAGCGGTTGATCTGGGATGCGCGTAGCTGCACCAGGTGCTGGAGGCGCCGGTCGAGGCCGTGGTCGTCGATCACCGGATGGATGGCCGCGAGAGCCTCGATGATGGCGGGAACCTCCTTCTCGAATCGGATCGTGTCGGTCGTGCTCATGGTCGTCTCCTCGCTGGTGCGGCCGCAAGGCCTTCGAGGTGACGACGATCGAGCCGGCGGATTGTGACGTCTCGCGGAAAAAGATGACGTGAGTGGCGCCGTGAGGCGCCAGTCACGCCGCGGATCGTCAGGAACCGTAGCATTCGAAGCTGAATTCCTCGGCGTCCTCTTCGCGGGTGATCCGCACGTACGCGGAGCCCTCCGGGCAGTCGAGCTCGTCGTAGTCGCGCGAGTCGCCGACGCAGGCCCAATCGAGCCCGTCGCCGTCGTCGAGCGCGATCGTCGTGCTCTCGCCGCTTTCGATCATCACGTCCGGGTCCGCATCGATCTCGATCGGTCCGTCGCAGTAGCCTTCTTCGGTTTCGAGCAGGGTCACGCCGGTCGGAAGGCCCTCGCGCTCGGCGGTGTTGATCACGCAGCCGCCGAGCGCGAGCAACGGCAGCAGCAGGTACATCGGCATTCTCATCTGCAGTCTCCATAGCAAATCGATACACGCAGATGCACCCGCCGTGCCAACGCCTCAGGCGGCTCGGGTCCGATACGGAGCCACCTGCCGCGCGTAGCGTAACGCGCTCGCCCACCAGCGCAGGCTCCCGAGCATCGCCGCCATCGCGCGCTGCGCCCGCGCCGGGTCCTTCAGCACGCCGTGCTCGTCGAACTGCTCCCAGGCGTTGGCGAAGCTGACAATGTCGCGCACGGTGGCCGCGTGCAGCTCCGCGAACACCAGCCGCAGCTGCTCGACCGCACGGATGCCGCCCGACTGGCCGCCGTAACAGACGAACGCAACCGGCTTCGCATTCCACTCTTCGCTGAGCCCGTCGATCAACGCTTTGAGCGGCGCCGGGTAGCTGTGGTTGTACTCCGGCGTGACGATCACGATCGCATCCGCCCGGTCGATCCGGTCGGCGATGCTCGCGCCGGCGCGTTCGTCCGGGACGGCCGGATCGATCACGTCCAGCAGGAAGTCCTCGTGGCGGCGGATCTCGGTGACGGCCCAGCGCGCGACCACGTCGCAGAACCGTCCGGTACGCGTGCTGCCGTAGACGAGGGCGAGGCGAAGCTGGCGTTTCATCGGCGAATGCTCCTTGCGTTCGATGGGTTCGGCGGGCAGCCTAGAACCTCGAGCTAACTAGAGGTCAAGGACGAATCGATGACCGATGCCGAGCCGAAGCCGGCGAAGACGTTGGCGGTGGGGGAGGTGGCCCGGCGCAGCGGCGTGGCCGTCTCGACGCTGCACTTCTACGAGGCCAAGGGGTTGATCCACAGCTCGCGCACTCCGGGCAACCAGCGCCGCTACGCGCGCGACGTGCTGCGGCGCGTTGCGATCATCAAGGTCGCGCAGCGCTGCGGCATTCCGCTCGCGCAGATCCGGGCGGCACTCGACACGCTGCCGCGCTCGCGCACGCCGTCCGCGGCGGATTGGCGCGCGCTCTCGTCGCGCTGGCGCGAGGACCTGACCGAGCGCATCGAACGGCTGACGCGTCTGCGCGATCACCTCGACGGCTGCATCGGCTGCGGCTGCCTGTCGATCGACGCGTGCCCGTTGCGCAACCCGTGGGACGTCCTGGGCGAGGAAGGCCCCGGGCCGCGCCTGCTCGATCCGAGTGACGCCGGCCGCAACCTCTTGACCTCGACCTAACTCGAGGTCTTAGCGTTCCACCTGTCCATCAGTCAGGAGCCGAAAGAACGATGTCAGCCACCGTGTCACCCGACGTTTCGAAGCCCGATGCACGCCCCGCTGGTGTCGCGAGGCGGGTGCTGGTGATCGGCCGCTCCCCCGAGGTGCTGGAAGCCGTGCTGCAGGAGCTGCGCGACGCCGGCATCGACGCCGAGGGCACCACCGAGCCGGAGCAGGCCGATGCACGCTACGACGCCCGCGATTTCGACCTGATCTCCCTGGGGGGCGGATTACGTGGCCCGCTCGGTGAGGAGCTGAAGCGGCGTTTCCGCGCACGGAACCCCGACGTGCGGCTGCTCGATACCTGGGCGCCGCAGGCCGCGCACCAGATCGTCACCGCGCTCGATGCGGCCGCTGCCCCGGACGGTGTCGCGCTCGATGCGTACTTCGACCGGATCGGCTACAGCGGGCCGCTCACGCCGTCGCTCGAGACCCTGCGCGCGTTGCAGCAGCGGCATCTGGCGGCGATTCCGTTCGAGGCCATCGACGTGCTGCTGCATCGCGGCATCGACCTGACACCCGCGGCGGTGGATGCGAAGCTGATCCTGCGCGGGCGGGGCGGTTACTGCTTCGAGCAGAACGACCTGTTCCGACGCGTGCTGCTGGCGCTCGGCTTCCAGGTCGAAGGGCTGCTCGCGCGGGTGCGCTGGATGGCACAGGCCGGTTCGGCGCCCGGACCCGCGACCCACATGGCGCTGCGCGTGACGCTCGGCACCGAGCGCTGGCTGGTGGACGTCGGCTTCGGATCGGCGGTGCCGCCGCAGCCGCTGCGCTTCGACACGAACGAGCCGCAGGACACGGTGCACGAGACGTACCGGCTGATTCCGTTCGGTCATTCACGGCTGCTGCAGGCCCGCATCGGCGAGCGTTGGGAGCCGCTCTACCAGGTTTTGCCGGAGCCGGCCGTCGCCGCGGATTACGAAGCCGGCAACTGGTTCACGTCGACCCACCCGTCGTCGCACTTCCGGCAGATGCTGACGGTGGCGCGCACGACACCGGAGGCGCGGCACGCGCTGCGCGAGAACCGCCTGACGGTGCGCCGCACGGACGGCAGCGTCGAGCAACGGTTCCTCGACGCCAACGGCCTCGAAGAGGCGCTGCGCGAGACGTTCCGCTTGCCGGTGAGCGCCGACTGGCGGCCGATGCTCGAGCAGGTGGCCGCGCGCATGGGTCAGAACCACAGCACCAGCTGACCCGCGAGCCGATAGTCGCCGTTGCTGTCGCGGCCCGCCTGCTCGCCGACGCTGTACTCGAGCTTCGCCTGCAGGTGGGCGCTGTGCCGGTAGCCGACGGCGAGGTCGAGGCGTGACAGATGCCGGTCCCACGGCCGTTCGAGTCCGTGCACGTCGTCGAACCGGGTGTGGTTGATCCGTCCGGCGAGCCAGAGCCGCGGCGCCGGCTTGTAGCGCAGCTCGAGGAATCCGCCGAGCAGCTCGGCGTCGCCGACGCCGGGCACTTCGAAACGGCTGCCGGCGAGCTCGGCCCAGAGCTGCAGATGGTGGCGCTCGTAGGTGAGGTCGATGCCCCAGGTGGTCTGCGCATAGTCGTCGACGTCGGTACCGGGCGGCAGCGTCGGCTCCGCGGATTCGTCCAGGTAGGGGCCGTCGCTGAGCGAGACGCCGACGAGCCAATCCGGCCGCGGATGCCAGGTCAGCCGGCCGGTGAAGGTGGGGTCGGTGTCGAAGCCGTCGTCCCAGCGTTCCGGCGCGGCGGAGAGCGCCGTGTTCTTCACCTCCAGTGTCAGGTCGAACGCGCCGGCTCCGGCGGCGAAGGCCGCGCCGGTCGCGTAGACGGGGCCCCAGACCACGGGCACCCAGGTGTCCTTGTTCTCGGGGTTGTCGCGGCGCGCGGCGAATGCGGCCGGATCGGCCGGCGCGGCTTCGGGCGTGATCGGCACCATGTCGTCGTAGAGCGCCGGCGCGGTCACGAGCGGATTGTCCCACGCCTGGTGCCGCCCGACCCAGCCGCCGAACGCGGTGGCGAAGCGCCCGACCTCCAGCCGCCCGCGTAGGCGGTCGAACAGGTCGATCTGGACGAACAGCTCGTCGAAGCGCACGTCGCCGTCCTGCTCGCGCCCGGGATCGAAGCCGCGATCGGCCCGCACGAGCGCGTGCAGCCGCGTGCGTTCGCCGACGCCGGCGTCGGCGGTGAGTCCGATCCGCGGCGCGACGAACGGCTCCTCGCCGGTGAACACCAGCCCGGGCGGCGGCTCATCGAAGCCGTACACCGTGACCTCGCTCGTCACCGACAACTGCGCCCACGGACCGGGCGCGGAGCCGAACGCGAGCCGCGGGCCGAGCTCGTCGAGCGGTCCTTGCGCCGTGACGGAACCCGCGCTCGCGCAGCCGGCGATCAGCAGCAGCCGTTGCAGCAGCCGCGCGCTCATGCGGCCGCGGCCGAGCGATCGAGCACGACCCGGTGCGCCGGCACCGGATCGCTGAAGCCCTTCAGCGTGAGCGGCGGCAGCGGTTCGGTGGCGACCACCGCGGCGACCCGGCCGCGCGTTTCCTCGTCGATCAGGATCTCGCCGGCTGCGGCCGCGCTGGAGAGCCGCGCCGCCAGATTGACCCGGGCGCCGACCACCGTGTAGTCGCTGCGGTTCTCCGCGCCGATGCAGCCCGCCACCATCGGCCCGGACGCGAGCCCGATGCCGATCCGTATCGGCACCTGCGCGTCGCGGTTCAGCCGCTCGCGCTCCGCCATCATCGCGAGCGCGCAGCGCACCGCGCGCTCGGCGTCGTCGCCGTAGCTCTGCGGCGCGCCGAACAGCGCCATGATCGCGTCGCCGGCGAACTGGTTGATCACGCCGCCGTGCGCCTGGATCACGCGGGTCATCGCGCTCAGATGATGATTCAGCAGCTCGATCACGACCTCGGGCGTGCGCCCCACGGTCAGCGCCGTGTACTGGCGGATGTCGCAGAACATCACCGTCACGTCCCGCAGCTCGCCGCCGAGCTTCACCCGCCCGCTGATCAGGCCTTCGGCCACCTGCGGGTCGGCCACCTGTTGCAGCACCGAATGGTAGCGATCCTTCAGCGCGAGCCCGGCTGCCATGTCGTTGAACGACTGCGCCAGCGTCGCGAGCTCGCGGGTGCCGAACGGGCGCAGCCGCAGATCGTAGTTGCCGGCGCGGATCTGACGGGTCGCCGCGACCAGCTCGGCCACCGGGCGGGCGAGCTGCCGCGACAGCGCCAGCGCGATGAGACCCGCGACGGCGAACGCGCCGAGCCCGATCAGACCGATGCGTTCGCGCAGTTCGCGCTGCTCGGCCTCGAGACCGGCGAGCGAGAAGACCGAAACCAGATCGGCGGGCGCGTACGCGGAATGCGGATTCAGCCGCGAGCGCTGGAAGCGGTAGCGCACCTCGCCCGCCTGCAGCTCGCCGTCGGCCGCGGCAGGCTCGGCGGCCAGCGTATCGGTCAGCGCCGATGCGAGCGGCTCGTGCAGCTTCGCACCGAGCAGCCGGCCGTCCGTCCACAGCGCCGAGCGCAGTGCCGGCGCCTCGCCGCCCGCCGGCTCGGCGTCCAGCGTGCGCAGCCGCTGGCCGAGGATCAGCGTCCCGACGCGCCGCTCGAAGCGGCCGATCGGCGCCGCGAGCAGCCGGTACAGGCGCGGGGCAGCGCCGGCCGTCGGCCGCGCGCCGACGAAACCGAGCTGCACGTCGCTTTCCGGCGGGACGCCGCCCGCCGGCGCCAACGGACCCGTGAGGCTGTCAGGATCGAGGCGCCCGGCGCGGCCGTCGTCGGGCGGCGGAATGATCCGGCCGGACGCATCCAGCAGCCGGAAGAAATCGAACTGGCCGACGTTCAGCTCGTCGGCGGCGATCTTGTAGACCTCCGGGTCGGCGGCCTCGAGCGCCGCGAACAGGCGCACCGAGTCGGCCAGGACCTCGGCCTGCTCCAGCGCGAGGCGGTGGCGGGTCTCGTGCTCCTGCTGGAACGCGGCGGTGCGCTCGCGCAGCAACTGATCCACCAGCGCCCCGTAGGCGACGCTGTTCTGCTGCTGGGCGATCAGCAGCGTGGTCGCGGTAATCACCAGCACCACCGCGAGGATGGTCAGCAGCAGGCGCGCAGCGAACGTCACGGCTCACCCAGGTCCACGGTAAGCGTTTCGCCGGCCCGCAGCGTCACCGGCACCGACAGCGTGCGTTCGGACGGCAGGAACGCGCGCAGCGTGTAGCTGCCGGGCGGTACGCCCTCGAGCCGGTAACGGCCGTCCGTGTCGGTGCCGGTGTACCAGGGCGTCTCCAGCACCAGCAGGAGGTTGCGCATGTGCTTGTGGATCTCGCAGTAGACGCGCACCACGCCCGGCTCGTCGAACGTCACGAGCGGGCTCTCTTCGTCCTTGCGGTAGCGGCCGAGATCGAAGCGCTTCGCCGGCGAGTAGGAGAACACGTTGTGGAACTCGTCGTCCCGGTTCGGGAAGCTGACCTGCCCGCCGAGCGGCACGGCGGCCACGGCCGGCCGGAACTGGTAGCCGCGCTGGCTGACGACCACGACCTCGCGCGCCGGATGCGGCGGGTAGACGCCGTCACTGCGTTCCAGGTAGACGACCGCGCGCGGCGGATCCGGCTCGAGGATCGGCGCGCGGGTGCGGGTGCGGTACATCGCGCTCACCGGCGGTTGCGGCATCGGCTCGAGCACCACCCGGCCCTCCACCGCCGCGGTCTCGGCGAACGCCGGCCCGATCAGCCAGGCGCCGATCCAGACGAGCAGGCAGAGGCGACGGTTCACGGTGCTCCCGATTGTCGGCAGGCGGCGGGGGCCGCAGGATGCGCGGATACTAGGTGCCTGACGCCGGCCCTTCAACCTGCACTCGGGTGAGCGGCGCGGTCGTCGCCGGTGCGTTTGACCTCGCGCGGCGAGCCTGCTCTGATGGGCCTTTGCCGCATGCAGGAGTCGGGAGAGTCGATGAGCGCCGCCGATGCCAGACCGTTCGTGGTCGACATGGATTCCCACGTGCTCGAGCCCGCCGATCTGTGGGAGACCTACCTCGAGCCGAAGTATCGGCCGCGGGCGATCCGCATCCGCCCGGCCGACGGCGGGCTCGAGTCGCTGATCGTCGACGACCAGGTGCTGATGACCGGTCGGCTCGCGAGCCTCGGCGGCGTCGAGCACCAGGCTGCCGACCTGTTCATGCGGCCGGACGTACCATACGCCGAGGGCTGCCCGCCCGCGAGCTACGACACCGCGGCGCGGCTCGAGCTGCTCGATGCCTGGGGCGTGGACGCCGGCGTCGTGTTCCCGACCATCGGCATCCTCTGGGACAAGGAGGACGACCCCGAGCTCGCGATGGCGTACGCGCGCGCGTACAACAACTGGCAGTGGGATTTCGCGTCGCCGGCGCCGAACCGGATCGTGCCGATCGCGCACGTTCCGCTGTACGACGTCGAGCTCGCCCGCGAGGAGCTGGCGCGCTGCCTGAAGCTCGGCTTCAAGGGCATGTTCCTCGCGCCCGAGCCGGTAATGGGCAAACGCCCGTCACACCCCGACTTCGATCCGCTCTGGGCGATGCTGGTCGAGGCCGATCTGCCGGTCTGCATCCACCTTATCGTGCGCTTCAACCGCTCGGTGAACAGCGCCTCCGCCTGGTGGAGCGCCGGCGAGCCGATGAACGTGCTGTTCGCGTTCGGCATCGGCGGCACGATGCAGCTCATTCCCGCGGTGGCGGCGCTGATCTGCGACGGCCTGTTCGACCGGTTCCCGAAGCTGAAAGTGGCGATCGTCGAGTCGGGCGCGGGCTACGCCGCGTATCTGATGGACCGGCTCGACGAGAAGTACGAACGCTTCGGCGGGCTCGCGCCGATCAGGCGCCGGCCGAGCGAGTACCTGCGCGAGAACTTCTGGTTCGTGATGGACCCGTCGGAGCGCTCCATCGACGCGCAGTGCGACCTGCTTGGCGAGGAGCACTTCCTGTGGGGCTCGGACTACCCGCACATCGATTCGCACATCAACGCGGTCGAGGAAGTGCGCGCCGCGCTCGCGCCGATGTCCGAGCACCGCCGCAATCTGATCCTCGGCGGCAACGCGAAGCGGCTGTTCCACCTCTGACCGAATGCCCCTGTAGGAGCGGCCTGACTCTGCAGGAGCAGCCTGACTCTGTGGGAGCGGCCTGACTCTGTGGGAGCGGCCTCCGGCCGTGAACTGCGACCTGATCATTCGCGGCCGGAGGCCGCTCCCACAGCGTCGGGTCAGTTCCACTCCGCCGGCCCCCCGGCCAGCGCGCGGCGCCGCTCCAGCGTCCGCCGCACCTCCGCGTGCCGCTCCCGGGTGATCGTGTAGCGCAGCATCAGCACCATCCAGACGACGTTGAACAGCGGCACGACAAAGCCGTAGATCGCGCCGAGCCGCGTAACGGCGCCAGCATCGTCCATCGGCCCGGCACCACCGGCCGGAAAGCGGATCACCGCATCGAGCAGCACGCCGGTGATCAGCGTGCCGAGGCCGCTGGTGGCTTTGGCCGAGAACGTGATCGCGGAGTTGAACACGCCCTCCTGGCGTTGCCCGGTGTTCAGCTCCTGCACGTCGAGCGTGTCCGCCATCATCGACGTGAACATGATCAGCGCCGTCGTGGCGAGATAGGCGCGCAGGATCGCGTCGGCCACCAGCAGCTTCAGCAGCAGCGGGTCGCCGTTCGGCGGCAGCACGTCGAGGAAGCGCAGCCCCACCAGCAGCATGCCGCTCGCGATCAGGAGCACGCTGCAGCCGATCAGCACGTGCTTCTTGTCGATTCGTGCCTGGAGGGGCACGACGGTGAGGAACGCGAGCAGCGCCCCCGTGAACGACAGCGCGAGCCAGCGCAGACTGGCGGTGTCGAGGCCCCAGAAGTAGGTGGCCATGTAGATGTCGAACGCCTGCGTCGTCCCCACCACTACTGCGCTCGCGAGCACTGCACAGAACAGCGTTCGGAAGTCCCGGTTCTCGAGCGCGAGGCGCACGTCGCGGATCACGCGGCGCAGGCTGAACGGCGGTGTCACGCTCTGCGGCTGCATCAGAAACGGGATCTGATCGCGCGTGAAATGGGTCGTGATCAGCACGGCGCTCGCAATGCAGAGCGCGAGCACCGCCGCGAACGTACGGTAGCTGTCCGGATTCAGTTGCCCGAGCGGATATTCGGAAGTCGACGGGAAGATGAACGTGAAGACCGAGAAGTAGAACGTGATCCCGCCGAGCCAGGCGAAGAAGTACCGGTAGGAGACGATGGCGCTGCGTTCCAGGTAGTCGTCCGACAACTCGGCGAACAGCGCGCTCCACGGGATCATGAAGAACGTCATGCAGATCCGCGCCGCGATCAGGAAGCAGCCGAGCCATACGAGCAAGAGCGGCTCGCGCGGCCAGTCTGCGGGGAACTCCGGCGGCGCGAACAGGAAGTAACAGCAGATGCCGAGCGGCAGCGCCGACGCGTACATGAACGGGTGTCGGCGGCCGAGCCGCGAGCGGAAGCGGTCGGAGTACGAGCCGACCATCGGGTCGGTCACCGCGTCGATCAGCAGCGCGACGAACATCGCGGCCGAGACGTGCAGCGCGGGCAGCCCCAGCACCTGGTTGTAGTAGAGCAGCAGGAAGGTGTTGATCGCGAAGGTCTTGAAGGTGTCCGGCAACGCGCCGAGGCCCTGGAAGACCTGGGTACGGAACGGAACCCGGCCGCTGCGCTCGCGTTCGCGGCGGAATCGGTCGGCGTCCGACTGCTCGTTCTGCGCCACGGTAACCTCTCCCCCTGCTACCGGGCACACTATAACGCGTTTTACACGCGTGTCGTGCCGGACAACGGGGTCAGAACAGCAGCGCCGTCATCCGGCGGCGGTATTCGCGAACCAGCGCTTCGTCGTCGATCACGTTGAACGCGTCCACCAGCGCCTGGCGGGGCCGGCCGTCCTGCCAGTTGCGGTCGCGCCGCAGCAGCTCGAGGAGCTGATCGAGCCCTTCCCGCGGCCGCCCGTCCTCGATCAGCGCGATACCGAGCTGGTGCCGCGCGGCCGAGTCGTCCGGTTGCTCGCTCACCGCGCGCTCGAGCGCGTCGACCGGCGGCGCATCGCGCAGCGCCCGAACGAAGCGGATGCGCGACCAGGCCCGCGTCGTGCGCTGGTCGGCACCGAGATTCGCCGGCAGCGCTTCGATCAGCTCGGCCGCCTCGTCCACCTCGCCGGCGTCGGTCAGCGCCAGCGCCAGCTCGAAACGCCGCTCGGCGTCGTCCGGCTTCTCGGCCACGGCCGCGCGCAGCCGCGCGACCCGCTCCGCCGGCGGCTCCGATGCCGCGGGCGCCTCACCGGCCGCCGCCGGCTCCACGCCGTGCTGCGCGAGGAACTGACGCACCTGCGATTCCGGCAGCGCGCCCGGGAAGCCGCCGACGATGCGTCCGTCCTTCACCAGCATCACGGTGGGGATCGAGCGGATCTGGAACTGCTGGGCGAGCATCGGCTCGCGGTCGACGTTCACCTTGGCCAGCACCAGGCTGCCGCCGTAGGCGTCCGCCAGCTTCTCGAGGATCGGGCCGAGCGCCTTGCACGGGCCGCACCACTCGGCCCAGAAATCGAGCAGCACCGCGGTGCTGCGGGAGCGTTCCACCACGTCGCGCTCGAAGCTGGCGGCGCTGACGTCGAAGACGCGGGCGGTGTCGTCGGGGGTCGTGGTATTCATCCGCTGATGTATACGGGCGAGGGCGGGTTTTTCAAGGGGCGCGCGTGCCCGTCGGGGCCGTGCCGTCCGGTTCCGCCGCGGTCAGGTAGCGCTCCAGCACGGTCTCGATCTCGCGCTGCGCGGCCGCCGCATCGGCCGCGTCCGCGGCGCCGGCGCGGTCGGCCAGCTCGAACATCGCCTGGAACAGCGGCTCGCCGCCGGCGTCCGGGCGGAGCCGGAACCGGTCCCGCTCGGCGAGCACCCGGCCCCAGGCGGCTCGCACCTCGGCCCAGAACGGCGCGGTGCGCCGCCAGTAGTCCTCGCCGGCGGAGAAGTCGTAGCCGACGATCAGCCGGTAGCGGTTCAGGCCCGCCTCGCGGGCGAGGTACGGGAGCTCCGGGTCGGGACGGCCGGCGGGGTCCAGCACCGCCTTCAGGTTGTCCTCCTCGTGGATCCAGCCGTGCGGGGTGATGGTGACCCGGTTCACCCCGACCAGCGCGTGGTAGTCGTCGCGCACGCTGGACTCCCGGCGCGGCAGCGGGCGCCGGGTCTCGTCGCTGGTCCAGGTGGAGTGGCTCGGGTAGTGGCTCCAGCGCCCGACGGTCTGGTAGCGGGGCGAATCGTCCACCTGGAACACCGCCTGCGACCAGGCGCCCCGCACCTGCTCGGCCGGCAGCTCGTGCCGTTGCCAGACGCCGTGCCCGGCGTAGCGGTGGATGTCCCGGTCCTCGTAGCGCCAGTCCTGGCGCCAGTGCTTGACCACCATCGGGGGCGAGAGCGTCCCGTCGTCCTGGCGGAAGTGCATCACCAGGATGTGCTGCAGGCTGATGAATCGCGGCCGGTCGGCGATCGGGAAGACCCACTCGGTGGCCCAGGACTGGTACGGCCGCGGCGGCCGGTAGTCGTCGGTGAAGCCGATGGTCTCGATGAAGTCGAAGCTCGTCCGGTAGGTGCCGGCCATCGCGAGGATCGCCCGGCGGTCCCGCTCGAAGTCGGACAGACCCGGTTCACGGAGCCGCTGCCAGGCGTCGCTCGGCCCGTCCGCCAGCGTGACGTCCGGCCCCTCGGTGGTGCCGCCGCGCGGGGCCATCGCGCTGCCTTCGACGAACGGCCACGAGAAGGTGTAACGGCGCTCCTCGGCCGCGCCGGCGAAGGCCGCCGCGGTCAGCAGCAGCGCGATCGTCGGCCAGCGTGCCAGTGCCCGAAGAGGACGGCGACCCATCGGCAACCCCCGAGGCGGTCAGGTGCGAAGTTGTGCAGCATGCCAGGCGAGGTGGTCGCCGATGAAGGTGGCGATGAAGTAGTAGCTGTGATCGTAGCCGGGCTGCATGCGCAGCCGGAGGTCGACGCCGCGATCACGGCAGACCTGCTGCAGCAGATGCGGCTTCAGCTGCTCTTCCAGGAACTCGTCGGCATCCCCCTGATCCACCAGGATCGGCATCGTGCAGCCGTGCTCGCGGATCAGCTCGACCGCGTCGTAGCGGCCCCAGGCAGCCCGGTCCTGACCCAGGTAGCCGGTGAACGCCTTGATCCCCCACGGCACCTGGCTCGGCGCGACGATCGGCGCGAATGCGGAGACCGACCGGTAGCGGTCCGGATTGCGCAGCGCGAGAACCAGCGCGCCGTGGCCGCCCATCGAGTGGCCGAACAGGCCGGTACGCTGCGGATCCACCGGAAACTCCCGCTCCACCAGCGCGCGCAGCTCCTCCGTGACGTAGCTGTACATCCGGTAGTGGCGGGACCACGGCGCCTCGGTCGCGTCGACGTAGAAGCCGGCGCCGCTGCCGAAGTCGTAGCTGTCGTCTTCGCCCGGCAGGCGGACGCCGCGCGGGCTGGTATCCGGCGCGACCAGCGCAAGGCCGTGCTCCGCCGCGTAGCGCTGGGCGCCGGCCTTGGTGATGAAGTTCTCGTCGGTGCAGGTGAGGCCCGATAACCAGTACAACACCGGCACGGGCTCCCCGGCTTCGACAGCCGGCGGCAGGTAGACGGCGAAGGTCATGTCGCAGCCGCAGCTCTCCGAGCGGTGCGTGAAGCGGCGCTGGTAACCGCCGAAAGACTTCCATTCGGCCACTTGGTGCATCGGCATACTCCCTCGGTGACGTCGGTGGGACCCTGCAGCGTTGGTGCCAGCGGCGGCCGGATCAGGCGAGCCGCCCGGTCCGGTAGTCCTCCAGCGCCTGCTCGATCTCCTCCCGGGTGTTCATCACGAACGGGCCGTACTGCACCACCGGCTCGCCGAGCGGCCGGGCCGCGAGCAGCAGGAAGCGCGCGGGCCCCTCGACCGCGTGTACGGCGACCGCCTCGCCGGCCGAGAGCAGCGCGGCCCGGTGGCTCGGCACCTCCTGCTCGCCGATCCGCGCGGTGCCCTCGAACACGTACAGGAACGCGTTGCGGTCCGCCGGCAGCGGCTGCTCGAATCGGCCGTCGGCGGCGAGCGCGACGTCGAAGAAGCACGGCGCCGTGCTCACGCCGCGGATCGGTCCCTCGACCGTCCGCCCGCCGGCCTCGAGCCGGCCGGCGAGCACCCGGGCGCGGAACTGCCCGGGCACCTCCAGCTCGGGGATCTCGTCCGGCGCGACGTCGCGGTACCCGGCCGGCTTCAGCTTCTCCTTCGCCGGCAGGTTGATCCAGAGCTGGAAGCCGTGCAGCCGGCCGTCCCGCTGCTCGGGCATCTCCGAGTGGATGATGCCGCGGCCCGCGGTCATCCACTGCGCGCCGCCGCTCTGCAGGCGGCCGCGGTTGCCCAGGTGATCCTGGTGCAGCATGCGGCCCTCCAGCATGTAGGTGACGGTCTCGAAGCCGCGGTGCGGGTGGTCCGGAAAGCCGGCGATGTAGTCGTCGGGGTCGTCGCTCGCGAACTCGTCCAGCATCAGGAACGGATCGAGCCGCGCCGACGGTGTCTGCCCGAGGCTGCGGCGCAGGCGGACCCCTGCGCCGTCGGACGTCGCCTCGGCCGTGATCAGCCGAACGACCTTGCGCTCTTTCGCTTCGCTCATTTCGCTCACCTTTCAGACGGGCAGGGCGCCGATGGCCTCACGGGCCGCCACGAGCGCCCGTTCGCGATGGTCCGGTCCCATCTTCAGGCCCTCGGCATAGACGAAGGTCACGTCGTCCAGGCCGAGAAAGCCGAGGAAATCCTGCAGGTACCGGGTCTGGGTGTCGCTCCCGTTGGCCTGATAGAGCCCGCCCCGGGCGGCGAACACGTAGACCTTGCGGCCGCCGAGCAGGCCCTGCGAGCCGGCTTCGGTGTAGCGGAACGTGACGCCGGCTCGGGCGATGTGGTCGAAGTAGGCCTTCAGCGTCGACGGCAGGCCGAAATTGTACATCGGCAGGCCGAGCGCCAGGACGTCGGCTTCGCGCAGCTCGTCGATCAGCGCATCGGAGTACGCCACCGCTTGCTGCTGCTCGGGTGTGCGTTCGTCCGCGGGTGTCGTGAAGCCGGCGAAGCGCTCGGCGTCGAGGTGCGGAACGGGGTCGGCGGCGAGATCCCGCTCGATCACCCGGCCGTCCGGATGCGCCGCGCGCCAGCGGCGCGCGAACAGCTCCGCGAGCTGAGTGCTCGCGCCGTCCGGAAACAGGCTCGTCTTGATCAGTAGGAGGCTGCTCATCGTCTGGGTCGCCGTTGTTGAGGAGGCCGCTATTGAACGTTTTGATCGATCGATAAAAAAGCGCAATATTTCGACTAGATCGATCAGATGGATAGATCATGGATCCGCGAATCAGCCTGGAACAGTGGCGCGCGCTGGTAGCCGTCGTGGAAGCGGGCAGCTACGCCCGGGCGGCGGAGGTGCTGCACAAGAGCCAGTCGGCGGTCACCTACGCGGTGCAGAAGATCGAGGCCCAGCTCGGCGTGAAGGCGTTCGAGCTGGAAGGGCGCAAGGCGGTGCTGACGGACACCGGGGCGATGCTGTACCGCCGCGCCCGCGCGCTGATCGGCGAGGCTGCGGACCTCGAGCGCGCCGCGCGGCGTTCCTCCGCCGGCTGGGAGCCGGAAATCTGGATCGCGGTGGAGGTGCTGTTCCCCACCTGGCTGCTGCTCGATTGCCTCGCGCGGTTCGGCGCGTTGAGCCCCGACACCCGGATCGAGGTGCTCGAGTCGGTGGTCGCCGGGGCCGCGGACGCGCTGCTCTCCGGCCAGGCGGACCTGGCGATCACGCCGCAGGTGCCGCCGGGCTTCCTCGGCGAGCCGCTGATGCGGATGAGCCTGGTCGCGGTGGCGAGCCCGGATCACCCGCTGCACGCGCTCGGCCGGCCGCTGACGGAACGGGATCTGCGCGCACACCGCCACCTGGTGGTCCGCGACACCGGCTCGGCCCGGGATCGCCGCACCGGCACCGTGGACGTGAATCAGCGCTGGACGGTCACCGGGATGGCCACCTCGATCGAGGCCGCGGTGGCCGGATACGGCTTCGCCTGGCTGCCGGAGGAGCGCATCCGCCCGCAGCTCGAACGCGGCGAGCTGCGGGAGCTGCCGCTGCGCGAGGGCGTCCGGCGCTACGCCGAGCTGTACCTCGCGACCGCGGATCCCGACTTCGTCGGCCCGGGGGTGCGCGCGCTGGCCGAGATCCTGCGCGAGGGCGTCGCGAGCGCCTGCCGCGCGGCCGTGCCGGCCGCGGCTCCCTAACACGGCACCGGCGCGGCGCACAAAGCGGTTACATGCCGCTAGCGAGTTGCGCTTTGCCCCCGCGGCCCCCTCGGGCGTAGAAAGAATTCGTGACGAGCGTCACACCGTGCCGGGGCACCGCATCACGGTACGGTCGCCATGGGTCCGCATGAGGGAGACGTCCATGAACGGACAGAACGACGAGCACGCGCTGGGCTACGGCCGCGCCGACGACCGCGCGGCTCGGGTGATCGCGTACTTCGGTCCGTACCTATTCTGGGGCGCTGTGGGCGTGGTGACGACCGGCCTGCTGCTGCTCGGCTGACGGAACGGCGAAGGCGCGGCGCATCAGCCACTTCAGCGCCTGGTCGTAGTCGCAGAACAGCTCCGCGTCGCGCAATGCGCAGGTGAGCAGGTAGATGTCCGCCGCGTGCCGCCGCTCGAGGTGCTCGTCGATCACCACCGCGACGCTGCTCTCGACCGAGCCGCGATAGGTCTCCTGCACGAACTCCAGGAGCTCTTCGAGCCGGCCGGGTTTCACCGGCCGCAGCCCGCGGAAATCGAGTAGCTGGGGCAGGCGCGGGTCGTAACTGCGGTCGGCCAGCAGCGAACGCCCGAGCCGCGTCAGCTCGCCGAGACGGACGCCGCCTTCGCCCTGGACGGTGATCAGACCCTCGTCCGCGCTGATGTGGTAGTTGAGGGCCATCCCCGTTTCCGCGCCTCGTCGAGCTCAAGTTAGCTCAGCGTGCACGCGTCCGCTGTGCGATGCTTCCCAACGCGGCATCGCGGCGGCCGTCGCAGCCACGTTGCGCACGGCGACGCTGGGTGCGTAACCTTCCGACATTGGCGTCAAAGAGGGTGCGATGCGCTTCATCGTCTACGGAGCGGGCGGTATCGGCGGGACCATCGGCGCGCGCCTGCATCAGTGCGGCCGGGACGTGGTGCTGATCGCCCGCGGCGAGCACGGTGCCGTGCTCGCGCGCGACGGTCTGACGCTGCGCGCGCCCGACGGCGTGCACCGGCTGCGCATCCCCACGGTGCTGCACCCGCGGGAGCTCGATTTCCGCCCGGACGACGTGGTGATCCTGGCGATGAAATCGCAGCACACCGCCGCGGCGCTCGAGGAGCTCCTGGCGCAGGACCCGGGCGACGTCGCCGTGGTCTGCGCGCAGAACGGCGTCGCCAACGAGCGCATGGCGCTGCGCCGCTTCCGCCGCGTGTACGCGATGCTGGTCCACCTGCCCGCGATGCACCTCGAGCCGGGCGAGGTGGTGACCCACGCGGCGGGGCGCGGCGGCATTCTCGATACCGGCCGCTATCCGAGCGGCGTGGACGAGACCTGCCGGCTCCTCACCGCCGCGCTCCGTGACGCCGGCTTCAGCGCCGAGCCCGACCCCGCGGTGATGCGCCTCAAGTACGCGAAGCTGCTGACGAACCTGAACAACGCGCTGCAGGCGGCGGTGCAGCCGGCGGGATCCGAATTTCCGCCGGAGGCCCGGGAGATTTCCCGGCGCCTCAAGCACGAAGGGCTCGCCTGTTTCGCCGCCGCCGGCATCGACTGCGCGAGCGCCGACGAGGTCCGCCGCCGCCACGAAGGGGTCTATCACCTCGGGGAGGTGCCCGGCCATCCGCGCGGTGGCGGCTCCTCCTGGCAGAGCGTGGTCCGTGGCACCGGCAACATCGAGACCGACTACCTGAACGGCGAGATCGTGCTGCTCGGCCGGCTGCACGGCATCCCGACACCGGCCAACGAGGTCTGTCAGGCGCTCGCGCGCCGGATCGTCGACGAGGGGCTCGGCGTCGGCGCGTTTCCGGTGCAGGAAGTGCTGGAGTCGATCCGTCTCGCGGAGGAGCGCCCGCATGGCTGACAGCTACGTGTTTCTGCGGCTGCGCGGCGCCGGGCGCGATGCGCGCGATCTGCTGGAGCGGCTGCGCGAGCGCACGCTGCCCGCCTGGAGCGCCGAGGGTCTGCGCTGCTGGGGCATCTGGCAGGGCCTGTTCGGCGTCGGCTCGAACGAGCTCCTGGTGATGGCCGGCGCGCCGGGCGACCGGCCGGAGCTCGACTTCCGGCGCGCGCTGCCGGACGAAGCGCAGGTGATCGACGCGCTGCCGCTCCTCTCGACGGTACGGCCGCAGACGATCGGTCGGCTGCCGGCGGAGGGGGTCTACGTGTTCCGGTTCTTCGACGTGCGCCTCGCCGACTGCGATGCGATCGTCGCGCTGTCCCAGGAAGCCTGGGAGACGTTCGAGGACACCGACCGCTACGTAGCGCGCCCGGAGGGGCTGTTCCGTGCGCGTGGCGACGACGCGGCCGAGGGGCGGATGCTGCTGGTGACGTGGTACGACGGGCTGAGCTCCTGGGAGATCTCCCGCAATCCCGCGCCGGAGGCGCTGGACAACTTCCGCCGGCGTCGGGCGCTCACCGCAGGCACGATCGCCTACGCGGCCCGGCTGGTCACCTGAGTCTGCGCCAGCGCGGGATCGTCAGTCTTCGTCGTCGCCGTATCGGCCCAGCTCGCCGAGCTCGAGGAACGGCGCCGCATCGAGGTCGCCCGCGTCCATCATCGCCGCCACCCGCTGCAGCGCGGACAGGATCTGTGACTGCTCCCAGTCGGGAAGCTGCTCGAATCGCACGCTGAACGAGTCCTGCAGCGGAGTCGGCGCGTTGGCGAGCACCTCTTCGCCCGCGGGCGTCAGCAGCGCGTGCACCACCCGCTTGTCGTGCTCGCTGCGGCGCCGCGCGACGAGCCCGCGACGCTCGAGCCGGTCGAGGATCGTCGTCACCGTCGCCTGGCTCAGGCTCACCTCGGTGGACAGGCGCGAGATCGCCACCGCGCCGAGGTCACGGATCGCCCGCAGCACCAGAAGCTGAGGAGCGGTCAGCCCCACCATCTTGGTGAGTTTGCGGGAGTGAATGTCCGTCGCCCGGATGATCCGACGGATCGCGATCAGGACGTCTTCTTTGGTGGCCAATGAGTCTGCGCTGGCACGGCGCCCGGTGGCGGTCCGCGGCAGTGTATCCCAAGGATTCGGCGCCGCGGAACTGCGCTCCGCACTGGCATCGCTGCGGGCGCGGCCGGGGGTGCCGGTGAGGGCGCGGGTGCGCTTCCGCCGCCGCGCGGGATCAGAGCTTCTCGGCATTACTGCTTCCTGGAACGTCGCTTGCACCGCTCCGGAGTCCTCCGGTCCGAGTGGTTCAGAAACGGTTTGTATCGTAACACTTAGACCTCTAAAATATACAGCCGTAATGGAGATCGGACCGATGACGAGGAGCGGAATCGCCACGACGAAAACCCGCGACCCGAGACCCGGGCAGGCGCCCGAGATCCGGCTGCGCAGACCCACCGCCGACGACGGCCCGGCACTGCACGAGCTGATCGCCGAGTGTCCGCCGCTCGACCGGAACTCGCGGTATTGCAATCTGCTGCAGGTCAGCCACTTCGCGCGGACGGCGGTGGTGGCCGAGCAGGACGGTGAGCTGGTCGGCTCGATCACCGGCTATCTGAAGCCGGATGCGCCGGACACGCTGTTCATCTGGCAGGTGGCCGTGCACGCGCGCGCGCGCGGCCAGCGTCTCGCGACGCGGATGATGGATGCCATCGTCGATCGGGACGTCTGTCGCGGCGTGCGTTTCATGGAAACGACCATCGAGCCCGGCAACGCCGCCTCCTGGCGGGCGTTCGAGAAATTCGCCGAGGCGCGGAGCGCCCCGATGCAGCGCAGCCTGCTGTTCACCCGGGAACGTCACTTCGCCGGCACCCACGGCGACGAAGTGCTGCTGCGCATCGGCCCGTTCGGTGCCGGCTTCGCGGCCGACCGCGCCTGACGCCCCCGGGGACCACGTCCAACACGAATCAGAGAGAGGCCCGATACGATGAACGTATTCGACCGTCTGGAATCCTCGGTGCAGAGCTATGCCCGAGCGATCCCGAAGGTGTTCACCCGAGCCAGCGGCTCCCACGTCTACGACGCGGACGGTAATCGCTACCTCGATTTCCTCTGCGGCGCCGGGTCGCTGAACTACGGGCACAACCACCCGTACCTGAAGCAGAAGCTCCTGGACTACATCGCCGCCGACGGCATCACCCACTCGCTGGACCTGCACACCGCGGCGAAGGCCGCGTTCCTCGAGGCGCTCGAGCGCTGGATCCTCGCGCCGCGCGGGCTCGAGTACCGGGTGCAGTTCCCGGGGCCGACCGGCACCAACGCGGTGGAAGCGGCGCTGAAGATCGCCCGCAAGGTGACCGGCCGCGAGACCATCGTCAGCTTCACCAACGGCTTCCACGGCGTATCGCTCGGCGCGCTGGCGGTGTCGGGCAACGAGCACCATCGCGGCGCCGCTGGCGTCACGCTCGGCGGCACGTTCCGGGTGCCGTACGCCGGTTACATGGGCGACGACCTCGACACCCTCGGCTACTTCGAGAAGCTGCTCGACGACGCGAGCAGCGGCCTCGAGCGGCCGGCCGCGGTGATCGTCGAAACCGTGCAGGGCGAAGGCGGCCTCAACGTCGCGAGCAACGGCTGGCTCCGGCGGCTCGAGGCGATCTGCCGCGAGCGCGGCATCCTGCTGATCGTCGACGACATCCAGGCCGGCTGCGGCCGCACCGGCACGTTCTTCAGCTTCGAGCCGGCCGGCATCCGGCCGGACATCGTCACGCTGTCGAAATCGTTGTCGGGTCTGGGGCTGCCGCTCGCGGTGACGCTGATCCGGCCCGATCTCGACGCCTGGCTGCCCGGTGAGCACAACGGCACGTTCCGGGGCAACAACCACGCGTTCGTGACCGCCGCCGCGGCGCTGGAGCACTTCTGGAAGGACGACGCGTTCGAGCGCGAGGTGCAGGCGAAGGCCGCACACGTGCGCGAGCGGCTCGCGCGGCTCGCGCGGCGCCACCAGCTCGAGGTCTGCGGCCGCGGGCTGATGCAGGGCGTGGCGATGCCGTCCGGCGAAGCCGCCGCGCGGGTCAGCGCCGCCGCCCTCGAGCGGGGCCTGATCATCGAGACCGCCGGGCCGGACGACGAGGTCGTGAAGCTGTTCTGCCCGCTCACCATCGACCGGGCCGATCTCGACGAGGGGCTTCGCATCATCGAAGAGTCCGTCGAGCAGGTCGCCGCCCGTCATCTGAAGCAGGTATCGTGAAGCATGCTGATCCGTGATCTGAACGAAGCGCAGGACACCGCGCGCCATACGAAAACCGGGAACTGGGACAGCGTCCGGCTGTTGCTCGCGAGCGACGGCATGGGCTTCTCGTTCCACATCACCACGCTGTACGCGGGGACGGAAACCCACATGTGGTACAAGCACCACGTCGAGTCCGTCTACTGCATCTCCGGCCGCGCGGAGATCGAAGACAAGACCACCGGACGCCGCTACGCGCTCCGGCCGGGCATGCTGTACGCGCTCGACCAGCACGACCGGCACGTGCTGCGCGTCGGGCCGGACGAGGACTTCGTCTGCGCCTGCGTGTTCAACCCGCCGCTGCGCGGTACGGAGGTGCACGACGAGGACGGCGCCTACCTGCTCGATGCCGAAGAAGTGAGGGGCTGATCCGGATGACCGATACCCCGGCGACGCCCCGCGGCCGGCACACCGTCGAGAAAATCGGCGGGACGTCGATGTCGCGGGTCAGCGAGCTGATGAGCTCGGTGCTGATCGGCAACCTGAAGGGCGCCGAGCTCTACCAGCGGATCTTCGTGGTCTCCGCGTACGCGGGCATCACCGACATGCTGCTCGAGCACAAGCATTCGGGCGACCCCGGCGTGTACGCGCTGTTCAACGAGTCGGAAGACGACCGGCTCTGGCAGCAGGCGCTGAGCAACACCCTCGAGGCGATGTGCGCGCTGAACCGCTCGATCTTCCCGCACGAGCGGGACCTCACGGAAGCGGACGGCTTCATCGGCCGGCGGGTCGAGGAGGTCCGGCACACCCTCGACCACCTGCAGCAGCTCTGCAGCTCCGGCCATTTCCGGCTCGACGAGCACCTCGGCAAGGTGCGCGAGATGCTGGCGGCGCTCGGCGAGGTACACAGCGCGCACAACACCGCGCTGCTGCTCCGGCGCCACGGGGTGAACGCCCGGTTCGTCGATCTCTCCGGCTGGGGCGCGCCGGAAGTGCTGCCGCTCGCCGATCACCTCGCCCGCAGGATCGCGCCCTACGACCTCTCGCGCGAGCTGCCGATCTGCACCGGCTACGCGCGCTGCGCCGAAGGGCTGATGAACACCTACGACCGCGGCTACAGCGAGATCACCTTCAGCCGGCTCGCGGCGGTGACCCGGGCGCGCGAGGCGATCATCCACAAGGAGTATCACCTCTGCAGCGCCGACCCGAAGATCGTCGGGGTCGAGAACGCGGTGGCGATCGGCCGCACCAACTACGACGTCGCCGATCAGCTTTCGGTGCTCGGGATGGAGGCGATCCACCCCGGTGCCGCCCAGTGCCTGCGCCGGGCGGCGATTCCGCTCCGGGTCCGGCACAGCTTCGAGCCCCACCACGCCGGTACGCTGATCGAAGCGGCCTATCAGTCCGAGCAGCCCCGGGTCGAGATCATCGCCGGCCGGCGCGGCGTGTTCGCGGTGGAGTTCTTCAGCCACGACATCGTCGACCGCAGCGGTCACGCGTCCGGAATCCAGACGATTCTCGACCGCTACAAGCTGCGGACGGTGACCCGGGAGAGCAACGCGAATTCGATCACCCACTACCTCGCCACCAGCCTGAAGAACGTCAAGCGCATCGAGCGCGACCTCCAGGAGGCGTTCCCGAACGCGACGGTGACGGTGCGCCGGGTGGCCGTCGTCGCCGCCGTCGGCAGCAACCTCGACGTCTCGGGGCTCTTGTCGAAGTGCGTCTCGGCGCTGGCCGACGCAGGCGTGGACGTGCTGGCCGTGCACCAGTCGATGCGCGCGGTGGACATCAAGTTCGTGGTCGACGAGGCGGACCTGAACGCCGCGACCCTGGCGCTGCACGAGCGCGCGGTGCAGGAAGGCGTGGTGCGGCCGCCGGCCCAGGTCGCCTGACCTTTGTGGGAGCGGCCTCCGGCCGCGAACCTCCGCCACCGTGTGGGAGCGGCCTCCGGCCGCGAACTCTTCCGAGCATTCGCGGCCGGAGGCCGCTCCCACATCGTACGCCTCCCCCTCTTGAAATCCTCAGAACCGGCCCCATGAAGCGCCTCGCTTACCGAGGGGCCCGCTCGTCCGGGCGGGTCTTGGACTCAACGCTTGAGAGGAATGGAGATGAAGCTGAAACCTCTGCACGACCGGGTGCTGATCCGGCGCGTAGAAGAAGAGTCGCGGTCAGCGGGCGGGATCGTGATCCCGGACAACGCCAAGGAGAAGCCGCAGCGGGGCGAGGTCCTCGCGGTGGGGCCGGGGGAGCCCCTCGAGACCGGCCAGGTTCGCGCCTTGGCGGTCAAGGTGGGCGACTCGGTGTTGTTCGGCAAGTACGCCGGCAGCGAAGTGAAGCTGGATGGTGAGGAGCTCGTGGTTCTGCGCGAATCCGACATCCTCGCCGTGATCGAATAACGAGGAAGGTTGAGACATGGCTGCGAAGAAAGTGCTGTTCGACGAGTCGGCGCGCAGACGTCTGGCCCGGGGCGTGGACGTGCTCGCGAACGCCGTGAAGGTCACGCTGGGGCCGAAGGGACGCAACGTCGTGCTCGACAAGAGCTGGGGCGCTCCGACCGTCACCAAGGACGGCGTCAGCGTCGCCAAGGAGGTCGAGCTCCAGGACAAGTACGAGAACATGGGCGCGCAGATGGTGAAGCAGGTCGCGAGCAAGACTGCCGACGAGGCGGGCGACGGCACCACCACCGCCACCGTGATCGCGCAGTCCATCATCCGTGAGGGGATGAAGGCGGTCGCCGCCGGGATGAACCCGATGGACCTGAAGCGCGGCATCGACGCCGGCGTGAAGGCGGTGGTGGACGAGCTCGACAAGCTCGCCACCCCGTGCACCGAGTCGAGCGCGATCGCGCAGGTCGCGGCGATCTCCGCGAACTCCGACACCGCGATCGGCGACATCATCGCCGAGGCGATGGCCAAGGTCGGCAAGGAAGGCGTGATCACCGTGGAAGACGGCTCCGGCCTCGAGAACGTGCTCGAGGTGGTGGAGGGCATGCAGTTCGACCGCGGCTACCTGTCGCCGTACTTCATCACCAACACCGAGCGGCATCTGGCCGAGCTCACCGAGCCGTACGTGCTGCTGCGCGACAAGAAGATCAGCACGATCCGGGAGATGCTGCCGGTGCTCGAGTCGGTGTCGCGCTCCGGCAAGCCGCTGCTGGTGATTGCCGAGGACATCGAAGGCGAGGCGCTTGCGACCCTGGTGGTCAACAAGCTGCGCGGCGTGCTGAACGTCGCCGCCTGCAAGGCGCCCGGCTTCGGCGATCGGCGCAAGGCCATGCTGCAGGACATGGCGGTGCTGACCGGCGGTAAGGTGATCTCCGACGAGGTGGGTCTCGCGCTCGACAAGATCACGCTGGACGACCTCGGCACCGCGAAGCGAGTGGAGCTGACCAAGGAGCACACCACGATCGTCGGCGGCAACGGCGACCAGGCGGCGATCGAAGGCCGGGTCAACCAGATCCGCAAGGAGATCGAGGAGACCACGTCCGACTACGACCGCGAGAAGCTGCAGGAGCGGCTGGCGAAGCTGGCCGGCGGCGTCGCGGTGATCAAGGTCGGCGCGGCCACCGAGATCGAGATGAAGGAGAAGAAGGCGCGCATCGACGACGCGCTGCACGCGACCCGTGCCGCGGTGGAGGAAGGCGTCGTGCCCGGCGGCGGCGTAGCGCTGCTGCGTGCCGGCCGCGTGCTCGAGAAGCTGAAGGTGGCGAACGAGGATCAGCGGGCCGGCCTCAACATCCTGGCTCGGGCGATCCAGGAGCCGCTGCGGCAGATCGTCGCCAACGCCGGTCTGCAGCCGTCGGTGGTGGCCGACAAGGTGCTGGCGGGCGACGCCAACTTCGGCTTCAACGCCGCCAACGGCGAGTACGGCGACATGGTGAAGATGGGCATCATCGACCCGAAGAAGGTCGTGCGCCTGGCGCTGCAGAACGCGGCCAGCGTCGCGAGCCTGATGCTCACCACCGAAGCGCTGGTCGCCGAGCTGCCGAAGAAGAAGGAAGGCGCCGCGGCCGGTGCGGGCGCCGGTGCCGACGACTTCGACGACGACTTCTGATCGCCGTCACCGACGCGAGCCGGAGGCCCTGGCCTCCGGCTTTTTTTGGCCTTCGCCTTTTGCCCGGTACCCCGTATCAGCAATGGCGGCGCAGCTCGGCGTCGATCGCGGCTTCCTCGCGGTCGAGCGCGCGTTCTTCCGCGGCGGTGTAGCCCTTGCGGCGTTTGCGTTCGAGCACCGATTGCGCGGCGCGGGCCGCTTCGCAGGCGG
>DASVDC010000089.1:0-10675 GCA_036381275.1 Pseudomonadales bacterium | reverse complement strand
CCGGCGAGGTGGACGGCGTGACGCTCGAATGGCGGCTGAGCGACGTCGGCGGGCGCGCCTACCGCGGCCTCGTCACGGTCTGCACGAGCCTCTCGGAGCTGCGCGACTTCGTCACCGACCCTTCCCGCCTCGCAGACTGGGTCGCGTTCACGGAAGCCGCCCACGCGGTGCCGGCACCCGAGGGCGAGCGGCTGTACTACCTGCGCACCAGCGCGCCGTGGCCGTTCAAGTCGCGCGACATGGTCTACCGCCTGCGCCCGAGCGAGGCGCCCGACGGCGTGCGGCTGGTCGTCGAAGGCGTCCCCGACGCGGTGCCCGAGCGGGACGGCGCGGTGCGGATGCGCGCGGCAGAGGGCGAGTGGCTGCTCGACCGCACGGACGGGCGGATCCGGGTCACGTTCCGGCTCGCGGTCGACCCCGGCCGGCTGCCGGCGTTCCTGCTGAATCGGCGCCTCGCCGCCACCGTCGCCGGCACCCTGGGTAACCTCGCGGACCGCTTCCCCTGCGACTGAAGCCGCCGGGCCGAAGCCTCCGCTACTCGACGCGCACCCGCAGCGGCACCGTATCGCCCGGCGGCTCGGGCATCAGCCGGCTGTAGGTGCGGCCGTCCCAGCGGTAATAGACGCGGTAGGCGTTCGCCGCGGCCCGACAGGACGCACGCAGATCCCAGCCGAGCAGCGCCACCAGCCCATCCTCCGGCCGCGGCCGCGGCGGATGGCAGTCGTTGGCGACCGCCCGGCCGCCGGCGGCGACCGGCACCACGTCGATCACTTCACCCTGCACGAGCATCTCCGCGGCGGCGGCCGACACGGCCGCGCCGAGTCCGGCAAGGGCGATCAGCGCCGCGCGCCACCCGGTCACCGCGCGTCTCCCGCCAGGCTGGCCCAGCCGAGGCTCTCCAGCAGCGTCACGTCCTCGAGGCTCAGGCCCGCCGGCTCGACCCGCATCGTCACGCCCCAGCCGCCGTCCAGCTCGGTCAGGTCGAACCGGGCGCTCGCGACCCGCGCGTTCAGCGTCTCGGCGAAACGCCGCGCCCGCGCGGGGTGATCGAAGCGCATCACCGCACCGGCGGCGTCCGCGACCCGGGCGGCGGCCGGCTCGGCGTCGCGACGAATCCGGTCGCGCTGATCGTGCACGCGCGCGACGTAGCGGCTCGCGCCGGCGGGCAGCGCGTCCTGTCCGGCGATGCGGCCGGGTCCGTAGTTGTACGCCGCGAGCGCGCGGGTCAGGTCGCCGTCGCTGCGGTCGAGCAGCTCTCGCAGGTAGCGGGCGCCGAGCTCGATGTTCAGGCACGGGTTGTACAGCTCGGCGAGCCGCGTCACGCCCAGGTGCTGCGCCGTGCCCGGCCACTGGATCTGCATGATGCCGTGGGCATCGGCGTGCGAGCGGGCATCCGGATTCCACGCGCTCTCGGTGGCGGCCACCGCGAGCAGCACGTCGAGCGGCACGTCGTGAAGCCGCGAAGCGATCTCGAAGCAGGACTGGTACGGGTACCCGCCGGCGGCCTCGGCGCGCAGGTTCAGGATCAGGCCGAGGCCGAGCAGGAGCAGCACGGGCAGCGGATGGGTCATAGCGGCAATCCCGTCGCGTCCGCCGCCTGCGCGAGCAGCGCCTGCCGCTCGGGCTCGCTGCGGTAGCGGAACACCACCTGATAGCTGCGCGGCCCCCGGCGCTCCACCCGGAACGGATGGTCCAGCGACCGACTGAGCCGGGCCGCGAAGCCGTTCGCGGACATCTCGCTGTGGAACGGCACCCAGATCCGCTGCACGCCCGACAGCGCCTGCGGCCGATCCACCGGCTCCGGATCCGGCGGCCGCGGAATCGGCACCGCGCTCGGCTGCGGCGCCTCGTCGACCGCGGCGTCCGGCGGCGACGCCGGGTCCGCTGCCGGCGGCTCCGCGGCGGTCAACGCCGGCTCCGCGGGTTGCTCCGGGACGGCCGGCGCGGCGGCATCGGGCTCTCCCGGCGGCTGCGGCGGCGCCGCGGCGACCACGACCTTCTCGGCCTCGTCGGTGTCGTTCGGCTCCGTCGGCGCGACCTCGGCGGCCGCCCGGTGCCAGATGTCGACCGCGCGCGCCTGCAAGGTCTGCAGCGCGGCACCGGCGCGATCGCGCCACCCCGGATCGCCGGCGGCCGCGGCGATCAGCAGCACCACGCCCGCTCCCGCGATCAGCCCGAGCAGAAATCTCATGTCCACCTCCTCACAGCGCGACGATGCCCCGGGTGTCGTGGGCGAGGTGCAGCGCCCGCCAATGCACCCGGTCCGGATAGCGGCCGAGCACCCGCTCGAGACCCGCCAGCCAGTCGGCGGTCTCGAGACCGCCGCCGCTGCAGGCGCCGGGTGCGGCCCCGAGCACCTCACGGAGCTGCCGGGCCGCTGTCCGATCCCTCACCGCGAGCACGTACAGGCCCGCGTCCGGCGCGCTGTCCGGGTCCTCTGCGTAACGGCTCGGCGGCACCCGCAGCCGGAAGCGTCGCTCGCCCGGCTCGGCCCGCTCGAGCCGGGCGTCGCAGGGCGCGTCCACCAGCGCATGGCCGCGGGTGTGCAGCACGAAGAGATAGGCCGGCTCGTGCAGCTCGAAACGGACCTCGACGCACGCGTTGATCCGCGCCTGCCGGTCGTCGCAGATGCCTTCCGGAGCCGCCGGCTGCATCTCCAGCATCGACAGCAGCGTGCGCGCCGGTGCCACCGCGGGCGCCGGCCGTGCGGGCGGTGCCGCCTCCTCGCGCCGCGGCCGCAGCGGCGGCGGTTTCGCCGGCTGCTGCGCGAGCGCCGGAGCGAGCACGAACACCGAAGCGACCCGCTGGCGCGGTCCGCCGTCCGGATCGGTCAGCACGAGCTCGAGCTCGCCGACATCGCTGACCGCGTGCCGCGGCGCCAGCTCCAGCAGCCAGGCGGCATCACCGCGATCCGCGGTCAGCGCCGCGACCGGCTCGTAGCGCAGCGCCGACTGCAGCGCCAGCGCGACGCGCGACAGCTCGGTGCGCTCCGGCACCGTCACGTACAACGGCCCGTCGAGACCGCGAGGCAGCGTGCACAGCAGATCCGCTTTCAGCGCGGCCGCCACCGCATCGGCATCGCCGAGCGGGATCGGACTGCCGGCGCTGCCCGGCTCGGCCTGCGTCACGGCGCTGCCGAGCGCGCTGCGCTCGGCCGCGCTGAGCTGACCCTCCCATTCGTGGCTGATGCCGCCGACCCAGAGCGACTCCGCGAGGTCGACCACGGCCACCTGCACACGCGCTTCGCGGCTGCCGACCGGCGTCAGGTCGATCCGGATCAGGTAGTCGATCGGCCGCGGCGGCTCGCAGCGCCGCGCCGACGATTCCGCGGCCAGGCGCACGCCCTCCACCGCGAGCAGCCGTTGGCGGAGCCGCTGCTCGATCGCCTCGGCGAGGCGGTTGCTCCGGCCCTCCGGATTGCCGGGCGTCAACACCACGAGGCGCAGCGTCTCGCCCCGGAACCGCGGATGCTGCGCGAGCGTCTCGGCGAGCTCCGGCGCGATCCGGTCGAGCCAGCGGCCGAGCTCGCTGTCGAGCGGCGCCTGCGCCGCCGCGGCAGCGGCGCTGCACAGCACGCCGGCGGCGATGCACAGCACGCCGGCCGTCAGGCGACTCGTGACCAGCCTACGCATCGCCGAGCCGTACCTCGCCGAACCGGTCGATCACCAGCGTTCCCCTCGCGCCCGCGTCCAGGTACTCCCGGATCGCGCGCACCACGCGCTCGGGCAGCGTCACGCCCCAGCGGAAATCCCCTTTGCCTTCCGCGGCCCTGAGCGCCGACGTCATCAGCTCGGGGATCGTCCCCGGCATCAGCTCGTACAGCCGCCCGGGGGCGCTCGCCGGCTGCAGCGCGAGGTCCTGGCCGAGCGCGAGCACCCGGCCGTCGCGGAACGCGAAGACCCGGATCTCGCCGCGGTTCAGCAGCCGCAGAAAGTCCTGGTCGGACGCGAAGCGCAGGCTGAGCCCGCGCTCGTCCGGCGGCGCCGGATCGGTCTGCGGCGGGGGCGGCGGGGTCTCGACCGGGGGCGCGGCTTGCACCGAGGGCACCGGCTCGATCGGCGGCACCGGCTCCGGGGGAACCGGCTCGATCGCGGGCAATGGCTCGGGCACGGGTTCGGGCACGGGATCGGCGCGTCGCGCCGGTGCCGGCGGCTCGCGAGCGGGCGGTGCGGGCGCGGCCGGCGGCATCCGCTCGACCGGTGCGGCGACCGGCGCGGCCGGCGTTTCCGCGGCCCGCACCAGCGCGAGGATCGCGATCAGACAGAACGCGATGATCGCCATGAAGCGCATCACGTCCGCCTGCAGCAGTTCGTCCACGCCCTGATGGCCGTCAGCCCGGTGCACGCCGTTCCTCCTGCGCCGGACGCGGAGCTTCGAGCGATCGCTCGATGCGCCGCACGGTTTCGACAAGCTCGCGCACGTCGCGCTGCTGCAGCGCGTCGTAGAACGCGTGCAGCGCGGCGCCGACGTACAGCGTCTTCGCGAGCCGCATCAGGTAGCCGCCGACGGCGCCGACGATGGTGGTGGTCAGCGCAACCAGGATGCCGCCGTCCACCAGTCGCTTCAGCATCGTGCCGGCGCTGCCGGCGACCACCTGATCGGTGTCGGCCAGCGTCGCCTGCAGCGCGCTGCGCATGCCGACCGCCGTCCAGACCACGCCGATCCCGATGAACACGTGGGTCCACACGTCGGTGAGCTGATCGAGCTCGACCACCAGCCGGCGCTCGGGCGTGCCGTCGAGCAGCCGGCGAAGGCGCGCCAGGTGCACGACGAACAGCACCAGCACCAGCGCGAACAGGCCGCTCGAGCTGCCGAGGTTCAGCGTCAGCCAGCCCGCCAGGTCGCGATACGCGTAGCCGTCCTGCAGCGCGGCAAGCAGCATCAGCGCCAGCGTCGCGACGAGCGCGCCGACGCCGAGCCCCGGCAGGAAACCCCGGCTCATCGGCTCCCGCCTGCCTCACAGGCCGCGCAGGTGGCCTCGAGCACCAGCTCGGCCTCCTTCAGCAGATTGTCGGCCCGATAGAAGCTCTGCTGATCGGCGCTCGCGCGCAAAAGCCCCAGCTCCTTGTCGTGCAGCTCCGCCTTCATGTCGGAGAGCACCCGCGCGCGCTGCGGACAGGTCTGCGAGCAGGTGTTGTAGTCACCCTGCAGCGAGACGAACTTGATGCCGAAATAGCGGTTGTAGAGCGCCTCGGCCTGGCGGCGGCTGATCACGCCCATGTCGTTCACCTGCAGCAGGAAGTCGCTGAAGTGCATCCGGTTCCTGGAATCCGGATTCGCTTCCGCGATCGACAGGAGATCCCGGTAATAGGCGTCGAAGTGGTACTCGCAGCCGTTGCCGAGGCGCTCCCGCGCCTCGTCCATCGCCGCGGTGAGGGTGCCCGGCAACCGGGCCGAGCAGTACGCCGTGTTCTGCTGAGAGGCACAGCCGGCCACGCCGAGCGCGGCCAGACAGAGGACGAACAGTGTACGCATCACGATCTCCTGTCGACGGTTGCGGCCGCTCGCGGCTTCCCGCCGCTACATGGCCAACGGACTGACGAACTCGCTCTCGCCGATCTCGTACGGCGGTGCGGCGATCGGCGCTTCGCGTGCCGTCTCGCCGAACAGAATCTCCTTCACGCCGTTCACCACTTCGGCCATCTCCGGCGTGATCAGCCCGAACGACTGATTGAGCTGCTCCATCAGCGACGCGCGGGCGATCTCCTGCTGCGTCGCGGCGATGAGCTGCGAGGCCTCCTCCATGTCGAGGTAGATGTCCGCGGCGACCACCGCGAGCGAGCTGCTCGGACCGTTGCGATGCGTCGCGACCAGCTCGTAGTACTGCTTGAAGCGGTCGGACAGCCGCACCCCGGAACGGCCGCGCAGCGCCGGCCGCTCCTTCGGCGCCGCCGCGTCGGCGCCTTCGCCGAGCAGCGTGTTCTGCAGCGTCGTCGGGGTGGTGCGCTGGCCCAGCTCCTCGCGCAGACGCTTCTCCAGGCTGTTGCGCGTGCTGGCCACCGCGGCTTCCATTTCCGGCAGCCGCTCGTTCATCGCGTTCAACATCTCGAGGTAGGTGGCGCCGAGCTGTCTGGCGATCCGCTCGCATCCCTGATCGCCGTCGGCGCCCTGACAGAGGCTCTCGGTGTAGAGCTGCTGCTGCAGATCGAGCCGGTGGATCACCTCCTGCAGGCTGTTCTCCATGTCCTCGGCGACCTGACCGGTCTCGCGGATGTCCTCGAGCACCGTCGTGGGGAACAGCCGCACCACCGGCCCCGGCTCGGCGCCGAGACCGAGCGGCACCGCCAGTGCCGCGAGCAGCAGCGCGGCCGCCCGGGCTCCGCAACGTTCCTTTGGCATCGTCGATCTCCCGTTTTTGCCGGACCTTAGCGCCGGCTCGATGAATCCATCCTGAATGCCGCGGCTCAGCCGTCGACAACCGGCTCGACGTCCACGCGCACCCGGATCACGTCGCCCGGATGCTCGTCGACCCACTTGTGAAAGGTGGCGCCGCGATAGCGATAGGTGACGTCGTAGCCGTTCACGCCGCGCACGCGGCGGGTCCGGTAGGTCTCGGTGCAGTGACGCACCGGCTCGTGGCGCTCCCGCCAGTCGCCGTGGTCGTAGCGGTCGAACTCACGGCGCTCGCGAGCGAAGTCGCGCGCGACCGAGGCGCCGATCGCGGCACCGGCGATGGTGAGCGCGGTCTTGCCGTTGCCGCCGCCGAACTGATGACCGATCAGCCCGCCGATCAGTCCCCCCACCAGCCCGGCGGCCCCGTCACCGGAAAGGTGGCGGACACGGTAGTCGTCGTGGTGGCCGTAGCGGCGCACCGGGCGGGACGGCTCGACGCACTGCAGCACCGGCTCGCTGACCTCGTGCCAGCCGTAGCGGGGCGTCACGTCGATCACGTCGGCGTAGGCGTAGTAGCCGCCGCCTTCCGGAAGGTCCCCCGACGGCTCGGCGCGGACGGCACCGGCCGTCACCAGCAGAGTCATCGCCGCCGCGACGCAAAGACGCTTGGCGCTCATGTCCGCGCTCCTGCTCGTGCCGATCCACCGGGAGCGTAGACCCGGTTGTCTTAACTCAGGCTGAACGCGATGGCCGCCGCGCGGTGCGCCTCTGCCGCGTCGGGCACGACGCGAGGTTGCGCTCGCGGCACCAAAAGGCGCGCTCGCGGTCTGATTCGAACCGACCGACGTACCGGACGCGGTCGTCCGGCAGGAGTCGCGCATGATCGAAAGAGGGATTGCCGCCGTGTTGCTCGCTGCGCTGGTGCTGCTCGCCGTGCCGGGCGCCCGCGCCGCCGAAGCCGCCGAGGCGCTCGATGCGCGCGAGCTCGAGACGCTGGTGGCTCCCGTGGCGCTGTACCCGGACGAGTTGCTCGCGGTGGTGCTCGCTGCCGCGAAGCGGCCGGACCAGGTCGCCGAAGCGGCCCGCTACCGCGAGGCGCTCGACGACGGCCAGCCGGTGGAAGCGGACCCGCACTGGCACGAATCGGTGGTGGCGCTGCTCAACTATCCCGAAGCGCTCGCCAAGCTCGCGGAGGACCCGGACTGGACGGCCGCACTCGGCGCGGCGGTCGCCGGCCGGGAACAGGACGTGCTGGCGGCCGTGAACCGCTTCCGCCGCAAGGCGTACGCCGCCGGCAATCTGACCTCGGATCGCCGTCAGCGGGTCGAGGCCGATTCGGACTACGTACGGATCCATGCTGCCGACCCCACGGTGATCTTCGTGCCGTACTACGAGCCCGCGCTCGTGCACCGGCCGCACCGGTGGCGCGTGCTGCACTACCACTCGCGTCCCTGCCCGGTCTACTACTACCCGTATCCCCGACATCACTATCTCGCGAGCCAGCGCTTCTGGGGGGTGACCGGCGCGTTCGCGATCGGCTGGCCGCAGGGGAGCCTGTACTTCCTGCAGCCCGATCAGCGCAACCACCCGTACTATGGGCGCGAGTACGCGCTGCGCTACCACGACTACTGGCGCCCGCGGCTGTTCGATCGGCACCACCCGCCGGTGCTCGAGCCCGGGTTCCACCGCCTGCGCGAGCGCAGCCCCGACGATTTCCGCGAGCTGCGCTGGCGCACCCGGGATCGGCTGGACGCGCGCGGCGACGTGCCGTTCGGCCGCCCGCCGGCGTCGTCCGGGCTGTCGCGCCGGGACCGCTATCGCGCGACGGACGCCATGCCGTACCGGCCGGTCGATCGCGGCCGCTTCGAGCGGCGGATGAACGCGCCGGACCTCGCACCGCAGCGGCCGCCGAGCCGGGCGGCACCGGAGCCGCCGGATCGCCCGTCGGCTTCGTCGCTGCGGCGCAGCGATCGCTTCCGCGCCACCGGCGGGTCGTCGCGGATGAAGATTCGGCCGCACTGATTCATTCGATGCGGTTCCAAGAAGTGCAACGTTTTATTCCTGAAACGTTGGACGGGTTGTTTGTCTTGAACCCGTGCGCGGCGCAGAATGTCCGACATGTTCCATTTCACGGGCCGTGACGGTGAGCACCCCGTCCGGGCCCCGAGGCGGACCGATGGCAGAGGGACGCGCCAGCACCGGCAGCTGGAAGCCGGCGGCAGCGTGGGGTGAGAGGCCATCCGCCACGCAACGCGCGGCGGCGAGGCGTTCGTTCGGCCGAATCGGTCCGACGCGCCGTTCTGCGCTCCCGACCTCCCTGTGTGCAGCGGTTCCCGGGCCACTCCCCGGTCCGGACTTTGCACCCCCACGTCTTCGGCGGCGTCGGCACCCCCGGCCTTCGCGAGCGGCGGCACAACGTACAACGAGAGAGCACCACGTCATGCTGGCAAGGGAGAGGAAGTCATGAAGATGCAACGGTACTTTTTCATCAGCGACGATCTGGACGAGCTCGAACGGGTGGAAGACGAGCTGGAACGCTCGGGCCTCCCGACCGAGCAGATCCACGTGCTGACCCTGGACGACACCGCCGCCGAGAGCCACACGCACCTGCACGACGTGCAGTCCCTGATGAAGAAGGACATCATCCAGTCGGGCGAGTACGGCCTCGCGGTCGGCGTGATCGCGGCGCTGCTGGTGCTCGGTATCACCTGGCTGGCCGAATGGCACGTCTCGCCCGCGGGATGGATCCCGTTCATATTCCTCGCGATCATCCTGCTCGGCTTCTTCACCTGGGAAGGCGGCCTCATCGGCATCCAATCGTTCAACAGCAATTTCCGGCGCTTCCGCGACGAGCTGGAAGCCGGCCGTCACGTGTTCTTCGTCGACGTCTGCGACGGTGAGGAGGAAGTGCTGAAGCGCGTGATGAGCGCCCACCCCGGCGCGAAGATGGCCGGCACCGGCCGCGCGACGCCGCACTGGATCGTGAGCTGGCAGCGCCGGCTGAAGAGCCTGTTCGTCGAGACGCTACCGTAACCGACGGCGGATGGCGGCGCGTCGGGCGGCGCGCCGCCGTACCACCCGCGTCAGTCCGCGGGCGACCCGCGTCAGTCTGCGGGCGACCCGCTCAGTCTGCGGGCACGATGCTGATGTTGCCGCCCACCTCGAGCACCGCGAACTTGATCTGATCCAGGCGCTCGAGCCCGTGCTGCGCGCGCGCCGACTCCAGCACGTCGTTCAGATCGACCCGCGCGCCCCGCAGAGCCTTCTCGTCGGGCCGGCCGCGGCTCACCAGCACCGTGGCCGTCCCGTCCAGCACGAGCGCGGTTCGCGGCGACCATTCCTTGACGTACGACAGCACGATGTCGGCCACGAACAGCGTCAGCACCAGCACGAAGCAGTTGACGAGCGAATAGTCGTCGGCGAGGAGCGCCTGCTGCGTCGTCTCGGCGACGATCAGCAGCACCACGAAGTCGAACGGCGTGACCTGTGCCAGCGTCCGCCGTCCCGACAGGCGCATCACGACGAGCAGAAAGGCGTAGACGGCAATCCCGCGAATCACGGTTTCCATGCGCTTTCTCCTTCGAGCGGAACTTCAGGGAAGAATGACGGCGTTGACCTCGGCCGAGGCGCCGTCAGCGGTCACCGCGAATCGCGGCATGCCCGGGCGCAGCGGACGCAACTGCAGCACCGCGTGCAGCGGCTCGCCCGCCTGCCCGGCGAACTCCAGCGCGAGCCCGGCCTCGGTGCCGAGCGCGCGATGCGGCCGCGGCATCGCCGCCTCCACCGCGTAGTGGTCGAGAAACGCGCCCCCGAGCGTCAGCCGGTGCACCTCCGCCCCGGCCGGAAAGGCGACCCTGAGCTCATCGGCCGCCTCCCACCGTGCCACCCGCGGGTACCGAACTTCCGCCCCGCCCACCACCACCGTCCCCTGCGCGAGATATCCTCCGCCCCCCGTCAGCCCCGCCAGCGCCAGCAGCAGAACCACCCCGAACACCACCCACGCCACGCGCTGCGTCACCCAGAACGCGCGCTGAAACCCCGGATGCTCCTCCACCTGCAGTCCATCGTCCCGAACCCGCGGCTCCTCCACGGCACTCTCCGGTCGAGGCGGTCCACGGATGATGCGCCCGCACCGTCCGCAATGACCAGTGGTCGAACGGAACCGCCTCAGCCGGTGGAAGCAACCTCCGACCGACGGAATGCGGAAGGACAGTGGTGGGGGCGTGCTGGCCGAAGCGTTCGCAGGGGCATTTGAGCGCAGCCGAGGAGGTCGGATTGACTCGCGCAGTTTGCGAGGCAACTCCGGCCGACGAGGGAGACCGCGGGCGAACCGAAGGTTCGC
>DASVDC010000088.1:0-4978 GCA_036381275.1 Pseudomonadales bacterium | reverse complement strand
TCGGCTGTCAGCGCAGCGAGATTCCTAATCGGCGTTCAATGGTGAGGGGCGGGGGTAAGGTCTCCCACAGTCTGTACCCCACGGGGTCAGAAGCGGCCTTAGTCCCTCCCACCCCGGCTGCCCCAATCATCCGTCGATCAGGGCAGAAGGCAACATACAAGCGGCCTCGGGCCGCGAGCCGCTTTCGCGGCCGGAGGCCGCTCCCACGGGAACTGGCTAGAAGTCGAACACCAGCGGCGTCACCAGCGTCGTCACGAGCCAGGTGAGCAGCGCCAGGCCGCTGCCGAGGGCAAGGTAGTGACGGAACTCGTAGCGCCCGGGACCCATCACCAGGATGGTGCTCTCGTGCGCGACCGGGGTACTGAAGCCCGACGACACCACGATCGCCAGCGCAACCAGCATCGACTTGCCGTCGAGCCCGGTGTTCTCCGCGACCTGATAGGCGATGGGCGCGACGATGATGGCGACGGCCGCGTTCTCGATGAGCTGAGTCAGTACCGCCGCGACCAGCAGCAGCGAAGCGAGCACCGCGACCGCACCCCAGACCTCGAAATTGCTCACCACCAGTTCGGCGAGGGCCGCGGCCGCACCCGTCTTCTCGAGCGCGAGACTGAACGGGATGATGCCGCCGAGCGTGACGATGGTCGGCCAGTCGATGGCCGCGTAGGCCGAGCGAAGACCGATGCAGCCGAACAGAATCGCGGCGAGCGCCGCCACCGGAATCACGTAGGCTGCCGACACCAGACCGCTGGCCGAGCCGCCGATGATGAGCCCGAGCAGCACCAGCATGACCCACGCCCGCTTGCGGCCGATGGCGGGAAACGTCTGCTCGTCCAGCAGAATCAGGTCGGTGTTCTGCCGCAGCCTGTCCACCTCCTCCCGGGTGCCGAGGAACAGCAGCGAATCGCCGAACTCGAGCCGGGTACGCATCAGCCGCTGACCGATCGGCCGGCCGTGCCGCGCCATCCCGACGACCGTCACGCCGTAGTCGCGATTGAACGCCGCCTCGTTCACCCGGTGGCCCCGGTAGTCGGAGTGCGCCGGCACCACGGCTTCCACGGTGACCAGCTCCGCGCTCTCGAGGATCGATTCGTCCAGGTCAACCTCTTCGCGCACCTTGAAGTCCGGCGACTTGATGAGCGCGCCGATGGTGTCCACCGTGCCGCGAACGATGATCACATCCCCCGCTTCCAGCTCGACGAAGCGGGACACCCGGCGCCCGCCGCGCAGCAGCGCCACCGCGGTGAGTCCCTGCCGCCGAAAGGGCTCGAGCGAGAACAGCCGCTGCCCGATCGCGCTCGAGCCTTCCGGCACCATCACTTCGGTCAGGAACTCGCGCGTCGTCATGCGCGAGAACACCGGCGGCCGGTTCGGCAACAGGCGGCGCCCCACGGTCATCAGATAGACGGCCGCAACGACGAATACCACCGCCGCGACGGGGGTGAAGTCGAAGAACCCGATGCCTTCGCCGGTGCGCACTTCGAGAAAGTCGCTGACGATGATGTTGCTGCGGGTGCCGATCAGCGTCCACTGCCCGCCCAGGAGCGATCCGTAGGCGACGAACATCAGATACCGTGACGGGCTGAGGCCGTGCTCCCGACAGATGCCGAGCACCAGCGGCAGCAGGATCAGCACCACCGTGGTGTCGTTGATGAACATGGAGACGAACGTGGAAACGGCCAGCACGGCGAACTGCAGTTGCCACTCGTTTTTCGCCACCCGGCGCAGCAGGTTGAGGCCGAGCGTCTCCGCCACCCCGGTCTGCACGATCGCCGCGCCGATCACGAACATCGACGCGATCATGATCACGGCAGAGCTGCCGAAACCCGAATACGCCTCGGTGTAGGTGAGGATCGGCTCGAAGCGCCCGTCGGCACGGGGCCACGGCAGTGCGAGCGACAGCATGACCAGCACCGCGGTCACGTCGGTCCTGACGCGCTGCGTCCAGAACAGATACAGCGCGACAGCCAGCACGACGGCCAGATAGACGTACTCGGCCATGAAGCTCCCCACTTCTTGTTCTTTCGACCCCCGGCCCGCGGACGAAATCATCACCGGAGAGCAATCACCGTGCCAGAGGATGCGATTCCGCGGGCGATCATTAGGGCCGGACGGCTCGCTACTGTTATCATCGCCCGCCAGCGAATCGTAGGGCACCGGTCGGGAGGGTTCTCCAGGTGCAACTGCACAATCGGATCGTGATCGGCCTGGTCGCCGGCGCCACTGCCGGTGTGGCCGCGCACGCGCTGGCGCCGCAAGCCGACTGGGTGCTGTGGCTGGTCGACAACGTCGCTCAGCCCGTGGGCGACATCTTCCTGCGCCTCTTGCTGATGACCGTGATTCCGCTGGTGTTCGCGTCGATCGTGCTCGGCGTCGCCGGCTTCGGCGACTTGCGCCGGCTCGGTCGGATCGGCGGCAAGACGCTCGGCTATTTCCTGCTCTCGTCGGCGCTCTCGGCCGTGGTGGGATTGACCCTCGTGAACGTGTTCGAGCCCGGCGCGGGTATCGACGAGGCCACGCGTTCGCAGCTCCTCGCCGGCTACGGCTCCGACGCCGCGGAGATCGGCAGCCGCGAGATCGACGTCGGCGTGGACATGCTGGTGGAGATCGTGCCGCGCAATCCGTTCCGGGCCGCCGCCGACATGGACATGCTGAGCCTGATCTTCTTCGCGCTCGTGTTCGGCGCCGCGCTGACGCTGATTCCCCGCGACCGCGCCGAGCCGATGATCCGGGTGATCGACGCCCTCGGCCAGGTCGTCGTGAAGATCATCGACATCGCGATGAAGCTCGCGCCGTACGGCGTGTTCGGACTGATCTTCGCGGTCACCGCCCGGTTCGGCTGGGAGCTGCTGCAGCAGCTCGGCATGTACGTGGCCGTCGTGCTCGGCGGCCTCGTGCTTTACGGGCTGATCGGCCTGTCGCTGCTGGTGAGGGTGTTCGGCGGCTACGATCCGATCGCGTTCTGGAGGCGCAGCCGGGCGAGCATCGTCACCGCGTTCTCGACGAGCTCGAGCAGCGCAACGCTGCCCACCAACATCGCGGTGGCGCAGGGCGAGCTCGGCGTGCCGCCGCCGATCGCCGGGTTCGTGCTGCCGCTCGGGGCGACGATGAACATGAACGGCACCGCGCTGTACGAAGGCGTCACAGTGCTGTTCCTGGCCCAGGTGTTCGGCGTCGACCTCTCGCTCGGTGCGCAGGTGCTGGTGGCCGCGCTCGCGGTGATCACCGCGATCGGTGCGGCCGGCGTGCCCGGCGGCTCGCTGCCGCTGATGATGATGGTGCTCGCGACCGTCGGCGCGCCGCCGGAATCGATCGCGCTGATCCTCGGCGTCGACCGCATCCTCGACATGTCACGAACGGTGCTGAACGTGGCCGGCGATCTGACCGCGTCGCTGTTCGTCGCGCGCAGCGAGCGCGCCGCCGCGGCCCGCGCGCGCGCCAGCGCGGCCTCGTCGGACGGCACGGCGCGGGCGGAGATCGAGGCATCCCGATGAACCTGGTGATGTACGCGATCCCGTTCTTCATCCTGTTGATGGGGATCGAGTTCCTGTACGGCTACTGGCGCGGCCGCAACACCTACCGGCTCGCCGATACGGTCAACAGCCTGTCGCTCGGAACCCTGTCGCGCCTGGTCGGGCTGGTCAAGCTGGGCCTCACCGGCGTGGTGTTCGAGCTGGTGCGCGGGCGCCTCGGGCTCACGAGCTTCGCGATGGACGCCTGGTGGGTCTGGGTGCTGGCGTTCGTCGGATACGACTTCTGCTACTACTGGTCGCACCGGATGGGCCACGAGTGGCGCCTGTTCTGGGCGTCCCACGTCGCGCACCACCAGAGCGAGGAGTTCAACCTCTCGACGGCGCTGCGCCAGACCAGCACCGGCAGCACGTTCGTGTTCTACGTGCCGCTGTACCTGCTCGGCTTCCCCGCCGAAATGATCGTCACCGTCGGCGCGCTGAACCTGATCTACCAGTTCTGGGTTCACACCGAGCACGTTCCCGAGCTCGGCGTGCTCGAGTGGGTGCTGGTCACGCCGTCGAACCACCGGGTGCACCACGCGAAGAATCCGGTGTACATCGATCGCAACTACGGCGGCGTGTTCATCGTCTGGGACCGGCTGTTCGGCACCTATCAGCGCGAGCTGCAGGAAGAGCCCTGCTACTACGGCATCACCCACCAGCTCGCGAGCTGGAACCCGCTGTGGGCGAACCTGCACGTCTGGTACGAGACCGCGCGCGACACGCTGCGCACCCGGCGCTGGCGCGACAAGGTCAAGCTCTGGTTCTCGAGCCCCGCCTGGCGCCCGGCCGACCTGCCGCCGGTGCACGCCGACTGGCAGAGCCCCAAGTACGACCCCGCGATGGTGCCGGGCTGCGGTCCGATCGTGTTCGTTCAGTACTGGCTGATCACCGCCGCCGGCCTGACGCTGCTGGGGCTCGCGCCGAAGCTCCCGTACCCGTTCGTGCTGAGCGTCCTCGCCATCCTGATCTTCTCGTTCTACGTGCTCGGCACCTTCCTCGAAGGCCGCCGCCACGCCCCCCTGGCCGAATACGTCCGCCTGGCCCTGCTCGCCGCCCTACTCGCGTACTGGCACGACCTCCTGGGCCCCGCCCTGACCGCCACTGTCGCCGCCTACACCGCACTCAGCCTCACCGCCAACCTCTGGCTGACCACCCGCCACCGCACCCGCACCGACCTCCGCCCGCCCACCGCAAACAACGCCGCCGCCTGACCCTCGCCCACCACCACAACGCCGCGCCGCGCGACACCACCACACGGCAACGCGGCCGGAGGAGATGGACTCCTGCCAGTAACCTCTGCTGAAGAGGGTGGTTGATGCGAGGCAATCGAATGGAGGTCGACGGTGCCGGGCGCGCGCCCCGCTGACCCTTCTAAGCGAAGCCGAGGAGGCCGGATTGACTCGCGCTGTTCAGCGAGGCAACTCCGGCCGACGAGGGAGACCGCGGGCGAACCGAAGGTTCGC